>JAZKGU010000018.1:0-176254 GCA_040385745.1 Pseudomonadota bacterium
AGGTCCAGAAATGCTACACGAGCTGTGCTGTAAGCTGCATTACAGCACAGCTCGTGTAGCATTTCTGGACCTGACCCCGGAGCTTGTTGCGGGTGGGTGGGCAAGAGTGCGCCGCCTGAGCCCGCTTGTAGATAACCTAACAAAAGTTTTTTCACCGGATCGCCGCCATTTCTGCGAAAATCCGCTTCTTATTTCTATCGGTGCCGTGAGCGACGTTCTACCCCACAAGGGAGACAGCCCTCACGGCGCTTCGCTTTGGAGCTGTACATGAAATTTCGTTTCCCAATCGTCATTATCGACGAAGACTACCGCTCGGATAACACCTCCGGCCTGGGCATTCGCGCTCTGGCCGAGGCCATGGAAAAAGAAGGCATGGAAGTCGTCGGCGTCACCAGCTATGGCGACCTGTCCCAGTTCGCCCAGCAGCAGTCGCGCGCTTCCGCCTTTGTGCTGTCGATCGACGATGAGGAATTCGGCGCAGGCTCGGTCGAGGAAACCGATTCGGCCCTGATCCAGCTGCGCGCCTTTGTCAAAGAGATTCGCCACAAGAACTCGGACATCCCGATCTACATCTACGGCGAAACGCGCACCTCGCGCCACATTCCCAACGATGTGCTGCGCGAACTGCACGGCTTCATCCACATGTTCGAAGACACCCCCGAATTCGTGGCGCGCCATATCATCCGCGAAGCCAAGTCCTACCTCGATGGCCTGGCGCCGCCGTTTTTCCGTGCGCTGGTCAATTACGCCAACGACGGTTCCTACTCCTGGCACTGCCCCGGCCACTCGGGCGGTGTGGCCTTCCTGAAGTCGCCGATCGGCCAGATGTTCCACCAGTTTTTCGGCGAGAACATGCTGCGCGCCGACGTGTGCAACGCGGTCGAAGAACTCGGCCAGCTGCTCGATCACACCGGCCCGGTCGCCAAGTCCGAACGCAATGCCGCGCGCATCTTCAATGCCGACCACTGCTACTTTGTCACCAACGGCACCTCGACCTCGAACAAGATGGTATGGCACTCGACCGTCGCTCCCGGCGACATCGTCGTGGTCGACCGTAACTGCCACAAGTCGATCCTGCACTCGATCATCATGTGCGGCGCGATTCCCGTGTTCCTGATGCCGACCCGGAACCACCTCGGCATCATCGGCCCGATTCCGCTCGAAGAGTTCACGCCCGAGTCGATCGCCCGCAAGATCGAAGCCAATCCGTTCGCGCGCGAAGCCGTCAACAAGAAGCCGCGCATCCTGACCATCACCCAGTCGACCTACGACGGCGTGGTCTACAACGTCGAGACGCTGCGCGAAATGTTGGACGGTAAGATCGACACCCTGCACTTCGACGAAGCGTGGCTGCCGCACGCCACCTTCCACGACTTCTACAAGAACATGCACGCGATCGGCAAGGACCGTCCGCGCGCCAAGGAGTCGATGATCTTCTCGACCCAGTCGACCCACAAGCTGCTCGCCGGCCTGTCGCAGGCCTCGCAGGTGCTGGTGCGCGAGTCCGAAACGGTCAAGCTCGACCAGGACGCCTTCAACGAGGCCTACCTGATGCACACCTCGACGTCGCCGCAGTACTCGATCATCGCCTCGTGCGACGTCGCCGCGGCCATGATGGAAGCGCCAGGCGGCACCGCGCTGGTCGAAGAATCGATTTTCGAAGCGCTCGACTTCCGCCGCGCGATGAAGAAAGTCGACGCCGAATTCGGCAACGACTGGTGGTTCAAGGTCTGGGGCCCGAACACCTTCTCCGAAGAAGGCATCGGCACCCAGGACGACTGGATGATCCGCGCCGAGGACGACTGGCACGGCTTCGGCAACCTCGCCCCCGGCTTCAACATGCTCGACCCGATCAAGGCCACCGTGGTCACCCCCGGCCTGTCGCTCGACGGCAGGTTCGGCGACTCCGGCATTCCCGCCTCGATCGTCACCAAGTACCTGGCCGAACACGGCGTCATCATCGAGAAGTGCGGGCTGTACTCGTTCTTCATCATGTTCACGATCGGGATCACCAAGGGCCGCTGGAATACGCTGGTGACGGCGCTGCAGCAGTTCAAGGACGACTACGACAAGAACCAGCCGATGTGGCGCATCCTGCCAGAGTTCGCAGCGGCCAACCCGCGCTACGAAGCGATGGGCCTGCGCGACCTGTGCCAGCAGATCCACGACTTCTACAAGACTTACGATGTGGCGCGCCTGACGACCGAGATGTATTTGTCGGACATGATCCCGGCAATGAAGCCGTCCGACGCCTTTGCCAAGATGGCCCACCGCGAAATCGAGCGCGTGGCAATCGAGGAACTCGAAGGGCGCATTACCGCGATTCTGTTGACGCCTTATCCACCGGGCATTCCGCTACTGATTCCCGGCGAGCGCTTCAACAAGACCATCGTGGACTACCTGCGCTTTGCCCGCGACTTCAACGAGCGCTTCCCCGGCTTTGAGACGGACGTGCATGGCCTGGTCAAGCGCGAAGTCGATGGCAAGCGCGGTTATTTTGTCGATTGCGTGAAGCAGTAAGGGCATGCCAGCATAAAAAAAGGAACCTCGGTTCCTTTTTTTTATTCCGTTGCGCTCAATGTCAGGTCTTCGGCAGCGTCACACCACTCTGGCCCTGGTATTTGCCGCCACGGTCCTTGTACGACACCTCGCACACTTCATCGCTCTCAAAGAACAGCACCTGGGCGCAGCCCTCACCGGCGTAAATCTTGGCCGGCAGCGGCGTGGTGTTCGAAAACTCCAGCGTCACATAGCCTTCCCACTCCGGCTCGAACGGCGTCACATTGACAATGATGCCGCAGCGCGCGTAGGTCGACTTGCCCAGGCAAACGGTCAGCACATTGCGCGGGATGCGGAAGTATTCGATGGTGCGCGCCAGCGCGAACGAATTGGGCGGAATGATGCAAACATCGCTCTTGATATCGACAAAGGAATTCGAATCGAAATTCTTCGGGTCGACGATGGTCGAATTGATGTTGGTGAATACCTTGAATTCGTCGGCGCAGCGAATGTCGTAGCCATACGACGAGGTGCCATAGGAGATGATCTTGCGGCCGTCGGCTTCACGCACCTGACCAGGTTCGAACGGTTCAATCATGCCGGTGGCGAGGGCCGTACGGCGGATCCATTTATCGCTTTTGATGCTCATCGCTGGAGACTCTTCTCAGTAAAGACGGGTGGAGGTGAATTCACGCGATTTTACGCGAAAAGCGCTTCCCAGTCCCCTTTTAGGCCTTCGCCAGCAGCTTGCCGATCATTTCGCGCACCAGTTGGGCCGCGAACTGGGGGGATTCCATCGGAAACAGGTGGGTGCCGGGCAGTTCGATGAAATTGTCCCCCACCAGGCGGCGCGTCGCGGCCAGGCCAGCCTGGCGCAATTCCAGCGAATCGTCGCCGCCGATAAAACCAATCGGCACCGGATAGCGGTCATCGGCCACGCTGCCCAGGTGATGCGGCAGGCCGCGGTAGATCGCCGTTTCGATCTCGCGCGAAAAACGCAGCTGTACGCCTTCCGGGTGCGGCGTCAGGCCGACCTCCAGATAATCGTCCAGCACCCCTGGCGCCCACTTGGCGAACACTGGCTTGCTGATGAAGTGGGCGTGCGCGGCGGCCTTGTCCGGGAAAATATGGCGCCGCTTTTGCGAGAATTTGGCCGGCGAAAAATTATCGCTCCAGCTCTGTTTTTTGGTCAGGCGCCACAGCATGGCGCGCCATCCGGCCACCACCGGTGCGTCGAGCATGACCACGCAGCGCGCCAGTTCGGGCCGCTGTTTGGCTGCCATCAGGCTTAACATTCCGCCCAGCGAGTGACCCAGCAAAATCGCAGGCTGGCCGTATCCTTCGAGCGTCTCGATCAGGTGCTCGACCAGTTTTGGCCAGCCGTCAGTAACGGGATAGTCGGGATGATGACCGTACATGTCGGTCGAGCGGATGTCAAAGTCAGCGCCCAGGTGATCGAGCATCTGACGGTAGCTGCCGGCCGGGTAACTGTTGCCGTGAGAAAAGTGAATCAGCGGTTTGTTCATCGGTAAATTGTAAGGGGATTTCCGGCCCTCCCACCCTCGTTTAGAGGGAATGCACTAACCGGCAGCTGTTCTTGCACATGCACCCTGAACTATGTGGTTCTGCCAGACTCATAGGAGACACCATGATCATGGAGGCTGCCATGGCGGTTCAACCCTATTTGCAAGCCCGGCCATTTCCCCCATCCGGCCCTGCTCCCACCGGCAACATTCGCCTGCCGACCGGGGGCAAAGGAGACTGTCTGGCTTATATTCCGCATCATTACCAGGTGAGCAGTCCGCTGCCCATGGTGCTGCTGCTGCATGGGGCCGGCGGCAGTGCCAGCGAAGGCATGGCCTTGCTGCAGGACTATGCTGACGAGCCTGGCCTGATTCTGGTCGCGCCCGCCTCTACCGGGCGCACCTGGGACATCATTTTCGAACGCGAATACGGTTCGGACCTGGCCCTCATCGATACGGTACTGGAGCATATGTTTCGCGAATATGCTATCGATACCGGCCACGTAGGTATCGGCGGGTTTTCCGACGGCGCCTCGTATGCCCTCACGCTGGGTCTGGCCAACGGCGACCTGTTCAGCCACATCCTGGCCTATTCGCCTGGGTTTATTGGTCCTATCACCGCGCGCGGGGATCCGCAGATCTTCATCTCGCATGGCAATGACGACGAAGTGCTGCCGGTCCAGCAATGCAGCCGCAATATCGTGCGCCGCCTGACGGCCTTTGAATATCGCCTTGTGTACGAAGAATTCGATGGCGCGCATGTCATCCCGCGCGACGTTGCCGATGCCTCGGTGCGCTGGTTCATCAGCGGGAATGCAGGCCGCTAGCGGCCGTACCAGTAGCGCGCATGCTCCACGCGGTAGGCGCGCGGAATGAAACCCTCACTGGAGTCCAGCCGAACGGCGCCACTTTCGTCGGTGCGCATCTGGGCGATACCCATGGACCGATAGCGCTCGACGACCTCGCGCTTGGGATGCCGGTAGCGGTTACGGTACCCTACCTGAAACAAGGCCAGCTGCGGCATGACCGCCGACAGAAACGGACGCGTCGACGACGTGCCGCTGCCGTGATGCGGCACCAGCAGCACATCGGCGCGCAGGCGCCCGCCGGCAAGCTCGATCAAATCACTTTCCTGTGCCGCCTCGATATCCCCGGCGAGCAGCAGCGAGCGTCCGCCGGCGCTGATGCGCAGCGTACACCCGCGCGCATTCGGTTTGAGCGAGATGTCCTGGTAGCTTGCCACGGTCGGCTGCAGCATCTCGAAATGCACGCCATCCCAGGTCCATTGCTGCCCGCCGCTGCAGCGGCGGTGATCCGGCGCTGCCGCAACAATCGCATGATCCAGCCACAGCGAAGACGATACCCAGCCAACTTCGATTGCCTCCAGCAGCGCCAGTGCGCCGCCCGAGTGATCGACGTCGCTGTGGCTGACGATTATGCCGTCGAGGCGGTCGATGCCGCGCGCGGCCAGGTAAGGGATCAGCACCCGGTTGCCGCCATTTGATTCGGTTGAATAAAAAGGGCCAGTGTCGTACAGCAGCCGGTGCCCGCTGGTTTCAATCAGCAGCGCCATGCCCTGCCCCACGTCGAAAGCCGTTACCGCGACCTGCCCGGTCGATGGCGCCAGCGGTTTGCCGGTCAACAGCGGTATCCAGGCGATCAGGCCCAGCCAGCGATGGGGCCAGCCGCGGGGCGCCAGCATCCACGCGGTTCCAAGCAAGGCAAAGCAAAACACCCAGGGCGCCGGCACCGGTGCACTCCACACTGCCAGTGGCTGCTCGCTCAGCAGACCGAGCACTCTGGCCAGCATGTCGATCACAAAGTGGGCCGCGTGCAGCAGCATGGTCGACAGCGGCGCCGGCAGCATGCTGCCTGCCAGCGACAGCGGTGTCACCACCAGACTGATGAGGGGAATCGCAAGCGCGTTGGCCAGGGGGCTGACCAGCGACACCTGCGAGAACATCAGCATCGTCAGCGGCACCAACCCGATCGTGACGACATACTGTGTGCGCAGGGCGACATCGAGCGCCGCGCGCAACCGGGACTGGGGCGCCGCCGTGCGGCCGGTGGTGGCGAACAGGATAATGGCCACCGCGCCGAACGACAGCCAGAAACCTGGCGCCAGTGCGGCCCACGGATCGAGCAGCAGCACCACGCCCAACGCCGCGCTGAGCACATGGGATACCTGCGTCAGGCGCCCGAACCAGAGCGCCAGCGCGACCACGCAGAGCATGTACAGCGTGCGCTGGGCCGGTACGCCAAAGCCGGCCAGGAGCACGTACAGCAGCGCGACGCAAGCCCCCGCCAGCGCGGCCACCTTTTGCGCAGGCAGCAGCAACGGCAGTTGCGCGCGGGTGAAAAAGGAGTGACGCCAGAGCCAGGACGCGAACCAGGCGAACAGTCCTGCCACCATGGTGATATGCAGCCCGGATATCGACACCAGGTGGCCAATACCGGTGCGGTTGAAGACCTTCCAGTCGGACTGGTTGATGGCGCGCTGGTCGCCCACTACCAAGGCCACGATCACTCCGGCGTAGGGCTTGCCGGCCAGCGCCTGGCGGATGCGCTGACGCAGCGATGCGCGGCAGTGTTCGACCACGTTCGAGACGCTCCACACAAAACGGTCCTGGCGCTGATTGGCCGTGTCACTGGGCCGCACGTATCCAGTGGCGCGCACGCCTTGCTCAAGCAGCCAGACTTCGTAATCGAATCCATGGGGATTGGCGTTGCCGTGCGGGCGCTGCAGGCGCACCGTGAACTGCCAGCGCTCACCTGGCTGAACGTCGCCTACACGGTTGGGCGAGCCGCCAAAGCCGGTGTACCAGGCCAGCGCCACGCGCGGTGGCAGCGCGAAACGGCTGCCTGACCACTGCTCCACCTTCAGGTTGAAGCGCACGCCCTGGTCGAACTGGTAAGGCAGGCTGTCGATGGTGCCTACCACGGAGATGTCGCGGCCCTCGTCTTCACGCGCCAGTTGGGGTGCAAGCGCCAGGCCGGCCAGGATGGCGGCCCAGCAGAATCCGAACAGAGCTCCCGCCAACGCCAGGCGCATGTGGCCGCGCAAAAAACACAGCAGCAAGCCGACGGCACATAGCGCCGCCACAGTGCGCTCGGCAGGCAGCGCGGCCTGGGTTTGCAGCAGGCCGACTCCACAGGCGAAACCGAGAATGGCACAGCGCACGTGCAGCCTTGGGCGGGGAGAAACGCCCATCTTGGACCAGGATCAGCCGGGGCCTCTTGGCAAAAATCACGCAGCGCGCATGAAAACGGCTCAGGAAAGGCTGAAAAAAGCGCGCGTGTTGACCTCGATCTGCGCCGCCAGCGTGGGCGGCGGTATGTCCCGCATTGCGGCGATGGTGTCGAGCACCGCGCCCAGATACATAGGTTCGTTGCGGTTTCCTGCCGGTTTGGGGCGCACATGGCGCGGCGGCAGGTAAGGTGCGTCCGTTTCGATCATCATGCGATCAAAGGGAAGATGGCGGACCGCCTCGCGCAAATCGTCGCCGCGGCGCTCGTCGCACACCCAGCCGGTGATGCCGATGAAGCAGTCGAGATCGAGGTACTCGCGCATCTGCATCAGCGTGCCTGTAAAGCAGTGGACCACGGCGCCCTTGAGGGCCGGACGATACTGTTTGAGCATGGCAAAAAAATCGTCATGCGCATCGCGCTCGTGCAGGAACACCGGCTTTTGCAGCTCGACTGCGAGTTTAAGCTGGGCTTCAAAACAGCGCAGCTGGTCCGCTTGCGGCGAGAACATGCGATTGTAGTCAAGTCCGCATTCGCCCACGGCCACTACCTGCGGTTCCCGTGCCAAACGTGCGATGGCGGCGGCGCTGGCCTCGTTCCAGCTGCGCGCGTCATGCGGATGCACGCCCGCAGTGCAGCGCAGATAGTCCGGGTAGCGCCGCGCCAGTTCCAGCGCTTCGCCGCTGGCCTGTTCCGACGTGCCGGTGACGATGATCTGGCTCACGCCTGCATGTCTTGCGCGCTCTAGCACCGCGTCGAAATCCGCGTGAAAGCGCTGGTTGGTCAGGTTGGCGCCAATGTCGATCATGGCAGGCGAATGCTCCATCATAGGGGCAGCGAATCACGCAGCCGCGGCAGTGCTTCGAAAGCGTTATCCATCGTCTGGCTGCGCACTGCATCAGGGTCCATCGCGCGCATTTCGGCGAGCGCGGCGCCGATGGCCGGCAGATGCTCGGGGCTGTTGCGCCCCGGGTGAATCCAGGCTGGCGAAATATCGGGTGCATCGGTCTCAAGCACGATGGAAGCCAGCGGCAACTGGGTGGCCAGGCGCCTGATCTGCAAAGCGCGCGTAAACGTCATGGCGCCGCCGAAGCCAAGCTTGAAACCGAGGTCGATGTAGATCTGCGCCTGCTGAAAACTGCCATTGAAGGCGTGGGCAATGCCGCCGGCGGGGCGAATCTGGCGCACGTGCTTGAGCACCTGATCCTGCGAACGGCGCACGTGCATCAGCACCGGGAGGTCGAAGTCGCGCGCCAGGCGCAACTGCTCGCGAAAAAAATGGTCCTGCTTGGCGCGCATGGCTGGTTCACACAGCATGGGAATGAAGAAATCGAGGCCGATCTCGCCGATGGCGACGAAGTTAGGATCCGGCAGGGCCGCCTCGACAGCGACGCGCAGCGCGGCCAGGTCGTCTTCACTGGCATTTGGAACGCAGATCGGGTGAATGCCTAGGGCATAGCGCGCATTGGGTGCATCGCGCGCCAATCGTGCCACCATATCGAAATTGCCGCGTTCAACTGCCGGGATCACGATCATTGCTACGCCCAGTTCGGCGGCGCGGCGCGCTACGTCCAGCGATTCTGCGCCAAATTCGTGGGCATCGAGGTGGCAGTGGGTATCGATCCACATGGCAGTTCCTACGCTGCTTGCAAGCCGTGTTCGGTCAGGCGCAGCATGCGGTCACAGCGCCGCGCCAGCTCATTGTCGTGGGTGACAATCACGAAGGCCGTGCCCAGAGTGCTCGACAGCTCGAGCATCAGGTCGAAGATCTGCTGCGCAGTGCCCTGATCGAGATTGCCGGTAGGTTCGTCGGCCAGAACGCAATCCGGATTGGTTACCAGCGCGCGCGCCAGTGCAACGCGCTGTCGTTCGCCGCCGGACAGTTCGCCCGGCACGTGAATCGCGCGCTTGGACAGCCCTACCCGCTCCAGGATAGCCTCGGCCTGTTTCACCGCGCTGGCGCGCCCTTCGCGCCGGATCAGCAGTGGCATGGCGACGTTATCGAGCGCGGAGAATTCGGGCAGCAGATGGTGGAACTGGTACACGAAACCGAGCGAAGCGTTGCGCAGGGCGCCGCGCGCGGTCTCGTTCATGCCAGCGAAATCGGCGCCTTTGAGCGCGACGCTGCCACTGCTAGGCGTATCGAGCCCGCCCAGCAGGTGCAGCAGGGTCGACTTGCCCGAGCCGGAGGCACCCACGATGGCCACGTGCTCGCCGCGATGCACATCGAAGTCGATATCGCTGAGCACCTTGACCTGGTATTGCCCCTGAGTGAAGGTCTTGCCCAGTCCGCGGCAGGCCAGCACCGCTGCGTCGATCGGCTTATTCATAGCGCAGCGCCTCGGCCGGTTTAACGCGCGAAGCTGAGTAACTAGGGTACAGCGTGGCCAGGAAGGCCAGCACAATCGCCATGGCGGCGATCGCGATCACGTCGGGCCAGCGCAAGTCTGAAGGCAGCGTGTTAATCAGGTAGATATCCTTGGACAGGATCTTGAAGCCAAAGGTAGATTCTACAAACGCCACTACCCGGGTCAGGTTGAGCGCCATCAGCACGCCCAGGCTAACCCCGGCAGCGGTGCCGATCGCGCCGATCAGCGCGCCCTGGATCATGAAGATCTTCATGATCGAGCCGGGCGAAGCACCAAGTGTGCGCAGGATGGCGATGTCGGCCTGTTTGTCGGTCACGGTCATCACCAGGCTCGATACCAGGTTGAACGCCGCCACGCCGATGATCAGCGCCAGAATGATAAACATCATTTTCTTCTGGCTCTGCACGGCCGCAAACCAGGTGGCGTTCTGGCGCGACCAGTCGCGTATCAGGTATTCGCCCTGCATGCTCTGCAACAGCTGCTGCGCCACCAGCGGCGCGGCGTGCATATCGGCGATGCGCAGGCGAAGGCCCGCAGGTCCAGCCAGGCCGGCAGCACTCATGGCGTCGTCCATGTGCACAAAGGCGAGCGAAGAGTCGAATTCGAAGTGGCCCGCCTCGAAGATGCCGGCCAGCGTGAAGGTCAGCATGCGCGGGGCCAATCCCTGCTCCAGATTCTGACCGGGCGCCACCGCCATGGTGACCTTGTCGCCCAGTTTCAGGGCCAGCGCGGCGGCCAGCTCCTTGCCCAGGATGATATTGAATTCGCCAGCGCGCAGTGCGTCGAAACGCCCTTCCTTCATGCTCTTGGGGACATCGGAAACGTTCACCTCTTCCGATGGAAGCACCCCGCGCACAATGGCCGGTCGCATCACGCCGTCGTAGAGCAGCATCCCTTGGGTTTCGGCAAACGGCGCGCTGCCGCGCACCGCCGGATTGCGGATCGCATCGGCCCGCGCGACCCGCCAGTCGGCCAGGGCGCCGCGCGCGTCGAATACCTCGATATGGGCCAGCACCGAGAGCATCCGATCAGTGACCTCTTTCTGAAAGCCGTTCATCACCGACAGCACCACGATCAGCGCGGCCACGCCTAGTGCAATGCCCGACACCGAAATCAGGGAGATGAAGGAGATGAAGCTATTGCGACCGCTGCGTTTGCCGGCGCGCGTGTAGCGGATGCCGACTTGCCACTCGTACGGTAGTTTGTGGATAAAGCTCATGTGCGAAGCCGTGAAAATCAGATTGTTATTAGGAGGCCGCTGCCAGGCCGGCCCCGGTCAGGCGCAGCACGCGGTCGCAGCGGCGCGCCAGTTCATTGTCGTGGGTGACGATGACGAAAGCGGTGCCCAGGGTCGACGACAGATCGAGCATCAGGCTGAAGATCTGGTTAGCAGTGGCCTGGTCCAGGTTACCGGTGGGCTCATCGGCCAGCACGCAGCCCGGTTCGGTCACCAGGGCGCGTGCCAGCGCCACGCGCTGGCGTTCGCCGCCCGACAGTTCGCCCGGCACGTGAATGGCGCGCCCGGACAGACCAACCCGCTCCAGAATGGCCTGGGCCTTGTTGACCGCGCTGGCGCGTGCTTCGCGCCGGATCAGCAGCGGCATGGCCACATTATCGAGCGCGGAAAACTCGGGCAGCAGATGGTGGAACTGATATACAAATCCCAGCGAGGCGTTGCGCAGGTCGCCGCGCGCGGTTTCCGACAGCGAAGCGAAATCCTTGCCCAGCAGGGTGACCGAGCCAGTGGTCGGCGTATCGAGCCCGCCCAACAGATGCAGCAGGGTCGATTTGCCCGAGCCCGAGGCGCCGACAATGGCGACATGTTCGCCCCGGCCAATCGAGAAGTCCACATTGTTCAGAACCGGTACCTGGTAGGCGCCCTGGACGTAGGTTTTGCCCAGGCCAGCACAGGCCAGAACCGCTTGGTGAGTGTGATTATTCATAGCGCAGCGCCTCGGCCGGTTTGACGCGCGAGGCGGCAAAGCTTGGGTAGATGGTGGCCAGCAGGGCCAGAAGAACAGCCAGTCCGCCGATGCCGAATACGTCGGCCCAGCGCAAATCCGAAGGCAAGGCGCTGATCAGGTAAATATCCTGCGGCAGCACCTGCACCCCCAGAAGGCGTTCGAAGAACGGCACGATCACGTCGATATTGAGCGACACTATCACGCCCAGCAGCACGCCGCTCAAGGCGCCCAGCAGTCCAATCAACGAGCCCTGGATCATGAAGATCTTCATGATCGAACGCGGCGACGAACCTAGCGTACGCAAAATGGCGATATCGGCCTGCTTGTCGGTGACCGTCATGACCAGCGTGGAGACCAGGTTGAAGACAGCCACAGTGATAATCAAGGTCATCACGATAAACATCATCTTTTTCTCGGTCTGTACCGCCGCAAACCAGGTCTTGTTCTGCTTGGACCAGTCGCGCACTTCCAGCTCGCCCGGCAGACTCTTTTGCAGCGCCTCGGCCACCTGCGGCGCCTCGTGAATGTTGGCGACCTTCAGGCGCACGCCCGATGGCGCGTCGATGCGCTCCATTTTCTGCGCATCTTCAATGTGCACGAAGGCCATGCCGTTATCGAAATCGAAATGGCCCGACTCGAAAATGCCGGCCACCCGAAACGAACGCATACGCGGCAGCATGCCCGCCGGCGTGACCTGGGCCTGGGCCAGCGCCATGGTGACCTTGTCGCCCACGTTCAGTCCCAGCGACTGGGCCAGGGCGTACCCGAGCACGATGTTGAATTCGCCCGAGCGCAAATCGGTCAGGCTACCCTGGCGCATGCTCTTGGCCACGTCCGAGACCTTGGGCTCTTCCGCTGGCAGCACACCGCGAATGACCGCCGGGCGCATACCGCCCTCGCGCAGCAGCATGCCCTGGGTCTGCACATAGGGCGCGGCCCCCTTGACAGCGGGATTGAGGAAAGCCTGTTTGGCGGCCGACTGCCAGTCGGGCATCGAACCGCGCGTGTCGAGCACTTCGATGTGGGCCAGCACCGAGAGCATGCGGTCGGTGACTTCCTTGCGAAAGCCGTTCATCACCGACAGTACGACAATGAGCGAAGCCACGCCGAGTGCGATGCCGGAGACGGAAATGAGCGAAATGAAGGAGATGAAGCTGTTGCGGCCGCTGCGTTTGCCGGCGCGCGTGTAGCGCAGGCCGACCAGCCATTCGTAAGGCAAACGGTGGGTGATACTCATGGGTTCCGACAGTGTATTTTAAGTAAGTCCGCAGTGTGCCATACAAAGCGCATTCTTGACAGGTTTGCCACTATCGAATCGGGCTCAGGCCTGACTGCGTTACAAAAAGGGTTGAACCTGGGTCCGGGCGCCGACTCCAACACCATATTCATCCAGCATTCATCTCTGTGGCATTCGCTCCCCTACAGGAGGCACCAATGGCATTCAGTTTATTCGACTCCAAAGGCATGCCCGTCGACAGCCAGCGTTTTACCTGGCGCGACATGGTGCAAAAGCCGATCAGCAAACTAGACGACGATGCGTTCACGCGCGTGCGCGTCATCCTCATCAACGGGCTTGAAAACGAAGCTCTGCGTTTCGGTCACATGGCGGCGCGCTTCAATCGCGAACTGCGCCTGCCACTGGCCAAGGTGCGACGCACCGAGCAGCATCAGGCCACCATGGTCAACTGGCTCATCGCTGCCGACCATTCGCCCCTTGAAACCACCGTGGCCTATGAACAGGTCGCCATCGAGGTCACCGCCGCCGTCGCCCAGAACGAGCCCGACCCCTATCTGGCGCAGGTCTACCGTTTTGGCCTGCTTGAAGACTTCGACCACCTGTATCGCTACTCGGCTCTGCTCGACAGGCTTGAGGGCAAGGACGCCAACAACATCCTGCAAAGCTATACCGATATCCTGCCCGGGCGGCCAACCCTGTACCATCACCGCGCACCCGAGGACGATCTGCGCCAGCCCTACGACGCCAAGCAGGCCGACTTCCTCACCAAGCTGCACGCGCTCACCATCGTCGCTGGCGAATACCAAACCCACGACTACTACATGAACATCGGGCCGCAGTTCTCCGATCCGCTGGCGCGCCAGCTGTATGCCGAAATCGCCTCGATCGAAGAGCAGCACGTCACCCAGTACGAATCCATGCTCGACCCATCCGAAAGCTGGATCGAGCAGTGGGTCCTGCACGAAGCGACCGAATGCTATAACTATTACAGCTGCGTTGAGCAGGAAAGCAATCACAACGTGCGCGCCATCTGGGAGCGTTTTCTCGACTACGAACTCGGTCACTTCCATATGGCGTGCGAGGCACTCAAGCAGTTCGAACAACGCGATCCGGCCGAAATCGTCACCGCCAGTTTCAGCAAGCCGCTGCCCTTCCGCAGCCAGCGCGAGTTCGTGCGCAAGGTGCTGAGCACTGAAACGGAACTGAGCGCCAACGGCACGCAATTCGTCGCTCGGGCGCAGGAAGGCCCCAATTCCACCTTGTACCGAACCATGGTCAACGCCGACGGTTCGCCCAGCGAGGCGGTAGCGTCGGGCTATGTCTGGACCCCGGGCACCGAGCTGACCCGTAAAAGCAGTTTTGCCGCCCATGGCGCCCCGGCGCCATGACGGCACGCGTATTTTCAAGGAGCGCACAATGACACTGCAAACAGAACACGTGGGTATGAATCGCACCGGGATACAAATGTCTCCCATCGACAGCAAGGCCATGCAGGAGCTGGTCCCGACGATCGACGCCAGCGACGCCAGCGATGACGCTGCGCTGGCTGAACTGCGCAGCGATTACATCACCAATGCCGACTCGCTTGGCTCGGTGCCACTGCCAGGCACCGTTACGGGAGCCGTATCCATGGGGCTGAGCATGCTCAAGGGCGACAGTCCGCAAATCCTGCTCGACAAGCTGGGCGAGCGCCTGGCCTTCGAACGCACCGGCACGCGTCTGTACGATGCGCTCATCACCAAGTGCGATGTCATGCTCGACGGCGATATCAGCATGACCATCGAAGATCTTGAGCAAATCCGGGCGGACGAGGCACGCCACTTCCGCATGCTAGCCGATGCCATCGAGAGCCTGGGGGGCGACCCGACCTCGCAAACACCCAGCGCAGACCTGGCAGGGGTCGAATCCATGGGACTGGTGCAGGTGCTAAATGATCCACGCACCACGATAGCGCAATCGCTGCATGCCATTGTCACCGCAGAACTGAGCGACAAGGCAGGCTGGGAAACCCTGATCGCCCTGGCCGACGAACACGAGTTGACCGCCCTGGTCGATGACTTCACCCTGGCCCTCAACCAGGAGCGCGAGCACCTGGCGCTGGTGCAAACCTGGTACGAAGAAGCCATTGGGCTCACCTATGGCGACGTCGAAATCGAGGAGCCCGGCTTAAGCGGACTAGCAGGAGGTAGCGCGCCTGAACCTGGCTGAATTGACCGCGTTTTCGGCACAGTACCGACGGAAATTGGCAAGCGGTAGGACATACCGGCCGGTCCCGGATGCCCTACAATGCTGGCATGACTGAAATAACGCTTGTCCTGCCGTTTGCCCTGCCCCCTGCCGAACTGGCGCCCGATCTGCTGCGAAATTTGCAACTGCCAGCACTGGCGGCGATCCTGTCGCGCAGTGCTTCCAGCGTTGCGCTGCCTTTTGACGCGTATAACGCGGCTCTGCCGCACGAATCCTACCTGGCGCAAGTGCTCGGCCTGTCGTCCACCGGTCGACCCGCGTTTGCCGCAGCCGCCATGCGTGGCTATGGACTGGAGGCTGGCGAAGGTACCTGGTTTCTGGCCAGCCCGGCCCACGTGCAAATCGCCCGCAGCCACCTGACTATCGCCGACGCGCGCAGTCTGCAACTGTCCGATTCCCATTCGCGTACCCTGTTCGGGCTCGCCAAGCCGTATATCGAGGAAAGTGGCAAAACCTTGGTCTATGGCGACGCCGCAACCTGGTTCTTGCGCGCCGACGACTGGGCCGACCTGCACACATCGTCCCCCGACGCCGCCATTGGCCTGAACCTGACCGACTGGCTGCCTTCCGGTCCGCGCTCTGTCGAGTACCGCAAGCTGCAAAACGAGATCCAGATGCTGTGGTTCGAGCATCCGGTGAACAACGAGCGCGAGTCGCACAGCCTACCGGCAATCAACTCGTTCTGGCCATGGGCGCAGTCGCCCGGCACGGCCACGCGCGCAAATTCGCCCCTGCTTGCAGTCAGCGGCGCACCGGCATGGCTGGCGGCGCTGGCGAGCCAACCGGTGCCTCCGGTCGCCGAACTGCTGGCTGGCGCCCATAGCGACGCGACGGTGCTGGCGGCCGAACTGCTGCAGGACGCTATCAATGGCACCTGGGCCGCCTGGCTCCAGCATATGCAACGCTTCGAAGACAGCTTGTTCGCGCCGGCGCTGCAAGCCCTGGAGCAAGGCCGCATTGGCAGGTTGCACCTCGTCCTGGGCAATCGCAGCGGCCACACGCAGATTACTACAAGCAAAATGGCCCAGCGCGCATTCTGGCGCCGCAACACCCTTGACCGACTTCTGCCATGACCCGTATCGCCATTCGCCCCTGTTCTTTTCGTACTTCGGAAATGCTGCGCCAGGGCGGCGTGCATCCGGTACTGGCGCGCCTGTACGCTTCGCGCGGCTTGACCGACGCCCGCGAACTGTCCAGTGAACTGACCGCCCTGATGCCGCCGGGCGGGCTGCTGCACATCGCCGCGGCCGCCGTGTTCCTGGCCGACGCGATCGCAGCCGGAAAAAAAATGGTCATCGTGGCCGACTACGACTGTGATGGCGCCACCGCCTGCGCGACCGCCATCCGCGGCCTGCGCTCCATGGGCGCCATTGTCGACTTCATCGTGCCCAATCGTTTTGAGTACGGTTACGGACTCACACCCGAAATCGTGGCATTGACAGCGCGTGAAAAGGCGCCGGACATCATCATCACCGTCGATAACGGCATCGCCAGCATCGAGGGCGTGCTCGAAGCGAAGCGCCGCGGCATTGAAGTGGTGGTGACCGACCACCACCTGCCGGCCGATACGCTGCCCGAGGCTCGCGTGATCGTCAACCCCAACCAGCCCGAGTGCGGTTTCCCGAGCAAGCATCTGGCTGGCGTGGGCGTGGTGTTTTACGTTTTGCTCGCGCTGCGTGCCGAGTTGCGCCGGCGCGGGGTGTTCGACGCCCAGAATCAGCCCAAGCTCGACAGCCTGCTCGACCTGGTGGCGCTCGGTACCGTGGCCGACGTGGTCAAGCTCGATGCCAACAACCGCATCCTGGTCGCGCAGGGTCTCAAGCGCATGCGCGCCGGCCGCATGCATGCCGGCGTAGCTGCGCTGTTTCGCGTGGCGGCGCGCGAGGCGCGTTCGGCTTCGCCATTCGATCTCGGCTTCGCCCTCGGCCCGCGCCTGAATGCTGCCGGCCGGCTGGATGACATGTCGCTCGGGATCGAATGCCTGATCACGGACGACGAGGGGCGCGCCTGGGCCATCGCCCAGCAGCTCAACGAGATCAACCTCAAGCGCCGCGAAATCGAGGCCGGCATGCAGGATGCAGCCCTGCTCCATCTCGACGCCTACGAGCCGGCCAATAGCAACACCATCAGCGTGTTCGACGCCTCGTGGCACCAGGGAGTCATCGGGATTGTCGCCTCCCGGCTGAAGGAAAAATTCTTCCGACCGACGATTACCTTCGCCCCAGGCGCGGACGGATGGATCAAGGGCTCGGGGCGCTCGATTCCCGGTTTCCATTTGCGCGACGCGCTCGATCTGGTATCAAAGCGCGCGCCGTCGCTGATCGACAAGTTCGGTGGCCACGCAATGGCGGCGGGCTTGACGATTCGCGCCGATGCCTTCGATGCGTTTTCAGCAGCGTTCGAAGCGGTGGGCAGGGCCTGGCTCAACGAGCAGCAGCTCGAACGCATCATCGAAACCGACGGTCCGCTCGAAGATGCCTACTACACTACCGAATTCATCGACCTGATGGGCGGCCAGGTGTGGGGACAGGGCTTTGCACCGCCTGTGTTTTGCGATGAATTCCGTGTTGTGAGCCAGCGCGTCCTCAAGGAGCGCCATCTCAAACTGCTACTGGAGCGCAACGGCCAGCGTTACGACGCAATCTGGTTCGGCCACACCGCGGCGCTCGGTGAGCGGACCCGGTTAGCATTCAGGCTCGATGCCAACGAATACAATGGTGTCACCAAGGTCCAGCTGCTGGTGGAACATGCCGAAGCCGCCTGAGCCCGGCAAGTCCGGGTTCATAGTCCTGGCTTTTTGCAGTCGCACACGTCGGCGCCATGATCGAAGATCACTTTCCATGTGCCCGGTGACTCCAGGCGCCACACCGAATTGAAGCGGGCTATCAATTTGCCATCCGGGCCGTACACCGGTCCGCTGGTCCAGGCCAGCTTGCCGGAGGCGAGTACTTCGACCTCGTCCGGCTCCCATGAAAACGGCGCTTCCTTCTTCTCGTACAGTTTTTTCCAGAAATCCGCTACCGCCTGTTTTCCGTGCAGGGGTTGGGGTCCTGAGAAAAACACCGCCTCGTCCGAGAGAAAACTGACGAACGCTGCGTGATCGCGCGCTTTCATCGTGGCGGCGAACGCCCTTTCGGTATCGCCGACCTGTTTTTTCAGCTCGGCATTGCTTGCAGCACTTACAGTTCCACATAGCAACATCAGAATAACAATCAGGACCGCGCGTAGCATCTGACTCTCCTATCGATTTACGACCCAATTCACTCCGCAATCGGAGCGCCCTTGCATACAACCCGGTAATGGAGTATAAAGTATCCATAACCGGAGTTCACCATGAATCTAGCTTACGCTTATCCAAAAAGCCGCTTCGAACCTGCAGTCCTCGTCGACCTGAACGCCCGGCCCGAACGCGAGCGTTTATCCAAGTCCGCCCTCATGGGCTTTTTCAAGCTCGTTACAGCTTGGAAATTGCGCGATGACGATGCGCGCGAGCTGCTCGGCGGCTTGTCTTCCTCCACCTTTTACGAGTGGAAAAAAAATCCGGACCGCGTGCTGGAGGTTGACCGGATTACACGTATATCGTATTTACTTGGCATCTACAAGTCCCTGCATATTCTGTATGGGGACAAGCTGGCCGACGAATGGGTGTCGCTGCCAAACAAGAACCCAGTGTTTGGCGGACGCACCCCGCTCTCGCAAATGCTCGCCGGTGGCCTGCTCGCCATGCAAATGGTGCGCAAACTACTCGACGCCCGCCGTGGAGGTTTGTGACCTTGACGATCATTCCCAAACTTACCTCCCTGCGTCAATTCGACACCTGCCGCCTGATCCCGTCGCGCTTTGCCGATGCCGAGGATTCAGTATTGAGCCCTCTGGCCGATACCACCGACATCCTGCGCGACCTGTTCGAGCTCGATAACGCCACCAACGAGCGCCTGCGCGGCGAGTATGGCGGCCTGCCTGGCATCGGCGTCGACGAACTGGTATTCGGCGTACCGAATTTCCGCATCATTAACGCGGCCTACACCTATCCCCGTCCCGAAGGTAGCCGCTTTAACGACGGCGAGCGTGGCGCGTGGTACTGCGCATTCGAGGTTGACACCTCGCTCGCCGAGATTACCTTCCACAAGACCGTCGAGTACCAGGAAATCGACCGCTTCGACGATAGCGTGACCTACCAGGTCATGCTGGCCGACTTTACCAGCACTTTTCACGACATCCGCGCCATCGACTCCTTCGAACACTGCCTTGATCCGGCCAGTTATATCGAGTCGCAAAAGCTGGCGCTCGACCTGCTCGACGACGGCTCCATGGGAGTCATTTACCCGAGCGTGCGGCGAGAAGGTGGCACCTGCCTGGCCTGTTTTCGCCCTGCCCTGGTCGGCAATGTGCGCAAAGGCCAGGCTTATCGTTTAACATGGGCCGGTTCACCCATACCGGTCATTGAGACCATTTAATCTTCAAACAGTATGCAAACCAAACCTGAAAAAGATGAAGAGCTGCGCGCCAAGATCAATATGGAAACTGCACGCTTGCCGTGGTCCGAACTGCAGCGCCACTTTGCCCAGGGTACAGTGATCTTCGTGAGCCCGGAGCTTGACCTGATCGATGTGGGGGTGCGCATTTCCCACGACGACAAGGACAGCATCGCGCGCTGGCTGGCCGAGGGCAAGGTTGGGAAAGTGAGCGATGTGCAGGCGCAGGCCTGGGCACAGTCGGACGCCCGCCTTTGGACTTCTGTGATCAGCCCATTCGTCCTGGTACAGGCAGAAAAAAAACAGCTGCACTAAGCGGCCGCAGGTTCCTTCACCCAGCACGGCACGGCCCTCTGCCGTCCTGCCGCAGCGGCGCTTGCGGCGTATTTACTGCTTTCCAGAACGTTGCGCACAATTCGCGCGTGCCGGGCAAATTAATGCTGAGGCTGTAGTATGGACATGTCTTAAGTTGAGGCATGACCATGCACCATCCCTATGCACTAGCGCCGGCCGAGCTCGATTTTCACGCCCTGTTCGACGCCATACCCTCGCCCTGCCTGGTGCTGGCGCCCGATCTTCGCATGGTGTTTGCTAACCGCGGATATCTGCGCGCAACCAGGAAAACTCTCGAGGAAATCCTTGGGCGCGATATCTTTGCAGTTTTCCCGGACAATCCGAACGATCCCTCCGCCAGCGCCGTGGCAAGTCTGCGCGCCTCTTTCGAGCGCGTCCTGCAGAGCAAAAGCGCCGATACGATGGCAATTCAAAAATATGACCTTCCCGTCCAAAGCGAAAATGATCTGCGGTTCGAAGAGCGTTACTGGAATCCGACGAACACGCCGGTCCTGAACTCCGCCGGCGAGGTCACCCACATCATCCTTCGGGTGGAGGACGTGACTGACTTCGTTGGCACACCCGATAGCAGTGCACGCATGGCAAGCACCATTTCGGACCAGGAAATAGCGATCGAGGTAGCCAACAAGCGCCTGCGGGAGACCAACGAACACCTCGAACAACGGGTAGCTACCCGGATGCAAGAGCAGTATCTGACGGAAGAAAAACTGCGTGCCAGCGAGCTGCGGTTTCGCCTTCTGGCCGACTCCATTCCGCAGATTGTCTGGATCGTTGACGAGGAGGGGCGCGGGGTATATTTCAACAAACAATGGTTTGCCTATACGGGCGTTGCCATCGACCTCACCACACCGCAAGAGATTTCTGACCAGTTCGTGCATCCCGATGACCGCGCGCACACCATGCAAGCCTGGAAGCTGGCACATGAGAACGGACATCATTTCAGCGTGGAGCACCGCATCCGTTCCGCAAGCGGCGAATACCGCTGGTTCCTGGCGCGCGCAGAATCGTACCGCGACCCTCAGTCAGACCAGACCACGATGTGGTTCGGCACCTCGACCGACGTGCATGACCGCAAGCTCGCCGAGGCCACTCTGCGCGAGCGCGAAGAACAGCTGCGCATGGCCATTGACGCCGCCGATGTCGGTGAATGGGACGTCGACATGGCAAGTCAATCCATGTACTGGCCACCGCGCGTGAAAGCCATGTTCGGCATTTCGCCAGAACGCGAGGTCACGCTGGACGATTTTTACAACGGGGTTCACCCGGCTGACCGTGAACGCACCTTGGCCTCTTTTACCGATGCTGCCAATCCGCTACTGCGCATCCAGTATGAATCGGAGTATCGGACGATCGGCAAGGAAGACCAGGTACTGCGTTGGGTCGCCGCCAAAGGACGCGGCCTGTTCAATGAACAAGGCCAGTGCATTCGCATCATCGGAACGGCGATCGACATCAGCAAACGCAAGGCAGACGAAGAAGCTCTGCGCGAGAACGAGGAACGCCTGCGCCAGGACGACCGCCGCAAGGACGAGTTTCTCGCCATGCTAGCGCACGAGTTGCGCAATCCCCTCGCGCCGATCAGCGCTGCTGCGCAACTGCTGCAGATGGGCAGGCTGAGCGACGAACGGGTGCGCCTGACCAGCCAGATCATCGCGCGCCAGGTACACCACATGACCAGTCTGGTCGACGACCTGCTCGACGTCTCCCGAGTTACCCGTGGCCTGGTCGAGCTCGACAACGCGCCCCTCGACATCAACCACGTGGTGGCAGACGCCGTGGAGCAGGTGACCCCTGCGATCCGGGCCAAACGCCACCATCTGGAGCTCAGTTTGACCCCTTACGCGAGCCTGGTGCTAGGGGACCGGAAGCGGCTGGTCCAGGTTCTGTCCAATGTGCTCAACAACGCCGCCAAATACACGCCTGAAAACGGCAACATTCGGCTCCGCACTGACGTACGCGACGGCCACGTGCAGGTCGATGTGTCCGATAACGGCATCGGCATGGAACCCGCGCTGGCATCGCGCGCTTTCGACCTGTTTGCCCAGGCTGAACGATCATCCGACCGTTCATCCGGCGGGCTGGGCTTGGGACTTGCGCTGGTCAAGAGCCTTGTCGAGCTCCATGGCGGCACTGCAAGCTGCGCAAGCGCCGGCCTTGGCCACGGCAGCACATTCACTATCTGCCTGCCGCACCTGCAGCTCCCAGACGACCAGCACGCAGGGCGCGATTCGGGCCAGGCTGGCATGCAGGTCATGCGTCCACTGCGCATCATGGTGGTGGATGACAACGCGGATGCCGCAGCCATGCTGAGCATGCTGCTCGAAGCGGCGGGCCACGAAGTCATGGTGGAGCATGATGCGCGCCGGGCGCTGGCACGCGCCAAGGCTGCGCTACCGCAAGTCTGCCTGCTCGATATTGGCCTGCCAGAAATCGATGGCAATGAACTGGCCCAGCAATTACGCGCCCTGACGGGCATGGCCGACTCCGTTCTCATCGCGGTCACCGGTTATGGCCAGCAAAAAGACCGGGACCAATCGATGGCCGCCGGCTTCAATCACCATCTCGTCAAACCCGTCGATACCAAAGCGCTGGCTGCCATCCTGGCGCAGCTAGGCCCGGCCTGAACGCACGCGGCAGCCCCACTGCTCCACTCTGACGCTACTAAAAATGTTCGGCGTCGGGTGGCGGGACGACCCAGCTGTGCATGCGCGACTCATACACCGACACGGTGGGGGCCGCAAACGCGGGGTCGGCAAAGGCGCCTACTGGAATGGCAAGAAAGGCTGGCAAAGCCTCCATTTCATAGTACACGGTCGCGCCGCACTGGGGACAGAAGTGAAATGTGGCGTGCGTGCCTTCATCGCCGGCCTGGGTATAGCTGGTCGACTGCCCTGAAATCTCTACCTGCTCGCGCGGAAAGCGCGCTTGCTGCGCAAATACACTGCCACTGCGGCGCTGGCAGGCAAGGCAGTGGCAAATCGAGACCCGAACCGGGTCACCAAGCACGCGCGCCTTTAACTGCCCGCAACTACATGCAGCAAGACGAATGTTCACCGGGCTCTCCTGCTTAGCGCTTGCGCAGGATGGATCCGAGCACGCCACGGATAATCTCGCGCCCCACTTGCGAGCCGATGCTGCGCGCGGCGGACTTGATCATCGCCTGCCCGGCCGACTCGCGCTTGCTGCCGCCGCTGCCAAACAGCCCGCCCAGCAAGCCACCGAGGCCCGATCCGGAATCCTCGGCCTTTTCCTTGGCCGCAGTCGTATCGGCCTTGACGGTTTCAACTTCCTTGGCCGTGGCCGCAACCCGTGCTGTAATGAGTTCATGCGCCGATTCGCGGTCCACCGTCTTTTCGTACACGCCCGCCACCACCGACTGGCGCATCGCCATCTGGCGTTCGGCTGGGGTAATAGGGCCGATCTGCGAGGCCGGCGGCAAAATGAATGCGCGCTCGACGATGTTGGGGCGCCCCTTTTCGTCGAGGAAGGAAACCAGCGCCTCGCCGACGCCAAGCTCGGTAATGACTTGTGCAGTATCGAGCGCAGGATTGGGGCGGAAGGTCTCGGCGGCCGCCTTGACGGCCTTCTGGTCGCGCGGCGTGTAGGCGCGCAAGGCATGCTGCACGCGGTTACCCAGCTGGCCAAGCACCGTGTCAGGAATATCGAGCGGGTTCTGCGTGATGAAAAACACGCCCACGCCCTTGGAACGGATCAGGCGCACCACCTGCTCGATTTTTTGCAGCAGCTGCTTGGGCGCCTCGTTGAACAGCAGGTGCGCCTCGTCGAAGAAAAATACCAGTTTCGGCTTGTCCAGGTCGCCCACTTCCGGCAGGTTTTCGTACAATTCCGAAAGCAGCCACAGCAGAAACACCGCGTACATGCGCGGAGAATTCATCAGCTTGTCAGCCGCGAGGATGTTGACCACGCCTTTGCCGCGCGCATCGGTCTGGATCAGGTCATCGATATTGAGCATCGGCTCGCCGAAAAACTTGTCGCCGCCCTGCTCTTCGATCCCGATCAGTCCGCGCTGGATGGCGCCGATGCTCGCTGCCGAGATATTGCCGTAAGTCGTGCGATAGTCGGCAGCGTTGTCGCCGACATTTTGCAGCATGGTGCGCAGGTCGCGTGTATCGAGCAGCAGCAAACCGTTGTCGTCGGCGATCTTGAAAACCAGTTGCAGCACGCCCTCTTGGGTATCATTGAGATTGAGCATGCGCGCCAGCAGCAGCGGGCCCAGGTCGGAAATAGTCGCGCGCACCGGGTGACCCTGTTCGCCGTACACATCCCAGAACGTCACCGGGCAGGCGGCCCATGCCGGCTCGTCCAGCGCCAGGGTGGCAAGCCGGGCCTTCATTTTCTCGGAAACCGAGCCGGCCTTGGCCATGCCTGACAGGTCGCCCTTGACGTCGGCCATGAAGACCGGAACCCCGATATCGGACAGCGATTGCGCAATTACCTGCAGCGTGACTGTCTTGCCGGTGCCGGTCGCGCCCGTGATGCAGCCGTGCCGATTGACCAGGTTCGACAACAGTTCAATCAGTGCCGGTTCAGGTGCGGGTTTTTTGGCAATCGGGAGCGAAGTGGACATGGTGGGCTGCTTTCTAAGTAGATGGGAAATTCTATACGAAAAACCCACCTGCCAGCAGTCCGTTGCGACCCTGCCAGTGCGGGTCGCCCGAAAACCTTAGCGCGGCGCCGGAGCGCTCACGTTGACCATGCCCTTGAAATCGTAAGGAATGACCACCGTGTGCACCTTGCCGTCGGCGATGCCTTCCGCGATTTTCATCTGCGCCTGCGCCTGCATGTAGCCGATGGCGCCGGCATTGGCGTTGAGCGCAGCGATACGTTCGGCTTCCTTCTTGGCGATCTGGACTTCGACTTCCTTGGTCTTTTCTTCGTTCTTGGCGCGCACCAGATTGTCGGCGCTGGCCTTGACAGCATCGCTCGGCACCATGCTGCCCACCCGTACCTGCGAGATGACGATCCCGCTCAGCTTTTCATCGGCCAGCGTCGACATCATGGTCTGCTGAATCTCTTGTTCGATCTGCGCGCGGCTGTCATTCATGTTCAGCGCCTCGTACTTGCGCGCGGCCTTGTAGACGGCGTTGCGGGCGGTCTGATAGATATAGGCGTGCATCAGATAGATGTCGCCGCTGTTGTCGACCATGTGAAACGCGCGGCTCTTGTTGACATACAGGTCCGACACCGCCGACGGCGTGATGTTGTAAATAACGCTGATGTCGAAATCCTTCATGGTCGAATTATCGGCCGCCAGCGGGTTCAAATCCTTCACGTCCACCGACACATCCTTGACCGCGAAAGTGAGCACCTTGCCCACCAAGGTCTGGTTGAACGAGCCCGCAACCAGTTCCTCGCTTTCGATGGTTTTGTCAAAATTGACGCGCAGGCCAACTTCTCCGGTATCCACAACGGTGCAGCCGGTGGCCAGTGTGGCGGCAATCAGGACGGCCAGCAGGGCGGGAACGATCTTTTTCATTGTGCTCTCTCAGGTTGTTCGTGCGCGTGACTGCGCATCTAACCAACAACATTACATTGTTAATTTCCTGATGTAAAGATACAAATCCGGGCTAGTGGCGATGCTTCATCGCGTGCGCGGCGTTGCGCAACAGCTGCGCCGCGCGGACCTGGTCGACCGGGTATCCCATCGCGCCGATGTTCAGGGTCAGGCCAAGCTGCTGCAAGGCTTCAGGATGGTCCAGCTCGGCCGCAGCTTCGAGCCAGCTGCGCGCGCGCTGCTCGTCGGCGACGCAGCCCTCCCCCGCGGCCAGCATATTCGACAAAATGAACATGGCCGGTGCATGACGCTTGAGCGCCGCCATTTCAATCAATTCGAACGCGCGACGGGCATCGGCCGGCACGCCGATCCCGTTGCGGTACATGCGGCCCAGGTAGAACGCGGCGCGCGCGTCACCTTCATCGGTCTTGCGCTGCAACTGCGTCACGTCGCCACTTGAGAGCGGCGCACCGTGCGCCAGCGTGGCGCAGGCCAACATGGCTGCAGCCAGCAGGCGCTTCATTTCGACAGGTCGACCTGATACAGGGCCAGCCCTTTTCCGCGCCCATCGTCGGCCTGCACCTGGGTCACGTAATCGAGGCCCGCCTGCAGCGCCAAATCAATCATGCCGGGCGCCGAATGAAACACGACCGGTCCGGCGGTTTGAATGCGTGCAAAGCGCCAGCTGCGCTCCTGGCCATGGTCGGCGCGCTTGAGCACCTTGGTTTTCTTGATATAGGCGATGAGGATGTCACGATTGCTGTCTGGCGCCGCCAGCACAGTGTGGCTGCCGTCCAAACCAGGAAAATCCCCGCCCCCGCTGGCGCGGTAGTTATTCGTCGCGACCAGGAACTGCATCGTCGGAGTTACAGGCTTACCTTTGTAGCTCAACTTGCGTATGCGGCTGCCCACCGGCTGAGTCAGGTCGATCTCGTAACTGACGTCCTTGCTGGTGATGCTGTCGAAGTTATAGCTCGGGAAGGCCGGGTTGACCAGCTCCTGCGGCTCGGTCTTGCTCACGTCGATAGTATTGAAGCGCGTGGCGGCGCGCTCGAGCCAGGCCAGGAACTGCTTGCCGTCGATTTTGACTGCATACAGTACGTTCGGATAGAGATACAGGTCGGCTGCATTGTTCAGTGCAAGAGGCCCTTGCTGCACATCGGTGAAGTCACCCGGTCCGCCCAGGCCGTTCTTGAAGGCCGATGCCATCGACAGCACGGGAAGCTTGGCGTACTTGGGCAGCGAAGCCTTCACGTAGCGTGCCACGTAATCGGTCTGCGCCTGGTTGACGATGTTGATAGCACTGACGTCGCCCACATCGGCAAAATAGGTCGCCATCCGAAAATCGGTAGAGCCGACCGGCGTTTTAACATATTGAATCGTCGCTTCGTGCTCGGCGCGCACCAGTTCGGCCACGGCCGGATCGGGCGCCATATAAGACTTGTCAGCTAGCTGCGGCGAACGCGCTTCGACCACAGTCTTGCTCTTGTCGACCACCCAGCGGCCGCCTTCGTGGCGCAAGTGCAGACCGATTACGCCCAGGTGCTTGCCCCACATATTGGCCATCACGGTCGGCACCCCGTTGACCAGGCCGCGCGCCTTGTCCACCCCCGGCAAATTGAACTGGGCGATGGTGCTGTTCGCATTCGGGAAGACCTGGTGCGAGTGACCGATCAGCATGGCGTCGATGCCTGGCACTTTGGACAGGTGAAAACTGCCGTTTTCCATGGTCGGCGAATACGGGGCGTCATCGAGCCCGCCATGCGAAATCGCTACCACCAGGTCGGCCCCCTTGGCGCGCATCTCCGGAATGTACTTGCTTGCAGCTTCGCGAATACCCACGGTGTACAGTTTGCCCTCGACCCAGCGCCGGTCCCAGGACAGGATGGTCGGTGGTGCAAAGCCGATGATCCCAACCTTGATGGTCGTCGTCACCGGCTTGCCCTCGGCATCTTGCGCCGTGATCTGTTTTTCGATGATGCTATAAGGGTCGAACAGCGGCTTGCGCGTTTTGACGCTATGGATATTGGCCAGCACTTGGGGAAATTTCGGCCCGGCGCAAGGCGCGCGTTTGGGGTCGACCCCGGCCACCTTGAGCTGCTTGCCGGTGACCTGGCTCAGATAAGCCAGGCCATAATTGAATTCGTGATTGCCGATGCCGCCGCCGTCGAAGCCCAGCATGTTCATGACCTTGTAGACGGCCAGCGTTTTGTCGCATGGCAGCGGTGCGATCATCGCCTCGTAGTCGGCCAGCGCGGTGCCCTGGATGGTGTCGCCGTTATCGAACAAAAAATTGTTCGGGTACTGTTTGCGGGCCTGGGCGATCAGCGCGGCGGTGCGGTCCATGCCCAGCGAAGCATCCGGGGCCAGTCGGAAGTAGTCGTAGCCAAGCAGGTTCGAATGCAGGTCGGTTGTCTCGAACACCCCGATTACCGCCGTAGCGCCAGGCGGTACCGCGGCAACGGCGCCGGCGGCCAGGACGAGTGAGGACAGCGAAATAGCAATTTGATAACGCATAGTCGAGTTTTGGCCAATGGATGGGGAGTCAAGCGCTGCATCATACGCAGGCCTTGGGGCCGGATCAAGCGCGCCCCACGCCGGCCCCATGGAAGCCGGCGTGCTGGGGTATAATCGAAGGTTCGATTCAACCAATAAAGAAGACCGGAACGCCATGGAAGCCGAACGCATCAACGCCCTCTCCGCCCTGCTCAACGACCTCACCGCCCGTGAAGCCGAACTTCGGAGGTATCTTTGACTTCGATAAAAAGTCAGAGAAGCTTGAGCAAGTCAACGAAGAACTAGAAGATCCCACGGTCTGGAATGACCCCAAGCGCGCCCAGGATCTGGGCAAGGAAAAGAAAGCGCTGGAGGCCATCGTCCACACCCTGATCAAGGCGGAAGCCGACCTCAAAGACGCGAACGACCTGTTTGCCATGGCGCGCGAAGAAGACGACGAGGACACGCTTGAAGCGGTGATCGTCGACGCCGACGCCATCAAGGGCGTGGTCGAAGCGATGGAGTTTCGCCGCATGTTCGGCAACCCCATGGACGCGAACAACTGCTTTATCGATATCCAGGCCGGCGCCGGCGGTACCGAAGCGCAGGACTGGGCCTCCATGCTGCTGCGCCAGTACCTGCGCTATTGCGAGCGCAAAGGCTTCAAGGTCGACATTCTCGAACAGTCCGACGGCGAAGTTGCGGGTATCAAAACCGCCACGCTCAAGGTCGAGGGCGAGTACGCGTACGGCCATCTGCGTACCGAGACCGGCGTGCACCGACTGGTGCGCAAGTCGCCGTTCGACTCGGCCAACGGCCGCCACACATCATTCACCAGCCTGTTCGTCTATCCCGAGGTGGACGACTCGATCGAGATCGACGTCAACCCCGCCGATATCCGCGTCGACACCTATCGCGCGTCAGGCGCCGGTGGTCAGCACATCAACAAGACCGATTCGGCAGTGCGTATGACGCACGGCCCCACCGGCATTGTGGTGCAGTGCCAGAACGACCGCAGTCAGCACCGCAACCGCGCCGAGGCGATGGAAATGCTGAAAGCGAAGCTGTACGAGCACGAACTGCGCAAGCGCATGAGCGAGCAGCAAAAGCTGGAAGACTCCAAGACCGACGTGGGCTGGGGCCACCAGATTCGCTCCTACGTGCTGGATCAGTCGCGTATCAAGGACTTGCGCACCAATTTCGAGACGGGCAATACCAAGGGCGTGCTGGACGGCGACCTGGATGACTTCATCTCGGCCTCGCTCAAGCAGGGTGTGTAAGCCATGACGAAGCGCGCATTCATCTTCGACATGGACGGCACCATTGTCGACAATATGTCCTTTCATACGGCGTCCTGGATCACGTTTTTCCAGCGCCGCGGCAAGGATATCGACGCCGACGAATTTTTCCGCACCACGGCCGGGCGCCAGGGCAAGGAGATCATCCGCTCCCACATGGGCGAGCACCTGGCGGATGAAGAAGTGACGGCGCTGAACCTGGAAAAGGAATCGGTCTACCGCGAGCTGTACAAGCCGCACCGTAAAACCGTGTCCGGCTTTGACGGTCTGATTGCCGAAGCCAAAGCGCGCTCTGTGGCGCTGGCCGTGGCCACGGCAGCGCCCAACGCCAATATCGAGTTCACGCTCGACGGGCTGGATCTGCGCAGCCACTTCGACGCCATCGTTGGCGCGGCCGACGTCGCGCGCGGCAAACCCAATCCGGACGTATTCCTGCTCGCGGCTGAACGCTGCGGCGTGGCGCCCGAACACTGCATCGTGTTCGAAGACGCGCCGCTGGGCGTGGAAGCTGCGCGCCGGGCCGGCATGAAAGCCGTGGTCCTGACTACCACCCTGCCCGCTTCGGCCTTTGCCGAGTTCGACAACGTCATTCACATTGCCAGCGACTTCTCCGAGCTGACCATCGACGAATTATTCAATACTTAAACTGACGACACCACCATGACAACGGAAAATCAAGACCAGGCCGCAGCGCCCATCGACGAAAACAAGCTGATAGCGGAACGCCGCGCCAAACTGGGCGCCATCCGCGAAAAGGGTGTGGCCTTCCCCAACGATTTCCGTCCGCAGCACAAGGCGGCTGAACTGCGCGCGCAGTACGGCGAGAAAACCCGCGAAGAACTCGAAGCCGCGCCGGTGGCCGTGGTTCTGGCCGGACGCATGATGTTCAAGCGTGAAGCGGGCAAAAAGGCTGCATTCGCCGAACTGCAGGATTCGTCGGGCCTGCACGCCGAAGGCAGCATCCAGATCTACGTCACGCTCGATAATACCGGCGAGGCGGCGATGGAAGCGCTGCACCACTACGACCTGGGCGATATCCTGGGCGTGGAAGGCACGCTGTTCAAGACCAAGACCGACGAGCTGACCATCAAGGTGACCAGCCTGCGCCTGATCACCAAATCGCTGCGCCCGCTGCCGGACAAATTCCACGGTCTGTCGGACCAGGAGACCAAGTACCGCCAGCGCTATGTCGACATGATCATGAGCAAAGAGACGCGTCGCACTTTCAAGGCGCGCACGGCGGCCATGTCGTCGATTCGCCGCTTCATGGAAAAGCACGACTTCATGGAAGTCGAAACGCCGATGCTGCATACCATTCCAGGCGGCGCTGCGGCCAAGCCTTTCATCACGCACCATAATGCGCTTGACATGCAGATGTTCCTGCGGATCGCGCCCGAGCTGTACCTCAAGCGCCTCGTGGTGGGCGGCTTTGACCGCGTGTTCGAAGTTAATCGCAACTTCCGCAATGAGGGCGTCTCGCCGCGCCACAATCCTGAATTCACCATGATGGAGTTTTACGCGGCCTACACCGACTACCAGTGGATCATGAACTTCACCGAGGAAGTGATTCGCCAGGCAGCCATCGACGCGCATGGCACGGCCGAGCTGACCTATGGTGGCCGTGCACTGGACCTGGGCAAGCCGTTCCACCGCATGACCATCGTCGAAGCTATCAACAAGTACGCGCCCAAGTACACCAAGGAGCAGCTGCACGACATGGAGTTCTTGAAGAAGGAACTGCTGACCTTTGGCGTGAAGCCGTTTTCGACTTCCGGCCTGGGCGCGCTGCAATTGGCGCTGTTCGAAGAGACTGCCGAAGCGCAGCTGTGGGAGCCGACCTTCATCATCGACTATCCGGCTGAAGTATCGCCGCTGGCGCGCGCTTCCGATACCACTGCCGGCATCACCGAGCGTTTCGAGCTGTTCATGGTGGGCCGCGAGATCGCCAACGGCTTCTCGGAGCTGAACGACGCCGAAGATCAGGCAGCGCGTTTCCTGGCGCAGGTTGCGGCCAAGGATGCGGGCGATGAAGAGGCGATGTTCTACGACGCCGACTACATCCGCGCGCTCGAATACGGCATGCCGCCGGCCGGTGGCTGCGGGATTGGCATTGATCGCTTGATGATGCTGATTACTGACTCGCCAAACATCCGCGACGTGATTCTGTTCCCGCACCTGCGTCGGGAAGAGTAAGGCCAAAAATCGCCGTCTCCCCCGCGAAGGCGGGGGCCTATAGAGCATTAACTCTGTGTTGACGCGCTATGGCCCCCCGCCTTCGCGGGGGAGACGGCGTATCTTGCAGTGGGGCGGCTTAATCAGCTACTGAATCACCCTGTAACACGGCACATACGCCTTCCCCGGCAGCTTCATCCGGCTCTGCGCCACGAACGACGACAGCAAGGCATCCATCGGCCCCATGATCGCCGGATCGCCGTAGATTTCGAAATGGCCGAACGCTTCAATCGCCCGAATTCCCTCGTCCTTGACGTTACCGGCCACCACGCCTGAAAACGCGCGCCTCAGATTGGCCGCAAGCAGGTGGGTTTCCTGATTCTTGTGCAGCTTCAGATTGCGCATATTTTCATGCGTGGGCTTGAACGGACGCTGAAACTCCTCGTCGATCTTGAGCAGCCAGTTGAAGTAGTACGCATCGCTGCGCGACTTGCGGTACTCGCGCACCTGCTTAATCCCCAGCAGCATCTCCTGCGCCACCATTTCGGGATCGTCGATGATGATCTTGTAGCGCTTCTGCGCCCGTTCACCCAGCGTCTCGCCGATGAACTGATTAATCTGCACGAAATACTCGCGCGACGCCTCCGGACCGGTAAACACCAGCGGGAACGGCATGTCGGCGTTATCGGGATGCAGCAGGATGCCAAGAATATAAAGAATCTCTTCCGCAGTGCCGGCGCCGCCCGGGAACACGATGATGCCGTGACCGGTCCGTACGAACGCTTCCAGGCGCTTTTCGATATCGGGCATGATCACCAGATCGTTGACGATGGGATTGGGCGATTCGGCCGCGATGATGCCCGGCTCCGAAATACCCAGGTAGCGGCCGTGGCCAAGGCGCTGCTTGGCATGGCCAATGGTGGCGCCCTTCATCGGACCTTTCATCGCGCCCGGGCCGCAGCCGGTGCAGATATCGAGGTCGCGCAGGCCCATCTGGTAGCCCACTTCCTTGGAATAGTTATATTCGACCCGGTTGATCGAATGCCCGCCCCAGCACACCACCAGGTTGGGATTGCGCTGCGGCTGCAGCACATTGGCGTTGCGCAGGATGTGAAATACCGAATCGGTGATCCCCTCGGTGCGCGACATGTCGAATTTCGGGTTGTCGGTCACTTCATTGCTGATAAAGATAATATCGCGCAGCACCGCGAACAAGTGTTCGTGTATCCCCTTGATCATTTTGCCATCGACGAAGGCGATGGCTGGCGCGCCCTTGACCTCGAGCTTGATGCCGCGTTCGCGCTGCACGATGCTGATATCGAAGGATTTATAACGTTCCAATAACTCTTTGCCATCATCGATCGAGCTGCCGCAGTTCAGCACGGCGAGCGCGCATTGGCGAAAAATCTGGTACAGGCCGCCCTGGCTGGTGTCGAGAAGTTTGGCCACTTCCGCTTTCGAGAGCACTTCCAGCTGGCCTTCAGGCGAAATCAGGGTATCGACAACGAGATGGTCCATGATACGAATTCCTTTTCAAATGTAACAAACAAGCCTGCAATGCCAATATACGACAACTGCGCCATTCCCGGTGGCACTGTTTACCGTGCGCTTGCGCCACATCGCGCCGTGGGTTATTAACACACCCGGCAAAAATTCGCTTGCGATGCCCGATTTACATTAGAATGCAGCCCTATTGAGATTCTCCAGCCATAAGCCGGGCGTTTCATAACAAACCATCCATTCAAACCATAAAATCAGGAGATACCGGATGAGCGGTACCACAACCAACAAGGAAGTAGTCATTCCCGAGTTCAAGCAGCTGATGGGACATCCAAGTCCCCTCTGGATGCTGTTCATGACCGAATTCTGGGAGCGCTTTGCGTTCTACGGCATCCGCTGGGCGCTTGTGCTTTATATCGTTACCCAGTTCTACGGTGGCAGCTCGGTCGGCGAAGCTGATGCCAACCTGACTTATGGTTCCTACCTGGCGCTGGTGTATGCAGGCGCGATCTTCGGCGGTTATGTGGCCGACAAAGTAATTGGCTACCAGCGCTCGATCCTGATCGGCGCCGTGTTCATGGCAGCAGGCCTGTTCATGATCACCATTCCCAACCAGGACATCTTCAAACTGGGTCTGGCTACGATCATTGTCGGTAACGGCATGTTCAAACCGAATATCTCGACGATGGTCGGCAAGCTCTATGCGCTCAACGACACCCGCCGCGACTCCGGCTTCACCATTTTCTACATGGGTATCAATGCCGGCGCCTTCCTGGCTCCGATTTTCACCCAGGTCCTGGCCCAGAAAGTGTTCAACATCGGCGACACCCCAGCTTATAAAGTGGTGTTCTTCGCTGCCGGTATCGGCATGATCATCAGCCTGGTGTGGTTCTACATTGGTCGCGCAACCCTCAAGGGTATCGGCGCACCGGAAACGGCTGAAGCTGCCAACCCAATGCGCATGGTCTATGTTGCCGTGGGCGCGCTGGTGGTCATCCCTGTCGTGTACATGATGCTCAGGCTCGGTTCGGGCACCATCCAGTGGATTCTGTCGGCGCTGTTCGTCGCCCTGGCTGCCATGCTGATGATGGAAGGTATTCGCGATGGCAAAATCGCCCGCGACAAGACCATCGCCATGATGATCATCTTCTTCTTCAACATTCTGTTCTGGATGTTCTTCGAACAGGCAGGCAGCTCGTTCACCTTCCTGGCCGAGAACATCGTCGACCGCAAGGGCGCCCTGGGCATGGATGAATTCCCGACCGCCTGGTTCCAGAGCGTGAACTCGATCGCCATCATCGTCTGCGCACCGATCATCGCCTGGGTGTGGGTTGCCATGGGCAAGGCCAATCCTTCCATTCCACGTAAATTCGGCCTGGGCATCATCTTCAACGGCCTGGCCTTCGGCCTGCTGATGTATGCGCTGTCGAATCTGGTGGAGCCAACCTACGGCAAGATCCCGTTCTGGACCCTGTTCGCGGTCTACTGGATTCAGTCGATTGGTGAGCTGTGCCTGTCCCCGATCGGACTGTCGATGGTCACCAAGCTGGCGCCAGTGCGCCTGGTTGGCCTGGGCATGGGCGGCTGGTTCCTGTCGACCGGTATCGGCAACAACCTGTCGGGCATCTTTGCGAGCCACCTCAGCGGCACCACCGGCCTGTCAGTTGCTTCCGCACTGAGCGGCTACACCCAGGGTTTCTACTACCTGATGGCCGGCGGTATCCTGCTGTTCCTGCTTGCACCATTGATCCAGAAGCTGATGCACGGCGTGAAGTAAGTCTGCACCACGCAATGAAAACGGCGGCCTTCGGGCCGCCGTTTTTGCTTAAGCGCTCGGCTCCAGGGCTCGCCGCATATCATCCATTTCGGCCACCAGCCAGGCGCGGAACTGCTGCACCTTGCGCATATTCTGCTTGCGCGGGTTGACCAGGAAGCGGTAGCCGCTGCCAAACGGCGCGCTGCGGCAGCTGATTTTCTTGAGCGAGCCTTTCAGGATGTCCTGGAAGGCGATCCCGTAGGCCACCAGCGCAATGCCCTGGCCCGCCACTGCCGCCTGGGCCAGCACGCCCCAGTGACTGTAGCCGCGCGAGAAATCGTATTTACCCTTGAGCGCCTTGTTCTCGTTGAGCAGCTGCAGCCATGACTCGGGCGTTTTCTCGTACAGCAGCGGAAAGCGCGGCAGATCTGCCAGCGTCAGCTCGGCCTGGCCTGGCGCCAGCAAGTCGGGACTGTAGACGGCGATCAGGCGTTCGCGAAACAGCAGGCCCGGGTCGCCGTCGTTGACCGGGCCAAAACGCACTGCCACATCAGTGCTGTCGTCGTCCAGGCTCACCGGCGCGTCGTTCGAATCGAGGCGAATATCGAGCTCCGGATAGAGCTTGGTAAAGCGGTGCATGCGCGGCACCAGCCACTTGATCGCGAACGAATGGGTGGTTGATATGCGCAGCACCGATTCCTCGTCGCCGCTTTGCAGCGCGCCGATCTTGGCGCGCAGCTCGCCCAGCATGCGGCCCACCGAAATTGCCAGTTCCTGTCCTTTTTCGGTCAGGGTGATGTGGCGCGGATGGCGGATGAACAGCGCCAGCCCGATGCTTTCTTCCAGCTGCTTGACCTGCTGGCTCACTGCCGCCGGGGTCTTGTGCAGCTCCTGGGCGGCCAGTTTGAAACTACCCCAGCGCGCCGCGCAGTCGAAGTCGATCAGCCCTGACAGACTGCGCAAATGTTTCATGACTCATCCATGACTAAGTTTTTCTTGCTCATTGGGTCAATATATATAGTTTGTTGATTCGGCTTACTAAGCAGAAAATATACTTCAATCAACGGGGAAAAGCCATGCGCAAGAATATATTGGTGATTGGTGGTACGCGGTACTTCGGCAAACTGCTGGTGCAGCGCCTGATCAACGCCGGCCACCAGGTGACGATTGCCACCCGTGGCTTGGCGCCGGATCCCTTTGGCACGCGCGTTACCCGTATCCGCGTCGACCGCCGCAACGAACGCGCCATGCTGGCAGCTTTCGCCGACGCCGCCCCTTACGACATCATCTACGATCAGATGTGCTACAGCCCGATCGACGCAGCCATTGCAGTGCGCGTGTTTGCCGGCCGGGTAAAGCGCTACGTCATGGCGTCGACCATCGAGGTGTATCGTGGCCTGCTGGGACAGCAAAGCACACCTTTTCGCGAGACCGATCTCAATATCATCGGCCAGCCGATCGACACCCGCTACCCCTGGCACGATCCAAAGCTGGCAACCCAGAGCTATATCATGGGCAAACTGCAGGCTGAAGCCTATCTGTACCGCGACGGCTCGCTGCCGCTGGTGACGGTGCGCATCGGCCATGTGCTGGCCGGCTATGAAGACGTCAGCGGCCAGCTTGCGCACTATGTGGACAAGGTGCGCCAGCACGAGGCGCTGCGCTATTCGTCGGCCAAGGCCGCGACTTCCTTCATCAGCGCCCAGATCATCGCGGACTTTTTGGTCTGGACCGGCGCGCAGAGCTTCAAGGGCGCAGTCAATGCGGCCTGCGGCGGGGCCCTGTCGGCGCACGGCCTGTACCAGCGCGTCGGCGAAGTGCTCGATGCCCCGGTGCGCGCCACCCTGGCAGCGGAACCGACCCCGCCGGGTGAACTGAGCCCGTTCGACTATCCCGCGCCCTTCATCATGGACAGCAGCCGGGCGCTCCAGCTGGGCTACAAGTTCGGCGACTGCGATGACTGGCTCGACAACCTGATTCGCCAGCACGACCTGGCCTTCGTCTGAGCGGCAGAGCGCCTTACGGTCGCTCCGGTAGCGCCAGGCAGGACTAATCAAACAAAGCGCTCAAGCGCCGCTGCAGTCAAAATCGCTGGTTTATAATCGCCGCAGATGGCCGTTCGAGTCCGGATGGCGGCACCAGCGAGCTCCGTTTTGACCATTACCGCCCCTGCCCCTTCACGACGCCGCCTGATTCTCATTCGCAGCGTCCTTGGCCTACTGGCCGCAGGGCTGCTGGCTGGCGCCGGCCTGCTGGGCTATTTTTACTTCGCCATTTACCCCAATGTGCCGGACATCGGCGCGGTCACCGACTACCAGCCCAAGATCCCGCTGCGCATCTACACCGCCGACAATGTGCTGATCGGCCAATTCGGGCAGGAGCATCGGGATTTCGTTCCCATTTCGAAGATTCCGGACCGCTTGAAAAAAGCGGTATTGGCGATCGAAGACACGCGCTTTTATGAGCATTTCGGGGTCGACTGGCGGCGTGCATTGTCCGCGCTGCGGGCCAACCTGGCGGGCGGCTATCGCCAAGGCGGATCGACCATCACGATGCAGGTGGCGCGCAATTTCTTCCTCACCCGGGACAAGCTCATTTCCCGCAAGGCCAACGAGGTAGCGCTCGCGCTCAAGATCGAGCAGGCCCTGTCCAAGGATCAGATTCTGGAGCTGTACATGAACCAGATCTTCCTGGGCCGGCGTTCCTACGGTTTCGGCAGCGCGGCGCGGGCCTACTTCAACAAGGACCTGAACGACCTATCCATCGCCGAAGCGGCGATGCTGGCGGGGGTGCCGCAAGACCCGGTGCGGCACAATCCGGCGGTCAATCCGCGCCGTGCAAAGCAGCGCCAGCTGACAGTATTGCGGCGCATGCGCGAAGTCGGCTACATCACGCAGGCCGAATTCCAGGCCGCCCTCGACGCGCCGATCAGCATAGCCAGCGCGCGGCAGGAGTTCGACACCAAGGCCGATTATGTGGCGGAACTGGCGCGCCAGGCGGTCTACGAACGGTACAAGGAAGAAGCCTACACGCGCGGCATCGTCGTTATCACCACCATTCGCAAGGCCGAGCAGGACGCCGCCTACGATTCGGTTCGCCGCAATGTGCTCGCGTATGACCAGCGCCACGGCTACCGCGGCCCCGAAGCCGTGATCGAGCTGCCGGACGATCCCGCCGCGCGCGAGGACGCCATCAACGAAACGCTGCGCGCACGCCCGGCGAGCGACGGCCTGTTCGCAGTCATGGTGACGAAAGCATCGCCGTCGGCGCTGACGGTGGAGACCATCGATGGCGCCAGCATCGACATCGGCGCGCCGGGTCTGAAGTTTGTAGCTCCCGCCCTTGCTGCCAGCGCCAGGGCGGGGCTCAAGCTGCGCCCGGGCGCCGTAGTGCGCATCATGCAGGATAAGGAAAAAGGCTGGATGGTGGTGCAGCTGCCCAAGGTCTCGGCGGCACTGGTGGCGATCGACACTGTGACCGGCGCTTACCACGCATTGGTCGGGGGTTTCGATTTCAACCTGCAAAAATACAATCACGTCACCCAGGCCTGGCGCCAGCCCGGCTCCGCGATCAAGCCCTTCGTTTATTCAGCCGCGCTGGAGCGCGGTTATTCGCCCGCTACCCAGATTCTTGATGAAGCGCTCGACATGCCTGGCGAAAATGCCGGTGCCACCTGGTCGCCGCAAAATGACGACGGCAAATTCGATGGCCAGGTAAGTATGCGCCACGCGCTGGCCCACTCCAAGAACGTACCGACAGTGCGCCTGCTGCGCGCGGTCGGCGTGGGCTACGCCCACAGCTGGCTGGAGCGATTCGGCTTCACACCCGGGAAGCATCCAGGCAACCTGACCATGGCCCTGGGCACGGGCGCTGTCACACCCTTGCAGCTGGCTGGCGCGTATGCAGTGTTCGCCAATGGCGGCTACCGCGTCGCGCCTTACCTGATAGCGCGCATACAGGACAGCAAAGGCGCGATCCTTGCCGACACCGCGCCACGGCCGCTGGACCAGCGCACGCGCGTACTCGACGAACGCAACGCCTTCCTGGTCGACAGCATGCTGCGTGATGTCGCGCGCTACGGCACCGGCGCGGCCGCGTCGAAGCGCCTTGGCCGCAGCGACATCGCCGGCAAGACCGGCACCACCAACGATGCAGTCGACGGCTGGTTTGCCGGCTACGCCAGCACGGTATCGGCGGTGGCCTGGATGGGCTATGACGATCCCAAGTCGCTGGGCGGGCGCGAATTTGGCGCCACACTGGCCATGCCGATCTGGATCGACTACATGGCAGCCGCCTTGCACAAGCAAACGCAGGAAGATCGCCCCGTGCCTGATGGCTTGACCCAGGTGGACGATGACTGGATATATACCGAATATGTGGACGATGCAGAATTCAGAAGCATTGATATCGACGCCGTGCCCGAACTGGAGCCGGAAGTGCCTCCCGCACCAGCTCCGGTGGAATAGCGCTCACCCGTTTCGCATGCCCGAGAGTTTAAGCAAAAAACAAAACTCTTTCTTCGAGCACAATAATGTCGGTACAAAACGGTAGGCTCGTGCTAGCATTACGGCAACACGATTGGCGAAAAGATACAGCTTCTTTGCCATTGCCAATAGGAGCTTGTCTTGTACGTCTGGAAGCAACTGTCACCGTCTGTTCCCCACGATCTTCCCTTTGGCCTGGCCTGCGGCATGACCGATACCGGGCCGGTACGGTCCTCCAACGAAGACAATTTCCTGATCGACCCGGCCATCGGCCTGATCGCTGTCGCCGATGGCATGGGTGGCCATGAGTGCGGCGAAATCGCCAGCTCCGATGCGCTGAACTGGCTGGTCCATTTCCTGCGCGCCAAGTCGCTCGGCACCACCAAGATCACGAATTTCAAGCCCAGCCCATTCGATCCTGCTCTCCTGGATCCCGAAGCAAACTGGAGCGCTGAAGATCGCGCCTGCATGATCACCCTGCACGACGCGCTTGAATTTACCAATCAGCGCATCTACCAGACCAACGTCGACCAGCGCCGCACTACAGGCGCCGGCATGGGCACCACGCTTACTGGCTGCTGGCAACTCCGCACGGGTGGTCCTCTGCTGGTGTTTCACGTCGGCGACACCCGGCTGTACAGGTTTCGCGACGGCTGCCTGACCCAGCTTACGCGCGACCATACTGTCTACCAGCAGGCGCTCGATGCCGGCCTCCACCACCGCCTGCCGAGCCGCAATCTGCTGATGCAGGCAGTCGGGCCGGCCGGCGATGTGCGTCCGGATTTGTTTATCGCTGCAACAGAACCGGGCGACTTGCTGCTCATGTGTAGCGATGGTCTACACGGCAGCAGCAGCAATGCCCAGTTGTGCGCGATGCTGTCCACTAGCAGCGGCCTGCCCTTGCGCGACCGTTGCGCACGCATGATCGACCTGGCCAAGCGCGACGGTAGCCGCGACAACATCACAGTTTTGCTCATCGAATGTAAATAACTACGGCTCTTATCATCGAACTTTTCGATGATAAGAGCGCATTTTTTCCGTTTTCAGATAGCTTATGCGCTGTGCATAATGTCGGCAGTGCTGTTTCAGCCAATTCGCCATTTCGATACCGGAGCCTGTTATGAAATTTATTTTTGCCCTCGCCCTGAGCGCCAGCTTTGCACTCCCAGCTTTTGCCGCCCCGGAAACCTTCGTCATCGACAGTACCCACACCTATCCGCGCTTCGAATACAGCCACTTCGGGTTCTCCAACCAGGTCAGCCGTTTTGACAAGACCACCGGCACCGTAGTCCTCGACCGCGCGGCCAAAACCGGTTCGGTCGATGTCGTCATCGATACCAATTCCGTCAACACCGGCTACCCGACCTTCGATGGGCACCTGAAGGGCGAGGATTTTTTCGATACCAAGAAGTTCCCGACCATTATCTTCAAGTCGAGCAAGCTCAACTTTGACGGCGACAAGCTTGCGTCGGTGGACGGCAACCTGACCATCAAGGGCGTGACCAAGCCGGTCAAGCTCGATATCACCTCGTTCAAGTGCATGCCCCATCCAATGCTCAAGAAGGAAGCGTGCGGCGCCAACGCCGTGACGAAGATCGTGCGCAGCCAGTTCAACGCCGGCAAGTACGCGCCGAACGTGAGCGACGATGTCACCCTGTCGATTGCAATCGAGGCTATCAAGCAGTAAGCGGTCCCGGCGGGGCCTGATGCCGGATGCGAGCGCCGGTCCCGCCTGTCAATAAAGCGCCCGATCTTCCGGCGCCTGCAAGCTATACATGAGTGGCAAATCTAGTTTTCATGCAACAATGATACGTGTGTCATCAGACAGCTATTTTGCAACTCTAGACTCCACGTTCATGACAGATCCCACACAGCTCGGCCGTTACCGCATCGTGCAAGCCATCGGCAGCGGTTCGATGGGCATGGTTTATGAAGGCCGCGATCCGGTGCTGAACCGGCGCGTGGCAATCAAGGTCATCGCTGCCAACCGCATTGCCGACGCCGAGCGGCGCGCCGATTATCTTGCGCGATTCACCCGTGAGGCCCAGGCGGTAGCCCGCTTGAACCACCCCAATATTGTTACCGTGTACGATTTCGGTGAGCAAGCTGGCGTCGCCTACCTCGTCATGGAACTGATCCCCGGGGAAGAGCTCGGCGGCTATTTCGGCGAGGGGCAGGCCTTTCAGCTCGAATTTACCACCCACGACGCGGTGCGCATGACCTGCGAACTGCTCGACGCGCTCGGCTATGCCCACCAGAACGGCGTGGTGCACCGCGATGTCAAGCCGGCCAATATCATGCTCGGCGCCGATCTCAGCATCAAACTGACCGACTTCGGGGTGGCGCGCCTGACCGAGCGCGACGCCGGCGAGGCTGACCAGTGTGCGCCTGGCAGCGAGATGGCCGGCACACCCAGCTTCATGTCGCCCGAACAGATCGGTGGCCAGAAAGCAGGGCCCCGCGCCGACATCTTTGGCGCCGGCATTATCCTCTACCAGTTCCTGACCAATGAGCGTCCGTTCCGCGGCAAAGGCCGCTTTGCGGTCCAGCAGAAGATCATGTACGAGCACCCGCTGCCGCCTAGCCTGCTCAATCCGGCCTTGTCTCCCGCTTTCGATACCATCGTCGCGCGTGCGCTCGCCAAGCGCCCCGAGGACCGCTACCCGGACGCGCTCAGCTTCAAGCGCGATTTGCAGCGTGCTTTGGCCGGCGCCCCGGTTCAGCCGCACGAGGCGGCAGCTGAGCTAGCGCTCGGGCCAATGGCGACAGCGCCGCTGGCGGGCGAGCCCGATCCCGACGCCACTCTGCCTGCCGGTTTCGGCGCCAATCGTTACCCCGACTGAGACCGACCATGCACAATCACGCCGGCAGCACCGACCGCGAAGATTTTTTCCGCCACCTCCAGCAAATGACCACGCGCGTGCACGCCACGCGCAACATCGATGAGATCATGCTCGACCTGTCGGCCGACATCTGCCAGCTGTTCGAAGCAGACCGCCTCACCATCTACCGTCTGGGCGACGACAAGGCGAGTCTGGAGTCGAAGGTCAAGACCGGGCTGGCCTCCTTCAAGCAGCTCAAGCTGCCCATTACTGCGCAAAGCGTGGCTGGCTACGTGGCCCTGTCGCGCAAGCTGCTCAACCTGCGTGATGTCTACGATGAAGCCGAACTGACACGCCATGCGGCCGAACTGAGTTTTCAGCAAGGGGTCGACAAACGCACCGGCTACCGCACCCGGCAAATGCTGGTGGCGCCCGTGATGGGCGATGGCGAAGTGCTGGGCGTGGTCCAGCTGATCAACAACCTGTCGGGCGGCGCTTTTCCGGAACTGGCCGAAGAAGGCTTGCAGCATTTTTGCGAAACACTCGGTATCGCGTTCTCGCGCCGTAGTCCAGCGCCCCGCGTCGAGCGCACCGGCTTTGTCGATGCCTTGCATGAATCGGTGCTGCCGCGTGCGCAATTGGAGCAGGCGCTCGCCAGCGCTGCAGCCAGCGGTACCGATATCGAAGAAGTGCTGCTCAATGAATGCGGCTTGAAAGCTGCCACGCTGGGCCGCGCCCTGGCCGATTATTACAATGTGCCCTATGTCGCCTTTCATCCCGAACGGCGCCGCCCGGCCGAACTGCTCAAGAACTTCAACCGCGAGTTCGTGATCGACAATCAGTGGATGCCGATCGATGAAAACAAAACCGGCGTCTACATCCTGAGCACCGATCCCGAGCGGGTCAAGCATAGCGGCGAGGTAGCGCGCCTGTTTGCTGCACGTCCGGTATATTGTGTGACCACCCGGCGCGAGTTCGCGTGGATGGTGAACCAGTGCTTCACGAGCGCTCCCGAACCAGAGCTCGATACCAGTGTGGCGCATTTCAGGGACAGCACCCTGCTGGCGCCGGTGCACGAGGCCGAACTGCTCAAGGCAGTGGGCGCCATGGCGCTGCTGGCCCAGGGTCAGGGCCTGAGCGATGTCCGAATTGAAACCAGCCCCGGCAAGGACAAGACGGAAGTGAAATTTACTGTGAGCGGGACGATTACCCTGCCCTAGGCCACAAACAGGAGTGACATGGCGTTTCAGATTGAAAACAAGCTAGTCATCGGGGTCGCCTCCAGCGCCCTGTTCGACCTGACCGAATCGAACCAGGTCTACCTGGACCGCGGCCCGGAAGAATACCGGCAGTACCAGGAAGCCCACATCGACACCCTGTTGACCAAGGGCGTGGCCTTCCCCTTCATCCGGCGCTTCCTCAACATCAACAAGTGCTTTCCCCGCCAGAGCCCGGTCGAAGTAGTGCTGTTTTCGCGCAATTCACCTGAAACGGGCCTGCGCGTGATGCGCTCGATTGCCCACTACGGCCTGGACATCACGCGTGCCGCCTTCATGACGGGCAAAACGCCCTATCCCTACCTGCCGGCCTTTAACGTGTCGCTGTTCTTGAGCGCGAATGAAGAAGACGTCAAAGCGGCAATTGCCGCCAACTATCCCGCTGGCCTGGTACTGCCGTCCAAAATCGTGGACCAGGACGACGATGTGGAGCTGCGCGTGGCCTTCGACTTCGACGGCGTGATCGCGGACGACGAATCGGAAACCATCTTCAAGAAGAACAACGACCTCGAAGAATTCCACGCCCACGAAACCGAGCACGTTGCCCGGCCCCACCAGCCCGGGCCGCTGGCCGACATGTTCCAGAAACTGGCCCTCATGCAGCGCATGGAGGAGCGCGCGCAAAAACGCGATCCGGACTACCGCAAGATTCTGCGCATCGCCATCATCACGGCGCGCAATGCACCATCGCACGAACGGGTAGTGACGACCCTCAAGAGCTGGGGCGTATCTGCCAATGAAACCTTCTTTTTGGGGGGCATGGACAAGTCACGCGTGCTGTCGGTCTTCAAGCCGCATATTTTCTTTGACGATCAGCTCACCCACCTGAAAGCTGCGCCCGGCGGCACCATTCCGATGGTGCACGTGCCATTCGGGATCGCCAACCGCCGCCCGCCGGAGTAAAGCGCGGGGCAAACGGCGGCTGCGAAGGCCCTACGGTATAATCGCAGGTCCTGCAAACCGATTCTGCCGCGCCGCCTGCATGCCTTTCGATTTAAAAAAATCCCTCCCAAAATCCGGTCATCGTTTCGCGCTGCCGACCCTGTACGGCTCCTCGGACGCCTACGCGCTGTCGGTGGCGGCGCTCGAACTCAAGGCGGGCAAGCAGATGCTGGTGGTCGTGGTGGCCAACGCCTCCGACGGCCAGCGCCTGCTCGACGAGATTCCCTGGTTCGCCGAGGGCAAGCTGGCCTGCCACCTGCTGCCCGACTGGGAAACCCTGCCCTACGATGCGTTTTCGCCGCACCAGGACCTGGTCTCCGAACGCCTGGCGACCCTGCACGAAATCCAGAATGGCCAGTGCGACGTGCTGCTGGTACCGGCTACCACGGCGCTGGTACGCCTGGCGCCGCCCTCTTTTCTCGCGGCCTACACCTTCTTTTTCAAGCAGGGCGAAAAGCTCGATGAAGCGCGCCTCAAGGCGCAGCTGACCCTGGCTGGCTACACCCACAATTCCCAGGTCATGTCGCCCGGCGAATACTCGGTGCGCGGCGGTCTGATCGACCTGTTCCCGATGGGTTCCGCGCTGCCGTACCGGCTCGATCTGTTCGGTGACGAAATCGAGACCATTCGTACCTTCGACGCCGATACCCAGCGCTCGCTCTACCCGGTGCGCGAAGTGCGCCTGCTGCCGGGGCGCGAGTTCCCCATGGACGACGCGGCGCGCACCACCTTTCGCAGCCGCTGGCGCGAGCGCTTCGAGGGCGACCCATCGCGCTCGGTGGTCTACAAGGACGTCAGCAGCGGCATCGCCTCGGCCGGTATCGAATATTACCTGCCGCTGTTTTTCGAGCACACTGCCACACTGTTCGACTACCTGCCCACCGGCGCCAGCGTGGCGCTGGTCGGCGACATCGACGCCGCCATCAAGCGCTTCTGGGTCGATACCGAGTCGCGCTACCGTTTCCTCAAGTCCGACCGCGACCGGCCCATCCTCACCCCGGCCGAACTGTTCCTGTCCGACGAAGACTTTTTCAGCCTGGCCAAGCCATACGGGCGCTGGGTTATTTCCAAGGATGCCGACTCGCAGCCGTCCGAGCTGTCGGCGCCGATTCCCAATATCGCGGTCAACCGCCGCATCGAAGACCCGCTGACCAATTTACGCAGCTTCCTGCTGCAGCACGACACGCGCGTGATGATCTGCGCCGAATCGAACGGCCGGCGCGAAACGCTGCAGCAGTATTTTCACGAGTACGGGCTCGACCCGGTACCGGTGGAAGGCTTCGAGGGCTTCCTTGCAGCCGATACGCGCCTGGCGCTCGGCGTGGCGCCGCTGCAGGCCGGCTTTGAACTCACCGACAGCCGCACCGGCAGGCTGATTTTCATCACCGAGACCGAGCTGTATGCCGGCTCGGGGCGGCGCGCCGGCAAAAAGAAGCAGGAAGGCGTCACCCAGGTCGAATCGATGGTGCGCGACCTGTCCGAGCTCAAGATCGGCGACCCGGTGGTCCACATCAACCACGGCATCGGGCGCTACATGGGCCTGACCAGCATGGACCTGGGCGAAGGCGAGACCGAATTTCTGCACCTTGAATACGCCAAGGACACCAAGCTGTATGTGCCGGTGTCGCAGCTGCACGTCATTTCGCGCTATTCGGGCGCCTCGCCTGAAGACGCGCCGCTGCATGCGCTCGGCTCGGGCCAGTGGGAGAAAGCCAAGCGTAAAGCCGCCGAGCAGGTGCGTGACACCGCCGCGGAGCTGCTCAACCTGTACGCACGGCGTGCCCTGCGCAAGGGCCACTCGTTCGAATATTCCGCCCACGACTATCAGAATTTTGCGGACAGTTTCGGTTTTGAAGAAACGCCCGACCAGGCCGAGGCGATCAACAACGTCATCAAGGATATGACTGCCGGCAAACCGATGGACCGGCTGGTGTGCGGCGATGTCGGCTTCGGCAAGACTGAAGTAGCACTGCGCGCCGCCTTCATTGCTGTCATGGGCGGCAAGCAGGTTGCCATCCTCGCGCCCACCACGCTGCTGGCCGAACAGCATGCGCAAACGTTTGCCGACCGCTTTGCCGACTGGCCGGTACGCATCGCCGAGCTGTCGCGTTTCCGTACCGGCAAGGAGATCAACAATGCTATCAAGGGCATGGCCGACGGCACGCTCGACATTGTGATCGGCACCCACAAGCTGCTCTCGCCCGACGTCAAGTTCACCCGCCTGGGCCTCGTCATCATCGATGAGGAGCACCGTTTCGGGGTGCGCCAGAAGGAAACGCTCAAGGCGCTGCGCGCGGAAGTCGATGTGCTGACGCTCACCGCGACGCCGATTCCGCGCACCCTGGGCATGGCGCTCGAGGGGCTGCGCGATTTTTCGATCATCGCCACCGCGCCGCAAAAGCGCCTGGCCATCAAGACTTTTGTGCGCAGCGAAGACGGCTCGATCATCCGCGAGGCCTGCCTGCGCGAGCTCAAACGCGGCGGCCAGATCTACTTCCTGCACAACGAGGTCGAGACCATCCAGAACCGCATGGCCATGCTGACCGAACTACTGCCCGAAGCGCGCATTGGCGTAGCCCATGGCCAGATGCACGAACGCGATCTTGAAAAGGTCATGCGCGACTTCGTGGCGCAGCGCTTCAATATTTTGCTGTGCACGACCATCATTGAAACCGGCATCGACGTCCCCACCGCCAACACCATCATCATGCACCGCGCCGACAAGTTCGGCCTGGCCCAGCTGCACCAGTTGCGCGGACGCGTAGGCCGCTCGCACCACCAGGCCTACGCTTACCTGCTGGTCAACGACGTAAGCGGCCTGACCAAGCAGGCGCAGCGCCGGCTCGATGCGATCCAGCAGATGGAAGAACTGGGCAGCGGCTTTTTCCTGGCCATGCACGACCTCGAGATCCGCGGCGCCGGCGAAGTGCTGGGCGAGAACCAGTCCGGCGAAATGCTCGAAATCGGCTTCCAGCTCTACTCCGACATGCTCAATGAAGCGGTACGCTCGCTCAAGGCCGGCAAGGAACCCGACCTGGCCGCGCCGCTGGCCACCACCACCGAAATCAATTTGCATGTGCCGGCCCTGCTGCCGGCCGACTTCTGCGGCGATGTGCACGAGCGCCTGTCGATCTACAAGCGACTGGCCAACTGCAGCGTCCAGGAAAAGATCGATGACATGCAGGAGGAGCTGATCGACCGGTTCGGCAAACTGCCCGACCCGGTCAAGGCGCTGATCGAAACCCACCGCCTCCGCATCGCCGCCAAAACCGTCGGCATCGTCAAGATCGATGCGCATGCTGAAGCTGCCAGTCTGCAGTTCATGGTCAATCCGCCCATCGATTCGATGCGCATCATCACCCTGATCCAGAAGAACCGGCATATCAAGCTGGCCGGCCAGGACAAGCTGCGCATCACGGCCAGCATGCCCGACCTTGCCGCGCGCGTGAGCCAGGTCAAGCAAACCATCAAACAACTACTCGCCTGACGCCATGACGATAAACCTGATCCTGCAGGGCCCCGATGCCGCGCCCGAACAAATTGCACACATTGCGGTGCTGGCTAGCGCGCGCAAGGTGGTGCCGCTGCCTCCCAACGCACGGCGCTATGAAGGCATCGAGGATTCACCGGCGCTGCGCCAAACCATCGAACAAGCGGCCGACGCCGCGCGCCTGGACGCGACCTTCATCGCGCCGGGCCGCAAGCTGGCCGACTTCAAGCTGGTCGCCATGGACATGGACTCCACCCTGATCACGATCGAGTGTATCGACGAAATCGCCGACATGCAGGGTCTCAAGGCACAGGTGTCGGCCATTACCGAAGCTGCCATGCGCGGCGAACTTGATTTTGCGGCCAGCCTGACCCAGCGCGTGGCCCTGCTGGCCGGCCTGGAAGCGGCCGCGCTCGAGCGCGTGTACAGCGAGCGCCTCGCCATTTCCATGGGCGGCGAAGCCATGCTGGCGGGCGTCAAGGCTGCTGGCTTGAAAACGCTGCTGGTCTCGGGCGGGTTCAGCTTTTTCACAGAGCGCCTCAAGCAGCGGCTGGAACTTGACTATACTCACGCCAACGAGCTCGAAATCGTGGATGGCAAACTGACCGGACGGGTGGTGGGCGGCATCGTGGATGCGGACGAAAAACGCCGCACGGTCGAACGCGTGTGCGCCGACATGGGTATCAGCCCGAGCCAGGCCATCGTCATGGGCGACGGCGCCAACGATTTGAAAATGATGGCAATCGCGGGGCTGTCGGTGGCCTTTCGCGCCAAGCCGGTGGTGCGCGCCCAGGCCAGCGTCGCGCTGAACTATTCAGGGCTGGACGGCCTGCTCGCTATCCTCAGCTAATTTCCTTGCGCATGCGGGTAAGCGGCACCTTGACCGTGCCGCCCGCCAGCGACAGCTCGAGCCGTTCCAGCGGCCGGAAACCATAACGCAGGTAGAGCGGTTCGCCAGGCATGGTCGACACCAGTTCGAGCGCCCTGAATCCAGCTTCCTTGGCGGCGCGGGTGCAGTGTTCCAGCAACAGCATGCCCAGGCCGCGCCGCGCCATGGCCGGATCGACAAAGAAGGCCCGGATGCGGGCCGCTTCGGTGGCCGGGTCGAGCGGCCGGTCATTGCCGCTTTTGGCATGATCGCCGCCAAAGTCGGTGGCGCGCTTGCTCCAGCCGCCGCAGGCCACGATGCGCCCTGCTTCCTCAATCGCAAAATAGGTACCGTCCAGGACCAGCGCGCTATCGACGCCAAACACCTCGGCAGTCACTGCGGCTGCCTGCTGCGCGTCGTAAAAGCCGTCGGCCAGCCCGATACCGGAGCGCTTGATCAAGGCTTCCAGCGTGTCCTTCTCGCTCATGACGGCCGGCCTGATGTAAAACATGTTCGCCTCTGCATTGCTGAAAATTCAATTATAGGGGATGCGACAGGCGCAGAACAATGTTCCAAAAAGCAACAATCGTTGTCAACAGATCGCGCTGACATGTAAAGATTTACAGGTGGAATGCTCTATAATTTGTCTCGACAACATGTACATGGCCTGAAGCGAGTTTCCTTTGACTGATCAAGACAACACCCTCACCACCCAGTTGTACGAAAAGGATTTTGCACGCCCCGGCGCCATGCTCGGGCTGACGATCCTGTGGCACCCGGTGTCGAGCCGTATCGGCCAGCAGCACCTGGGGCCGGCGGGCGTAGGTGAAATGTCGGTCGGGCGCTTTGCGCCGCTATTCTCTACCCCTGGCAAGGAAGGCGAGCCGCTGGCCAACCGCGGCACCTCGCGCGCGCCGCTGCGCATCCTCAGGCGCGCCGATAACAGCGTCGATATCATTCCGTCCGAAAGCCAGATGCCGCTCGAGATCCATGGCGAACCGGTCAACGGTACCGTGCGCCTCGATGCAGCGGAAATCAGTGCCGGGGTAGTGCTGGGCCTGGGCGGACAAGTGCTGCTGTGCCTGCACTGGATGAGCGGCTTCCCCAAGGCCAACGGCCTGCCCGGCATGCTAGGCGTGAGCAACAGCATCATTGAAACGCGCGACTTGATCCGCCAGGTCGCCTCGACCGACCTTGCCGTGCTCTTGCTGGGCGAAACCGGCACCGGCAAGGATGTCGCGGCCCATGCCATTCACGAGGTCAGTCTGCGCCGCGCCCTGCCCATGGTCGCCGTCAATATGGCGACCTTGAATGAGGCGCAGGCCGTGCCCGATCTGTTCGGCACCGGCGAAGATCCAGCTACAGGCACGCGCGCGCGCCCGGGCTTTTTTGCCGAAGCCGGAGCCGGCACACTATTCCTTGACGAATTGGGCAGCACGCCGGCGGCGGTGCAGCCGATGCTGCTGCGCGTGCTCGAAACGCGCCGCTATCGCAGCCTCGGCGGCGACCGCGACCTGCTCACCAATGCCCGCCTGATCGGCGCTACCGACCAGGACCTGGTGAGCCGCCGCTTCAATCAGCCGCTGCTGCGCCGCATGGAAGCATTCGTGATCCGCATCGCTCCGCTGCGCGAACGGCGCGAAGACATCGGCATCCTGCTCCTGCATTCCCTGCAAGCTTGCGGGGTCAACCCCGACGAACTGGCGGCCTTTCCGATCAGCCTGGTAAGCGATATGTGCAATTACGACTGGCCGGGCAATATCCGCCAGTTGGCCAATGTGACGCGCCGCGCCATCATGGCCCAGCGCGCCGGCCAGCGTGCCAGCCTGGCCCTGTTCGTGCACGCCCATACTGCACCAAGCGCTGCGCCTGCGCCTGCGCCGCGCCTGGCCACCGTCCCGGTGCTCGGTGCGCGCCGCAAGCTGACCGAAGTGAGCGCCGCCGACTTGATGGCCGCGCTGGAGGAGAACGGCTGGCGTATTTCGGGCGCGGCCCAACGGCTTGGTATTTCACGGCCTTCGCTGTACAAGCTGATCGAGGCGACACCGGCAATTCGCCCGGCTGCCGCCATCGCCAGGGCGGAAATCGAAACGGCGCTGCGCGCCAACGGGGGCGACGTGTTCCTGTGCGCGGCGCAGCTGAAAACCCCGAGCGAGGCGCTACGCCGCCATTTGCGCATCCTGGGACTGGAGGCGCAGGCCAGCGCCTGATGCGAAGTTTCTGGTCTCCAAACAGCTGTAACAGGCTGTAAATTGTGCGCCTTGCCTGTGCCAAATCTCTATAGTGGAAGGTCTTGAATATAGGGGTGCTGCGTCATGAAGAATTTGCTGATTATCGCTGCCCTTGGTGTCCTGGCCGGTTGCGCCACCACGCCAGGCCAGAATTATGGACAACAACGCTACGCCCACTCCGGCGATCCTTCGCAGTGGCGCGTGGTGTCGGTGACGCCGGTGGAGCCGGGAACGGGGGCACGCATAGCTTCTAGCAACCCCAACGGCTCGAACGTGGAATATTCCTCGGTTCCCATGAGCGCGCCACCGCCGGTGGTGTATCAGCAGGCGCCGGTGTACGTGGACCAGCCAGCTTACTTCTATCCGCCCGTCACGCTTAGTCTGGGTTTCGTGCTGGGTCGACACTGGGGCTTTGGCCATCGCGGACACCGCGGCTACCGCCGTCACCGTTAAGCCTTGGCAATGACGCCCTGCACGCGCAGGGCGTTGGGCACCGACGCGCCTGAGGCGGTGTTATCAAAAATGGTCCACACAGTACGCCCCGCGCGCGCATGCTCCAGCATATTGCATGCGAGCTCGTCAAGATAGTCATCCCCATACGACGAGTAGTAAATACGCGGCGCGCCGTGCAGGCGCACGTAAATGGTGTCGGTAGTTGGCCGATGCGGGCCATCCTGCCCCTTGGGTGGATCGGCAATCACCCGGGTGATGCCCTGCCTTTCGAGCAGCTCGCTCGCCCCGTCTGCAAACCACTCTGGATGGCGCGCCTCGCAAGCGATGGTGCAGGAAAACGTCTCCTTTAGCCGCGCAAAAAACTCCCCAGCCAGTTCCGGATCGAAGCCCAGTTTGGGCGGCAGTTGCACCAGCACGCAGCCTAGCTTGCTACCCAGCGCGCCAGCCTGGGATGCGAAATCGCGCAAGGGCTCGGCAATATCGCGCAGTTTGGCGTCGTGCGTAATGCTGCGCGGTAGCTTGACCGAAAAGCGGAACTGCGCGGGCACACAGTCCGCCCAGCGGGCATACGTTTCGGGCCGGTGCGGCCGGTAGAACGAGGAGTTGATTTCGACCGCGCTCAATACCCGCGCAAATTTTTCCAGGTGGCTGCCTTCGGACGGAAAGGCGTCGCGGTCGGCGCCGGGAATGGTCCAGCCAGCGCAGCCAACGAGCAGTCGCGCCGGCTGGTTTGGGTGCTGAAAGTCATCTGTATGGCTCATGGCCGCAGTCTACCAGCGCAATCGTCGCGACCAGAACACCCGAGAAAGCAATCCCGTTTTACAATAGCGATATCGACAACACACAGCGGAGGCCTTGATGAGCGATCCCGTCCATATCGTCTGTCCGCATTGCGACGCCGTCAATCGCCTGCAAGGCGCGCGCCTTGCCGATGCGCCCGTGTGCGGCAAGTGCACGCGCGAGCTGTTCATGGCCAAACCGGTCGACGTGAGCAGCGCCCGCTTCACCAAACATATTGAACGCAACGACCTGCCGGTACTGGTCGACTTCTGGGCTGCCTGGTGCGGCCCCTGCAAAATCATGGGCCCGGCTTACCAGCAGGCTGCGGCCCGGCTTGAGCCCCATGTGCGCCTGTTGAAGGTCGACACCGAAAATGTCCAGGATGTCGCCGCACGGTTTAATATTCGCAGCATCCCTACCCTGGCGCTGTTTCGCCAGGGCCGCGAAGTGGCGCGCCAGGCCGGCGCCATGGATGCTGGCAGCATCGTCGGCTGGGTCCAGTCGCATACGCGCAGTGCGTGAACGTGGTTTTCATAAAGGAGTCAACAATGTCGGAACAACTGGTGCTGGACAATAAATCAGAACAAGCAAAAAACATGGCCCGTATCCTGTACGTAGTACACGGACTGTGCTGGTTCTTCTCGGCGGGAACACTGTCGATTATTCCTTTGATCATCAACTACATCAAGCGTGACGATGCCCAGGGCACGATCGTCTATAGCCATCACAACTGGATGATTCGCGCCTTCTGGTGGTATCTGGTGTGGTGTATCGTGGGTGGTGTGCTGGCAGTGACGATTGTCGGTCTGGTGCTGGCATTTCCAATCTGGGGTGTTGCCTGGCTGTGGATGGGCTATCGGATCATCCGCGGCTTCATCGATCTGAACACCAACAAGGCCATGCCGGAGTAGTTCACCAACAGGGAAAGGCGTAGCAGGCCGGATAGTTTGTCGCGGCGACCTACGATTCCGGCCAGCCGCCTTGATCAGAGGCGCCCAAGTGCCTGCTCAAGGTCGGCGATCAGATCGTCCGGGTCTTCCAGGCCGATGTTCAGGCGCACCAGCGTGCCGCTGGCTTTCCAGTCCGTGCGCATGCCAGCCATGCGGTATGGCACGGCCAGGCTGTGCGCGCCGCCGTAGCTGTAGCCAATGCCGAACAGCTCCAGGCTGTCGACAAAGCTATCGGTCTGCTGCTCGCTGTAGCGCGGGTCGAACAGCACTGAAAACAAGCCGCCGGCACCGGTAAAATCGCGTTTCCAGTGTGCGTGACCCGGGCAATCTTCAAAGGCCGGGTGGAGCACCTTGACTATCTCGGGACGGGTCTTGAGCCATGCGGCGATCTTGCGCGCAGCTGCGTCGTGGGCGTCGAAACGCACCTTGAGGCTGTCCAGACCGCGCATGACGAGATAGGCGTCGTCGCCGCCCACGCCCATGCCCAGCCGCATGTGCGCTACCGCCAAGCGGTCGATGAGCTCGCGTTCGCGCGTGATGACCGCGCCCATCAGCACGTCTGAACCGCCCGACTGGTACTTGGTCAGGGCTTGCATGCAAATGTCGACGCCATGGTCGAAACCATTCAGGGCCAGTCCGGCCGACCAGGTGTTGTCGAGCGCCACCAGCACGCCACGCGCATGCGCCGCCGTGCACAGGGCCGGCAGATCGGGCACCTCCATTGACACCGAGCCAGGCGCTTCAGCCCAAATCAGCCTGGTATTGGGCGCTATCAGCGCCGCAATGCCCGCGCCCGCCATGGGATCGTAGTAACGCGCCGAAATGCCGAAATCCTTGCTCAGCCACTTGCCCAGGTCGCGGCTGGGGCGGTACACATTGTCGGGCAATAGCACATCGTCGCCCGACTTGAGCAGCGCAAAATTGACCATGGCAATAGCTGCCAGGCCACTCGGGGCTAGCAGGCAGAAGTTGCCGCCCTCGAGTTCGGCCAGGCGCGCCTCGAGCTCGAAGGTGGTGGGGGTGCCATGCAGGCCGTAGGTATAGCTGTCCTTGCTTTTCCAGCTGCCCGCGCGCATGGCGGCCACATCCGGAAACAGCACGGTCGAGGCGCGATGCGTGGCTGGGGGCACGGCGGCAAAGCCCGCCGGCGCCGTGTAATCGCTATGAATGAGACGGGTCTGGCGGGATTTTTTCACGCCGGCCTCCTCCTCAGGCGACTGAAGCCCACAGGTCGTGCGCGTCGGCGGCGCTGATGACAACGTCGGCAAATTCGCCTACGCTCAGCTTTTTGCCAGGCACCAGCGAACGCTTGATGTGCACCACGCCGTCAATTTCAGGCGCATCGGCGGACGAGCGCCCGATGGCTTCCTTGGCGCCGACTTCGTCGACGAGCACGCGCATGGTCTTGCCGACCTTGGCTTGCAGGCGCTTGGCAGAAATTTCCTCTTGCAGCAGCATGACGCGGGCGCGGCGCTCTTCGCGCACAGCTTCCGGGACTGGATCGGCCAGCAGATTGGCGGTGGCGCCTTCGACCGGCGAATAGGCAAAGCAGCCGAGGCGGTCGATCTGGGCTTCCTTGAGGAATTCCAGCAGGTACTCGAATTCGGCTTCGGTTTCGCCCGGGAAGCCGGCGATGAACGTCGAGCGGATCGTCAGGTCCGGATTCATGGCGCGCCAGGCCTGGATGCGGTCGAGGTTTTTCTCGCCGCTGGCCGGACGTTTCATGCGCTTGAGCACGTCGGGATGGGCGTGCTGCATCGGAATGTCGAGGTAAGGCAGGATGTGACCGCCGCTCATCATCGGGATGATCTGGTCGACGTGCGGATACGGATAAACGTAGTGCAGGCGCACCCAGGCGCCGTACTGCGCCGCCAGCTGACCGAGTGCTTCAACCAGCTGGGTCATGTGGGTCTTGACCGGGCGCCCGTTCCAGAACCCGGAACGGAACTTGACATCCACGCCATAGGCACTGGTGTCTTGCGAGATGACCAGCAACTCCTTGACGCCGGCCTTGAACAGGTTTTCAGCTTCAAGCATGAGATCGGCGATGGGACGCGAGACCAGGTCGCCGCGCATGGACGGGATGATGCAAAAGCTGCAGCGGTGGTTGCAGCCTTCGGAAATCTTGAGGTAGGCGTAATGCTTGGGCGTCAGTTTGATGCCCTGGGCCGGCACCAGGTCGAAAAACGGCTCGTGCGGTTTGGGCAGGTGCAAGTGCACCGAATCCATCACTTCGCCCAGCGCATGGGGACCTGTCACGGCCAGCACCTTCGGGTGCACCTTCATGATGATGTCGTCGCCGTTGGCGTCTTTTTTCGCGCCCAGGCAACCGGTGACGATGACCTTGCCGTTTTCGGCCAGTGCTTCACCGATAGCGTCGAGCGACTCCTGCACCGCCGCGTCGATGAAGCCGCAGGTGTTGACGATGACCAGGTCGGCGCCTTCATAGGACTTGGCGGTATCGTAGCCTTCGGCGCGCAGCTGGGTCAGGATCTGCTCGGAATCGACCAGCGCCTTGGGGCAGCCAAGCGAAACGAAGCCAACTTTCGGAGCGTTGACAGGAAGGGGGATACGGCGCAGTTCGGACATGATGAAGACACAATAAGGCAGGGTAATCCGCTATTGTACCGGAATGGGAGGGGGAAAAGCGAAACCGCTGCCCCGTTCCGGCTCAGCCAGCCGGCTGCGCCATGCAGGCATTTTGCAGCGCGCCATGGCGCAGGTAGCGCTCGCGCAGCTTGCGGTATTGGCCATTGTCGGTCAGGCTGGCCAGGGCCTTGTTGAACCTGGCAACAAAGTCCGGCTCGCTGGTGGCCTTGCTAAAGGCGAACATGGCGGTGTCGGTGGACACGGTGACTCTGCTGGGCAGCACGACATTGTCCAGCTGAAGTTGTTTGAGTTCAGCGGCCGCGCTGGCTTCATCGGCGATCATGCCGTCGATGCGGCCCAGCTCGATCATCTTCCAGCCATTGCAGCGCAGCGTGATCGGCACCAGATTGACGTGCGCCCCGGGACGCGTTTTGAAGCGCTTGAAGCTGTCGCCGTAGGCCACTCCAATCTGGACTCCCAGTCGAAACGGCGTGCCGGCAAGCTCTTCCAGCGTCGCCGGCTGATATTTTTTGGAGGCAGCGGCGCTCAGATAGAGCACATTGGCCGACTGTGGAAGGGGCATCGAAAAGTGCGCGAAGTGTTCACGTTCGGGCGAGCGGAAGGCGCCTGGCAAAACGTCGAGCTTACCGCGTTCGAGTTCGATCAGCGCACGCGCCCAGGGCATCTGCACAAAATTGGCGCGGCAGCCAGACAGGCGCAGCGCTGCGCGCGCCAGGTCGGCATCGACGCCGACAATGTTGCCGTCCTTGTCCTGGAATGAATAAGGGGCATCATCGAACCAACGGACGGTCTTGGTGCAGGCCCATCCTTGTGCAGCGGGAAGCAGCACTAGCAGGGCTGCGCCAACGATCTTGCAAGCTATCAAAAGCACCTCCCTATGCGCTGATGTTTACTCACAACTATCAGCGAACCCGTCACCCCAGCGGAGGCGGGGGCCGATAGCGCTTCAGAACAGAGTTGACCATCTTGAATGCTGCCGACCATCCAACAATCATCATTTGAAAATCAAGCCAACACCGTGTTTAGGCGCTATGGCCCCCCGCCTGTGCGGGGGCGACGAGCTAACGGAATATTTGTGAATCAACGTTGGCCCTATGCGAGGGGCAAAAGTTCAGCCTTTTTTATCCGTCGGGGGAAAAGGAAACGCGCCAAAAATGGTCTTGCTCTGATTTTGCATCTGTTCCTGCATCTGCACGAACAAGTTCTTGCTCTGGTCGATGTAGTTATTCATCATCCCCTGCATCATCGGGCCTTGCACATTCATGAACTGGGTCCACATTTCGGGACTGAAAGGCTTGCCTTCGAAGCCGCCATTAGCGCCAGTGGTGAACTTGTTTTGAATATCGGTAAATGCCTGGACATTCTTTTCCAGATAGGAGCCCATCATGCCCTGCATGGCGTGGCCGTAGTAACGAATGATCTGCGACAGCACGCCGCTCGAGAACATGGGCGCGCCGTTGGCTTCTTCCTCGAGAATGATCTGCAGCAGGATGCTGCGGGTCAGGTCTTCATTGGACTTGGCGTCGACGACGGTGAACTCGTCTGCGTCGAGCACCAGTTGCTTGACGTCCGTCAGCGTGATGTAGGAACTGGTCTGGGTGTCGTAAAGGCGACGATTCGGGTACTTCTTGATCAGGCGTTCCGTACTCTTTTTTGCACTACTCATCTCAAGTTCCACTTATTGCGCCGCAGCGCATGCTGAAGGATTTACGTAAAAAGAGCGGACGTCGGCCCGCTCCTGACATTCCATTATAGGATGGATAATCCCGAAAATACCATGTTGACGCCTAGCGCGCAGCAATTATTGCGTTGCACCTAAAACTAATGATGGGGTAACAACACTTGCCCCGTTGGCAATCCTCAAGGATCAGTCGGCACGCACCTTCACATAGCGGCCCGGGGCCGGCTCGATCGCCTTGTATCGAGCATTGCCCGGCTTGGCCGGCGCCTTGATATCCTTGCCGCCGTTTTTGGCGAGGAAGGCCGACCATTCCGGCCACCAGCTGCCCTTGTGCTCGGTAGCGCCTGCCATCCATGCTTCGGCGGCAGCCGGCTTGCCCTTCTTCTGGCTGTCGTTGGTCCAGTAGCTGCGCTTGCCTTTGGACGCCGGGTTGATGACGCCCGCGATGTGGCCCGAGGCGCCCAGCACGAAGCGGTTGGCCTTGGCGTTGCCCGGATTGAGGATGCCCATCGAAGCGTACGCTGCCGTCCAGGGGACTATATGGTCTTCGCGCGAACCATAGACGAAGACCGGTGCGTCGATCGCTGCCAGACTCACTTTTTCGCCGGCTACAGTCAGCTTGCCAGCTTCTTTGAGGCTGTTTTCAAGATAGGTATTGCGCAGGTACCAGCAAAACATCGGGCCCGGAAGATTGGTGCTGTCCGAATTCCAGTACAGCAGGTCAAACGGCGGTGGCTCATTGCCCTTGAGGTAGTTCGACTGCACGTAATTCCACACCAGGTCGTTGGGACGCAACGCCGAAAAGGTGGTGGCCAGGTCTCGGCCCGGCATCAGGCCGCCCGCAGCCAGATTCTGCTCGCGCATGGCAACCTGGGTTTCATCAACGAATACTTCCAGCACACCCGTGTTTGCGAAGTCGAGCAAGGTGGTGAGCAAGGTCACGCTGGCGGCGGGCTGTTCGCCGCGCGCTGCCAGCACGGCCAGTGCGGTACTGACAATGGTGCCGCCCACACAAAAGCCGAAGGCGTTGACCTTGGCTGAACCGGAAATGTCGCGCGCCACGGCAATCGCCTTGATGGCGCCGTTTTCGACGTAGTCATCCCAGGTGGTGTTGCCAAGCGAGGCGTCGGGGTTGCGCCACGAGACGAGGAAGACTGTATTACCCTGCTCGACCGCGTAGCGCACCAGGGAATTTTCGGGCTGCAGGTCGAGAATATAAAACTTGTTGATACAAGGCGGCACCATCAGCAACGGCACCTGGCGCACGGTCGCGGTGGTGGGCGTGTACTGGATCAGCTGAAACAATTCATTTTCAAATACCACCTGACCGGCCGAGGTGGCCACATTACGACCGACCTCGAATGCCGATTCGTCCGACAGCGAGATGCGTCCCTTCTGCATGTCGGCCAGCATATTGGCCAAGCCCTTGGCCAGGCTCTCGCCCTTGGTCTCGATCATTTTTTGCTGAGCTTCGGGATTGGTCGCGAGGAAGTTTGCCGGCGACATCGCATCCACCATCTGCTGAACCGAGAACACGATTTTCTGGTGTTCGCGCGGTGTTGCCTCCACTGCATCGGCCATCGCCATCAAGAACTCCGCGTTTAGCAGGTATGATGCAGCACTGAAGGCCGCCATGGGGTTGGCCTGCCACTCGGGGGCTGCAAAGCGGCGGTCCTTGAGCACCGGCGTTTTGGACGCCAGCAGGTCTTGCCACAAGGCGCTGGCCTTGCTCATGTAATCCAGGCGCAGCGCCTCCATGACTTCGGGCTTGATCAGCGCCCCGGCGTCTTTGAACATGCTGGTCATGGCGCCGGGATCAATGGCGGGTGGTTTCATCATCGACTGCCAGGCGGCCGGATCGGCGATCTGCGCCATCCAGGCAGATGCCATGGCTTGTGGGTCGGGCATTTTCATGTGTGCGTCCATTATTTAAACCATCATCAAGGAATTGTATGTGGATTGTCGCCGTTGCTTGGATTTACGTGGTCGGCCTGATGGCCGTGACCGAAACCAGTGTCGTCGCCGGAATTATGACTTTTTTGCTCTACTGTGTGTTGCCTTTGTCAATCCTGTTTTACCTCACGGGCGGCAAACGGCGCGCCGCGAAGCGCCAGGCCGCAGCCGCGCGTAGCGATGGCGCTGAAGCAAATCACAGCGGCTCGAGCCAGAAGTCGCGCCAGGATGACCATGATAGCGACTCTGGCAGCGATGACGGCGGCGGCGGAGACGGCGGCGGCGGGGACTAAGCAGTATTGTCCAGGTCCGCCCTGCCTATTTGATCCAGACTAAACTCGCCTGCCTGCCTGTCACATGATCGCGCCGGTAGGAATAAAAGCGCGCAGCGTCGCTCGCCGTGCAGTAGCTGCCGCCTGACACCCGTGTGACGCCTTGCCCCTGCAGAAAAACCCGCGCAAGCGCGTAAATGTCCGCCAGGTACTTGCCCGGTCGCCCAGGATAGTCGCGAAAAGCGGCCCGCAGCGCCGTCTCGTCTGCGCCCGAGCCGGCGCTTGCCAGGAAACCATCCAGCACATCAGGCCCTACCTCGAATTGCTGCGGACCGATCGCCGGGCCCAGCCATGCGGTGAGTTCACCGGCGCCCGCCTTGCGCATCGCAGTAACGGTTTCGCCGAGGATGCCGGCGGCCAGGCCGCGCCAGCCGGCGTGGGCCGCGCCAACCACCTTGCCCTCCAGATCGGCAAACAGCACCGGCAGGCAATCGGCCGTCATGACAGTACACACCACGCCCGGCGCGCTGGCGATGCTGGCGTCGGCCGTGAGCACCGGCTTGTCAGCGCCCACCTGGGCGGCGTCGACCACCACCACACCGTGAACCTGGGAAATATAGGCAGGACGGCCCGGCAAGCCTTGCTGGAGGATGGCGCGGTTGCGCTCCACCACCGCGTCGTCGTCGCCTACATGGCGCCCGAGATTGAGGCCACCACCGCCCTGCCCGTCATCGTAGGGGCCCTGGCTGAGACCGCCAACACGGGTACTCGCCAGCGCGCCGATGCCCGGCGGCAAATCAGGCCAATCGGGAACTATATGCGGGGGCGACGCCATCAGACCTGTTCAGGCTCGGGAATGCCGGCCCGCTCGATCAGCTCGGCAAAGTCGGCCGCCAGCGGCACGATCCATTCGCACTGCTCGCCCGTTGCGGGGTGGACCAGGCCAAGCCGGCGCGCCTGCAGCGCCTGGCGCCCGAACACTGGGGTGAGGTGCTGCTTGCCATACACCGCGTCGCCCACCAGGGCGTAGCCAAGGTGTTGCATGTGCACGCGAATCTGGTGGGTACGCCCGGTTTCAAGCTGGCACTGGACCAGGCTGACCGGACGGCGGTCCAGGAAACCGGTACCGATGCGCTGGTAATGGGTAATGGCAGGCTTGGCGGAAAAATTGCCCGATACCGCCATCTTGACGCGGTCCTTGGGATGGCGGCCCATCGAGGCGTCGATGGTGCCGCTGGCCTGCGGCGTGCCCCAGACCAGCGCAAAGTATTCGCGCTTGACGCTGCGCGCCTGCAACTGCCGCACCAGATCGGTCTGCGCCGCCAGGGTCTTGCCGATGACCATCAGGCCACTGGTGTCCTTGTCGAGCCGGTGCACGATGCCTGCGCGCGGCACGCCCATCAATTGCGGGCAGTGATGCAGCAGGCCGTTAAGCAAGGTGCCCGACCAGTTGCCCGCGCCTGGATGCACAACCAGGCCGGCAGGCTTGTTGATGACCATGATGTGTTCGTCTTCCTGGACGATGTTCAGCTCGATCTGCTCGGGCGTGTAGGCCTCGTCTTCCGGCGCGCTTTGTGGCACGATGACGACCGTTTCATCACCATAGGCGGTATCCTTGCCGCGCGCGGGCTTGCCATCGACCAGCACATGGCCGGCGTCGAACCAGAGTTGCAGACGGCTGCGGGAAAATTGCGGCACCAGGCCGGCGACTACCTTGTCGAGGCGCTGGCCGCAGGCGCTCGATTCGAGCTCCAGGGTGATCGGCGACAGGTCGATGCCTATGTCAGCCGGCACGAATTCGACGTCGATCTCATCGTCAAATTCAGGGTCAAAAGGTAAATCCGCCGAATTCGGCGTTGGAGTTAATGTCACAGCAGTCCCATCGGCTATAATCAGCCTTTCGTTGAATCTCGGTTAATCTCTTGCAAAAAGTTATGCAGAAAAAATTATCATTGGTGGTTGCTACATTAGCGCTCAGCTTGTCAGCTTGCAGCTTGTTGCCGGAAAAAGCCGACGAGACCAAAAACTGGCCAGTTGAGAAATTATACGCTGAGGCGCGTCAGGAGATGGAAGGAGGCCAGTACGAGGCCGCCATCAAGATGTTCGAACGGCTCGAAACTAACTACCCGTTCGGCAACTACGCAGTGCAGGCGCAGATGGAAATTGCCTACGCTTATTACAAGCAGCAGGACCAGGCCCAGGCGCTAGCCTCGGTCGAGCGCTTCATCAAACTGCACCCGAATCATCCCCAGGTCGACTATATGTATTACCTGCGCGGCCTGATCAATTTTAATGACCAGATGGGCTTCCTGAGCGTGATCTATACGCAGGACCCGAGCGAGCGCGATCCGAAGGCTACCCGCGAATCTTTCCAGGCCTTCAAGGAACTGGTGGAAAAGTTTCCGAACAGCGTGTATGCGGAAGATTCGATCGCGCGCATGAAGTACTTGATCAATGCCATGGCGCAGTACGAAGTGCACGTGGCTAAGTACTACTACCGCCGCGGCGCCTACCTGGCTTCGCTCAATCGCGCCACCGGCGCGGTGAAGGATTACCAGGATGCGCCGGCGCGCGAAGAGGCGCTGTTCCTGATGATCCGCAATTACGAGCGGCTGGGCATGATGGAATTGCGTGACGATACGCAGCGCGTATTCACCGCGAACTATCCAAACAGTGACTACATGAATCCGAATGCCCCCAAGGATGCTTGGTGGAAGTTCTGGGCGAAGTCGGATAAATAAGCGCGCAAGCCTGCAGGCGGCCTACAGTGCCGCCTTGCGGCGAAACACCCAGCTAGTGTCGGTCGAGGCTTTCTTGTCGAAGGCGTAGCCGTCGTCCTTGAAACGCTTCAGCTTCGCCGGCTCGGTGATTCCTTTGACCGCCGCGTAGCGCGCCATCATGCCGCGCGCACGCTTGGCGAAAAACGAGATGATCTTGTAGTTGCCGTTCTTGAACTCTTCGAAGACGGGGGTAATCACCGGCACCGACAGCAGCTTCGGCTTGACCGATTTGAAGTATTCCTCCGATGCCAAATTGATCAGTGCCTCGGCGCCGTTCGCCGCAGCCTGCTGGTTGAGCGTGTTGGTGATGCGCTCGCCCCAGAATGCATACAAGTCCTTGCCAGCGGCGGTCTCAAGCCTGGTGCCCATTTCCAGCCGGTGCGGGTAGATCAGGTCGAGCGGGCGCAAAATGCCATACAGCCCCGACAGGATGCGCACATGCTGCTGGGCGTATTGAATCTGTTTGGGCTTCAGGCTGTAGGCGTCGAAACCGGCATACACGTCGCCGTCGAACGCCATGATGGCCTGGCGCGTCTCGGCCGGGTCAGTGCTCCAGCTGGCATAGCGCCCCACATTGAGATGCGCCAGCGGATCCGAAATGTGCATCAACTCGCTCAGTTCGGCTGGCGACACGGTTTGCAGCTTGTTGATCAGCTGGCGCGAACGGTCCAGGAAGTCGGGTGTGCTGTGGAGCCTGGTGATGGGTGGCGTTTCAAAGTCCAGTGTTTTTGCAGGCGACAGCACAATCAGCATAAGATTCAATCAACATCAGAAAATAGACAGACAGCATGATACCCGCTCCAGCAAAACGCATCGTGCTCGACACCAATGTTTGCCTCGACTTGTTCGTGTTCAACGATCCGCGCTGGGCGCCCCTGCTGGCGGCGCTCGAAAATGGGACTGTCGAGGCGGTCACCCGGGCCGATTGCCGCGACGAGTATCGGGTAGTGCTGCATTACAGCCATCTGCCGCTCGACGCCAGCACCCGGCCCCACTCTGCCGAGCGTTTCGACGCGCTCATCAAGGTCGTCGCGCCGGAGGCCAGGCCGGTGCGCCTGCCGGTGTGCACCGACAAGGACGATCAGAAATTTCTGGAACTGGCGCGCGATGCGGGCGCCGACATACTGATCACCAAGGACAAGGCCTTGCTCAAACTGGCGCGCAAAACCGCCCAGGCCGGCCTGTTCCGCATCATGGTGCCTGAGGCCTGGCTCAAACTCGAATAGTTAGCCCGGGGTAAAATAGGCGCACTGACAACACTGTAATGCGCCAATGACCACTCCTGCCCTGCCCTCCAAACTGCCCGCCGTGGGTACCACCGTGTTTTCGCTGATGTCGGCCCTGGCGGCCGAACACGGCGCGGTCAATCTCGGCCAGGGCTTCCCGGATTTTGATTGCGACCCGCGCCTGCTCGATGCAGTCAGCGTGGCCATGCGCAGCGGGCACAATCAATACCCTATGATGACCGGCGTGCCGCAACTGCGCCAGGCCATTGCCGCCAAAATTGCCACCCTGTACGGGGCGGACTACAACGCCAACACGGAAATTACCGTAACCGCCGGCGCGACCCAGGCCTTAACCACGGCCATCTTCTGCTGCGTGCACCGGGGTGACGAAGTGATCGTGATCGAGCCCGTCTATGACAGCTACATCCCGGCCATCGAACTGGCTGGCGGCATTGCAGTGAGCGTGCAGATGACGCTCGGCGAGGCCGGCTACAGCGTGCCCTGGGACCAGGTGGCGGCGGCGGTGACTGCGCGCACGCGCCTGATCATCATCAATTCGCCGCACAATCCCACCGGCTCGGTCCTGCGCCGCGAGGACCTGCGCGCCCTGGCCGAGATCGTGCGCGGCACGGATGTGCTGATTATCTCGGATGAAGTGTACGAGCACATGGTCTATGACGGGCAACGCCACGAATCGGTGTGCCGCCATCCGGAACTGGCCGAGCGCAGCTTTGTGGTGTCGAGCTTTGGCAAGACCTACCACGTGACCGGCTGGAAGATCGGCTACGTCGCCGCGCCCGCGCCGCTGATGGCGGAGTTTCGCAAGGTCCACCAATACAATGTGTTCACGGTCAACACGCCGGTGCAATATGGCATTGCCAGTTACATGGTCGACCCGGCGCCCTACCTCGGCCTGAGCGACTTTTACCAGCGCAAGCGCGACCTGTTTCGCGACGGCCTGCAGGGATCGCGCTTTACTTTGCTGCCGGCCGACGGCACATATTTTCAGTGCGTCCGCTACGACGCCATCTCCACCGCCAGCGAGTCCGCCTTCGCGCAGTGGCTCACCACGGAAGTAAAGGTCGCGGCCATTCCCGTCTCGGCGTTCTATAGCCAGGGCAAAGAATCAGGGATTGTGCGGTTTTGCTTTGCGAAACAGGATGAAACCCTGCGCCTGGCGCTCGAACGACTGGCCCGGCTGTAGCGAATGCAGCAAGCGCCACCTGGCTACCATGTGCGCGCTCTGTGCAAGCGGCGCCTGAGCAGACGCTGACGGCGCTGGCCGCGCAGTCGGCTTTATTTGGCCAATGTCTGCAGTTGGCGTTCGACGAATGCCAGCAGTTGCGGCGACAATGTGCCCGAGGCCTTGGCGCGTTCGAAGGCCTCGACGGCCTCGGCATCGCGCTTGGCGCCCTGCAAGGAAATACCCAAGCCCATCAGCCATACGCCATTTTGCGGCGCAATGCGCAGTGCCGCCAGGTATTGCGAGGCGGCCTCGGCATGGCGCTGTTCGCGCTGCAGGGCACCGGCCAGCAGCGCATAGTACTCAGCATTGCCGCCGGCTGCGGGCAGCGAGCGCGTCAGCGTGTCGATGCCATTGCCGCCGCGTTCGATCTGCATCCTGGCCAGCAGCATGGCCAGCGACGGCTGGCGCGGATCAAGGGCCAGGCCGGCTTGCAGCTGCGCCATCGCCTGATCGGGCTTGTTGTCTTCGATCAGCAGACCAACCAGGGTCTGGCGCGCTGCTTCATGGCGCGGATCGATTTGCAAGGCTTGCTCCAGACTAGCCATCGCTTCATCCACGCGGCCCTGCTGCAAGCGCTCAAGCGCCATCGTGTAGGCGCTCTGCGCCGACCTGGACAAGCTCGGCTGACGACCCGACACCAGCGGCGCGGCGAACGGCGCCGCAGAGCTGGCTTGCACTACGCGAACGCGTGCTGGCCGCGGCGCTGCCTCGCGTCGCGGACGGCGCACTTCATCCACCTGCTGCGCAGCCGGTCCGGCCATGACAGGGGTGAGCGCCAGCGGGGCCGACTGCTGGGGGGAAGACGATGCTGGCGCTGGCGCGGGGACGGCCGCGGAGGCAGTAGGTACTGCAACTGGCAAGGCGGGAGCTGGCGTTGGCGCCAGTACCACAACCGGCGCTGGCACGGTCGCCGGCTGCTTGAGGTAACGCCAACCAAACAGGCCGGCGGCGCCCACAACGACTGCGCCAATCACTATCCCGGCCAGCACCAGGGGCGAGACGCGTGGTTCGGCAACCACCACCGACTTGACATCCATGTCGGTAAAGCCGGCGCCGTGCGAGCCGCGCGCATCGAGATCCTGCAGCATTTTATTAATCAAGCTCATTTGGTCAATGCCCAGGTAAGGCCGGCCGCACCAGCGGCCAGCAGCGCCATGGCAGCGGCGGCGAAGGGCCAGCGGCTGCGCTTGGTGGAAACTGTATCTTTGGCAGCGTCGCGCATATTGCGCGCGCTGACTTGTTGCTTGCCCTCGCCATAAGTCAACATCAGCGCCTTGTGGGACAAGATATTGATCAGACGCGGAATCCCGCCGCTGGCAGCGTACAGCTTGCTGACGGCGCCGCGTGAAAACAGGCGCGCACCGGTAAAGCCGGCAATGCGCAGGCGGTGGGCCAGGTAATATTCTACTTCGTCGCGACTGAGCGGTCCGAGGTGGTAGTGGAAGGTAATGCGCTGCGCCAGCTGGCGAATCACGTCCAGTTCGAGCTTGCGGTTGAGTTCAGGTTGACCGAACAAGACGATTTGCAGGAGTTTGCGCTTTTCAGTCTCCAGATTGGTCAGCAGACGCAGCGCCTCCAGGCTCTCGACCGGGATGGCCTGGGCCTCGTCCAGGCAGAGCAGGACTTGCTTTCCCTTCATCGCCAAGTCGACCAGGCGCTGGGTAATCGATTTGAGCAACTGGTGCTGGTCCACATCTTTTTCGAGCGTAATTTCCAGCTCGTCAGCCAAAGCCAGCATCAAGGTACGCGGTTCGAGGTAGGGATTGGGGATGTAGGCCGTGACGAATTCGTCGCCCAGGCTGGCCATGAATTTTCGGCATAACAAGGTTTTGCCGGTACCCACTTCGCCGGTAATTTTGATGAAGCCTTCGCCCGCGCGCGCCGCCACCAGCAGCGTATTAAGCGCTTCCTGGGAGTGCGGGCTGGTAAAGAAGAAACTCGTATCCGGTGTGATGGAAAACGGAATTTCCCGCAGGCCGAAGTGGGCTGTGTACATTGTTATTGCTGTCCCTGACGCGGATCGAGTTTTTCGATGCGGCGGCCGGCGTCGAGCAGATCCTGGTTCCAGTTGCTCTGGCTCTCCACGATGGTCGGCTTGATCAGCACAACGAGTTCGCGCTTCTGGTTCACGCTGGCCTTGTTGCGGAACAGATTGCCAAGCACAGGCACATTGCCCGCCACTGGAATCTGCGAGCCATCATTCGTGGTGGACTGGCGCATCAGGCCACCGATCGCCACGATGCGGCCGTTCTGTCCGCGCACCATGCTGTCGATCTCCGACGTCGAGGAAGCCGCCAGCGGCAAGCTCAGACTGCCGGCTGCCCCCAAGTTCACCGACTTGTTGATGGTGGTAACGGTGCTTACCGAGGGATGCACGTGCAGCAAGATATTCCCCTTGTCGTCGATCTGCGGCGTCACGTCGAGCACGACGCCTGAAAAGAAGGGTTGCAGGCTGACGCTCGGGCTAGTCGTATTGCCCGTGGTGCTAGTGTTGGTCGTGGTCTGCACACCGGTCACGTAAAACTCGTCGGTGCCGATCTTGAGCACTGCCTTCTGATTGTTCAGCGTCGCAACCCGTGGGCTGGAGAGCACATGCACGGTGCCTTGCGATTCCAGGAACGAAATCATGGCCGCGAAATTATTGGTCTGGAAGGCCAGGCCAAACATGGATCCGGCAGCCGCGGCCGCGTTCGACAAGGCAAAGCCGGTGCTGGCCAGAAGATTGTTGCCATCATAAATCGGCGGCGGCTGACCACCGCCGAATGGCAATGGCGCCAGCGCTGCGCCGGGCGCCAGGAAGCCGGTCGAGACGCGGTTGCCGTGCGAACCCTTGAACGAGGCGAAAGACGCCCAGTTAATGCCGGTCTGGAAGCTGTCGTTGAGCTCGACTTCGAGGATCTTAGCCTCCAGGATGACCTGCCGATCGACCGACAACTGCGTAGCACGCAGGAACATGTCAATGTTGCGCAGCTCATCAGGCATGGCGCGAATGATCAGCACCCCCGATTGCGGACTGATGACCACGCTTCGGCCGCCTTGAACGCCGCCGACAATCGCTTCCAGCGAAGCTTTCAGCTCCGCCCAAAAATCACTATTGGAGGTGGTGTTGACGTTGGAACTGTCGCCCTGAGAGTTGTTGTTTCCGTTCTGCCCATTCGGGTTATTTTGATTGTTCTGGTTGTTCTGATTGTTCTGGTTGTTCTGGTTGTTCTGATTATTGCCCTGATTACCAGTATTGTTCGACGCCGTCGACACCGAGGTCGATGTCACGCGCAGGCTGGACTGGCCTTTGCGATTGCCTACCAGGTAATTAACCTGGAACATGCGCGTCTGCATGGTCAACGGACGGATCGATACCCGCGTGCCTTCGATCTTGAAATCGTAGCCGTACATCTCGCGCACAGCTTCGAGTGCTTCGAGCAGGGTGACATCCTTGAGGTTGGCGCTGATGGTGCCGGTCACATCTGGATGGACCAGCATGTTGTAGCGCGTTCCAGCCACAATCGAATTGAAGAATTGCTGCGCCGGCACATTGTTAAAGGCGACATTGAAGCGCTCTTCAAGCACCTGGCGAGCCTTGGGCAACTGTGCCGACAAGGAAGCCACAGGTGGCATCAGGGCGCGCGCGACGGCGTCGTCAAGCGGGGCGCCGGCTGCGCTCGCGGTCGGCGCGGCCAGCTGCGCACTGATCGCATCATAGGTGTCACGCCTGGGCTGCGTGTCGCATCCCGCCAGGCCCAGCGCAGAACCTGCTACCACTGATGCTAATAATAATTTATGCATGCTTTCTCGTTCTCTGGTTCTGTTTTGCAGCTTATTTCTTGGTGGGAGGCGTAGGATACAGCTTCAATACCTGACGGCTTGTTCCTGAAACAAGAACCACCTCGCCCTCGGTGATGCGGGTCAGAACAGCACCCTTGAACTTCCCTCCCAATGCGATCGTCTGGCCATCGATCACTGCAACATGGCGCCCGCCCGGGTGCCGCCCGATCAGAATTGACTGAAGTTGGGGCCCACCCGGCGTAGCAAGCAGTGAACCGGAAGCATTGCGGGGCGCGAAAATCGATGGTGGCGGACGGGTTGGGTCAGGCAAGCCTTGGGCGCCCGCGGGCAGTATCGAAGCCATCGCCAGCGCAGCTGCAACGGTCTTGCGCGCGTGCAGGTTCATAGCGTCATCCACTTCTTGTCGAGGCTGAGGGTGTAGAGCGTCAGCGTCAGACGCGAGTTGGGATACTCTTCCACCTGCAAGGCAGCTTTGCCCCAGAACAGGCGGGTGGGCATCCCTTCGAGCGCACGCATGTAGTCGATCATGTCCAGATAATTACCCGACACGGTCAGCTCAACGCCATGCTGATAGATAGCATCGCCCAGCGGATCGACTGCGTCGGCGCTTGCGCCCGCAGCCTTGCTACGGATCGGCTGCGCCGGCATGCTGTCAAGGGTCATCAGGCGCAGACGCGTGTTACCGCGTAACAGGTTCTCCAGCACGGGCACCATATCGGTGGGCGCGACAAGGTTGGCCTGCTTGCTCATCATTGTCGTGCGTAAGGCTGTCGTTTCCGCCTGCACCGCGCTCAGGCGCGCGCGTGCCACCTGGTCCGGATCGCGCTGGTACGCCAGTACGGTGGCAGTCATTTCGCCATCGATACCGATCATATTATTGTTTTGCTGATTGATCTGGGCACGCAGCAAGGCCTGCTGGCTGAACAGCGGGCTGAGCATGACGGTATAGACCGCGTACACGATCAAGGCCGCCACAGTCGCGAAAATGGCAACCCGCTCGCGCACCGGTTTGGCGTCGATGGTGTCGCGCATCTGGATCAGTTTTTCCATCATTGGCCTACCCCTGCTATAGCGCTGATGCCGGTTGTAGCTGGTGCCTCGGTTCCTTTAGCCGGTACGCTGGCGCCAGGAGACGCGCTGGCCTGCAGATGGAATTCGATAAACGGGGCAAGTTCCACGGTGGTCGGTCCGCCTTTGCCGACCCCGACGGTGACGCTGGGGCGGGTAATTTGCAAGCCGCCAAAATCTTTTCCCTGCAAAACCGATTCGCGCTGCAGGCGCGACATATAACTAGGCAGGAGCTGGGCGTCCATCGCCCTGCCCCGCAAGTCGATCTGATTGCCAGCGCCTTCAATGGTCAGGCCGGTTAGCCACAACTGCTCCATGCTTTGGCGGGCCAGTGCCGAAAACAGCGGCGAATATCCAGTCGTATTGCCAAGTCGGTCGCCGTCGAGCGCCCCGATGAGTTCGCGCACGATGGCTTGTTCTGCCACGGCAGTGTTGAGCGCTGACTCGATGGCGGGATCCTTCTTTCGTATTGGGAACTCGAGCTTGATTTTCTCGTATTGCAGCTTCTTTTTTGCCAGTAGCGCAGCGCCGCTGTCTGCCTCAAGCTGCAGCTTGGCGGTGTGGTGGCTGCCATAATACGCCAGGGCCAGGCAAGTTACGAGCAGCACCACCAGCGCCTGCGCCATGGCGGCGGTGGTGAAGAATTTTTTCTGCTTGAGAAACGCCGGGTTGAACAGATTAATTTGTTGCGTCACGCGGGTTGCTCCTCGTCACGCAAAGCGGCGCCAAGCGCCATGAAGAAACGCTGCTGCTCAAGCGGATTCTCCAGTTGCGGCACGGCGCTCATGTCCAGCACACTGTGCAAGTCCAGACTCTCGACCGGCATGTACAGGTTGGTGGACAAAAAGTCGACGAAGCCGGGAGCGCCCGTCGGCGCCACCACCAGCTTGGCCACGCTGACGTAGTTGTACTGGCGATCGAAGTGATCAAGCGAACGCTGCAATTCGAGCGTAATTTTATCAAAGCAGATCTGTTTGCGATCGGCGTCGGCGTCGCGCAGCTGATCGAGCGTGACGTCGATGCGCCGCGACAAATACAGCTCGCCTTCGAAGGATACCGTGAGCAAACCGCCGTCATGGCTGAAAGACACCATAGCCAGCCCCCTGCCCTGGGGCTCAAGCAAGGCCGAAATATTCCGCTGGGCCATCTCCGGTATATCGATGGTACGCATGCGGATGCGCGCGTCGACAAACAGATTCTGACGCTTCTCGATCATGCTGTTATGGGCGGCAACAGCGAAAAGCTGATGACCCCGCGCACCGGTGCTGCTAGGAATATCGAGCACGTCGATCGTGGCTTTATCGACAGGAAAGTCCAGCAAGTCCTTGAGGCGCCAGCGCACCGCTGTCTTGAGTTCCTCCGCCGGAACTGCCGGGGCCTCGACAGAGAGGGTGTGATATTCGCCGCCGGCAAGCAGGGTCGAACAATTGAAATTATTCACGCGCAAGTCCCTGCCGATCTTTTCCAGCACTTCAGGCAATGCCTTGCGATCGGTTGAAAAAAAGCGCGCCATTCTCACTTCAGGCCTGCTGGTAGGACCGCGCACTACATGCGCCGCGCATACGCCCTCACCGCTGATCGCAATGCTCAGCCAACCACTCAGCTTCCTTGGTTTGGAGAAAAATTTCATGCCGAATATCTATATGAACCGCAAAACGTGAAGAGCACGTTGTAGCGTCTTGATTATATTCAAGTTTCGCGCTGTTTCTTAACGAAATTTGCGGGAAGCAATAAAAAGCGTGTGATTTCCACAGCAGGAGAGTGCCTTACGGCAACTAATTGGAAAAATGATGGGGAAAAATCACTAAAAATCAGCCGCGAGAACGCGTTGCACGTAATCAGGGCTATTCTCGGTATTCACGCATGCCGCGGCGCGGTTGCAAGCGGTGGCCGTAATGCGCCGCCGGGGTATGGAAAACTGGGTGGGTGTAGTTTCTGAGCAAACAACCGTCACGAAATAATTCGATGGCAAATTAATATCAACTTTGAAGGTCGTGGCCGCGCCTGTGCATTGATCATTTTGGATAGCATCGTAGAGACCCCACTCCAGGCCCGCCTTGCCGGCCAGGTAAGTGTGGACACCAGTAACGTCGAGCGTCGAACTTTTTTGCTGAGAAGTGTTCAGCGCGACCATTGCCACGCTCAGCGCACCCAGTACTGCCATCAGGAAGATGGCTGTCACCAGCGTCACCCCACCCTGCTTTCGATGAAATGTTCTCATGGATCGTTATTGATATGAATTTGCTGGACCAGGGCGGTATCCGCATCCGTACTGCCCGCGCGCGTGAGCACCAGCGTCACCGTCAGGGAAGCCGTGGTGGAGTTAGCCAGCGTGGTGCGTTCAAAAGTGCAGCCCGCTACATTTGAGGCAAGTACGGCAGTGGTGCCGCCTGGATTGTCCACCATTGTCGCGTTGAACCCATAACCGGAATGCCGGAACAGACTCGGCGGAGCGCAACGGTAAGTCACCGGCGTGGTGGCGACCAGGAAGCGATGGGCCGGATGGGCTAGTTCGGGGTTTTGCAATGCAAACGGATTGGTGCTGATGTTGACAATTTGACCGACCACACTGCCCACGCTTGCGCGATTCCCGCCTGAATAGACATCGCCGGGTGCCTCGCCGATGTTGTACACCACGATCGAGTCCCCCGCAGTAATGGCCTGGCGGCCGATTGGCATCGTCCCAACTGCAGTAAAACTGAGCTTGGCGGCATTGTCAAAGTCCAGAATCGGATTGACCGGGTCTTGCGCATCACTGGCCGAGAGATAGCGTCCGCCCGCCTTGGTCGGGACGAACTCAACCACTGTTTTGGTGGCGTTGACGCGCACCGAGTTGGGCACGGCCAGGCGCAGCTCGCGCACCACGCGCCGCACGGCCGTGTCGGCCACGTCGCTCAACTCCGCGCGCTCGACGGCGTCGAGATAATTTTGCGCAGGCACTCGCATGAACATCGCGATGATGCTGCTCACGATACCGAGCACCACCAGGGTAACGATGACTTCGATCAGGGTGAATCCAACCTGTCGAATAAGGGAGATCGGCGCGCGCGTCATGGTGGCGAGTTGGGCGCGTAACGGAGGCGGAAACTTTCCAGCCTGATGATTTCTTTGGTCACGGTGTCGGTCACGGAAATACTGATCTTGACGGAATCGCCGTCGCCGCTGCCCACGCCGTTCAATGCCAGTTCCTCCATTTTCAGCGTAGCGCTATACCCGGCCGGATAGGGCGCACCCGCAGCATCGACCAGCACATTGGCGCCGTTATTGAACGAGGTCTGCTCCGCGCCGAAGGCGGTGACGTAATCGGTCAGGTGATTATAGGGCCGCACCTCGCTGGCGCCGCGGCCCACCGCCTCGGACAGAATGCATTCGCTCGGGATAGTGGCAGTGAGCACGTTGGCGTCATCCGCATCGCAATAGGTAAAACGCGCCAGCATTACTTCTTCCATCAGACTTTCGGCGATCATGAGTGTCTGCTTCACCCGCATCGGCGACGAAACCTGACGCCCACTCAAATTCATTGTGCTCAACAACCCTACCAGGGCAATCGACACGATGACCAGAAACATGATCATTTCGAGCATGCTCACGCCGCGTTGGCGCGCTAAAGTTTTAATACGCATATCCGGTCTGCGCTTCCACGAAGATATGCTGGATGGTGGCAGGATTACCATTACTTATGCTCAAGTCCCGGCGCACGAAACTGGAGGCGGCGGTGGCCGAATCCGCCAGTTCATAAGGAACGCCCAGGGCGTCAAACCAGAAGGTTCCACTTGCGCTAATGGTGATGCCGGTCGGTAGGCGTTCGCACGCCCACGCAGCGTCGCTCAGGCAGGGATCCGCCACGCCGCCCATCACGCCGCTTTTGCCGCTATGGCTGCCCGACCCCGCTTGCACCCTATTCCCGGCAGTGCACCCACTATCGAAACACAAGGCAACGCCGGTGCCATCGAGGCGAACGAACACAGCGCGGTTTTGGGCGATCGCCACTTTTTGCCCGTAGCGAATAACACTGACTACCTGTGCTGTATAAGACGAATGATCAAAATCGGAGCGCGCGAAATAGCGCGTCCCGGCGATCGCGCCAAGCACACCCATGATGAGGATAACTAAAATAATCTCGATGGTTGTGAAACCGCCAGACTTCGGTTGGGAAGCTGGGTGTCGATAGACGTGCATGCCGATTTTCACCCTTCAATACGACAACAGGCCTGGCAATAGCCAGGCCCGTTTGATCACACGCCGGTCAAAGCGACCGTCGCCCTCAGTTCATTAGCAGGTGGTGGTAACCGCCGCGAAAGTCGGAGGCACCGACAGCGTAGCCGTCGAAGTATTGGTGTAGCGGACATAGCAGCTTACTGCGGCAGCGGTGTTTTCTACACTCTTTGGATATACAACGACGCTATTCGCCGCAACGGCAGGTGTGGTAGCCGTCGCTGCAACCGCAGTAGTCGTAGCATTTTCCAAAGTAACATAGCTGGTGGTGCTGCTCAATCCAGCCGCAGTGGCGGTAGCTGAGTTAGGGGTTGGATAGCCACCGATCATGGTGATCGTGGCGCCATCGAAGTTGTACGAAGTATTGGTGCCGATCAGGAAACGACCATGGGCAGCGCTCGAGACGGTTTCAAAAGAGCTTTTAGCCGACAGCATCTGAACTGCGCGAGCTTCCGAACCCAGGTCAGCAAACTTAGGCAGCGCGGTGGCGGCCAGAATGCCCAGGATGACCAGAACGACGATCAGTTCGATCAGGGTGAAACCAGCTTGACGGGAAGTACGTACGCTGTTCATAAATTGCTTGTTCATTTTTAAATCTCCAGACTTGATGTTTTTACTTCTAAAAAGAAATTGGTTGCGTTACAGAAACAACCATTAAGTTATCATAGAACAGCGTGTTTACCTATCAACTTGAACCAATGAAACATTTGTTACACCTGGTTCAGATGGCGACTCGGCGAGGTCTTGGGGCGAGTGAGAGAATTTTACCTTGAATTTCAGCGGTTTCGGAATGCCTCCTGGAAAACTTTTTCCATTATTTAACAAATAGACCAGAGTTTTAGTATTTCTCTCGAAAAACCAATTTCCCGCAGGCAACTCATCGGCATCAGGAGAGAAGTAGTCACCCAGATAATTGTGTGGCTTAAGAGTAAGAAAATTCATCGGGTTTTGGTCAACCAGTGTTGCAATCTCCGAAGCTTTCCCTCTTGCCATTAAACTTCCCTTTTTCACTACTAGCGCGCCTTGCAAAGTAGCAACAATTATTTGCACACCTGCCAACTCTGCTTCGCGCTGATAGTTAAATAATCGTTGCAATAAAGACCCGGTCAATATGCTGATAATGATTGCGACAACGACAAGTTCAACGTAGGAAGAGCCGCGTTCGCCCTCCCGACTTGCAGTTTTAGAAACCTGTCTCATTTTCGCAATGCCGCTTTCCCCAAATCCCAAATCGGCAGGAAAATACCCAGCGCGAGGATCAACACCATGATTCCCAGGAAGGTAATCATGATCGGTTCGATCTGATCGGACAGGGTTTTGAGCTCGTAGTCGACTTCACGCTCGTACATTTCGGCGATTTCATCCATCAGATCGTCGAGCGAGCCCGTCTCCTCGCCGACCGCGATCATTTGCAGCACAATTGGCGTAAATACATTGGCAGCCGTCGCCGTGCGCAGAATGCTTTCACCCCGTTCGACACCGTCGCGCATCTGATCGATACGCGATGCCAGGTAGGCATTGTCGACCGTTTGCGCCACCACGGCCAGGGCCTGCACCATCGGCACCCCGCTCTTCATGGACAGCGCGTAACTGCGGGCAAAGCGCGCCATGGTGCCTTTGAGAATAATTTTTCCGGCAATGGGAATCTTCAGCTTCTTGCGATCCCACCACAACTGCCCTTTGGGCGAGCGTACATAGGCACGCCAGCCGAAAAATGCGGCAATACTGCCTACTAGCAGCGAAGGCCAGTAGGCCACCATGAAATTGGAACTGGCAATCAGAATGCGCGTCATGAGCGGCAGCTCGGCGCCGAAGCCGGCAAATACCTTGGCAAACTGGGGAATCACGAAAATGTTCACGATCACCATCGCCGCTACCATGGCAATCACCACGAAAGTCGGGTACCGCATCGCGGCCTTCACCCTCTCCCGCATGCCGCGGTCGAACTCCAGGTGGTCGAACAAACGCAAAAACACTTCTTCGAGACGGCCCGTCATCTCGCCGACCCGCACCATGGACAGGTAGAAATTGGAAAACACGGTAGGGTGGCGCCGCATGGCCGCCGATAGCTCGCGCCCGGAGTCGAGCGATTCGCGCAGATCCTTGATGACCTTGGCAAACGATTTGCTGATGGCGGACTCTTCCAGTCCCGCCAGACCACGCATGATGGGCACCCCCGACTTCAGCAGCGTATACAGCTGGCGGCTGAACAGCTGGACGTCCATGGAGGTGACCTTCTTCTCCAGCAGGCGCGCCAGCACGTCATCGTCGCGGCTGGAGGTGACTCCGCGGTTGGTCGCGGTAATATCAAGCGGCGTGATCCCGCTACCGAACAGCTGGTCGGCAATCGCATTGGCGTCGGCGCCTTCCAGCACACCCTGGGCCATGTCGCCCTTGCTATTCCGCCCTTTGTACGCAAAAAACGGCACGGTCAATCCTCGATCTGGTTACTGATACGCATAGCCTCGGCTATCGTGGTGCGTCCCTGCACGGCCAGCTGCACGGCGTGGCGGCGCAAGGTCTCGCCTTTCATTTCCGCATGGGCGGCGCGCAGGAAGTGGGCCGGGTCGGGATGGTTGGCCGATTCGACGACTTCCTTCGTCATTTCCAACAATTCGTAGACACCGGTCCGGCCGCGGTAACCCATTCCGTTGCAATGCGAACAACCATTTCCGTGGAAAAATGGCGTGGTTTCTGCATGTCGATGCAACTCGGCGCGCAGCCAGTCCACTTCGGCCGGGGTAGGTTCATAAGGCGCTGTGCAACTTTCACAGATTACCCGCACCAGGCGCTGGGCCAGCACGGCCTGCAGCGAACTGCCCACCATATAGCGCGGCACGCCCATGTCCATCAGGCGCAAAGGGGTGCTGGCAGCGTCATTGGTGTGCAGCGTCGAGAGCACCAGGTGGCCCGTCATCGCCGCCCGCAGGCCGATCTGCGCGGTTTCCTGATCGCGCATCTCGCCCACCAGCACAATGTCCGGGTCCTGGCGCAGGGCCGAACGCAGCACCTTGGAAAAGGTCAATTCAATCTTGTCATTCACCTGCACCTGATTAATACCGGGCAGGCGGTACTCAACCGGGTCCTCAACCGTGATCAACTTCTTTTCCACCGAGTTCAGCTCGGCCAGCGCACTGTACAGGGTGGTGGTCTTGCCGCTACCGGTAGGTCCCGTAACCAGCACCAGACCGTTGGGCCGCTGCACGATGGCGCGAAATTTTTTGACCAGGCCAGGCGGCATGCCGATCGCGTCCAGGCGCAAAGTCGTCCCGCCCTGGTTCAGCAGACGCATGACCACCGATTCGCCATATTGCGTAGGCATGGTGGAAATACGCACGTCGATGCGCTGCTGCTTGACCTTGACGTTGAATCGTCCGTCCTGCGGCATGCGCTTTTCGGAAATGTCCAGGTCGGACATGAGCTTCAGGCGTAGAGCCAGGGGCGTGGCGATCTTGATGTCGGCTTCGGTCTGCAGATGCAGCACACCGTCGATGCGAAAGCGGATTTGCAGGCGCGATTCCTGCGGCTCGATATGGATGTCGGAGGCGCGGACCTGGGTGGCGTCGTCAAACACCGATTGCAGCAGCTTGACGATGGGCGCCTCTTCCAGGCTCGGGTTGGACGCCATGACGCCGAAGTCGACAAAGCTGTCACCCAGGTCCAGCTCCAGCTCGCGCGCGAAGTCGGTAATCTCGTCGGTACGGCGGTAGATGCGGTCGATGGCGGCCAGCACCTCGCTCTCATTGAGCACCGCCAGCTGAATATCCTTCTTGAGCAGGCGGGAGATTTCGTCATAGGCGAACAGGTCGGTAGGATCGGACAGGCCCACCAGCAGCCCGCCACGCCGCTCTTCGAGCACCAGGGCCCGGAATCGCCGCGCCTGGGTCTCTGGCAACAGGCGCACGATGGCCGGGTTGGTGTTGTAAAACTTGAGATGGATGTAAGGAACATCGAGCTGCTTGGCCAGAGCCCCCGAGATCTGTTCTTCCGTCACCAAACCGCTCTCCACAAACACCCGGCCCAGCTTGCGACCGGTGCGTTTCTGGTCCTGCAGTGCTCCATTGAGCTGTTCCTCGGACAACAACTTCTGATTTACCAGGATTTCTCCGAGGCGAACTTTTTCTGGCCTTGCCATGAACGGACCTTGCTTAAATATAGGTGAGTGTGACTATCCGAGTCATTCTATGACAGAAACCCGTAACTTTTGAGTTTCGGAATCATTTTGTCCACAGGGCAAGCCTCCCCCGACAACACTTTGATGGGCTAGAATAGTCTTTTTAGCCACTTTCCTCGACTGACACTCAGCGCTGTCGACAATGTGGCAAACCCGACCGCGCCATCGATGACTCTGCCAACTTCCCCTCGCCGCCGCATTTACCTGATGCGCCACGGCGCCGTCACCTACTTCGACGCTGCCGGCAAACCAGTCCTGCCTGAAAGCGTTCCTTTGAACGAACTGGGCCGTGAACAGGCCAGCGCCGCTGGCCACGCCTTCGCGCGCGCACAGGTGCGCTTCGACCGGGTAATCGTCTCGGGCTTGCCTCGTACGGTGGAGACCGCAACACGGGTGCTCGCCGCTTCCGGCCAGGACATTGCCATCGATACCTGGCCCGAGCTCGAAGAAATTCGTGGCGGCCGCCTGTCGAGCATTGCCGATGCCGACCTCAAAGCCGCCTTCACCGGCGCCTTCGAAGGTATGGTCAGCGAAGACAAGCGCTTCCTGGGCGGCGAATCGGTGGGCGAATTGATGGACCGCATCCACCCGGCCATCGCCCGCCTGCGCGCCGATCCCGGCTGGCAAACCGTGCTGCTGGTGCTAAATGGCGGCGTCAACTGCGCCATTCTGTCGCTGGCCCTGACCGGCCAGCGCATGTTCCTCGGCGCGCTGGCCCAAAGCGCGGGATGCATCAACGCGCTCGACGTCGGTGAAGACGAGGCCGACTGGGTAGTGCGTTTCATGAACTACGCCCCGCCCTCCCCGCTGCAGGACGAAGCACGCGCCACCACCATGGAACAGTTATATGATCAGTACCGCAAATCACGCTGAAGCACCCCTTAAATAAATAGTACGGGCGTGCTTTTCATCGGCTAGAATACCATCACCACTACTGCGGGAGACGCGATGTTCGAAGAGATGATGGGTACCAAGCCGGTGTCGGAGCGCCAAAAATTCGACGTCGACGCGCTGGACGGTTACCTGCGTGCGCACATTCCCGACTACCCCGGCGGACCGCTGACAGTGGCGCAGTTCAAGGGGGGGCAATCCAACCCGACCTTCAAGATCAGCGCCGGCGAGCAGCATTACGTGCTGCGCACCAAACCCGGCCCGGCCGCCAAACTGCTGCCCTCGGCGCACGCGATCGACCGCGAGTTTCGCGTCATGGACGCGCTGCACAAAGCCGGTTTCCCGGCGGCGCGCCAGTACACCCTGTGCCTCGACGAATCGGTGATCGGCCGGGCTTTTTACGTGATGGAGTTTGTCGAAGGCCGGGTCCTGTGGGACCAGTCTCTGCCCGGCATGAGCGCACCCGAACGAGCCGCCATCTACGATGAACTCAACCGGGTCATCGCCCAGCTGCACACGGTCGACTATGCGGCCATCGGCCTGGCCGACTTCGGCAAGCCCGGCAATTATTTCGCGCGCCAGATCGAACGCTGGACCAGGCAGTACCAGGCCTCGGCCACAGAGACTATCGAGGCCATGGACCAGCTGATGGCCTGGCTGCCGAAAGCCATCCCGCCGGGCGACGACACCGCCATCGTGCATGGCGACTTCCGCCTCGACAATATGATCTTCCATCCCACCGAGCCGCGCATCCTAGCCGTGCTCGACTGGGAACTGTCGACCCTGGGTCACCCGGCGGCGGACTTCTCCTATCACTGCATGAGCTGGCACATTCCGCCCGGCCAGTTCCGCGGCATCGCCGGGCTTAATCTGGAAGAAATGGGCATCCCCAGCCAGGAAGCCTATATTGCCGCTTACTGCGAGCGTACCGGCAAGACTATCCGAATCGAGGATTTCAACTTCTACCTCGCTTACAACATGTTCCGGCTGGCCGGCATCATGCAAGGCATCATGAAACGCTATGTGGACGGTACTGCCTCCAGCGCCCAGGCGCTCGAGAACGGCAAGGCGGCGCGTCCCATGGCTGAACTCGGCTGGACCTATGCGCAGCGCGCCATCTCACTTCTGAAGGACAAGCAATGAACTTCGACTACTCCGACCGCTGCAAGGAACTGCAAGGCCGCCTGCTGGCCTTCATGGACCAGCACGTCTATCCGAACGAGAAAGCATTCAAGGAAGAGATCGACAGCAATGGCCGCGACAAGGGCAACCGCTGGATCCCGACCGAGCTGATGGAGCGCCTCAAGCCGCTCGCGCGCGAACAGGGCTTGTGGAATCTGTTCCTGCCCAAGTCGGCGCGCGCGCCCGAAGGCTTGTCCAACCTCGACTACGCCCCACTGTGCGAAATCATGGGGCGCGTGGTGTGGGCGCCAGAAGTATTCAACTGCGCCGCGCCCGACACGGGCAATATGGAAACCATCGAACGCTACGGCACCGAAGAGCACAAACGCACCTGGCTCGAACCCTTGCTGCGCGGCGAAATCCGTTCGGCGTTCGCCATGACGGAGCCGGGCGTGGCCTCGTCCGACGCCACCAATATCGAAACCCGCATCGAGCGCGATGGTGACGACTATGTCATCAACGGCCACAAATGGTGGATCTCCGGCGCGGGCGATCCACGCTGCAAGATCTTCATCGTGATGGGCAAGACCGACCCGGAAGCGGCGCGCCACGCGCAGCAGTCGATGATTTTGGTGCCGGCCGACACACCCGGCATCCGCATCGTGCGCCCGCTGCCCGTGTTCGGCTACGACGACGCTCCGCACGGGCATTGCGAAATCCTGTTCGAGAACGTGCGTGTGCCGGCCGCCAATTTGCTGCTGGGCGAAGGGCGCGGATTTGAAATTGCCCAGGGCCGGCTGGGGCCGGGCCGCATCCACCATTGTATGCGCGCCATTGGCGTGGCCGAACGCGCGCTCGAACTGATGTGCGTGCGACTGGGCAGCCGGGTTGCCTTCGGCAAAAAGATTTCGGATCAAAGCATCTGGCGCGAACGCATTGCAGAGTCGCGCATCCAGATCGACACGGCGCGCCTGCTCACACTGAAAACCGCCTCGTTGATGGACACGGTTGGCAACAAGCACGCCCAGGCCGAGATCGCGATGATCAAGGTGCTGGCGCCCAACGTGGCCCAGCAAGTGCTGGACTGGTCGATCCAGGCCCACGGCGCGGCCGGCGTCTCGGATGAATTTCCGCTGGCCTACCAGTGGGCCGGGAACCGCACGCTGCGCCTGGCCGACGGCCCGGACGAAGTGCACCGCAACGCGATTGCCAAACTAGAACTATCCAAGCATTTCAAACTGGGCGAAAACACCAGCCCGCCCATCACGCGCGGGTAGTTCAGACCGAAGGGGCGGTAGTGGAATACCACGCCCCCGGCTAAAGTGCTTTCAAGAACACGCGGGCTCGGCTACCATCGCCTTGAAGCGACGTTTCCCGTCGCGTTCATAGCGGCGGAGAGCTTAGTCGGTGCAGATATTAACTAGCAACATCCTTCCCTCGATTCGCTCGAAAACAGCCAAGCTGGTTCTGGCGTGCATGATCCCGACCATCATCGGTTTCGCGGCCCTGACCTACGACAGTTTCAAGCGCGAACGCGGCAGCCTGCTCGAAGACGCGCACCGCATGGCGCAAAGCCTGCTCATGTCGGTCGAGCGCGATCTGCAGACCGCCGAAACGGCGGCGCGCGCGCTGGCCAGTTCACCCAGTCTGGCTGCTGGCGATCTGAAGGCCTTTCATGCCCAGGCGCGCAGCATCCTGCGCCCGGAACTGTCGGCCACCGCCTTTGTGCTGAGCGACGCCGAGGGCCGCCAACTCATGAATACCCGGCTCGCCTTTGGCCTGGCGCTGCCGGCCAACGCCAATGCCGAAATGATCCGGCGCGCCTTCAAGACCGGCGACGCGACCACCTCGGACCTGTCGCGCAGCAGCGCAGCCCATCCATGGGTGGCGTCGGTCGACGTGCCGGTGTACCGGGACGGCGAGGTGATCTACATTCTGTCCGCCCAACTTGGGCCCGAACGCCTGCGCAGCCTGATTGATGATCTGGACCTGCCGCGCCATTGGATTGCCGGCATCCTGGACAGCAAGCACACCTTTGTGGCGCGTTCCATCAACGCAGAAAAATACATTGGCAGGAGCAGCACGGCCCAGTTGCAAAACGCGCTAAACGAGAGCAACGGCGGCGCCGCCGAGATGACCACCCTGGAAGGCTTGCGCATGCTGACCGTGTTTAGCCGTTCGCCGGAGCGGCGCTGGAGCGCCACCCTCGGTGTACCACGCGACGCCGCTTACGAGGCCCTGCGCGGCTCGATTTCCAATGTTGTGCTCAGCGTGGCGGCACTGCTCACGATCGGTTTCATCACGGCCTGGATCATCGGCGGCAAGATCGGGCGCTCGGTGCGCGCCCTGCGTACCCCGGCCGTGGCGCTGGGGCGCGGCGAAGCTGTGACCATTCCCCGCCTTGATATTCGCGAGGCCGCCGAAGTGGGCGAAGCGCTCAAGCAGGTAGAGACCGAACTGACCCGCTACCGCAGTGGCCTGGAAGAGCTGGTGCGCGAACGAACCGATGAACTCGAGCGCGCCAATGCCCTGCTTAAAACCGTCTATGCCACCGCCCCGGCGGGCATGGCGCTGCTCGACTGCGACCTGCGTGTAGTGATGGTCAATGATTACCTGGCGGCGATCAACGACAAGACCGTGGCCGAACATATCGGCAGAACCCTGCCCGAGATCCTCGGTCCCCTCGGTGTCGAGTATGAGAAGGCCTACCGCCAGGTACGCGATACCCGCATGCCGCTGGTGGCGCAGGAAGGCCGCGGCGAAGTGCCGCGCGATCCGGGCGTCGAGCATCACTGGGTGGTCAGCTACCACCCAGTGTTCGACGGCGACAATACCCTGATCGGCATCAGCGCCGTGGTGCTCGATGTGAGCGAACTGCGCTCCCTGTCGGACAAGCTGCGCGACGTGAACGAGCAGTTCCACGCAGTGTACGAGTTGTCGAACGACGCCCATATGCTGGCCACGCTCGGCGATGGCTTCATCAGCTGCAACAGCGCCGCGGCGCGCATGTTCGGCTGCGAGAGCGTGGAGCAGTTCCTGAGCGTCCCGCCAAGCGCGCTCTCGCCCGAATTGCAGCCGGACGGACGCCGTTCCGATCGCCTGGCCGGAAAATTCATGCGCCGTGCGCTCGACACCGGCAGCTACCAGTTCGAATGGCTGCACCGCCGCATCGACGGCGCCCAATTCCATGCCGATGTGCTGCTGACCCGCCTGACCATGGGCGGCAAGGGCGTGATCCAGGCCACGGTGCGCGACATCAGCGCCCGCATCGCGGCCGAACAGCGCCTGCAGTCGCTCAACGAGCAGCTCACCCAGGCGCTGGACCGGGCCGAGATGGCCAGCAGCGCCAAGAGCGAATTCCTGGCCAATATGAGCCATGAGATCCGCACGCCGATGAATGCCATCATGGGCCTGGCGCGCCTGCTCGACGAGTCGCCCCTGGCGCGGCGCGAACGCAGCTATGTGGCCAAGATCAAGACGTCGACCCGTTCGCTGCTGGGCATCCTTAACGATGTTCTCGATTTTTCCAAGATCGAGGCCGACCAGCTCATGCTCGAATACACCTCGTTCGCGATCGACCAGGTCCTGGCCAGCATCTCGGTGCTGCTCGCCCCCAATGCCGCAGCCAAGGGACTCGAACTGGTGTTCGTGGTCGATCCCGACGTGCCTCTGCACCTGGTAGGCGACTCAATGCGGCTCGAGCAGGTGCTGCTCAACCTGGTCAGCAACGCCATCAAGTTTACCGAGCAAGGCGAAGTGGTGCTGTCGGTCCGGCGCCGCTCCGAGTCCGACGACAGCATCGTGCTCGATTTCGCGGTGCGCGACACCGGCATCGGCATCGCCGCCGAAAAGCAAGCGCACATGTTTGATCCCTTTTCACAAGGCGACAGCTCGACCAGCCGGCGCTATGGCGGCACCGGCCTTGGCCTGACGATCTGCCGGCGCCTGGTGGGCCTCATGGGTGGCTCCATCCACGTCGAGAGCGAACTTGGCCAAGGCGCCACGTTCCACTTCGATTCGAGCTTTGGCATCCATCCCGGCGCCCTGTCGGCCAGCCTGCCGCCTCTGCCCGGCCTGCAGGAATGCAAGGTGCTGGTGGTGGACGACAACGCCAGTTCGCGCGCATCGATTGCGGCCCACTGCACCTGGTTCGGCTGGTATGCAGGTCAGGCCGCGAGCGGGGCTGAAGCGCTCGACATGCTGCGCAGCGCCTCGGCAGCCAAAGCGCCCTACGACTTTCTGTTCATCGACGCCGCCATGCCCGAACTCGACGGCGTATCGGTCATCACCTATGCAAGCGCTGACGCCGGCATCGCCATGCCGCGCTGCGCATTGATGGTCGGCGAAGACACCCGCGAAAAGATCCTCAGCCTGGCCGACGGCATTGCCCTCGACGCGGTGCTCAACAAGCCCGTCACGCGCGACGCCCTGATCGCCGCGATCCTGGAGATGCACAGCGGGCAGGCTTCATCGAGCGGACCCGAGTTGCGGCCGCTGGCGGGGCAGCTGGCAGGCGTCTACGTGCTGCTGGTGGAGGACAACCAGATCAATCAGGAGGTCGCGAACTACCTGCTGCTGCACGCCGGCGCCGCGGTAGATATTGCTTCCAACGGCAGCATCGCGGTTGACTTGCTGGCCGAATCCCCCACCCGCTACGACGTGGTGCTGATGGATATCCAGATGCCCGTCATGAACGGCTACCAGGCCACGGAGGCGATCCGCAGCATGGGCCTGAGCGACTTGCCCATCATCGCCATGACCGCCAACGTGATGGAGGACGATCGCGCGCGCGCCATCGACGCCGGCATGAACGGCCACATCGCCAAGCCAATCGACGTCGACTTGCTGGTAGCGGCGGTGCTGGGCGCAACCAGCGGGGGCGACTTGCGCCACCTGCACCAGCAGGGACGCGCCAGCTACAGCTTCCCCGCGCCCGATCTCGCCGGCGCACTGCCGGCCGATATTCCAGGCATCGACCTGCGCTCGACCCTACCCCGTTTTGGCGGCAGCTTCGACAATTTCGTGACCCTGTTCAAGCGCTTCGAGCGCTCCCAGGGCAGCACCCTGGCCGAGGTGCGCGAACTGCTGCGCAGCGAGCGGCGCGACGAGTCGCTGGCGCTGGTGCACCGCTTGCGCGGCGTGGCAGCCAATCTGGGCGCTTCCGAATTCGCAGCCCACGCGCTCGAATTCGAACAGGCGCTACGCTGCGGTGCCATGCCCGACGTATTGATGCGCCTCGACGCGCTTGAGATCGAATTGGCCGGCCTGATGATGGCCGCGCGTGCGCTCGAGGCGCCGCGCGCCGAGCCGGTTGCGGCCCCAAGCCAGGATGGGCGCACACTAGCGCTCAAGCTGGTGGAACTTCAAGATTTGCTTCAGAATAACAACCTGAAGGCCCTCGCGACGTTCGACACACTGCGCCGGGATCTCGACGCGGCACTGCCGGCGCACGAAGTCGCGTCGCTGTCGGAGGCCGTGGCCACGCTGGCTTTTTCAAACGCTACATCGCTGGTGCAGAAAATTTTGGATCGAAAGGTAAGCCAATGAGCCTGGTCAGTCTGACCAAGAACGGACGCATCCTGATCGTCGACGACGCGATGGAGAACATCCAGATCCTGCATCAGGCTCTGCAGGATGAACATGACGTGCTGTTCGCCATGAACGGGCCCAAGGCACTGCAGATAGCCCACAACCAGCTGCCCGATCTGATCCTGCTCGATGCGGTCATGCCCGACATGGACGGCTATGCAGTGTGCGCCGCGCTGCGCGCGTCCCCGCTCACGCGCGACATCCCGATCATTTTCGTCACCGCGCTCAAGACCCCAGAAGACGAAACGCGCGCACTCGAAGCCGGCGCCGCCGACTTTATCAGCAAGCCGGTCAACGCGGCCGTGGTGCGGGCGCGCGTGCGCACCCAGCTCACCGTCAAGCGCCAGAGCGACGCCCTGCGCGAGCTCACGCTTACCGATGGCTTGACCGGCGTAGCCAACCGCCGCGCCTTTGACGAGAATCTCAGCCTCGAATGGCGCCGTTGCGCGCGCGCCCAGGTGCCGCTGGCGCTGATCATGGCCGACATCGACCACTTCAAGAACTTCAATGATTTCTATGGCCACCAGGCCGGCGACGCCTGCCTGGCCAAGGTCGGCGCCGCCATGAAGCGGGCGGCTGCCCGCCCACAGGACATGGTAGCGCGCTACGGCGGGGAAGAATTTGCAATCCTGCTGCCATACCTTGAAACGCATCAGGCCGAGCGAGTGGCCATGAAGTTGCTAGGCGAAATGGCGGCACTCAATATTGTGCATGAGCGCTCCAGTGCAGGTCCTATCGTCACCCTGAGCATGGGTGTGGCCAGCATCACGCCGAGTGAACGCATCGAGCCGGCGCTGCTGATCAAGTCCGCCGACGCCCTGCTTTACGAAGCCAAGGCGGGCGGGCGCAATCGCTATCGCGCGCGCACGGACTGACGCAGTACTTCGGTCAGCACGCGCCCGACCGAAGCCGATGGTTTGCGCAACTCGAGCAGGTGCGACAGCGTAGGCGCAATGTCGACGGTTTCAGCGTACTCGCCGTAGCTTCCGGGTGCGATCCAGCGCTGGCCCATGAGAATGAGCGGCACGTTGGTGTCGTAAGCGTGCGGGGTGCCGTGCGAGGTGCCGCCCGATCCGTACGAAAAAATCCAGTTCGGCTTGATCACCACCAGCAGGTCGCCCGAGAGCTGGCGATGCCAGGCGCGCTGCATCAGCTGGCCCACCCGCGTGGCGCCGGTGTTGCCAGCTTCGAGCTGGGTGCGGGTAAATACTTCATCGACACCTGGCTGCGCAAGCACGTAGCGCGCCGCAGCGTCTTCCAGGTCGGCGCGCTTGATATTGCGCCGCTCGGCCAGTTCGTAGTCGAAGAATACAGTCGGCATGCTGGCCTTGCGCATCAACCCTTCCACTGCAAATTTTTGCGCCAGGTGCGCAGCCAGCCCCTCGCCCAGCTTGCCCCCTTCCAGGCGCGCTGCATCGATACCGCGCGCTTGCGTGTATTCGGGAACATTGGCAAAGCCATGGTCGGCGGTAAGCACCACCAGCACATTGTCCATGCCTATGCGCTTGTCGAGAAAGCCAAAGAAGCCTGCGAGCATGCGGTCGACTTGCTGCAGGTGGTCGTGCGACATTTTGCTTTCCGGGCCAAACGAGTGGTTCACGTAATCGTGGCTCGAGAGGCTGATGCCGAGCAGGTCGGGCACGCCGGCGGGATTCTTTCCAAGATTTTCGCCCACCACCGCCGCGCGTGCAAAGTCGAGCGTGAGTTCGTCGACATACGGGCCAAGTTTCAGGCGCCGGTAGTAGCCGGCATCGGGTTTGCCGTCCTTGCTGTCGTACTTGATCGGAAAATTGCTGACCGTATCGGGCTTGGGGTTGGGGATCTCTGGTGAGTCGCCCACGTAGGCAGCTTCGTCGAGCATGGGCGTCCACGATTTACCGTAGTAGCGGTCCTGCGGCTTGCCTGCCGCGAAGCTGCTGACCCATCCCGGGTGCGACTTCATGTAGTAGGAACTGCTGGCGAAATTGCCGCTCTCCTCCATGTACATATAGGCGGTCCCGGTTTTGCCCGCCAGGAGGATCGCGCCGCGGTCCTTGCCCGAAACCGTAAGCACCTTGGCGCGGTTGCCGCTTGCGTAGCGCAGTTCGTCGCCCAGAGTCGGCACGCGAAGGCGCGCTGGCGAGGTGCCGTCGTCCTTGTCGGTTTTTTCGCCAATATAAGTGTGATTGATGTCGTCGGTACAGTAGACCTGCTTGCCGGTCTTGGCATCGATCCAGTTGTTGCCGATGATGCCGTGCCGGTTTGGATAGGCCCCGGTCAGAATGGCAGCATGGCCAACTGCCGTCAGCGTCATGCCGTGGGCCTGGTGCGCATCGTTGAACGAGGCTCCCTGCTCAAGGAGGCGACGGAAACCGCCCTGCCCGAACTGGTGCCGGTAACGCACCACCTGCTCGTAGGGCAGACCGTCGACCACAAGCACTACCACGAGTTTTGGTTTGGCCGCTGGCGTTGCTGCAGATGCGGCCTGCGCCTGCGCCGTCGCCAGACCGGCCGCTGTAATGACAGCCAGGAGCAGGCCGCGTGTTGATGGCAAATGGTGTGCTGTGAAGTTCATAAAATCTCGGGCGTGATAGTCAAGCCTCGATGATAAACCCCAACGCCGCGCCGATGGTGACTTTCGGCGTGCTAGGGGTAGCGCCGCAACAGCAGCTCGGCCACGCACACCGGCTTGGCCGCATGCTCGCACTCCACCGTCACCTGCCACGCCAGCTGGGCGCCACCTTCGATCGGGTCGATGGTCAGAAGCGTGACGCGTGCGCGGATGCGGCTGTCGACCGGCACCGGTGCCGGAAAACGCACCTTGTTCAAGCCGTAGTTGACGACCATGCTTGCGTCGAGCATGCGGATCGAGCGCTCGAACAGGCTCGACACCATCGACAGCGTCAGAAAGCCGTGCGCGATGGGCGTGCGAAACGGCGACTCGCGCTCGCAGCGCTCACGGTCAATGTGAATCCATTGATGATCGTCGGTGGCATAGGCAAACATATTAATGCGCTCCTGCCTGATCTCGACCCAGTCCGAAACCGCCACTTCCTGCCCCAGCAGTGCATGCATCTCGGTCAGGTTTGCAAACTCACGCATCGCCATTCTCCTCGGGTCTGCGCCCGAACATGCCCATCCCGTCGATGGTGCACACCAGCACGCCATGCTGGTTCTTGGCTTCCCAGGTCGTCCAGACCACGCCGCGGTCCGGCTTGGAGGCCGATGCGCGCACCTCGCGCGTGAGGTAGCTCACGCTCAAGGTGTCGCCGGCATACACGGGAACCAGCCAGCGCACCTTGTCCACCCCGGGCGAACCGAGGCTGGACGAGGAGCGCAGAATGTCATCGACCACGATGCGCATCATCATGCTGCAAGTGTGCCAGCCGCTCGCTGCCAGCGCTCCGAACATCGACGCTTCGGCGGCCGCGTGATCGATGTGAAAGGGCTGCGGATCGAACTGGCTGGCAAAAGCGATGATCTCGTCCGCGCTCACCGTCTTCGACCCGAGCTCCAGTGCCTGGCCGGGTTCGAAATCCTCGAAATACCAATAGCGCTGACTCACATGGTCTCCGTGGCGGTAAAACTCGGCTGCGCGATAAAGCGTTGCAGGTGATGGTCGGCGTCGCCAAAGGCCAGCTCGATCATGGTCAGGCGCTTGAAGTGGTGGGCTGCGGGCAGCTCGTTGGTCACGCCCATGCCGCCATGCAGCTGAACGGCCTGCTGGCCAACGAATTTGAGGGCATGCCCGACGCGGAATTTGGCGGCCGACACAGTGCGGCGCCGCTCCTCGTCAGGCGCGGACATCTTCACCGCCGCCAGCAAGGCCATTGAACGGGCCTGCTCCAAATGGATGTACATATCGGCCATCCGATGTTGCAGCGCCTGGAATTTGCCAATCGGAGCGCCGAACTGGCTGCGCGTTTTGAGGTAGTCGAGCGTGGCGGCAAAAATCGCTTCCATAGCGCCCAGCGCTTCAGCGCACAGCAGCGCGCAGGCGTAATCGCTGGCCTGGTCGAGAATGGCAAAGCCCTGCCCCTCGGCGCCGATCAGTGCGCCGGCAGGTACTGCGACGCCGCTTAGCACCACTTCGGCGGCGCGCTGGCCGTCGATGGTGCGGTAGCCGGTGATGCTCACACCTGGCGCATCGGCGGGCACCACGAACAGCGAAATGCCGTCGGCGCCACGCTGCGGGCCGCTGCTACGGGCCGATACCACCAAGCTGCCGGCCTGGGCGCCGTGCACCACCACGCTTTTTTGTCCGTTGAGGACAAAGCCTGCGCCGCTCGCCACCGCAGTGGTGGCGATATCGGTGAGATCGTGGCGCGACTGTTTTTCGGCCAGTGCGCAGGCCAGTCTGAGTTCGCCCGTCGCCACCTGCTCGAGCAACTCTGCGTGCGCTCCGCCCAGTTTGAGGAACTCGGCAGCGCTGACCGTGGCCAGATACGGCTCGACCACCAGTCCGCGTCCCAGCTCCTGCATCACCACGAACATGTCGACCGCGGTGCCGCTGAAACCGCCCTGCTCTTCCGGCACCGGCAAGGCCGTCATGCCCAGTTCGGCCAAGGTGGCCCACGCTTTGGCCGAGACCCCTTCCGGGCTGGCGATGATCGCCTTGCGTTCATCAAAGCTGTAATCCTTGGCCACCCAGCGCTTGAGCGCATCGGCGAACTGCTGCTGCTCTTCCTTGAAATTGAAATCCATGCTCTGCCTCGATTATCTGTTTGGTCCGTTGCGCGTCAAAGACCCAGGATCATCTGGGTGATGATGTTTCGCTGGATTTCATTGGAGCCGCCGTAAATGGACGTCTTGCGGAAGTTGAAGTAGTAGCCCGCCAGCGGCGCGGCGGCGTCGTCTCCCGCCACACTGTGCGCCGACTCCGATTCCAGGTAGGCCGCATCGAAGGGCAACGCCATCGGGCCGGCCGCCTCGACCATCAGCTCGGTCAGGGTCTGCTGGATATCGGTGCCGCGCACCTTGAGCACCGATGCCTCCGGTCCCGGCGCCTTGTGTTCCTGGGCCAGCACGCGCAGTACCGTCATTTCAAGCGCCATCAATTCGATTTCGAGGCTGGCGACCTTGGCAGCGAACAGCGGGTCTTCCAGCAAGGGCTTGCCGTTCTTGGACTGTGCCAGCGCGAAGCGCTTGAGAAAGTCGAGCTCGCGCTTGGAGCGCCCCACCGCCGCAATGCCGGTCCGCTCGTGGCCCAGCAGGTATTTGGCGTAGGTCCAGCCGCGGTTTTCCTGGCCTACCAGGTTTTCGACGGGAACCCGCACATTATCGAAAAAGACTTCGTTTACTTCGTGGTCTTCGTCGAGCATGATAATCGGGCGCACTGTGACGCCGGGCGCCCGCATGTCCATCAGCAGGAAGGAAATGCCCTCCTGTTTGCGCACGCCGATGTCGGTGCGCACCAGGCAGAAGATCATGTCGGCGTGCTGGGCCAGCGTGGTCCAGGTTTTCTGGCCGTTGACGATGTAGTGGTCGCCGTCGCGCACTGCAGCGGTTTTGAGCGATGCGAGGTCAGAGCCGGAGCCGGGCTCCGAATAGCCCTGGCACCACCAGTCTTCGCATGACAGTATGCGCGGTAGAAAATAGGACTTCTGGGCCTCGTTTCCGAACGCCATGATGACCGGCGCCACCATATTGACGCCGAAGGGCAGGATTTGCGGGGTGCCAGCGCGGGCGCATTCTTCGTCGAAAATATGGCGCTGCACGGGGCTCCAGCCGGGGCCGCCAAATTCGGCCGGCCAGCCAGGCGCCACCCAGCCTTTGGCAGCGAGGATTTGATGCCAGCGCACGTAGTCAGCGCGCGACATGCGCAGATGGTTGCGCACCTTGTGCTGCAACTCCCGGGGCAGGTTCGCATCGAGAAAAGAACGCACCTCGTCGCGAAAGGCGAGATCGTCGCCCGTATAGTTCAAGTCCATCCGCTCTCCTTGTGGGCCAAGGCCGAAAAATAGCACGACCGTTCACAAGAATTGTACATGAAAGCTGGCGCTGGTAGCCAGCGCAATAGGTGGCCCATCAAAATGTTGAAAACGCGCCGGCGCTTGCCGAAAGTCCCTGGCAAAAAGAAAGGGCTCCTCGCGGAGCCCCTTCGAATGCAACTGATTAGCAGACCTTAATTACCGACACCCTTGGTAAGCGGCATATAAGGCATCAGACGCGAGGCCATGCGGGTATCGGTCTTGACCATGCCAACCACGTCGCTGACGATATTGGCTGCCTCATGCAGCATCACATCTTTGGCGTCTTTCGCGGCCTTTTCGGCAGCCAGTTCGGCCAGCAGATTGCGCTCGTCGGCTTGCAAACCATCGTCCTGGCGCGAGCGCTTGGCCTTGGCTGCCGCCAGCGCCTTGGCGCGCGCGGCGTCGCCGGCCAGATTCGACTTCGACGCCAACTGGCGCGCCTCGCGCTGGGCGGCGCGCGCTTCCTGGGCGTCGCGCTCCTTGCGGCGCACTACCTCGTTAAGCGACACCGAATTCTCCTTGCGCAGCTTGCGAATCTCGGCCATGTCTTCCTCAAGATACTGGAAGTCCTGATCCTTCGCGATGCGCGCCTCATGGCGCTTTTGCAGGCGCGGGATCAGCTCCTTCAGGTCACCCGCAGGCGCATAGCTGGCCGGCTTGATCTGCACCCACGGCAAGGCGTTCTCGTAGCTCGACTCGCCGAAGTTCTCGATATCGGAGGTCACCGGCAACTTGACGTCAGGAATTACGCCGCGCAGCTGGGTGGTCCCGCCGTTGATGCGGAAGAACTGCGCAATGGTGAGCTTGAGTTCGCCAAAGCGGGCTTTCTCGGCCTTGCTGTTGCGGTCGAAATCGACCAGGGTCTGCACGGTGCCCTTGCCAAAGCTAGGCTCGCCAATGATCAAGCCACGGCCGTAATCCTGCAGTGCAGCGGCAAAAATTTCCGATGCCGAAGCCGAACCGCGGTTGATCAGCACGCCGACCGGGCCATCCCAGGCCAGGCCCGGATTCATGTCGCTCTCGACTTCCACCCGGCCATCACCGGTGCGCTGCATGACCACTGGACCCTTGTCGATGAACAGGCCAGTCAGTTCGATCGCCTCGGTCAGGGAACCTCCGCCATTGTTGCGCAGATCGATTAGGACGTTGTCGACCTTGGCGCGCTTGAGTTCGCCCAAAATGCGTGCCACATCGCGCGTGGCGCTCTTGTAGTCCTTGTCGCCACGGCGGCGAGCATCGAAGTCGAGGTAAAAGGTCGGCAACGAAATCACGCCAACGCGGCGCTTGAGGGCGCCGTCCGGCACTTCGATAATGGTCTTCTTGGCCGACTGCTCTTCCATGCTGATCTTCTTGCGCACCATGGACACTGTCACGTGCTTGCCATCGGTGCCAACATCGGCTGGCAGCACGTCAAGACGCACCACGGAATCCTTGGCGCCGCGAATCTGCTGCACTACTTCGTCGATGCGCCAGCCCAGCACGTCCGTGAACTGGGCGCTATCGCCCTGGGCCACACCGACAATGCGGTCGCCCACCTTGAGCTTGCCCGAATTGGCGGCAGGGCTGCCCGGAACGATTTCACGGATGACCGTGTACTCGTCGCGCGTTTGCAGCACCGCGCCGATACCCTCAAGCGAGAGGCGCATGGCGATATCGAAATTATCGGCCGAGCGCGGGCCCAGGTAATTGGTATGCGGCTCGACCGAGGTGGCGTAGGCGTTCATGAAGGTCTGGAACACGTCTTCGCTGTCGATCTTGCGCACCCGTGCCTCGTAGTTCTCGTAGCGCTTATCGAGCGTTTCGCGAATAGCCTTGTCTTCCTTGCCGGCCAGTTTCAGGCGCAGGAAGTCGTTCTTGACGCGCTTGCGCCACAGGTCGCGCGCCTCGTCTTCAGTCTTTGGCCATTCAGCTTTTTCACGGTCGATCTGATAGCGCTCGTCGACGGTGAAATCGAGCTTGCCTTTGAGCAGTTCACGCGCGTAAGCAATGCGTTCGGCGAAACGCTGCTGGTAAGCGTTATAAATGATGAACGGCAAAGTGACGCTCTCGTTCTTGATAGCGTCATCGAATTTGTTGCGCACGCTGTCGAACTGATCGATGTCCGATTGCAGGAAGAACAGCTTCTCGCTGTCGAGCGACTTGAAATAGCGATCGAAAATCTTGGCCGACATGGCATCGTCCAGCGGCGTTGGCTTGTAGTGCACCTGGGACAGATATTTGGCCGACAGCAGGGCCGCCTGCGCATGCGCGGGCTGAGGCTTCAGGCTGGGGGGAAGTTTGTCCGCCTGCGGCACTGCCGCCTGCGACGCGAAGGCAAACGCCAGCGCGACTACCAATGCACATTTTTTCATTTGATTCTCTCCGAGCTAATTCTGACTGATTCTCTAGGCTTTACTGCAAGCAATCGCCCGACGTTGACCGTCTCTGTCACCGATTCTAACAGGATAGAGGCTGTGCACAGGATCAGCTTGCACCTGTTCGCTTAAGGGCAGCTTAGGTTAATTCGCCTGCACTGGCTGATACATTTACAAAAGCACACAGAAACTCACATTTGCAGGAGTAACCATGCTAACCCGGCAATAATAAACAGGTAGGGCCAGGAGCGCGCGGCAATGCGCCAGTCGACCCGGGAGGGCCATGCGGACAAAAATTGCGGCGCCAGGGCAAAGGCGATTGCCACATCCACTGCCTGAAAGTGCCAGGGTCCCCGCGTTCGCCACCAGGCAACAGCGATCGGAATGAGCAAGATGGCAAACGGCGCCAGCGCCGCGGGGGCAGCGTTATACCAGCGTACGCGGGTCAGCGTGACGGAGCCAAGCTCCCAGCTGCGGCCGGTTTTGCGCGGAATGATAGAGAGCGAAGCGGGCTTGGCGCCCGTCAGAAAACCCGCGATAAAGTGCGCCAGCTCATGGCAGACGGTTCCTGCGACAGTGAAAAGGAAGAAAAAAGGATGCCTGCCCGCCAGGATGCGGATCACCACCGCCAGTGCGATGGAAGGCCCAAGATAGACCAGCAGATCACTATGGCGACACAACAGGTCAGGCGCTACCGCACGGCAACTGGCAGGAAAGTCCATGGCCGCAGGCGCAGTCTAGCCAGCGTAGAAACAGCGGCCGCAGGCCTGGCGGTAGCGTTCGTTGCCGCCAATGCTAACCTGCTCACCTTCCTTGATGCGGCGACCGTCTTCATCAACGCGGATGTTCATGGTGGCTTTCTTGCCGCACGTACAGATATTCTTGAGTTCCTCGATATCGTCAGCCAAGGCCAGCAGGTAAGCCGAACCGGGAAACGGCTCGCCCCGAAAATCGCTGCGCAGGCCGTAGCAGATCACCGGCACGCCCTTGACCTGGGCCAGCTGATGCAGTTGCTGAACCTGAACGGTGGAAAGGAACTGGGCTTCGTCGACCAGCACGCAAGCCACCTTTGGCGCTTCGGCCAGGAAGTCGGTATCGGCATCGAAGGTGTCGACCTGGCGCTGCGGACCCAGGCGAGAAGTCACCTTGCCCACGCCGTAGCGGCTGTCGATGGCGGCCGTGAACAAGCGCACTTTCTGGCCCTGCTCTTCATAGTTGTGGGCAACTTGCAGCAGTGCCGTGGACTTGCCGGCATTCATTGCGGAGTATCTGAAATAAAGTTTTGCCACTGCGAGTTCCTGGTACGTTTCAAGCGCGCAATTATACTATTCGCCAGGGTGATATTGACGCTCAAGCTGCCTGAGGATATCTTCCTTGTAGAACAGCACATCCTTGAATTGCGCGCGCGCATACATGTCGGCCTGGTCCTGGAAATGCGCCGAACCGGGCTTGCTGTTATTGCCCCCGGCCAGAATACTCTTGGCACGCAAACGCGGGCCAAATTCGACGACCGCGACAAAACTGTTGCCTCGGTCACCATAGATGCGCTTGGTTTTTTGCGGTGCCGACATGCCGAACGAGGCCAGCGAACCCCACACCGCCGAGGTAAACGGCACCGCGATACTGGGCTTGGAATCGTCGTATTGCTGCACCACGTCGCCACTGGCGCGCTGAAAGCGGTTGATCTCGCCCCACGGCGTTTGCCAGGTGCCAAAATCAGCGTCCAGTTTGGCCGTTGCACGCTGCAGCGAATCGAGGCGTTCCTGCGGGCTGATGCTGTCGCGAATGAAGTCGTGGACCGGCACTTCCTGGGCCTTGGCCGCTGCCTTGGCGCGCGCCACCATGTCCTGCCCCCAGTACACTGCCAGTGAAGTCGGAATCGAGCTGACCGAGTAGCGCAGATCCCATGCGCGCAGCGCCGCGACCTGAGGCGCCAGCGTGGCGCGCATGGCGTGGTCGGCTGGCAAAGCATCGTATGCCTTGGCCAGCGAGGCCACGAGCGGCTCGAAACCGGTGAGGTAGCTGTCGTAGGCGGCCGCGATCAGGCTGTCGAGCGTGAAGTCCTTGGCATTTTCAAGAACGCGGATTGCATGCAGGCCGCGCGCGTTTTCCGGCAGGGTCCACATATATTTTGGATAATCCTGCTCGCGCGGACTGCTCGCGCCGGCCGAACGGAACGGCCAGTTATTGGTATTCTGGATCCAGCCGCTGGCGGGATTGAACAGCGTGATCGTGTCCTTGATAGCGTGCAGGCCCTTCCACTCGGTGGCCGGGTTGCTGCCGTCGACCGGGTGCTTCCAGTCGAAGCTGGCGTCGCGGCGCGGCAGGAAGTTACCGTGGAAGTAGGCGATATTGCCATCGCCATCGGCATACACAGTATTGTTCGACGAGTTCGTGCGCAGCTCCATCGACTTGTAAAAAGCCTGGTAGCTCTTGGCTTTGGTGCGCGAATACGATTGCATGAGCGCCTTGAGCGGCTCTTCCATCAGCTTGATCGCCACCCATTTGCCGTTGGCCGAGCGCACGATGGGGCCGTGGTGGCTGAAATAGGCGGTGACGGTCTTGCTGGCCATGCCGCTGGCGGTTTTGTAAGGCAGGGTAATCGGCACGGCGCGCATCTGGCGCTCGCCCTTGCCATATTTGTAGAACACTTTGCCGTCGCGTTCGACGATGGTCTCGAGGTACTCGTCGATGACGTCGCCGCCGCCGGAAGTGTGCATCCACCCTGCCCGCTCGTTAAAACCCTGATAGATGAAGAACTGGCCCCACGTCACCGCGCCATAGGCATTCAGGCCTTCCTCGCTCACTACGTGCACTTCGGGCCTGAAGTAGAACGAGGTATGCGGATTAATCAGCAGCATGGCGTTGCCTGATTTTGTCAACTTGGGCGCGATGGCAAAGCCGTTCGAGCCGCGCGTCTCCGGTACAAAGTGCGGATCGAGGCCGGCGTCGGCCAGCCGCGGCGCCTTGCCGTAAAACGCGGCCAGCTCGGCCAGGTCGATCTCTTCGATGTCGCCACCAATGCTGCCCTCGCTGAACGACAGCGCCATCCAGGGCTCGAAGTGCGTGATCAGTTTGGGTTTGACTTCCGGATGGGTGTGCAGATAGAAGTTGAGGCCATCGGCGAACGCGTTCATCAGCTTTTTCAGCCATGCCGGGCTGGCTGCATACTTGGCCTTCATGTCGGCCGGGGTGATGTACATTTTCATGCGCAGATCGCGCCAGATTTCGGCTTCGCCCTCCACTTCGGCCAGGCGCCCCATCGCGTTGATGTAATTGAGTTCGACCCGATTGAAATCGTCTTCAGCCTGCGCGTACATCAGACCGAATACCGCATCGGCGTCCGATTTTCCGAACACGTGGGGAATGCCCCATTTGTCGCGCATGATGGTCACGCGTTTGGCGCTTTGCTGCCAGCGCGCCTGCTCGCTCGTTGCGCGTTGCCCCGCGCCGACTGGCGCGGTGTAGGCAGGCAGGCTGACGGCGAGCGCCGACGCTGCGAAAACTGCTCCGAAAATCTGTGACTTCAACATCTGGACTCTCCCGAACGGTGGATGCGCGACTAGGCTATGCCCAGCTGTTCTTTCAGTGACTTGTTTTCGGCGGTGAGCGCGTCGACCTTGTCGCGCAGGGCCGCTACCTGTGCGCGCAGATCGGCCTCGGCATCGGGCGCGGCTTCCTTGGGCGGACGGCTGCCGGCCTTCTGCTCGCGCACCTGCCGCGCTGCCTGCTGCAGCTCCTTGCGTCCGCCGGCGGCAGCGGCAATCTGCACCGCCTCCGGCAGCGAAGCCACATTGGCCGCGGCGTTGATCGAGATGGTCCCGGCACGCACCGCCTCGAGCAGCTGCGGCGTTGCCGCCTTCTGAATACGTTCAATCTGGCCGATGGTATTGCTCGATACGCGGGCGGCCTTGGCCACGTCCTCGCGCGTGTTCCACGGCGGCGAAGCGGGTGCCGGCGAAGACTCGGCTTGGGGGTTTTGCTCCGGTTCGGACGCGCGCTGGGCGACGCGTGACGCGACGATGTCCTTCTTGCGCAGCGCCAGCACGCCACGCTGATAATCGGACACGCTGCGCCGCGCAAGGTGGTTATCGATCACCCACAGCATGACGTCGTCGAGGGTGCTGAACTTGGTGTTCTGGACGGTGCGGAAGGGAATATTGTGCTTCTGGCAGATAGCATAGCGATTGTGCCCGTCAATCAGGACTTCGCCCCACAGCACCAGGGCATCGCGGCAGCCCTCGGCCAGCAGGCTGCGCTCAAGCGCTTCGTATTCGATAGGGGCGAGCGGGTCGATAAAGGAACGTAGTTCCTCGTTGAGCGTGATGTTCAATGCATGTCCTTGTAAGTACTGCGGCGCGCTGCTGCAGGCGCCGCCACGCATGCTACACCATCTTGCTGTGCATGGGAAAGTGACCAGGTGCGGACGCGATATCAACGCGAACGAAAGCCCCCGCGATTGCTGAAGTGAAGCGCAGCGCAATAAAAAAAACCCGCCGTCATGGGAGAGGGGCGGGTTTTAGCGGTACTAGGAGTCGATGCGCGATAAGCTGTTGGTGCCCGGAGCCGGAATCGAACCGGCACGCCCTTACGAGCACGAGATTTTAAGTCTCGGGTGTCTACCAGTTTCACCATCCGGGCAGCGGGCGCGATTTTAACACGAACCATGGTCATTGAGACATGCAAGTAGGACGCCCCCGCCCCAAGCGACGTTTAGTACACAGTGAGAGTATCAATATTGGCCAGGTCAGCGCCCACCGACCTCAAACTAATGGTATTGGCCGTGCCGCCGCCTAGGCTGACGATCACGTCCTTGGTGAGCCAGGTAGTCCAGGATCCGGTCGATGCAAAGCTGATGGTCGAGCTCGCACCGTTGACCACCAACTGGCCACTGCGGGTAGCACCGCCGTTGGCATATCTGATGCGCAGCGTGTGCAGTCCTCCCTTGCCGATTACTTGGTTAAGCGTCATCGATCCGCCACTCGGCGCGAAATTGACGTAGCCCTTGCCTTGCCAGCCACTGTAAGTGCGTTCGCGTACCGTGCCGGCCCCTGCAAGGATGCCTGCTTCCGCCGGATAGGTGATCGCACCGATCAGGCTGCTAATACCCAGCCTGTTTTCAACAATGCCCTGGACCACCAGCCGTGCAAGCTGTCCGGCGCCGTATTCCTGAAAATGGGTGCCGTCCGTAACGCCGTTGGGGAATCGTGTGTACATGCCTGCAGGCAGCCACAGGAAGACGTCGGTGGTGGCGGCCACGCCGATGCTGTTATAAAAGGCGATGCTTTTGGCATTGAGATCGATCAGCGGCACGCCCTTTTCGATCGCCAGTTCTTTCATGGCGGCAGTGCGGTCGACGAAGTCGTTGATGAAGCGGCCGCTACTGTCATAGCGCCGCCGGCCCATGGGCGAGACCAGCACGGGAATCGCGCCGTACTGGCGCGGCAAGTCGACATACATGGCCAGGTAGTTCTTGTACCTGGTAAAGGGATCGGTGTGGAGCCTGAGGTCGCTGTACACATCGTTGTGTCCGAACTGTACAAACAGGTAGTCACCGGGTTTGATCACGCTGAGGATGGCGGCCAGCCTCCCCTCATCGACAAAGCTCTTGCTGCTCCTGCCGCCAATGGCGCGGTTGTTGAACGTGACGCCGGGGGTAAAGTAATCCTGGATCCTGCCACCCCAGCCCTGCTGCGGATAGTTCGCGGTGCCATAACTCATGACTGTCGAGTCGCCAGCCAGATACACGATGGGTGCGGCGACGGCCATGGGCGCGGCCACGAAAGTAAGCAATGTGCACAAAAGGATGCAGCAGCGCGCTGCAAAATGCTGTGGGGTTTTCATGGAATTCTTGTCTCCAGGTCGATGTCGTCAAGGCAGCACGGTGTGCGCGCCGTTTGTCAGACCTCGCCTGAGCTCATCAGTTCAAGAACTTTTGCCAGCTTGCCTCGCGCAGCTGGGTGCTAACTCGAACCCGCCACAAAGCGCTTCGCCTACGTTATCCTGAAGCCTTTTTCAGCCAACAGGAGCAAATATGTTCAGCCACATCATGATCGGTTCTAACGATATCGAGCGTGCCAAGCAATTCTACGATGCTGTGCTTGGTACCTTGGGCGCCAGCGCGCCATTTCGCCATGTAGCGGACTCCGGGCATGTGCGGCTGTTTTACCGGCATGACGGCAGTACCTTCTGCATCAGCGAACCGATCAATGGGGAAGGTGCCACCTGTGCCAACGGCGGCACAATAGGCTTCAAGTGCAGCTCGCCTGAGCAAGTCAAAGAATTTCACGATGTCGCCGTCGCGCACGGCGGCATATCGATCGAAGATCCACCAGGCTTGCGTTCGAGCGCAATGGGGTCGATGCATCTGTCGTATGTGCGTGACCCGGACGGCAATAAACTCTGCGCGATTTACCGCGTTAAATAAGCAGCGAGATCCACGCCGCGTGTAATGCGCGGCGCGCGCTGGCAAACGCTGACCGTCTCGGCCAGCGCTGCAGGTCTTTTTTATTCCGGCGTGGAAGCATCCCCATCGGCGCCCGGGTGGACCAGCGCCTGCTGCTCGAGTTCAGCATCCGTTACCTCAGGTACGCCTCCTGCAGGCGCAGCATCCGGCTCGAACGGCTCCCCCGTCAGGCTATCCTGCTCATGCGGCGGATTCGCCATGTCCAGCACCGATTCGATGGCATGCTCGATTTGGTCGCCCAAATCGTCGTCGTGCGGGGTCGTGTTGTTTGTCATGATTTGCTTTCTTAGGGTTAGTCACTTGACTATGCCCTAGTTTTGCCATGTCAGGCCACACGCTGGTTGCGTCCCCATCACCGGGCTCGGTTAAATAAGTAACTAAACGTATTTCGTCTTTCACAGTGCGCCACAAGCGAGCAATATTGATTACACTTGTGCCAACACAAGCTTTGTGTAGATTTCACTTGACCGACCCTACCCTTCGGAGCAGCTATTATGAAAAAACGCGCATTTCTCTTCCTTAACTTGATATTAGCTGCTTCCACCTTTGGCGCCCCCGGGGTCAGCCACAGCGCCGAAATTGTCGGCTTCGGCAACAATTGTCTCGATGTGAGCGGGGGCAACCGCAACAACGGCGCACAGTTGCAGATGTGGGAGTGCGACGGCAATAATCCCAACCAGCAATTCTCATTCGAGAACGGGCTGATCGTCTGGAACGGCACCAACAAGTGTCTCGACGTGATTAACGGGCGCAACAGCAACGGCACCAAAATTCAGGTGTGGGATTGCGATCCACGCAATCGCAACCAGCAGTGGCGCCTGGAGCGCGGCGGTCGCATCGTGTGGGCCGGAACCAATCGCTGCCTCGACATCGACCGCGGCCGCACCGAGAATGGCACCCGGGTGCATCTCTGGGAATGCCTGTCGCGTAACCCCAGCCAGGCCTGGACCATGAATGGCGGACGGCGCAACCGCGACCGTGATCGCAACTACGAGCGCCCGCGCGACTACGAGCGTGATCGCGATCGTCCGCGCGATTACGAACGCGACCGCGTCCGCAACTGATCCACTATCCGTGGGCAAGGCCGGCCAAGCTGCCGGCCTTTGACGTCTGGCTTTTACAACAGTTTCCTCGCTTACAAGCATGCATGACCTAGCGCAAACGGCCCAGTTCGCTGGCGCGTACAGTCAAGCCAGGAGGAACGAGCCATGGACGAAACAGACGACTTCATCGACGAGCCCGAGATCGATAGCCCGGCGCTTGAACAGACCCAGTTATGGAGCGGGTTCGGGGACGATGTGGCGCAGCGCTTTTTACGCCTGCGCGGCATTATGGATGAACACATGCAGGAAGAGGCGCTGGAACGCCATGCGCGGCGTCAGGCCTTGCCCCGCGTGCCGGCGGCCATTACGTTTGCAGTGCGCAGCGCCATCCTCACGGCCAGCCAGGGGTCGCGCGTGCACAATATGCCGGTACCCGTGCTGGCAAGCAGCGCCGCTCGTTAAACGGCGAGAAATCGCGCGCTGAGCCTAGTGCGATAAATCATGGCTATGCCGTTGTACTGGCGTGCCTGGTCGACGCACGAAGCTGGTCACTTGCGGCCCCGCGCCAAATTCGAGATACGTCGCCAGACAGTACGACGACCAGCCTCGGCCCGCCGGCCGAGCGCTGCGTCCCCGCAAGGTCGGCACATAAGGCCGTTTGCTGAACTTGGGCACCGACGGCTCGGGCACCAGTGCCGGCATATCGGGCTCGAGCCCTTTGGCGCCGGCAATAAAGCCCAGTACGCGGTTATCGATGTCGTAGAACACGCCATCCTCGCACCAGCCGATATGCTCGCCCTTGAGTGAAAACAGGCTGACCCCAAACACCCACGCGACAGCCTCTCCGGACAAATTGCGGACGCAATATTCATCCACGATGGCCCCGGCGCATCCAATTTCGTCATATACCCATGTAAGCAAGATGTCCCCCGTCGGTTTGCGCACTGCAGCTTGGGTAAATTCTAACTTGTAACAAATGTAACTCGGCGCACGGTTGGGATGTGTTGTACTTTCGCCTCGCCTTGACAATCTGATCGAAAAAAAAGCAGCCGCCTGCTGATGCAAAGCGGCCGCCAGGCCAGTCACAACGCGGCTACGGGCCGCAGTCGATGAATCCTAGTTGCGTTCGACCCGCAGCAAAGCGCCGTTGGCTTCGTCGGTCAGCAGGTACAGATGGCCATCCGGCCCCTGCCTGACATCACGTACGCGCTTGCCGATATTAAGCCGTTCCTGCGACAGCACTTTGCCATCCTTGTCGATGGCGATGCGGCGCAGGTCCGTGCTGGCAAGGCCCCCGCTGAACAGGCTGCCTTTCCACTGCGGGAACTGTGAACCGGTGTAATACACCAGACCGGACGGGCCTGGCGACGGTACCCACGCCACCCTTGGCTGTACCATTCCGCTGACCACCTTCTGGCCGATCGGCTGTGCGGTGCTATAGTCTGCGCCATAGCTTTGGAGCGGCCAGCCATAGTTGGCGCCACCTTCGATCAGATTGAGCTCATCGCCACCGCGCGGGCCGTGTTCGGTCGCCCACACACGGCCGGCAGCATCACGTGCCATGCCCTGAATATTGCGGTGGCCAAAGCTCCAGATTTCGGCAAGCGCGCCAGGCTGCTTGGTCAGCGGGTTGTTCGAAGCCGGCTTACCGTCCGCCGCCAGGTGCAGGATTTTTCCCTGATGCGCTGCCAGATTCTGGGCTTGGTCACGCGCCAACCTGTCGCCGATTTTCTGCGGCGGATTGCCGCCATCGCCGATACTCATCAACAAACTGCCATCGGCTTGCCACAACAGGCGCGAACCGAAGTGCTGGCCGCCGCTCTTGTCGGGCTGTACCTTGAACAGCGTTTTGATGCTGTGGACTTTTTTCCCGTCGAAGATGCCCTGGACCAGGGTGGTCCTGTTGGCTTCCGATGTGCCGGTCGACAAGGTCATATAGACCCGTGGATTGGTCTTGTCGGAGGGATGCACTGCAATGTCGAGCAAACCGCCCTGCCCGCTGGCGAACACGGTCGGCAAGCCTTCCATCGGCACCGTATCGAACTTGCCGCCGTTCAGCGTATGCAAAGTGCCAGTCTTGGACGTAATGAGCATGCGCCCGTCCGGCAGCCATGCCATGCTCCAGGGATGGGTGATGCCCTGAGCGACAGTCACTGTCTTCCAGCCTTTCACGTCCGGCGGCGCAGCGCTCACTTGCAATTGCGCCTGTGCGGCAGGCGCCGCCAGTGCGGCCAGGACGGCGCTCAGGTACAGGGACTTGGGGGTTCGCAGCATGGGTCATTCTCCGATCGGGATGGTAATTGGGCAATCCTACCGGAACGGCGCGAACTACGCACGCGCTCCCGAAAATACTGGGAGCGCGTATTGACGTTGTTTAGTGCTGGTAGGCGCCGATGTCGAAGCCGGTGCCATGATTGCGCGGCCGTTCGGCAAAGTCCTTGGCGTGGGCATGCACGTCGGTGCCTCGGCCAATGGCTGGAGAGCTGCCGCTCAGGCGCAGGTTGGGCGTACCAACCCGTTTGTACGCCACAAAGTACGGCTCGGAACTCACCGTGCCAGTGTGGCTCAAGCCGTTATTGAGCTTCCAGTTGTAGGTGGAATTTTTAAACACCAGGTTGTTGCGATAGGTGTTGTTCTTGCCCGTCTGGCCCTGTTCCGAAATGCCCATCTTGTTGTCGTACACGATGTTGCTGTAGACCGCCGTATGGTTGTTCGGCCCTGAGGTCTTATAGTAATCGCCGCCGCCAACGATAATGCCGGTGTTGGATGCTGTCACGGTGTTATTGGTGATGATGACGTTGTTAGCATCATGCCAGAGGTGAATGCCGCCTTCAGCCACGCGGTACACCACGTTGTTCTTGACGCTGCCCGAAGTGCTGATATAAATGCCCTGGACAAAGCGGCAACCGGCCGGACCGATATCGTTGACCAGGTTGCCGATCACTTCCGACTTCACGCCGCCGTAGTAGCTGTCAACGCCAATCGCCGATCCTCCCGCGCTGGTGCAGGGGGCGCCGGTGGCAATATGGTGCACCCAGTTGTGGCGAATCGAATCATGCGAGCCGCCGTTGTAGATGCCCAGCGTCCAGCGGGTGCCGCTCTTGTCGTAAGTGCCGTCGACATGAAAGCCGATGATGTCAACATAGCTGCCGCGGTTGTCCCAGGCGGTGTTGTTCACCGACTTCTTGGGCATGACGATCCGGGCGCCCCACTTCGTGGTCGACACAAAATAGATGCGGGCGCTGGCCGTGCCGCTGGCACTGGTCTTGAAACCGCCTTCATAGGTGCCGGGCGCCACGAACACCGTCGTGCTGGCCTTGACTGCGCTGGCTGCGCGCGCCAGGGTGCGAAACGGAGCCGCCGCAGTGCCGGGATTGCTATCGTTGCCCTTGGGGGAAACATAATAATTGTAGGTCGTGGCCGGTACCGTGGCCAGCGCGCCGGCGGAGGGTGCGATGCCGGCTTGCATGGCGTCGTCGCCGTTGCGCTCGGCCAGCGGATTGCCAGCGTAGCCGGCCAGCGCATAGTCCGCATCGCTTGCAGGCCCTGCCTGAACGGGGGCCGCTGCCACGACGGCTGCACTGCTGCTCACAAAGCCGGCGGTCTTTAGGTCGGTGAATTCTTGCTGGTCGGGGGCTGCGCCGCCGCAGCCGCTGAGGAGGAGGCTGAGGCCGCCGAATGCGATGGCGGTGACACGTGTTCGGTGGGCGGATGTGACCGATTTAACCATTAATAGTTCCTTGCCTTATCAGGTGAATTGAGGGGAGTTTGAGCTCCGTCAAATTCTTAAGTTCAAGCTTTTCGCCAGAAAATTTCCCTGCAATAGCAAATGACTAAACGAACTTTTCCCTTGGAAATCAAACAGATAGACTGCAACTAGCGTGCCGGCCCGTTGTCCTAATGTGCCAAGGACCAAAAGATGGAGACAAATGATGCGCGATTACAAGGAGGTCAGGCAGGCACTGACTGAGGGCGAATTTTATGCTGGATTGATTCTTGGAAAGGAAACGCAGCCCGACCATCATCTGATCCTGCTGCCAGGCGAAGCGGAAGAGGTGTCCTGGTCGGCGGCGCGCGAGTGGGCTGCGGCGGCAGGCGGCGAACTTCCCACCCGCCGTGAACTGGCTCTGCTCTACGCCAATCTGAGGGAACAGTTCCAGCGCCTTTGGTACTGGTCGTGCGAACCGCAAGAGCCGCGCTCACAACTGGTGTGGGGACAGAACTTTACGAGCGGGATCCAAACCATGTACGGTCGTCCGTTCCGAGGCCGGGCGCGCGCAGTACGGCGGATGTTCGTGCCATGACCCATCGTCGAGAGAACTGGGCCTTGATTTAGAGAACTTTCCAGCCCGGCCGTTTGCATTTTCTTTGGAGTAAAATGACCACTACTAAAACTTAAACACCGCCATGAAGCCAGAGATCCGGGCATTTTTCGACAGCGCCACGTCGACAGTCACCTACGTGGTCTATGAAGCGCCCGGTTGCTCCTGCGCCATTATCGATGCGGTGCTCGATTTCGACGCCAAGTCCGGACGCACCTCGACGGCATCGGCCGACGCTGTGATTGCCTTCGTCAAGGAACAGCGGCTGCGGGTGGAATGGGTGCTCGAAACCCATGCCCACGCCGACCACCTGTCGGCCGCGCCCTACCTGGTGGCGCAGCTGGGCGGCCAGACCGGAATCGGCGCCGAGATCCGCGCCGTGCAAAAAGCTTTCGCTGCATTCTTCCCGGGCGGTCCCGAGCAATTCGACCACCTGTTCGCGCCCGACGAAGTATTCAACATTGGCGCGATGCAAGCGCGCGCGCTGCATGTGCCGGGCCACACCCCAGCCGATATCGCCTTCCAGGTCGGCGACGCGGTGTTCGTGGGCGACACCCTGTTCATGCCCGACGTGGGCACCGCGCGCTGCGACTTCCCGGGCGGCTGCGCCGCCACCATGTACCACTCCGTGCAGCGCATCCTGGCCTTACCACCCGAAACGCGCCTGTTCATCTGTCACGACTACCCGCCCGAAGGCCGTGCACCGGCCTGGGAAACCACAGTGGCAGCCGAGCGCGCCAGTAATATTCACGTCCGCGAAGGGATTGCCGAATCGGATTTCGTGGCAATGCGCACCACGCGCGACGCAACGCTCGACATGCCGGCGCTGATCCTGCCCGCGATCCAGGTCAATATCAACGCCGGCCACCTGCCAGCCCCCGACGCGCAGGGTGTGCGCTACCTGAAAATTCCCATCAACGCGATCTAGCCGTGCGACCCACTGGGTCAGTGGCTTGGGCTACTGGCGCGCGGGGCCGTTGAAGCGGCCGATCGGCTGCTCCAAGTTGGCCAGGAACCAGGTCAGCGATGTCATCAGGGCGACGTGACGGCGCAGGTTGTCCGGGTTGACCTTGTCGAGCGTATCGGCCGCGGTATGGTGATAATGGAAGTAGTCCGAGCCGTCAATCAGCGGCGTGAAGCTAGGTACGCCCGCCTGTTCCAGTCCGCTCAAGTCGCCCGTGCTGAGGGCATCAGCGCGCTGCAAGGCGCCCGCGCCAATCGGCTCGAGCGATGCCTGCAGTGGCGCGAACAGCTTGTTGGCGGTGAATGGCGCGCTCGAACGCATGCCAAAGGGGCGTCCCGATCCGCCGTCGCTTTCAATTGCGGCAAAATGACGCTCCACGTTGTCCTTGTTGGCCTGCAGGTAGGCTGCGGCGCCGCGCCCGCCATTTTCTTCATTGGCCCACGCGATCATGCGGATGGTGCGCCGTGGCCGGTAATTGAGCTTGCCCAGCGTCTCGAACACCGCCATCGCGCTGGCCACACCGCTGGCGTCGTCATTGGCGCCGGTGCCCAGGTCCCAGGAATCGAGGTGACCCGATACGATCACTATTTCATCGGCCTTGTCGCTGCCCGGCAGGTCGGCGATGACATTGAAGCTGTCGGCGTCGGGCAGGATTTTTGGCGTGAGCGTCAGGCGCATCGACAGCGCGCCACGCGCCGCCAGACGCGCCATCAGCAGCGAGTCTTCCACCGTCACCGCGGCCGCCGGAATCCGTGCCCCCTCCTGCAAGCCGCTCGATCCGGTATGCGGCAAGCGGTAGTTGGCGCCACCGGCTGAACTGACCAGCACTGCCGCCGCGCCCATCTCGGCCGCCATGCGGGTTCCCGCGCCGCGAAAACGCGTTACCTGGCCATACGCCTGGCCCGACAGTCCGCGATCGGCCATGCCCTGGTCGAAGCGCACGTCGAACAGCACGATGCGCCCTTTGACTTCGTTCGCGCGCGCCTTGAGTTCATCGAAGCTGCGTACCACGATGACAGGGGCCACCATGCCCTCGGCCGGCGTGGCGCCCGAGCCACCCAAAGCCGTCAATACGATTTTCTGGGTAAGACCCTGCGGGCGCCCCGCGTACTCCACCAGTTCCGCCGCTTCGGCGCCGCGCACCCAGTGCGGCACTTTGACCGGCTGCAGCGTGACCTTCGCGCCGAGCTTGCGCATCGCCTCGGCGACCTGGGTAACTGCGGCGGCATTGCCGGCAGAGCCGGACAGGCGCGGTCCGATCAGGTCCGTCATATCGGCCAGACGCTGGTAGGCGTAGTCGCTGTTCATGGCGCTGTCGCGGATTTTGGCGAGCGCGGCCGGATCGTTACCTGGAGTGGCGCCGAGGGCGCTGGTGGAGATGAATGCTGCGGCGAGTATTGACAACAGGGGCTTGCGTGTCATGCGGGTATCCTGGTAGCTGGCGTAGCCTCAGACAATAGCGCATTTGCATGGATTTTGCATCCCTATGCCGGCACCAATCTCACCGAGGTAATCTCCGATGGCGCGCCGAAACGCTTGGGCGGTCCCCAATAGCCGGTACCGCGGCTGGTGTAGACCCACAACTGGCTAAGCCGATTCAGGCCGGAGGTGAAGGGCTGCTGCAGCGGCACGAACAGATTCCATGGGAAGAACTGGCCGCCGTGCGTATGTCCCGACAGCTGGAGGTCAAAGCCTGCCGCCGCCGCTGCCGGTGCGCTACGCGGCTGGTGCGCCAGCAGCACCCTGACCCGCACATTGTCGGGCGCGCCGGCCGCAGCAGCCTTGGGATCGCTGCGGTGCGACTCGTCGAATTGATGGGCCGTGAAGTCGGTCACGCCCGCAATCATCAGGGCGACGCCGTCGCGCTCGCGCACCACGTGTTCGTTGAGCAGGACTGTCAGTCCCAGCCGGCGCATTTCGGCAATCCAGTCGCCCGCCCCGGAATAATATTCGTGATTACCTGTGACGAAGAAAGCGCCATCCTTGGCGCTCAGCCGTGCCAGCGGCTCGGTGTGCAGCGAAAGGCGCTTGACACTGCCGTCGACCAGGTCGCCGGTAATGGCGATGGCGTCGGGCGCGAGCGCGTTGACCTTGGTGACGATTGCATTGAGGTAGCCGCGTTTGATGGTGGGCCCCACGTGGACATCCGAAATCTGCACGATGCGGTAACCGTGGAAGGCCGGCGGCAGACCGGCGATGGGCACCTCCACTTCCACCACCTTGGCCACCCGGCGCGCGTTGATGTAACCGAGCAGGGTGACGCTCAGCGCGATCAACGGCACTGCCATCGCGCTACCCCGTTCCAACCCCGCAGTCGCGGCGCCAAACAAGGAGGCTACGATCAGCGCCAGATCGCGCGCCAGCGTGAGCACCAGCAGGGAGGAGAAAAATCCCATCGCCACCAACCCAAGCCAGGCCAATTGATCGGCGCCTTTTCGGGAGCGCGATGCCACCAGTCCCATTGGCATGAGCAGCGTTGACAAAATGAGCAAGACAATCCCAATACCAACGCCCCAGTCGGGCAGCGACATGGCGGGAATCAGGCGCATCCCTATGTAAAAATGCAACAGGGAGAGCAGGCCCAGGACAATGAAAACAACACGGCTTCGCGGCATGGCAGGTCCAGTTCTTACAAGTGAACTTGCTGTAGATGGGGCAAAACTTGCCATCCGCAAGGGCGCCACAAGTATTTACCTGCCTGTTACAAGCTTTCGCGATTTGTAAGATTCTGTATTACCAATGGTTCGTGCGCGCCTCGCTCGCTATAGTTCATCCATGCCCCAGCGCTTTGAGGATCATCCCGATCTCGGTTGAGGCCAAAGGAAACGCCATGTTCAACACAAAATTCGTAGGTGCGGCGATCGTGGCCGCAACGGTCATCTCCTCCTCTGCGATGGCAAGCGACCGCGGTGTCAATACTGCCGTCGGCGCCGTGGTCGGCGCAGCCATTGGCCATAACGTGTCGGGCCGCGACGGCGCCATCGTCGGCGGTGTGCTCGGTGCTGCAGTGGGTAATTCGATCCGCACCGGTGATCGCCACCGTGGCTATAACGACAACCGCTACGCTTACCACGATACCCGTGGCGGCTATTACGACAACGGCTATTACGATCGTCCGCGCCGCAGCTATCGTCCGGCCCCGGTCTATGTCCAGTCGCGTGCTTACTACGAGCCAGCTCCCGTCTACTACGCACCGCAGCGCTACTACCGCGCGCCGACCGTAGTCTACGTCGAGAAGCGTGGCCGCCATCATCGTGGTCACCACCGGGGCCACCGCCGCGGTCATGGCCACGGTGGTCACTACGGGCATTAAACACCGCAATCCCAGCCGGGGTCGGTGATTTTGGTGGACCGTGCAGCGATGCACGGTCCATTTTTTTCACTCATTTTCAGTCTGGCGTGGTGGGACTAGCGAGTCGCCTAGCTGCATCGGGTTGTAGCGAAGTCCTTTCGACTCCTGCGTTGGCGCGGTGCGCACAAAACCAAATTTTTCGTACACGGGCATGGCGTAGTTGGACGAGTTCACCGTAAAGCAGCCAGCACCGCCTGCATCAATGGCAGCCTGGCGCGCCACATCCCAGAGGCGGCGCGCGATGCCGCGGCGGTGCCAGGCCCGGTCGACAAACAGGTGGAACAGGTGCTTGCGATCGCGCACGGCGACAAAGCCTGCAATCACGCCGTCGATTTCGGCCACGTGGTACACAATGCCGCTGTCGATAAAACCCTGCACACCTTCGGTGCTGTTCTCGGCAAGGAAAGTGGCTGCGGCCGGAGGCGCGATGTCGTGCACGATGAACTCTTCGGCCAGCGTGCGCAGCATGCCTGAAACAGCGGCGATGTCCTGCTGGGATATGGGTCGGATCAACATACGAGAACATTAACATATGCACAGATCAAACGTCTGCATGTTGACCGCTACTCAGCAGCACCTTAGACTTCCATGATGCCGAAAGAAAGCACCCTGCCGCTGGACGCGGTGCCCCTGCGCCGCAAGGTGCCCTTGTCGCAACCCTTGCGCCATGCGCGCTACCGCCAGCTGTGGCTTGCCAATCTGATCTCGAACCTCGGCACCTGGATGCAGACATTCGCGTCCGCCTGGCTGATTACCACCGTGGCCGATTCGGCCTCCGCCAGCACCCTGGTGCAAACCGCCGCCTACGTTCCCATCTTTTTGTTCGCCTTATTTGCGGGGGTCATCGCCGACAAGGTCGACCGTCCTCAATTTCTGTTCTTCTGCAATCTCACGATGGCGCTGTGCGCCTGTACCATGGCCGCCGTTGTCGCCACCGACCATGCTTCGGCGGGCCCGGTGCTGGCACTGACCTTTCTCATGGGCGCCTGCTCGGCTTTCATGTGGCCGGCCTGGCAGGCTTGCATGTCCGGGTTGGTCGAGCCGAACGAAGTGGAGGCGGCAGCCACGCTCAATAACCTGAGCTACAACGTGGCTGCGGTGGCAGGGCCGGCCCTCGGTGGCCTGCTGTTTGGACTAGTCGGACCTGGTTCGCTGTTTCTCATCAACGCCTTCTCCTTCCTCGGCCTGCTCGCCGTCTACTGGAGCTGGTGGCGTGAACCGCGCGCGCGCGAAGCACCCAGCGGTGCGAGCTTCGCGGCCAGCCTGCGAACCGGACTGCGCACCGCTTTCGGTTGCGCGCGCTATCGGCGCATCCTGGCCAATGTGTGCACGGTTTTTTTCGCCAGCATCGCTTTCGCCTCGCTGCTGCCCGTCTTCGTCAAGACCGAACTCCAGCTCGATTCAAGCGTATTTGGACTGCTGATGGGTAGCCTGGGCGCCGGCGCGGTGCTCGGCGCTTGCCTGCTGCCGCACGTGCGGCCCTACGTGAGCAAGACCGGCCTGCTGGCCGGCGCCCTCCTCCTGTTCGGCGCCATGCTGTTGGTGCTGCCCTTTCTGCGCTCGGTAACGCTGATGGTCCCGCTCATTGTCGCCGGCGGCATGGCCTGGTCGGCCACGGTGTCGACCATGAACGCGGCAGCCCAGCTGTCTTTTCCCCAAGCGGTGCGGGCCCGCACCCTGTCGATCTACCTGCTGGTCATGGCCGCTGCCTACACGCTGGGCAGCGTAGCCTGGGGCTACCTGGCCGACCACTTCGGCGTGCGCGCGGCGCTTGCCTGTGCCGGCGCCTGCATCCTGGTCAACGGTGTTGTGCTCCTGACTGCAAGGCGTGAACATGCCATCTGAGCGGTGCTTTACCCTTGAACCATTTGGAGTAAGCTGTGATGATTGACATTTTGTCCGTGCATTGTCTATGACACAAGAAGCGCACCCCTTGCAATTCGGCCCCTGTTTCGACGTCGCCGTCCAGTCGTGCGTGGGTGCCGATCCGCATACGCTGCATGAAAATCAAGACAACTTCCTGCTCATCGACACCACCGGCTGGGCCCATTTCCAGCACAGCCAGCGCCGCCAGTGGCAGCGCATTGACAATTGGATACCCGGCTGCGTGCGCCTCGCCGTACTCGATGGGATGGGTGGCCACGGACGTGGCCGCGAAGCCGCGGAAGCTGTCGTCGCCGGCTTGCTGACCATTCCGCCATGCGACTCGTTGGCCGAATTGGCGCGTCACCTGGATAGTTTGCATGCTTCCCTGCAGCGCCAATTCGATGGTGACACAACGTCCAAACGGCCCGGAACCACCCTGACCCTGCTTGAACTGGTCCCGGGCAAGGCGCCGCTGCTGTATCACGTGGGCGATTCGCGCCTGTATCAAGTCAAGGACGGCGTGGCACGTCCCTTGACCATCGACCACGTGCCAGCCACCGCCTACGCCATGGCCGGCCTGTTCAGCGAAGCGGAATGGTGGCAGCAGGTGCATGGCGAGCATCGCTCGCAACTCTCGCAAGCTTTCATCCTCGGCAATGCGTTTGCCAATCCCAGCGAACTAAGCGATCCGCTGTTCGCACTGACGCCACACAATCTGCCGCCGTTCCTGAAGCACCTGCATGATCGCCGCGCTATCGAGCTCGATCCAGGCGCCGCGTATGTATTGGCCACCGACGGGTTCTGGGCCTGCGCCAATCCCTACGACCTGATCGATCGCTGGCCCGCACTGCTCGGGCGCCAGTGCGACGCGGCGGGCATGACCGGCGCCCTGTTCGAGGAAATGCTGACCAGGCCACCGCCCAATTTTCACATCGATAATCTCACTGCAATTGTGCTGCGCCGGCTCGACCCTGCGCAGTCGGCTTCGCCCGCTGACAAATCCGCAGCCTGACGCAGGCACAGCGAGGCGATGTGTCGCTGCTGATTGCCGATTGCGCTATTGATCGCACAGCAATAGAATGGATTCCTGGTCATCCGGGAGTTCCTATGCAATCGAGCGCAAGCACTGTTGAAGAGTACCTGGCAAGCCTGCCGCCAGAGCGTCGTCATATCCTTGAGACGGTGCGTAACGTCATCCTCGCCAATATCGACAGCGTTTACAGCGAAGGCATGGGCTACGGCATGATGGGGTGGTCGGTGCCGCTCTCGGTCTACCCTGCCGGCTACCACTGCAATGCGCCGCAGGCTCTGCCATTTGCCGGCCTTGCATCGCAGAAAAATTACGTGTCGCTATATATGATGGGCTTTTACGTGGGCTGCAGCGACACCGAAGAAACCGAGGAAGTCGCATGGTTTCGCCAGGCATGGGCGGACTCGGGCAAAAAGAAACTGGACATGGGCAAAAGTTGCATCCGCTTCAAGAAGCTCGACGATATTCCGCTCGACGTGATAGCCGAAGCGTTCAGGCGCATGCCCGCAAAGCGCTACATCGAGCGCTACGAGGAAGTCCGGTCCAGATGATTACGGGATCAGGACCAGGAACACCATTGCTGCGCCGGTCAGCAGCACCGCTTCGAGGCCAAACACCAGGGCGGGGATGCGCAATTCCTCGGGGATTTTCATGATCAGTCTCCTTCCAGCGATAGACCTTACTTAGTCCGCAACGGACGTGCCAAGTTCCCGGCCCACCAAGCTGTTGAGCGCGCGCGAACCAGCAGATCAGGCGCCTTTTTAGCAGGTCGTCCCCCAAAAACTGCACTTCGTCGCAATCCGATGGTGAGCAATGGGCAATTTGCCTAAAGTGATCACATCGCAAAGCACTTTGGAGGGAATCAAAATGAACATCCTCGCCAATCTCGAAGCCGTTTTCACCGCCACCGTAGCCCTGGCAGCCTCGAGCATGTTCATCACCGATCCCGCCCCGCTTGCCAGTACCCAGCCTGTCGTGCGCAGCGACAGCCCGACCATTGCCGTCATCGTAGTCAGCGCACGCCGCATGAACGCCGAAGAAAAACTCAAATCGGTACAAGTCGAAAGCGAGCACGCTAACGAGCGCAGTTGAAGTACGCAGTTCCGAATACCCGCCTGTACGCTGACGCACATAGCTGCCCACCGCGTAACAGGCGGACCCTTCACCGACAACGCCTGCCACCATGCCCATGGTCGCAGGCGTTTCGCTTTATCCCGGCCAAGCGAACTGTTCCGTTCGATAACACACTTACAATCGGCCTGAAGTTGTTTCAATTGTAAGCAATGGATTCATTTCTCCTGAGTGCGCTTTGCGGTTGATATATTGAATCGTACGTTAATCAAAGGAGAATCAACATGAAACGCACTTTGACACTCGCAGCAATTCTTACCGTAGCAGCCGCAGCCGTTATGCCACTGTCCGCTAGCGCACAAAGCGGCGTGAGCCTGGTGATCGACACCTCGCCTCCTGCAGCGCGCTATGAAGCCATCCCTGCGCCACGTAATGGTTATGTCTGGGCCCCTGGTTTCTGGAACTGGAACGGAAACCGCCACGTCTGGACCGAAGGCCACTGGGAAACCGCACGCAGCGGTTATGAATATCAGCAGTCGAACTGGATTCGCGACCGTGATGGTTGGCGACTCGACCGCGGCGGCTGGCAACGCGTAGCCGACCGTGGCTACGACCGCAATGACAACGACAATTTTGTCCGCATTGCTCCACCCGAGCCACGCTACGAGCGCGAGCCACGTGCACGTCGCGGCTATGCCTGGGCCCCCGGTCACTGGGAATGGCGCGGTAATCGCCACGAATGGGTTGCCGGCACCTGGGTGCGCGAGCGTCCCGGCTATATGTACACTGGCGCCGAGTGGGTCGAGCGTGATGGCCGCTGGGTGATGGAACCAGGCCGCTGGATCCGTAGCCGCGACCGTGACCGTGATGGCATTCCGGACCGCATGGAACGCGACCGCGATCGTGACGGTATTGCCGACGCCAACGACCGCGATCTCGACAACGACGGCATCCGCAATAGCCGCGATAACGACCGCGATGGTGACGGTGTACCAAACCGCCGTGACCGCTACGCAGACAACCCGCGTCGTTATTAATTGATTGGTCGTAGTGATGCAGCCCCGAACTCCGGGGCTGCATTTTTTTTGCCTGCAGTTCGCGCGGCTGGGTTATTCTGGCGCCCATGCACGATTTGTCCCTCCTCACATCACTGGCGCACAAGGCCGAGCTGCGCGCGGCCAGGGCGATTACCGCGCGCGACGGTGTGGCGCAGGATGATGCATTGCTCATGGTTTTGCGCCAGGTTGCCGGTGCCGGGGGCCTTGAACGACTTCTGGCTCAGCGCCAGGACGACAAGATTGCCGCCATGGCGGGGCTGGCCTCAAAACGTGAGCAAAAGGCCAGCGCCCTCGCCCTGCGCCACGCCCGCCATGACGGCCCGGCCACGCCGTGGCGGGCCTGGTTCGATGGTTCGGCCCACCCAAACCCCGGCCGCTGCGGCATTGGCGGGGTGCTGATTGGCCCTGCTGGCATACAAATTGAAATCTCGCACAGCGCTGGCTACGGCAACAGCTCCGAAGCTGAGTACCTGGCGCTCATCGCGGTGCTGCAGGCAGCCGTGGAAGCCGGCGCCAAGGGCGGCTTGACCATCTATGGCGACAGCCGCAGCGTTATCGACGACGTGAGCGGGCCAGATTCAGCGGCGGCGGTGTCCCTGCTTGCGCTGCGCGCCAGCGCTCAGGCCTTGATCACCACGATCGACAAGGTGGCCTTGCGCTGGATCCCGCGCCACAAGAATGCGCACGCAGATGCACTGTCGCAGCGCGCGGTTGCCGCTCATGGCCTTGCTATCGATTGAGGGTGCCTAGCTTGCAATTGCGTTAAGATGAGTCTCCGCCCCCCTGACCGACCCGGCCTTCATCCATGAGCAGCATCCCTGTCATTAAAACTCCCGCAGCGCCCAATCTCAATTTCATCCTGATCTGCATTTTTATCGACATGCTCGGCATTGGCTTGATCGTCCCGGTCATTCCGGTGCTGGTCGGGCAATTTACTACTGGCCCCCAGGAGCAGGCCTACTGGTTCGGGATACTGGCGGCGGTGTTCGGCCTGATGCAGTTTTTGTTCATGCCCATGCTCGGCGCCATCAGTGACCGCGTCGGGCGCCGCCCCGTGCTGCTCTACTCGATGGGCGGCATGTGCCTGAACTTCCTGCTCACTGCCTGGGCGCCCAATCTGGCGCTGCTGTTCTTGGGACGCGTCATCGGCGGCATGTCCTCGGCCAGCATGTCGGTGGCTTCGGCCTATGCGGCCGATATCTCCACCGGCGAAAACCGCGCCAAAAGCTTTGGCAAGGTGGGCGCGGCATTTGGCCTTGGCTTTATCTGCGGCCCCATGCTGGGCGGGGTACTAGGCAGTGTCGACCTGCGCCTGCCGTTTTACGTGGCCGCGGCGATCAGCGCGGCCAACTTCATTTATGGTTATTTTGCAGTGCCCGAGTCGCTGCCCAAGGCTGACCGCAAACCGTTCGCCCTAGCCAAGGCAAACCCGTTTACCGCCATGCTCAAGCTGCTCAAGCGCACCGATATTCGTGGCCTGGTAATTGTGTTTGCGCTGTCGGCGTTTGCACAGATGATGCTGCAGTCGACCTGGGTGCTGTACACCACGTTCCGCTTTGGCTGGACACCATTTGACAATGGCATCGCACTGTTTTGCGTCGGGATCACGGCCGTGGTGGTACAAGCCGGGCTGCTGGGCGTCCTGATCAAGCGTATGGGGGAAGTGCGGGTGTCACTGATTGGCCTGCTATCGGGATGCATTACCTTCATCCTGTACGGCCTGGCCACGCAAGGCTGGATGATGTACGTGTTCATTCTCTGCAACCTGCTCGCCTATGCCGCCGGCCCTGCCCTGCAGGCGATCATTTCGAAAGCCTCGCCCGCCAACGAACAGGGAGAGCTCATGGGATCACTGCAATCGATCAGCAGCCTGGGAATTGTGTTCATGCCGGTGCTGGGCACCGCCATCCTGGGCATGGCGAGCCACCTGCCGCCCAATGACTGGCGGCTTGGCAGCTCGTTCTTCCTGTGCGCCGCAATGATGGGCGTGGCGGTGCTGGTGGCGCGCGCCTATTTCAGCTCGCACCACTACAAGGTCTGACTACTTAGAACTTGGTCTCCAGGGTGACCCGGATCGCGGTGTCGCCTGGGATGAAGTTGGTACGCTTGCGCAGGCTGTTGTCGTTGTCCAGATATGAAGTCTGCTGTACTGCATTTTGCGCCAGGATGTTGGCAACCACCACGCGCACCTGATTCTTCGGATCGAACTTCCACAAGGCGTAAGCCTCAAGATCGCGCCGCACCGTGTTAAACGAGTACTGGTTCTGCGACAGGCGCACCAGGCCGCCGTTGCGGAACGAGTAACTGCTACCGGCCGACAGCGCGCCCGCTTTGTAATCCACGCCAACGGTAGCCGAGAACGGGGTCTGCTGGTCCAGGCGGTTGTTAGGACCTGGCACATTGTCCACCGTCGACCAGTTGCGGTTCATATTGAAGCGGAAGTCGATCGGCAGCTTGGTGTTCATTACCGCCTTGAGCGGGAACTTGGTTTCGAACTCGATGCTGCGGCTGAAGGCTTCACCATCATTGGATGGCAGCGCAATCCAGCGTCCGTCCGCGCCCAGGATGATCGCGGTGCGGGTGTAGTTGTCGATTTTGCGCACCGAACCGCTAATGGAGAACATCGCGCCTTCTGCAAAATAGTGCTCATAGGCCGCGTCCAGACCCAGCGCCAGTTCTGGCTTGAGGGCCGGATTGCCCTGCTGATCCGGCTCGGTCTGGCTGTTGTTGGCACTATTGAAGCGGCGCGGGATGATCTGCTGGGTCGGCGGCGCCTTGTAGGTGCGCGTCAGCGCGAAGCGAATCTGGTCTTTGGTGTTAGGCAGCTTGTACAAAGTCTGGAACAATGGGCTCCATACGCTGGTGCTGGAGCGGCTCTGGCTGAAGGTATTGCCATAGACTTTGGTGCGCACGCCTTCCCAGCGGGCGCCGACGTATACCGACCAGTTCTTGGTCACGTTCCACTCGTCCTGGCCGTAGGCGGCAAAGCGCGCAACGTCGGCGGTGAATTCTTCCACCACCTGCGCCGGAGCCTTGCCGGTGAACGAATTGGTTTCGTCGCGCAGGTCGTCGCGCGTATTGAAACCGCCGTCCCAGCCGACCGACAGCGCGTGGCCTTCGAACAGCGGGGTTGAATACTTACCTGTGCTCGAGAGGCCGTAGTCGGTGGCGCGCGACTTGAGGAATTGGTCGAGCAGCAGCGTGCCGCCGGGCGCGGTGTAGCTGTCGCGGTAGGAATCGTTGCGCGCTGCGGAGAACGAGCCGCCGACCTTGACATCGAGCTTGGCTCCGCCGCTGAGCTTTTTGACCAGGTTCAGGTCAGTACGCAAGTTGCGGTTGGCCGCAGCCAGGTCCCAGTCCACAAACGGAAACAGTGGCGCGCGAAAGCGTGGGTCGTAATCCGGGTCACCCGGCTCGGTGCTCAGCAGTGTGTTGGCCACCGACTCCGACCTGCGCGCGAAACGCGCAAAATTGATAAAGGTCTGCGAGGTCAGGGTATCGCCGTTGGCAAATGTCCAGTTCAGACGCGGCGCGATGTTGATGGTATCGACACCACCGTCCTCAAAGAAAGTGGAATCGGTCAGCAGCTTCGGTTCGCCTGAAGCTGTGTAAGCCTCCTCGCGGCTCGGCGTGTCGCGCTTGAAGCGGTTGTGGAAACCGTTGACGGTCAAGGAATACGACATCTGGCCTTTGCGGTCCGACATCTGCAGATTGTAGCCAGGTGCTACCAGGCGATCGGAGTAACCCACACTCAGCTTGATTTCGCGCTGAGCAGTCCTGACTGCCCGTTTGAGAATCACGTTGATGGTGCCAGCGATTGCCTGCGTGCTGAATTCGGCGGTTGCGGCGCGCATGACTTCGATGCGCTCGATGGCATCGGGAGCGAGCGAGTCGAGCGAAAAACCGGCAGGCGCGCGTTCGCCGTTCACCAGAATCTGGGTGTAGCCACTGCCCAGGCCACGCATGCGCACTTCACCGCCGCCGCGCCCTGCAGTGCCGGTCACGGTTACGCCGGGCAGGCGCTTCAGAACGTCGAGCGCATTGGTGTCGCCGTACTTGATGATCTCTTCATGGTTCATCACGATCTTGCTGGCGGTGTCGTCACGGCGCGCATCGTATGCCTCGGTTGACCCCTTGACCTCGACCTGCTGGATCTTCGCAGGTTCTGCAGGCTTGGCCTTGATTGGCTCGGCCTTGGCGGGAGCGGCTTGCTGCGCATGGGCGCTCAAAGCAGTCGCCAGCGCGGCTGCGATAACGGTCAAACGGAGGGGGGTTCGAGGCAAATACATATATGTGTTATCCGGCTTTAGTGGTTCGAGGGCATCATTGTCCCCGAGTTTGCAAGCGCCTTGCTGAGCCAAAAGGAATATTTTTGATATGCATGTTTTCGCGGGAACTTCACACTCACTTCACGGCAACGTGAGAGAAAGGAGTCTGCGCCATGCATACATCGGCACGCCGCGCCAAGTTTGTCCCTATGAGAGCAGTGCCCCGTTATAATTCAGCATCATCCTCACCCATCAGGCCCATCGTGTCCCGTATAAAAGTTTTGCCCCAATATCTGTTGCCGAAGCAGGCCCTGACAACTCTTGCAGGACGGGTTGCAGACGCAAAAGGTGGCGCCAATACAACGACGTTGATCCGCTGGTTCGTGCGTCAGTACGGTGTAAATATGGATGAGGCGGCAAATTCCGACATCGCCAGCTACGCCAGCTTCAACGAATTTTTCACGCGGCCCTTGCGCGAAGGTGCACGTCCGCTGGCCAACGCCGACTTCGTGTGTCCGGTTGACGGCGCCATTAGCCAGATCGGCCAGATCGAGGACCACCAGATTTTTCAGGCAAAGGGCCACAAGTTCAGCACCTCGGCGCTGGTGGGCGGCGATGACAGCCTTGCCGCGCACTTCCAGCACGGCAGCTTCGCCAACCTGTATCTGAGCCCGAAGGACTATCACCGTTTGCATATGCCGTGCGACGGACGGCTGACCCGCATGATTTACGTACCGGGCGCGCTGTTTTCGGTGAACCCGACCACGGCGCGCGGCATCCCCGGCCTGTTCGCCCGCAACGAGCGCGTGGTGTGCGTGTTCGAGTCGCCCGAGCACGGCCCGTTTGTGCTGGTCCTGGTGGGCGCCACCATCGTCGGCAGCATGGCCACGGTATGGCATGGCGTGGTCACGCCACGCTCGACTCAGCCGCGCGAATGGCGCTATGAGGACCAGAATATCATGTTGAAAAAAGGCGATGAGATGGGCCGTTTCCTGCTCGGCTCCACCATCGTCATGCTGTTCAAGCCAAATACGATCACGTTCAATCCGGACTGGGCGCCGGAGCGCGCCGTGCGACTGGGTGAAGTCATGGGCAACAAGCCACGCTGACATGGACGAGCCGCAAGTCCCGCTTGACGTGCAAGAGTCCTTCGAACCGTCCACTCCCGTGCCGGATGCCGCGTTGCGCCCGTCGCTGTGGGGCACCATGCTCGAAGGTGCGCGTACGCTGGTGTTCATGCGGCCGCGCTGGCAGCGCATCAAGGCCTCGGCCGCCATCATCGCCCTGCTGGTCGCGCTCGAAATCGCATTGACGATGCTGTTTCAGCGCATGTATGTCTCAGGTCCGGCCAGCTTTCATGCCGAAGCCCTGGGCAGCGGCTGGATCGGCCTGATGCTCTACGCGTGGGCCTGCTACGCGCTGCGGCCGCCACAGGCAAACACTCCTGCGAACGCACCCTCGACCGCGCAGCTACTGGTGCTGGTGCTGGCGCAATCGCTTTGCCTGCTGCTGGTCGTCGGGCCCTTGTACGCAGTACTGCTGCGTACCAATGCGCTGGCCAATCTGCCCAACTGGATCCCGCTGACGATCTGGCTGGCGCCGATTGCCTGGGGCACGCTGGCGGCACTGCGCGCCTTGCTGTGGGCGCCCGGCGCATTGCCGCTGGGCCGCCTGGCCGCCTTCGTCGCGATCGCGCTGGGCGTGGCGGCCCACGTGATGATCGCCCCCAATCCCTACTGGACAGTAGCGGCGGCCGGACAGGCACAGCCAGATGAGGAGTCCGAGCCGGCCCTGCGCTTTACCCAGGAAATCGTCGAAGAACAGGAGCCGCTGCTCGATGCGCAGCTGGCGGCGCTGGCCCCGCAGCGTCCGGGTGTGATCGACATGTACACGATTACCTTCGCCCCGTACGAAGGGGAAGAAGTGTTCCGGCGCGAGTCGCGCATGGTGTCGGAGGTGATGGCGAAACGCTTCAAGGCGGCCGGCCGCGGCGTTCAGCTGCTGAACCACCGCGAGCACCTGACCGATATCGGCTGGGCCACGCCGCTCAATTTGCAGCGCGCGATTTCTTCCATCGCCGAGACCATGGACCGCAATGAAGACGTCCTGTTCGTGCACCTGACCTCGCACGGGGCCAGCAATGGCGAACTGGCGGCCAATTTCTGGCCGCTTGATGTCGACCCGGTCATGCCGACCGACCTCAGACAGTGGCTCGACGAAGCCGGAATCCGTTACCGTGTGCTGTCGATTTCGGCATGCTATTCGGGCAGCTGGATCGCGCCGCTCGCGAGCGACGACACGCTGGTGATGACCGCCTCCGACGCCACCCATACCTCCTACGGCTGCGGACGTAAGTCCGATCTCACCTTCTTTGGACGCGCCGTGTTCGACGAACAGATCCGCAGCAAAACGCTGTCGTTCGAACAGGCGCATGCGGCAGCGCGCATCGTCATCAAGAAGCGCGAACTGGAAGCGGGCAAGGACGACGGCTACTCGAACCCGCAGATCAAAGTCGGCAGCCGTATCGGGCCTTACCTCAAACAGTTGGAGGCCGCGGTACAGTAAGCCGCCGGCTAGACGGCCACGCCGCGCATGCGCGCACGCGCCTCGTCGCAGCACATCTCTTCCATCATGTCGAGGAAGGCGCGGGTCTTGGCCGGCATCAGCCGGCGCCCCGGGAACACCGCCCAACCCGACACTTCGGGCATGGACCACTCGGGCAGTACGCGCACCAGTTCACCCTTTTCCACATGGACTTCCGCAAACAGGCTCGATACAGCGGCAATGCCCGATCCCTGGCAGGCAATGCGCGCCAGCAGATCGGGTGAGTTGGCGCCCAGCCGTCCCTTGACCTCGCCCAGCCACACGGTCTTGCCCGACAAGAGCTTCCATGGCGCCAGCCCGCCGGTGCGGCTGGTCAGGCATAACAGGTCATGCTGGTGCAGCTCATCGGGGTGTGCTGGCGAGCCGCGCCGCGCGATATAGGACGGCGCCGCATACAGCGAAATCTTTTCGAGTGCGACGCGGCGGGCGTGCAGCGACGAGTCCTCGGGCAGGTCGCCCATGCGAATGGCGATGTCGAAGTTTTCGCCCACCAGGTCAACCCGGCGCGGCGACAGGTCCAGTTCAAGACTGATGGCCGGATAGCGTTCGATGAAACTGGCGATCATGTAGGACATGCCAAGGCTGGCAAAATCACCCGGCATAGATATACGCAGGCGCCCGCTTGGCGCAAGCTGGCGATGCTGCACGAGGGCGCCGGCAGCCTCCACCTCTTCCACCACCTTGCGCGCATGGTCGAGCAGACTGGCGCCGAACTCGGTGAGCACCAGCTTGCGAGTGGTTCTCTGCAGCAGGCGCTCGCCCAGCTTGGTTTCGAGCAGTGCAATTCGGCGCGAGACGGTGGACTTGGGCAGGTCTACCCGCAAGGCGGCCTGGCTGAAACTGCCGCTTTCCACGATCCGCGCGAACAACAGCAAATCATTCGCTTCCACATCCATGATTGTCCCACCAGTTAGATAATGTTATCCATTTTAACGCCTTCCGGATCGTTTTTGGAACGTATAAAGTGATCTCCATCGCAGTCCAACTCAGACAAGAAGGAAATCACATGAACATCCTGCAAATTAATTCCAGCGCCCGCAGCCAGGGTTCCGAGTCCACCCGCATGGCCGATGCCATCGTGGCGCGCGTTCAGGCCGCGCATAGCGACGCCACCCTGACCCGCCGTGACCTGGCCGCTCAGCCGCATCCGGTGCTCGACGAAGCTACCCTTGGCGCCCTGTTCACCCCCGCCGCTCAGCGCACTCCCGAGCAGGCAGCTCGGGTGGCCCTGGACGACGCTTTGATCGCCCAGGTGCAGGTGGCTGACGTGATCGTGATCGGTGCCCCGATGTACAATTTTGGCATGACCGTGCAGCTCAAGGGATGGTTCGATGCTATCGCACGGGCTGGCGTGACCTTCAGCTACGGCGCCACCGGACCGGTCGGCCACCTTACCGGCAAAAAGGTCTACGTTACGCTCTCGCGCGGCGGCGTGCACAAGGGCGGCGCAACCGATACCCAGGTCCCGCACCTGACCACGATGCTGGGCTTTCTGGGCATGACCGACGTCACTTTCGTCTATGCCGAAGGCCTGAACATGGGTCCGGAAGCAGCAGCCAAAGCACAGGCCGACGCAGACGCAGAAATCGAAGCCGTAGCGGTGTGAGCACCGGCGGCGCAACAGGGAGGACTACATCATGACGCAACAAGCAATGACATCGCAGCGCGTGCGGCAGGCTCGCGGCGTGGAGCGCCTCGTCAACGGCCAGTTTGTGACCGATGGCGCAGGCGTGAAAATCAACCGTGTGCTGACCCAGACCTTGCAGCGCCGCCTCGACCCGTTCCTGATGCTCGACGCATTTGGCAGCGACAAGCCGGGCGACTACATCGCCGGCTTTCCCGAGCACCCGCACCGGGGCTTCGAAACGGTATCGTACATGATCCACGGCAGCATGCGCCACCGCGACAGCGCCGGCAATGAAGGTTTGATCACCGACGGCGGCGTGCAGTGGATGACCGCCGGACGCGGCGTGGCGCACTCCGAGATGCCCGAGCAAACTGACGGACTGATGGAAGGCTTTCAGCTCTGGCTCAACCTGCCCGCCAAGGACAAAATGACGGCGCCATGGTACCGCGACATCGCCAGCGCCGAGGTGCCGCAGTTCGACACCGACCAGGGCGTCACAGTGCGCGTGATTGCCGGCGAAAGCCATGGCGTGGCCGGCGCGGTGCAACGTGGTGTGACAGAGCCGCTGTACCTGGACATCAGCCTGCCGGCCAATGCCGTATTCGAGCAAAACCTGCCGCCCGGTCACAACGCCTTTCTCTACGTGTACCGCGGCCAGGTCGTGGTGGACGAGCAGAATGTGCCGCTGCAGCGCATGGCGATCCTGGCCAATTCGCCGCAGGCGGACGGGGTGCGCATCGTGGCCGCGCAAGACAGCCGCCTGATCCTGGTGGCCGGGCGGCCGCTGGGCGAGCCGATCGCTCAGCATGGGCCGTTCGTGATGAACACGCAGGAAGAACTGGTCCAGGCCTTTGCAGACTTCCGCGCCGGCCGGCTGGTGGCCTAAGCCTGAGGGGGACGATCTTGCGCTACACTAGCGGCATGTCCCCCTCTCTTTCACAAGCCCTTGCCTGGCTGAGCCGCGTGTGCGGTTTCGAGACACTGAGCGCCTTCCCCGAGGGGCATGTGTACGAGCACACCCACTGGAATCCGGCCTACTTCGACATCGCATCCGACCGCAAGCCGGACCAGATTGAAGCCATCCTGTGTGAAAAAATCGCCAACACGCCGACCATTTTTGCGCACATCACCAATCCTACGCCGCGCATGCAGCGCGAATTGCTGACGCTGATCGAATCGACACTGCGGCGTTCCGGCAGCGCACCGGCTACCCTGGTCGGACTCTTGATCAACGCCTACCGCAGTCCTCATACCATCGAAGCTTTGCCGGGCCTGCGCCGCGCGATCGAAGAAAGCGGCGGCAATGTCATCGATGTGATTAACTTCCTCGGGGCGATGCCGGCCGCCTTCGATGTGATCGAGGCCTGACAGCCACGTTTCAGGCTGCGGCGGGTCTGGCCGAATTGCTGGGCACATAGCGCCCCCGCACCCACATGAAGGGCCGCTCCACGCACTGATACAAGAGCCAGCCCGAACCCACGCTCAGCACCACCATCGACGCAATCGCCACCGCCGAACCCGGGCCATACCCCATGTTCAGCAGCGGCTCGCGCGCCAGGATGATCAGCTGCTTGTGTGTCAGGTAAATCGCATACGACCACAATGCGATGCTGCGCGCTCCCGGCACCCTGATACTGCGCAGCAGGCTGTTGTCGCTCAGTGCCGACAGGATCAGCAAACCGAAGGCCAGCGCCAGCATCGGAAAGCCGAACACCGTGATCCCGTAGGCCTGGCGGTCGGACAGAAATAGCCAGAACGTCACTGCAGCGAGCGCGCAACCGGCGGCTAGCGCCGCATTGCCGTAGCCAGTGATGCGCTGCCACAGCTCAGCGTGATAATTGCGCACCAGCGCCAGCGCCACGCCGACAATCAGTTCATCAAAACGGCACAGGGTCGAATAATAGATAAACTTGAAATAGTCGAAACTGCGGCCGCTGCCCACATGCTCGTGCCACAGCTGCGAGCGCACCAGCATGCCGCCGGCAATGGCCAGGGCAACGAGCAGCCAGGTCCAGCGCAAGCGTAGACGCAGGGCCGCCACCAGCAGCGCCAGCGCCGGTAGCAGCACATAGAACTGCTCCTCGATGCAAAGCGACCATGCATGCGAAAACGCGGTGCCGGGTTCGAGATTGATATTTTGAGTAAAGGTCAGGAACTTCCAGAGCGGCGGCAGCTCAGACCCGGCCCGAAACCACGGCCATAGAAAGTACAACGCCAGCACCACATAATAATTGGGCAAAGTGCGCAGCAGCCTGCGCGCGTAAAAGCGCGTTAGCGAAAAGCCTGATGGCGATCGCAGGGCCGCAAAGATTTGGTTGCCGATCAGGTAGCCGGACAGCGCAAAAAACAGGTCCACGCCCACCCAGCCGATATCGCCTACCCAGCCGAAGGTGCTCTCGCGGCTCACGAACAGCACGTAATGGTGCAGCACGACGAACACGATGGCCAAAGCCCGCAAAGTGTCGAGGCCGTGGTTGCGCGGGGAGGATGTGGTGGACGCTTGCATGGACCGGCGATGATGCCATGGCAGTTCAACACGCGCCAGTGTTAAGCGATAAAATAGACGCCAACGCCCCATCCCAGGAATATCGAGCAATGAACAGTGCACCAAACCTGCAATTCAAATCCGTCAATTACACCGGCCTGGCCGCCGGCCCGCGCTTGATCATCACGGGCGCCGTGCATGGCAACGAGACCTGCGGCACCCGGGCCATCGAGCGCGTCATGGCCGAAATTGACAGCGGCGCACTGGTCGTCAAGGCTGGCAGCGTGACTCTTGTCCCGGTGACCAATCCCCTCGCCTATCAACTCAAGCAGCGCTCTGGCGACCGCAATCTGAACCGCAACCTGTTTCCCAACGAAGCGCCGCAAGATTTCGAAGACCAGATAGCAAACTGGCTCTGCCCCTTACTGGCACAGCACGATGTCCTGCTCGACCTGCATTCGTTCAACGCGCAAAGCCAGCCGTTTTGCATGGTGGGTCCGCGTAACAACGCAGGCACCCTGCAGCCTTTCAGGCACGCTGAGCACGAACGCGCGCTGGCGCGCCGCCTTGGCGTGGCGCGCTTTGTGGATGGCTGGATGGCGACCTATGGCCAGGGCGTGCAGCGCCGCATGAAGGGTAGCCAGGCGGCCGAACTGGAAACCGTGCTGCGCTATGGCGTGGGCACCACCGAATTCATGCGCAGCACGGGTGGCTATGCACTCACGCTTGAGTGCGGACAGCACGCCGACCCGGCGGCGCCCGACGTTGCCTACCGCGCGATCATGAACACGCTGGCCTTTCTGAAGGTGATCGACGCACCCGAGCCGCAGCCTATCGCGCTCGACAAGATGGAATACCTGTCCATGGAGGCAGTGCACGACAGGCTTGACGCGGGCGACCAGTTTGCGCGCGTCTGGGCCAGCTTCGACAGCGTGTCCAAGGGTGACCTGATCGGCACCCGCGCCGATGGCACCCGCGTGCTGGCGGACTACGACGGCAAGATCCTGTTCCCCGACGTGAACGCGAAACCCAATAACGAGTGGTTCTACATGACACGCCCCGGCGGCGATTTCGAGCGCTACGCCGAATAGGCGCCCTGGCCGATGCCCCACGCAAAAGGGTCGTCTGGCTGCACGATCAGGCTGGCCTGGGCCGTGACCCAGGCTTTTCCGCGGATGCTGGGCACAATGTGCGCGCCGACGCGCTTGTAGCTGCCCTCGAATACGCTGCCGATAATGCTCTCCTGGCGCCACAGCGCGCCCTCTTCCAGTTTGCCATCGGCCGCCAGGCACGCCAGCTTGGCGCTGGTGCCGGTGCCGCATGGCGAACGGTCGTAAGCCTTGCCCGGGCACAGTACGAAGTTCTGGCTGTCCGCTCCGCTGCGTGATGGCGCAAACAATTCAATATGGTCGATCAGCGCGCTCTGGTCGCCCGTGATGCCGTTGGTCTCAAGCGCATTGCGCACCGCTACCGTGTAGGCGGTCAGCGCCTCCACGTTTTCAATATGCAGCGTCTGTTCGTGTTGAGCGACCAGGAAAAACCAGTTGCCGCCCCAGGCAACGTCGCCGCTAACCGCACCATGGCCAGGCACATCGACAGTCACCGCAGCTGCGCTGCGATAGGCGGGCACATTGGCGATGGTGACAGCGCCATCGGCATGGAGCTCGGCCTGCACCACGCCGACTGGCGTATCGATGCGATGGCAACCTATGCCGATGCGATTCAAATAAGCCAACGATGCGATCACGCCGATCATGCCGTGCCCGCACATGCCAAGATAGTCGACGTTATTGAAGAAGATGACGCCGGCGGCGCAATCGGGGGCATGCGGCTCGCACAGCAGGGCGCCGACCAGCACATCGCTGCCGCGCGGCTCGCACACGACCGCGGAGCGAACCTGGTCGAATTCGTCGCGAAAGCGCTGGACCCGCTCCGATAGCGGCCCGCTGCCCAGGTCCGGCCCACCTTCGATGATCAGGCGGGTGGGCTCACCCCCGGTGTGGGAGTCGATAATGGAAATGGTATTCATGGCGCCAGCTTACCTGCGCAAGTGACGCCTTGTCTTGTGCGCGCCCGGACCTGGTCGCGTCGAAATGGGCACAAGTGTCAGGCTGGCGTGAGCAGCTTGAGGCCGAAGATGCCGGCCACGATGAGCGCGATGCACAGCAGCCGCAGCGCACCTGCCGGTTCTCCGAGCATGACCATGCCCGCAATGACAGTGCCGACGGTGCCAATGCCGGTCCAGATGGCGTAGGCGGTACCGAGCGGCAGCTGGCGCAGCGCCAGGCCAAGCAGGCCCACACTGCCGGCCATGGCCACCAGTGTAAACACGGACGGTCCGAGTTTGGTGAAGCCCTGGGTGTACTTCAGGCCCACGGCCCACGCAATTTCCAGCAAACCGGCGACAAACAGATAGACCCAGGCCATGGTTACCCCTCTTTTCAAGTGCCAAAAGTATAGCACCGCCGTCTTGACCGCTCATGCGCCTCGGGTACACTGTCTGTTCATAAATACAAAGGAGCCACACAATGGCCATGGTCGCCCAAATCCTGATTGCCCTGATCGCACTGCTGCACGCTTACTTCTTTTTGCTTGAAACCGTCCTGTTCAAAACGCGCGGCCGCCGCGTGTTCGGGGTATCGAAAGAGCACGCCGAAATCCTCGCCCCCGCGATGTCGAACCAGGGCTGCTACAACGGCTTCCTGGTCGCCGCGCTGCTGATTGGACTGCTCCATCCGAATCGCGAGGTAGCGCTCTATTTCGTGGTCTATGGCCTGACTTGCGTGGCCGTGGCCGGCATCTGGGGCGCGATCACCGTCAAGCGCCAGATTTTATTTATTCAGACCGTGCCGGCGGTCGTGGCGCTGGTGCTGTATCACTTCCCTTAAAAGTCTCACCGTAGCAATTTCTCCCTCGACCTCAAACCGTCTCCCCCGCGAAGGCGGGGGCCTATAGCGCGCCAACACGGAATTGGTGCGCTATGGGCCCCCGCCTTCGCCGGGGAGACGCTAGGTGTAACGAAAAATGGAGCGCAAGCAAAGTTTTTGGATATATCGTAAAATAACGATATTAGATTCGTGGAAATCCGATACATGAACATTGATGCAATCCATAAGGCTTTGGCCAACCCGGTGCGGCGCGAGATTCTTGAGTGGCTCAAGGATCCGCACCAGCACTTCGCGCACCAGGATCATCCTCTCGATATCGGGGTGTGCGCCGGCTTGATCGACGCGCGCACCGGACTCTCGCAGTCCACGGTGTCAGCACACCTGGCCACGCTGCAGCGCGCCGGGCTGATCGCTTCGCGCCGGGTCGGCCAGTGGATTTTCTACAGGCGTAACGAGGAGACCATCCGGTCCTTCCTCGACCATATCAATCAAGGACTGTAATCATGACCAAGCTTTTCGATCCGATCACCGTTGGCGACCTTGCACTGCCAAACCGCATCATCATGGCCCCGCTCACGCGCGCCCGCGCCATTGGCGAAGGCCGCGTTCCAAACGCGCTGATGGCCCAGTACTACACCCAGCGCGCCAGCGCCGGCCTGATTTTGTCCGAGGCCACCGCCGTCACCCCCCAAGGCGTAGGCTATGCCGACACCCCCGGCATCTGGTCCGACGAGCAGGTCGAAGGCTGGAAACTGACCACCGACGCCGTACACCGTGCCGGCGGCCGAATCTTCCTCCAGCTGTGGCACGTAGGCCGCATTTCAGATCCAATTTTTCTCGACGGCGCCGCGCCGGTGGCGCCCAGCGCCATCGCCGCCAAAGGCCACGTCAGTATCGTGCGTCCGCTGCGCGACTACGCGGTCCCGCGCGCGCTCGAACTCGACGAGATTCCCGGCGTGGTCGCGGCCTACCGCAAGGGCGCCGAAAACGCCAAGCTGGCCGGCTTTGACGGGGTTGAAATCCACGGCGCCAACGGCTATCTGCTTGACCAGTTCCTCCAGGACGGCGTCAACAAGCGCACCGACCAGTACGGCGGTTCGGTGGAAAACCGCGCCCGCCTCATGCTCGAAGTGACCGACGCCTGTATCGACGTGTGGGGCGCAGGCAGGGTCGGCATGCACCTGGCGCCGCGCCGCGATTCGCACGACATGAGCGACTCCGATCCCGCTGCTACCTTCGGCTACGTGGCGCGCGAACTGGGCAAACGCGGCATCGCGTTTATCTGCGCGCGCGAAAAGATCGGCGACGATCGCCTGGGGCCATACCTGAAGCAGCAATTCGGCGGCGTCTACATCGCCAATGAAAGCCTGAGCAGGGACAGCGCCGAGCAGCTGATCGAAGCTGGCGAAGCCGACGCTGTCGCTTTCGGCAAATGGTTCATCGCCAATCCGGACCTGCCGCGCCGCCTCCAGATCGATGCCCCGCTTAACGAAGCGCGCCCGGACCGCTTCTACCATCCCACGTCCGAGGGCTACACGGACTATCCGTCGCTATAGCTTCTGCGCGGCCGTTTTAAAGCGAGGCCAGGTACTTCTCGTAGACCTCGTACATGCCGCCAAAGCCATCCTGCATCGACGCATGGCCGGCTTTGAAGGTATCTATCTCGAGCTGGCTGGCATTGATCGGCGTTGAATGCAGGGTCATGCTGGTCTGGCCGTCAAGCTCGGTCAGCGTGATGGTGTTGAGCACTTCGAGCGGCCAGGTCGGGCTCATTGCATAGCGAATGTAATTGCCCGCGGCGTCGGCGAAGCCGTTGACAAAGGCTATACGTTCGACCGGGGTGATTTCGCGGTAGGTAAATTTGCCATACATCTCGGCGCCCGGCGCAAAGCGCATCAGGTAGTGAAACACGCCGCCCGCCACCGGATCATGGCGCACCACATCAATGCTGCAGCCCTTCGGCCCCCACCACTTCTGCAGGTGTTCGCTCTGCGTCATGGTGTTGAACACCAGAGCGCGCGGCGCATTGAAAATACGGGTGATGACGAAATCAACGCTGCTGTCAGGGTTTGTCATGATCAGTTTCCTTGGTTTGAATGGTGGTGAGATAGTGGCCGAGGCGATCGAAATTACCGTCCCAGAACTGGCGGTAGTCGGCCATCCAGTCGCTCGCCTCGCGCAGGGGCGCTGCCTGCAGGGTGCAGGGGCGCCACTGGGCCTGACGCCCGCGCTTGATCAAGCCTGCCCGCTCCAGCACCTTGAGGTGCTTGGTCACTGCAGGCAGGCTCATGGCAAATGGTTCGGCCAGTTCGGTCACCGAGCTTTCCCCTTTTGCAAGACGCGCGAGAATGGCGCGCCGGGTCGGATCGGCCAGCGCGGCAAAGGTGGTGCTGAGGTGGTCTTGCTGCATGTTAAACCTTTAGGTTAATTAACCTGTTGGTAACATAACCCGCGTACACCCACTTGTCAAGCGCTCACGGCTGCTATCATGGCGGTCTACACGACCACCCACAGGATTACAGTGAGCACATCGACGCATCGCCTCAATCGCAGGCAAAGGAAAAAGAAGAACCTCGGCGAGTTCCAGGAACTCGGTTTCGAATTCAAGGCGACGTTCAAGAAGCCGCCCAGCGAAACTGAACGCGACCTGCTGATCAATGACTTCCTCGATACAGTCATTGGCAACGGACTCGAATTTGGCGGCGGCGCCAGCGACGACTTTACGGGATTCGTGGTGTCGATGAAGCGCTACGGCAAAGTCGACGACACCCAGCGCGAAATCATCCGCGCCTGGCTGGCAGGACACGAACTGCTCGACGACGTCACCGTCGGCCCGCTGCGCGACGTGTGGCACGGCTGGGGCTAAGCTTCAGAGCTGGGACAGGGTGTCGCTTGCTTCTGCCTTGGCGGCCTTTTCGCGCCGCTCGCTGTAGCGGTCGACCAGATAGTCGCTGCGTTCGCGCACCAGCAGCGTGAACTTGAACAGTTCCTCCATCACGTCGACCACGCGGTCGTAGTACGCCGACGGCTTCATGCGCCCCGCCTCGTCGAACTGCTCGTAGGCCTTAGGTACCGACGACTGGTTGGGAATGGTCACCATGCGCATCCAGCGCCCGAGCAGGCGCAAGGTGTTGACTGTATTGAACGATTGCGAGCCTCCCGATACCTGCATCACAGCCAGGGTGCGCCCCTGGGTCGGACGGGTGCTGCCCACTTCAAGCGGGATCCAGTCGATCTGATTCTTCATCACCGACGTGATGGCGCCGTGCCGCTCCGGACATGACCATACCTGCCCTTCCGACCATAGCGACAAGGCGCGCAGCTCGGCCACTTTGGGGTGCGTGGCCGGAACGCTGTCGGTCACCGGCAGCTCACGCGGATCGAACATGCGCACCTCGGCGCCCATGTGCGTGAGGATGCGGGCGGCCTCCTCGGCCAGAAAGCGGCTGAAGGAGCGCTCGCGCAGCGACCCATACAGCACCAGGATGCGCGGCGCATGATCAAAGCGCACTGCTGGCTCGAGCTTGTCGAGCGTGGGAACGTCGAAGCTGGCAGCACTCAGGTTAGGCAGCATGTCCACTTCAGGCAATCCGCTTGCCGGCAGCGTCGATCACGGCTTCCCCGTCTTCCTTGGTGAACGCGCCCTGTTGCGGCAGCGGCAGGATTTCGAGCACGGCCTCGGACGGACGGCACAGGCGCACCCCGGCAGGAGTGACCACGAACGGGCGGTTGATCAGCACCGGATTGGCCAGCATCGCGTCCAGCAAGGCTTCATCGGACAGGCCGGAATCGTCCAGCCCTAGTTGCGCAAACACAGCCTCCTTGGCGCGCATCGCCTCGCGTACAGTCAAACCTGCCTTGGCGATCATGTCCTTGAGCGCAGCGTGGGTCGGCGGCGCCGTCAGATAGTCCACCACTAGCGGTTCGACGCCGCTATTGCGAATCAGCGCCAGGGTATTGCGCGACGTCCCGCACTGCGGATTGTGGTAAATCGTGATGTCCATGCGTTTCCTTAAAGTTCGATCATTCGATGTTTCAAGAATAGTCGAAATGTCAGCGAGCGACAACATTTTTTTGCTTGTTCGCCGAAGTGGTCAACTATAAAATGCACACGCTTCTTTTCCCATTTGCAATTAATATTGCGCACGATTTATTGTTTAGGATTCAATATGAGTGACTACGAGCTGCGTGCGGCCGCCCTGCCCCGCCTGGGCCAGCGCCTGGCGCTGCGCGTGCTGCGCCTGTTCGGCTGGAAAATGCGCTACAAGCCTTTGCCCGGGCCGCATGGCGTCGCGATCGTGTATCCCCACACTTCCAACTGGGATTTCCCGATCGGCCTGCTCGGCAAATGGGCCTTGGGTCTGCCGTTTCGCTGGCTGGGCAAGGAGGCGCTGTTCAAGGGGCCGTTTGCCAATCTGATGCGCAGCTGGGGCGGCGTGCCGGTCGAGCGCTCCGCCTCCACCGGCGCTACCCAGCGCCTGGCCGATCGCATGCGCGAGTCGGACTGGTTTTGGCTGGCCCTCGCGCCGGAGGGCACGCGCAGCTACACACCGCACCTTCGCAGCGGCTTCTACCATCTGGCCGTCACGGCCAAGGTGCCGCTGGTGATTGTGTACCTCGACTATCCGAACAAGGAGCTCGGCGTAGTCGACACCATCCGGCTCACTGGCGATCCTGCCGTCGATATGCCCGCCATCGCGGCGGCCTACCAGGGCCGCCATGGCCTGCATCCTGCACTGGAAGCGCCGATCAAGCTCGCTCCGCCGCGTTCAGGCGACGCCGGCAAGCAGGCATAGCCCCACGGCGCCGAGCGCCATTCCGCAGCGGCGCAGGAGCAAATCCGTGGCGACCAGCCGCCCTGCCAGCACCAGCAAGGTACTGGTCAGCAGATAGCCCGTCGCGCTGGCTGGCGCCGCCAGCTCGTTCCCGTGCGCGAGCCCGTGCAGCAGTGCCAGTACGGCCACCAATCCCACCACAGCCACCGCCCGCACCTGCGCGCCACTTGCCAGCAGCCAACCAAGCAAGGCCACGCCGGCCACCAGCGCCAGTTCGCCCGCGCCCGACCAGCCAAGCAGGCCAACCCCGAAGGCGCCGCCAGCCATCGTCACCACAAACGACAGCGCGAGCCAGGTCGGCAGCTTTTGCTGGCGGCTCCATAAACCAATTGCCAGCATCCCGGCCAAATGGTCGAGCCCGGTGAGGGGGTGCACTGCAGCGGCGAGCAACGCGCCCGCTACGCCATGCCCGTCGTGAGCAGCCGCGGGCAGCGTGAACAAGGCGATGACGAGGGCAAGTGCGCTCTTCATGCCGGCTCCATCATATCCAGCATGCCTTGCTTGCGAATGAACTCGATCACTTCGGCCACGCCATCTCCCTTGCGTAAATTGGTAAAGACGAAAGGACGTTCGCCACGCTGGCGTTTGGCGTCCTGCGCCATGATGTCCAGGTTGGCGCCCACGTGCGGCGCCAGATCGGTCTTGTTAATGATCAGCAGATCGGAGCGGGTAATGCCAGGCCCGCCCTTGCGCGGAATTTTTTCGCCGCCGGCCACGTCGATCACGTATAAGGTCAGGTCCGACAGTTCGGGGCTGAATGTGGCAGCCAGATTGTCGCCGCCCGATTCGATCAGTATCAGTTCAAGGTCGGGGAAGTCCGCCTGCATGCGGGCGATCGCTTCGAGGTTGATCGACGCGTCCTCGCGAATCGCGGTGTGCGGGCAGCCGCCGGTCTCCACCCCCATCAGCCGTTCGGGCGCCAGCGCCCCGGCGCGCACGAGGATGTCCATATCTTCGCGCGTGTAAATGTCGTTGGTGATGACCGCCATGTCGTATTGGTCGCGCATCGACTTGCACAGCATTTCGCACAGCGCCGTTTTGCCAGAGCCAACCGGCCCGCCGATTCCCACCCTCAGTGCCTGCCGCATAGTGAATCCTCTTTAAGAACGATAGAGCCGCCCCTGCTGCACCTCGTGCAGCATCGACAAAATGGATAGGCCGGGCGCCCAGTTGGACATGTCGTCGTCGTGCAGCGTACGTGCCACCAGCGCGGCCTGCTCGATGTCGGTCCGCAGCGAGAGCAGCACGCGCTGGCCGGCCACTTGCCCGAGCGGCACGGATTTCACGCACACCAGGACCTGGTTTTCGGCGCAAGCGAACAGCATCGCCAGCAAGGCTTCCTCGTGCCCGATGCCCAGCGCGTGCACTGCGCGCGCGAAGGCATGCGGCAAGCCGACATCCCCTGCCAGCGAATCGGCATCGGCCAGCCCTAGCTCGACCAGCAGGCGGGCCAGGGAATAGCCCATCTGGACCGTTTCGGCCCGGGATTCCGCGGTGTCGCGCGAGGCCAGGTAGCACTCGCTCCAGTGCGCAACCGCAGTCTGGTTGTCAGCCTCGAAGGCCTTGAGCAGACGCCAGAACAGCGCTGCATCCCAGCGCGCCACCACTTCATGCAGATAGCCTGCGATCCAGCTGCGGGCCGTGTCGGCGTCGTGCACGGTGTTTTCTTCCAGCGCCGCTTCCAGGCCTTGCGAATAGCTGTAGCCGCCGATCGGCAAAGCCGGGCTGGCAAATTGCAGCAGATGGAGCAAGGATGTGGCGTTCATGGCACGCGCGCATCGCCGGGACGATGAATTTTCTGGCGCAGCGGTACGGGCGCCAGCAGGTGATCGCGCTCATGGCTGTGGCCTGCCCCGCTGTAGGCACCCGATTCCGGTTCAAACGCGGCCAGCGACTCTTCCACCACGGCTCCAAGGCCTTGCACCATATCGCGCAGCACCGGGTCGACCCGAATGCGCAGCACTGCCTCACCGATCTGGACCTGGGTGTGGCGGTTACCGAGGTGGAAAGCGCAGCGCGCCATGACTAGCGGGTCGGGGCAGCGAACCAGGTACACCGGTTCGGCTGCGGCAAGCACGCGGATGACCCGACCGCCTTCGCCGGTAATCAGGTCGCCGTCTCGTAGTACGCTGCCGCGCGCCATGAAGATGCCCACTTCCTCGCCCGAGGCCAGTTTGGCGCGCAGCCTGCATTTTTCGCGCTGTTCGTAGCGCAGTTCCAGATCGCCGTCGATGGCGTCAGAGCTAGCCACCTTGGTGTGCAGTGTCAGCATGGGGCCTCCTAGAAAAGAAAATAGCGCTGGGCCATCGGCAGCACCACAGCGGCCTCGCACACCAGCAGCTGGCCGTCGGCGCGCACCTCGTAGGTTTCGGGATCCACTTCCATATGCGGGGTGGCGCCGTTGTGAATCATGTCGCGCTTGCGCAGCTTGCGCATGCCATGCACGGGAATGAGGGTCTTGGCCAGGCCTAGCCGCGCACCGATGCCCGCATCGAACGCGGCCTGCGACACGAACGTGAAGGATTTTTTCAGGCCGCCACCGAAGGCGCCGAACATCGGGCGGTAATGCACCGGTTGGGGCGTGGGGATGGAGGCATTGGGGTCGCCCATCTGGGCTGCGGCGATCATGCCGCCCTTGAGGATCATGGCCGGCTTGACGCCGAAAAAGGCGGGATGCCACAGCACGATATCGGCAATTTTTCCAATTTCGAGCGAGCCCACCGCATGTGCTATGCCGTGGGTGATGGCCGGGTTGATGGTGTACTTGGCGATGTAGCGCTTGACCCTGAAATTGTCGTTGCGCGCGCTATCAGGCGCCAGTGGCCCGCGCTGCACCTTCATTTTGTGCGCGGTCTGCCAGGTGCGCATGATTACTTCACCCACCCGGCCCATAGCCTGCGAGTCGGACGACATCATCGAAATGGCGCCGATGTCGTGCAGGATGTCTTCGGCGGCGATGGTCTCGCGCCGGATGCGTGATTCGGCGAAGGCCACATCTTCGGCAATGGCAGGGTCCAGGTGGTGGCACACCATCAGCATATCGAGATGCTCGTCGAGCGTATTGACCGTGAACGGGCGGGTTGGATTGGTTGACGAAGGCAGCACGTTGTCGTGCCCTACGGCGGCGATGATATCGGGCGCATGGCCGCCCCCCGCGCCTTCGGTATGAAAGGTATGAATGGTGCGGTCCTTGAATGCCGCCAGGGTACTCTCCAGGAAGCCGCCTTCGTTCAGGGTGTCCGAATGCAGCGCCACCTGTACATCCATGCGTTCGGCCACGTCGAGGCAGTTGTCGATCGCGGCCGGGGTGCTGCCCCAATCCTCATGCAGTTTCAGGCCCACCGCACCGGCCAGCACCTGTTCTTCGAGCGGGCCGGGCAAGCTCACATTGCCTTTGCCCATGAACCCCAAATTCATTGGAAAGGCATCTGCCGCCGCCAGCATTGCATGCAGGTGCCAAGGACCGGGCGTGCAAGTGGTGGCCGCAGTGCCAGTGGCCGGCCCGGTGCCCCCACCCAGCATGGTGGTTACGCCGCTCATCAAGGCTTCTTCGATTTGCTGGGGGCAGATGAAGTGGATGTGGGTGTCGACGCCGCCGGCGGTGACGATCATGCCCTCGCCGGCGATAATTTCCGTGGCCCCGCCAATTGCCATCGTCACGCCGGGCTGGATGTCGGGGTTGCCGGCTTTGCCGATCGCCGCGATCAGGCCATTCTTGATGCCGATGTCGGCCTTGATAATGCCCCAATGATCGATGATGACGGCATTGGTGATCACGGTGTCCATCACCTCGGCGTGCAGGCGCTGCGACTGCCCCATGCCGTCGCGGATCACTTTGCCGCCCCCGAACTTGACCTCTTCGCCATAGATGGCGCAATCGCGTTCGATTTCGATAAACAGTTCGGTATCGGCCAGGCGGATCCGGTCCCCGGTCGTGGGGCCGTACATTTCGGCGTAGGCGCGGCGGGTGATTGTCGGCATGTCAGCTTCCGAGCGGCGGCAAGTCGCCCGAGACCCGCGCATTGAAGCCGAACACCCGGCGCTCGCCCGCCAGCGCAACCAGTTCGACGGTGCGCTGCTGGCCCGGTTCGAAGCGCACCGCCGTGCCGGCCGCGATATTGAGGCGCATGCCAATCGCAGCGCTGCGGCCGAACTTGAGCGCCGCATTGACCTCAAAAAAGTGGAAATGCGAGCCCACCTGGATCGGCCGGTCGCCGCTATTGGCCACAACGACGTTTCCCCCTGGCCGGCCGGCGTTGAACTCGATGTCGCCCGCTTCGAGCAGATATTCGCCTGGAGTCATGGTCGCGCTCATACGATAGGGTGGTGAACGGTAACTAGCTTGCTACCGTCCGGGAAGGTAGCTTCGACTTGAATGTCCGGAATCATCTCGGCGATGCCGTCCATGACATCGGCGCGCGTCAATATGGTTGCGCCTTCGGACATGAGCTGGGCGACGCTCTTGCCGTCGCGCGCGCCTTCCATGATGGCGGCGCTGATCAGGGCCACCGCTTCGGGGTGGTTCAGCTTCAGGCCGCGCGCGAGGCGCCGTTCGGCCAGCAGGGCTGCGGTAAAAATGAGCAGTTTGTCTTTTTCGCGCGGAGTCAAATTCATGGACGGGTCCTGGTCAGGTATTCCAGATGCGCGGAACTGGCGCCGCGCAGCCAAGCAAATGAGGACGTAGCGCCTGCCATACGCCCAGCATGACGCGGCGCGCACTTTCGCTGTCGCTGCACAGAAAGCGCGCCACGAACACCGATTTGATCTGGGTACAGGCCAGACCGGCAGCGACGCTGCGCATCCTTTCCATCAGCGCGGGCGGCACAGGCTTTCCCACCCCGACCAGGGTGGCGCACACGCTCGCGCCGCGCAATCCGAATACGCTTCCCATCTGCGCGCTATCGCCAGCAATGGCGCCCTGCTCCCACCACAGCAGCCTGCCGCCGCGCTGGATGCGGGTGCGCTGCGTGACCGAGCCCGAATCGAAGCGCTCGCCCGAAGCGCTACGCCCGAAGCATAGAATCTCGCATCCGATATAGCTGGCGTCGGGCGCAAGGATCACGTCGTGCTCGAGCTTGACCCGAGCGTCGTTGAAGAAGATGGTTTCCTGGGGCAGCCATTCAAGAGCGGCTCCAGCGCCGGCTTCCAGGCGCACCGACTGCGTCGAGACCTTGCCGTTGGCGCGGTACCACTTGGCCGCGCCGGGGGATGTCAGCAAGGCGTGGGCCGACGCTCCGGCCGCGGCATCGATTGCCAGGCTGTCGCCCCCGGCCACGCCACCCGGCGGATGGATCACGATGGCGTGGCAGATACGGCTGCCCTCCGGGTAGAGCGCTTTTTGCACCCGCAAAGGGCCGCTGTGCAGGCGTTCGGTCAGCCGGGTGGTGCCAGCGTCATCGGCAAAGCGCAGGCGCAGACTGGCGTGCCAGGCGGCGTCAGGTCGATGGGTGTGGGTGCAATCGGGCATATACCCGAATTAGCAGTTTGCGTGCCAGCCGCATGCCCCGTGACGGGGCTTTAAAACGCACCAAAATGCGCCAAACGCACCAGCAAAGCGTCCAAAATGGACCGCAAACTTTACTTCCCGTACAACACCTCGGCGCGCTGGAACAGGATCCAGGAGGTGGCGATGTACTTGTCGCCGCTGCGCGCCACGTGGCCCTTGTGCGAATGGGTGAAGCCGGCCGGCGCGATGATCAAGCGCCCTGTACGCGCCTCGATCTTGCGGCGCTGGTACATGAATTCGGTCTCGCCGCCCTCGTCCACGTGGTTCAGATAGAACTGAAACAGCAAGGCCCGGTGCAGCGTTTCGCAGCTTGCATTCTGGGGATAGATCTCGGAATGCCAGTGGTGGTAGCCGCCGCTCGATTGCAGGTACTTTTGCACATTGAGCTGGCCGGCCCGGTACATGGTGCGCATGAGCTCCCCGACATAGGGCGTACCGCACTCGTCGAAGTTATCGATGGTCAGCTGCACCGGCTGGCCGCTCACCGGGTGCACTACCTGCGGCGACATGGCACCCACCAGCAGCATGCGGTACTTGTTCATGTAATCGACCAGGTGGGTCTGTACTGCCCCCATCATGATGTTGGAGATGTCGTTCCATTCCGGGTGCTGGCTGATGGTCAGGTCGTAGCTGTCTTTTTTCGTCGTGTCCACGCCCTGCCCGGTCTTGCCGCGCACGACTTTGTCGCTGGCGTTGAAGCGGGCAATGATCAATTCGCACTGCTGCGCGCTCAGCGCATTGTCATAAATCTCGAGAAAGTCGTCCAAAACAGGCTCCAGGTGCGCCGATATCCAATATCGACATAGTACACAAGGCGCGCCACCGGCACCAACCCCGACACGCCGCGCCATTTCGCGCCGCCGGCATGCAGTTCGCGCCGTTTTTAGGGCTTTTGTCGCATCAGTCCCTGTTGCCAACCGGTTTTCACTACAGTGCACCCATCGCAACTCAACCCACTGGAGAACACCATGAACACACTGCGCGCCACCATCCTGCTTGCTGCCTGCCTGAGCGCCGGCCTGACCCAGGCGGCCGACCTGACCATCCAGGTCAGCGACGTCAAATCGGCCAGCGGCAACATCCTGGTTGCTGTCTACAGCGCCGAGGGCACTTTCCTCAAAACCCCGGCCAAGGTCGGCGGCGCCGCGGCTGCAACCTCGGGCTGGAGCATCGTGCTCAAGGATCTGCCAGCCGGCGAATACGCCTACGCGGTCTTTCATGACGCGAATTCGAATGGCAAAATGGACAAGAACCTCATCGGTATCCCCACCGAAGACTATGCGTTCAGCAATAACGCGCTCGGTAAAATGGGACCACCCAGCTATGCCAGCGCCAAATTCGTGCTGCCAGCCGCAGGCGCCACCACCAGCGTCAGCCTGAAATAAGCCGGGAGCACAGCATGGACCGCCGCACTTTCATCCACGCAAGCATTGGCCTGGGCACGCTGGGCCTGGCTTCTGGCAATGCCCTGGCAGACGCCTCCACCTATCACAAGTTCCAGGCAGCGCTTAAACGCGATCCGCGCCTGGTCGTGTTTGCCGATACCGTAGGCGAGCGCAACGGCCAGGCAATTATCAAGGGTAAAATTCCCGCCGACCTCAGGGGTGTGTTCTACCGCAACGGCCCTGGCCGCTTTGAGCTGGGCGGAGAGCGCTATCACCACTGGTTCGACGGCGACGGCTTCGTGCAGCGCTGGCAAATCGGCGCGGGCCGGGTCAGCCATCGCGGCAAGTTCGTCCAGACCCATAAATTTACCGAAGAATCGGCGGCCGGCCAGTTTCTCTACCCGGCCTTCGGCACCCACATAGCACGCCGCGGCATCAAGAGCAACGACACCGTCAACGCTGCAAATACCAATCTGCTGCCCTTCAACGGGCGCCTGTACGCGCTCTGGGAAGGCGGCTCGGCCATCGAAGTCGATCCGCTCACCCTGGACACCATCGGCATCAAGACCTGGAGCGAGGACATGGCCTCGATGCCGTTTTCGGCCCACCCCAAGCTCGACCCGGCCGGCGGCATGTGGAATTTCGGCGCCATGCCGGGCAGTAGCAAACTGGCGCTGTACCGCATTGGCGCAAGTGGGCAGGTGCTGTCGATGAACGTGGTCGAGGTGCCCGGGCTGGCGATGGTGCACGATTTCGTGGTCAGCGCCAAACACCTCATTTTCATGCTGCCGCCTTACGACATGAGCGCCGACCCGGACAAAAGCTTCGCCGAGCGCCATCAGTGGGCCGGCAGCGGCCCGGCGGCGCGCCCCTTGCGCGTGCTGGTCATTGCCAAGGATACAATGCAGGTCAGGCAGATCTTCGAGCTGCCGCCGCAGATGGTGTTCCACTTCGGGAATGCCTTCGACGACGGCGCCACTACCCGCTTCGACGTAGTCCTGCACGACGGCGACGCGCTGGCCGAGCTTGGGCAGCTGATGGAGGGGGTGCGCCCGGCCACTCCGGACACGCGCAGCCATACTGCCTTGGTTACGCTCGACTACGCCAGGGGCAAGGCCAGCGTGGCGCGCCTGCTCGGCACCAGCGAATTCCCGCGCGTTAGTCCCCTGGTGGTCGCCCAACGCCATCGCAAGCTGGCCCTGTTGAGCAGTTCGCCGCGCCAGAAAACGGCGGTGCTCAACACGCTCAACCTGGTCGACATCGACTCGGGCAAAAGCGACAGCTACCGCTTCGACGACGGCTGGCAGCTGGAAGAACACGTGCTGGTGCCACGCCCTAATGCACGCGCCGAAAACGATGGCTACCTGGTCGGCGTGGCCCAGGATACGCTGCGCGCCGAGACGGTGCTGACGGTGTTCGATGCGGCGCGGGTAAGTGCCGGTCCGGTGGCGCTGGCGCGCTTGCCCTATCGCGCCCCGCACTGCTTCCATGGTAACTTCCTGTCCTCATGACGACATCACACAGCAGCGAGCGCACCGGCAATCATCCGCTGGAACTGATTCCCCTGTTCCGGCGCTGGGCGCCGTCGCCCGCGCGCGACCTGCTCTTTACCCTCATCTGGAACACCATCCTGGCGCTGTTCCTGACGACTGCCAATATGCTGTTCCTGCGCGGCAGGCAGGATTTCGGCACGACTTTTGTGCCGACCTTTGTGGTGACCAACTGCGTCGGCTTTCTGATCCATGCCAGCCTGGTCGGCCTAGACCGCCTGCTGCGCGGCTGGCCAGGACGCGCGCCTGCGCTGCCGCGCGCGCTCTACCACATTGGTCTGGTGGGCTGCTGCGTGATGCTGGGGATCGTGCTGGGCGACGCCCTGCTACGGGGCCGCAATCCTATCGCCTACCTGTCGCAGCTAGGTGCGCTGGCGCCGCTGCTGCCGTTTGCCCTTTTCACCGCCATCTTCATGTTCGTCGTGATCCTGAGCAGCGAGCGGCGCGTGGCGGCCGAAACGCTGGCGGCCCAGCAGAGCGAGCAGATCGCCAACGCCGCCCAGCTGCTGGCGGAAACGCGCCTGCGCGCGCTGCAGGCCCAGATCGAGCCCCACTTCCTGTACAACACGCTGGCCAATGTGGTCGGTCTTATCGAGACCGAGCCGACGCAGGCGCGGCGCATGCTCGAACGCTTCATCGACTACCTGCGCGGCACTTTGGCCGCCAGCCGCGCCGACCAGACCACGGTGGGCGCCGAGGCCGAACTGGCCAGCGCCTACCTCGACGTACTGGCAGTGCGCATGGGCGCGCGCCTGCGCTACAGCATCGACATCGCAGACGACTGTCGCGCGCTGCCGATTGCGCCGATGCTGCTGCAGCCGGTGCTCGAGAACGCTGTCACCCATGGACTTGAACCGATGATCGACGGTGGCCTTATCGAGCTGCGCGCCCGCTGCGAAGGCGCGCAGCTGGTGATCGAGGTAGGCGACACCGGCGCCGGTTTGACCAGCGCGCCGCCCCGTCCCGGCGGCGGCGTTGGCCTGAGCAACCTGCGCGCGCGCCTGCGCAGCCTTTACCATGGCGCGGCACAGGTACAATTGATCGAAAATCAGCCCTGCGGCATCACTGTCCGCCTGCGACTTCCCTTGAAAGCGAACCCGCCATCGACCAGCCCCGCGCCCTGATCGCCGACGACGAAGCACACCTGGCGGACTATTTGCAGGCGCTGCTGGCGAGCGCCTGGCCCGAATTGCGTATTGTCGCCAAGGCCGCCAACGGACTCGATGCGCTGCGCCTCGCCGATGCCCACGCCCCCGACGTGGTGTTCCTCGATATTCAGATGCCCGGCCTGTCGGGACTTGGCCTGGCCGAGCGCCTGGCCGGCGCGCTGCAGCCACCGCATATCGTGTTCGTCAGCGCCTACCATGAGTATGCCGTGGCCGCGTTCGAGCATGCAGCGCTGGACTACCTGCTCAAGCCGGTGAGCGCCGAACGGCTGCAAAAAACCGTGGCCAAGGTCAAGGCGGCACTGCGCGAGACCCGCTCGCCAGCGCCGGCCGAGGCCCTGCGCGCGCTGCTGCGGCAGCTGGCGCCGCCCCCAGTCGCGGCCGCACCCGCGCCACTCGCCTGGATCCGCGCCGCTCAGGGCGAGGAAACGCGCCTGATCGCCATCGACGAAGTGATCTACTTTCAAAGCTGCGACAAGCACACCATCGTGTTCCTGCACCACGAGCAGTGCCTGGTGCGCACCCCGCTGCGTGAACTGCGCGAACAGCTCGACCCGGCCCGTTTCTGGCAGATCCATCGCGGCGTCATCGTCGCCGCCAGCTATGTGGCAGGCACCCATACCGACCTGCGCGGCCGCCTGGTCGTCAGCCTCAAGGGCCGCAGCGAGCAGCTTACCATCAGCCGCAACTACGTCGAACGGTTTCGTCAAATGTAGCGTGGGCGCCTCAGGCGCGGCTTCGGCGAGCGAAATCTATTCAAAAGGCATAACAAAATGATTGTGGGAAATATTCTCATGATAATATTTTGTAATGACCCCAATCAATAGCTCGCCATGCCATGACGGTTAATCCGCAGGGAATCAAAGTGCGCGTGATAGGCCTTGGACTGATCGCCTGCCTTGGCGCGCTCATGCTGCGCCAGTTTGTCGCGCTACCCCAGTTCGAAGCGCGCCTGCTCGATCTGGCCAGTACGCAACAGCTCTCGATTGCCCGCTACATGGCGCGCGACATCGACAAGGAGCTGCGCGCCCGCAAGCGGCTGGCCGAAACCCTCGCCGCGCAAGCCCCCGTCGGCCAGCCGAACCAGCTGCAGGACTGGACCCGCGACCGCCAACGCACCCTGCCAGCGTTTGGCGACGGCCTGCTGATCGTGCGTCCCGATGGTGCCGGCCTGCTGGCCGAGTACCCGGTGCTGCCGGGCCGGGCGCAGCGCGACTTCACCAAATTTTCCTGGTTTCAAAAAGCCATAAGGGCCGCAGGCGGCAGCATCAGTCAGGCGGCCCCGGTGCCGCACGGCGCCGAACCGGGGATCGTGTTTACCGCCCCGCTGCGCGACAGCGCTGGCAACACCGTTGCGCTGCTGGCGGGGGTGTCGCGGCTGGCGCAGCCAGGATTTCTCGACGGACTGCGCGCCACCCAGCTCGACGACCAGGGCGAACTGCTGCTGGTGTCGATCACCGACAATCTCGTCATCGCCGCCAGCCATGCCAGCGAGGTAATGAAGCCGGCCAGTTCAGCCGAGGCCGCGCGCTGGCAGGCCATGTCGGCCTCGGAAAAGAGCCAGGGCACGATTGCGCCCAACGGTGATGGCGAGAATGAGCTGTCGGTCATTGCCGCCGTCCCCAGCACCGGATGGCTGGTGGTGGCACGCATGCGCACTAGCGAAGCGCTGGGCCCGGTGTCCGGGCTGCAGCGTTTTTTGTGGGGTGTTACGGCAGCCGTGTTCTGCATGATGCTCGTGATCCTCACGGTTGGCCTGGGACGTATCCTCAAGCCCCTGGTCGACGCGGCCAACGCGCTGCGCGACATGGCCGACGGCAAGCGTCAGCTGGCCAGCCTGCCCGTGGTGCGCGGCGATGAAGTCGGGCAGCTGGTGAGCGGTTTTAATGTGCTGGTAGCGCGCCTCAAGAACGAGGAAGCTGCGCGCAAGGCCAGCGAGGAAAGGCTGCAATTCATGGCGCACCACGATTCGCTCACGGGCCTTTACAACCGCGCCATGCTGGAAGACCGGCTGGGACTGGAACTGGCGCGCGCTGAACGATTCAATTCGCGCACCTCGCTCCTGTTTTGCGACCTGGACGGGTTCAAGGAAATCAACGACCTGTACGGCCACCACGCCGGCGACGATGTGCTGCGCGAAGTGGCGCGCCGCCTCTCAACGCTGCGGCGCCGCGCCGACACCGTGGCGCGGCTGGGCGGCGACGAATTCGTCATCCTGCTGACAGACGTCAAGGACGTGCGCAACAGCTCGGCGAAAGTGGCGCAGCAGTGCCTGCATGCGATGCGCGAGCCGTTCCAGGTCAACGACCGCCAGTGCCCCCTGGGCATGTCGATCGGCATCGCCTACCACGACGGGGCGCCGGTGACACCGTCCTCGCTGCTCGACCTGGCCGACCTTGCCATGTACCAGGCCAAACGACGCGGCAAAGGGCGCTATTTCTTCATCGAAGACCTGGAACCTGCGGAAGCGCCGGCCTTGTTGACCGGAGCGGGCGCATGAAGCGCGCCGACAGACAGCGGCGCCGACTGCTGCTGACCGGGCTGGCGGGCGTGGCCGGAGTGGCCGCGCCGGCGCAGGCCGCCCAGGGGCGCGAATTGCGCTTTTCCTCGCTGAGCCAGGCGCTGGAAGAACTGGAACGCATGCCCGAGGCGACCGCCCTGGACAAGGCCGGCACCTGGAGCTGGGCCCAGACCCTGCAGCACTGCGCCCAGAGTATCGAGTATTCGATGGTGGGCTATCCCCAGTACAAATCGCCGCTGTTCCAGCGCACCCTGGGCGCGTTCGCGTTCAAGGTATTTGCCCTGCGCGGACATATGTCGCACAACCTGCGCGAACCAATTCCCGGCGCGCCGCCGTACCGCGCCACCACCTCGACCCGCACCGCCCTGCGGCGCCTACGCAGTGCGATTGAAGCATTTCATGACACGCGCGGCGAGCTGCACCCCCATTTCGCCTACGGGGTTCTAAGCAAGGCCGAATACGAGCAGGCGCACGCCATGCACCTGGCCGACCACTTCGCCGAATTCGTCGCGCGCCGCTAAGCACCCGTACGCCCGCTGCTCGTCTTCACCGCACAGGCGGGGATCGGTTCCCCTTCTACTAGATTGTCGGAGAAAGTTTAGCCGTTGAGGGAGCCACTCTCGCCACCGTCGCCACCCCGTCTTCCCCGCGAAGGCGGGGACCCATAGCACACCATTTAGGCCAACAAACTCATAGTAGTCAATGTCTTACCGCAGGGTGGTATGGCATACCATCGCCGTCGCGTGGGGACGTTTTACGACAGCCTCACAAGCCAGAATGCGGGTCGCCCTCGGCACCCGACAAGTGCTCGCTGGCCTTGAGCGCGCTGAGAAAAATGCCGCCGTTGAGCGCGGCTGCCAGTTCGCTGTGCTTGAGACGGTCCATGACCGGCCCCTTGACTTCGGCCAGGTGCAAGCCGATGGCGCGCTGCTTGAGCGCCTGATTCAGTTCGGCCAGCGCGAACAGGGCCGAGGTATCGATTTCGCTGACCGCCGTCATCACCAGCACCAAGTGCCGGGCCGAGGGATGCAGCCGCAGTTCATCTTCGATGCGCGCATTGACGGCTTCCACGTTCCCGAAAAACAGATTGGCGTCGATGCGCAGCATCAGCACGTGCGGCATGGTCTGAGCACTGTAGCGCTCGACATTGCGGAAGTGCTCCGAACCGGCGATGCGGCCGAGCACCGCGATGTGGGGGCGGCTGGCGCGCCAGATCAGGTTGCCCATCGACAGCATCACGCCCGCGATCACGCCAGCCTCGATGCCCAGCACCAGCACGCCCGCCACCGTGGCCAGCAGCGCCACGGCATCGCTGCGGTCATAGCGCCATGCAGTGCGCAGGGTCGACAGTTCGAGCATCCCCAGCACCGCTACGATGATAGTTGCGGCCAGCGCCGGCAGCGGCAGCAGGGCCAGCCAGCCGGTCGGCGCCACCAAGGCCAGCGCCAGGAGCAGCGCGCTGAACACGCTGGCCAGCGGCGTATTGGCTCCAGCCGAGAAATTGACCGCCGAGCGAGAGATACTGCCGGTGACCGGAAAACCGCCGGTCAGCGCGCTGCCCATATTGGCCACGCCCAGACCGATCAGCTCGTAATTGCTATTGAGTTTCTCCTGGCGCTTCTGGGCCAGCGCCTGCGCTGCCGACATGCTGATCAAGAACACCATGAAGCCGATCAAGAGGGCCGGCTGCACCAGCGCACGCCAGTGCGAGGCCGAGGTGGCCAGATTGAGATCCGGCAAACCGGATGGGACGGCGCCGGTAGCGCGCACGCCCAGCGCCTCCAGGTCGAGCAGCCAGGCCAGCAGGGTCGCGCCCAGCACTACCAGCATCGGGGCCAGGCGGGCGCCAGTATCGGCGGCCGCGGTGCCCAGCCCGAGCAGGCGCAGCAAGGGCGCCAGATAGCGGCGCGCCAGCAGCAGCACGGCCAGCGCGCCCAGTCCCAGCACGGCGCTCGGCACGTGCGGCGCCTGTACACCGCCGCCCAGCAGCGCGCCCAGCTGCCCGTACGCGATCAGCAGCGCCGCGCCGATGGTAAACCCGCTCATCACGGGACGCGAAAAGAAATTGGCCAAAAAGCCGATGCGCAGCAGTCCGCACAGCAGCAGCACCACGCCTGCCATCAGCGCCAGCTGGGCCGCCAGCACCATATACAGTCCCGAGCCGGCCGCCGCCAACGGGGCCAGCGCAGCAGCCGTCATTAGCGAAATGATCGCCATCGGTCCGACCGACTGGGTCATGCTCGAACCGAACAGGGCATACAGGAGCGGGGGCAGGATGCTGGCGTACAGGCCGGCCACGGGGGGAAGCCCGGCAACCAGAGCGTAGGCCATGCCCTGCGGGACCATCATCATGGCCACGACGATGCCGGCACTGATGTCGCCCGCAAGCATGGAACGGCGGTATTGCCTTAGCCAGTGCAGCATGTAAAAAGTATCCGCGGGGAAAAGCAGAAGCGTACCACGCCGGGCACGCCTTGAGGACGCCCTGCAAGCTCGGTTACTGCATCGCCAGCTCGACGCAATTGCGCCCGGCACGTTTGGCGCGCGCCAGCGCCACCTCGACCCTTTGCGTGAAAGTATCGGCGCTTTCCTGGTCGGATAACTGGCCCACTCCCAGGCTGATGGTCACCGTGTCGCAGCCGGGAATGCAGGCGCTGTCGATGGCGCAGCGTATTTTCTCTGCAATCGAGAGCGCGTCCTGGGCGCTGGTGTGGGGCGCAATGACGAGGAATTCCTCGCCGCCCGAACGCACCAGCACATCGCTGCTCCGCAGCCCGGCCTGGGTCACTTCAGCCACCAGGCGCAGCACCGCGTCACCCACCGGATGGCCATACTGGTCGTTGATGGCCATGAAGCGGTCGATATCGAACACGATCACCGCCACCGGGATCTTGTAGCGGCGCGCCCGCCGCACCTCCAGGTCGAGCAGGTATTCGCCGTGGCGCCGGTTGACCAGACCCGTCAGGGCATCGGTGGTGGCCAGCCGCGCCAGGCGCGCCGTCAACTGGCGTCCGTCGCGCTCCATGTCGGCCATTGCCAGGCCCATGCCCGCCAGCTGCGCCAGACGCGCCAGCGATGCCAGTTCCTCGCGCGAGAAAGCGCGCGCCTGGTTAAACATCAAACACATTGAACCACGCGCCTGGCCCGGCCTGGCACCAGGTACCGGCAAGCCCAGCACCATGTCGATACCGGCGCCAGCCAGCGCCACGGCCAGCTCCGGATCGGCCGACTTGGCGGGCGCGTCGAGCAGGCTCATTTCGCCGCTGCAGGCGGTGATCAGGGCTGGAAATACCGGTCGCAATGGCGACTGCAGCAAGCGGTCGTAGCGGTCGAGAATGGTGTACAGGTCGATGCCGGCCGGTGAAAACTGGGCTTCCAGCTGCAGGTCGCCGCCTTCCTTCAGGTGCAGCAGGCCCGCATACGACACGCCCGGCAAACCGCACATGGCCACGCAGATCTGCGCACCCAGATTGTCGCCGCCGTTCATATTGCCGATGGCGTCCTGCAGGCGCCCGGCAGCTGCCAGTTGTTCGCGCAGCGGACCTTCCTGGCGCGCTGTGGGTGCCATGTCGGCACAGCTGGCCACCGCCGCCTCCAGCTCGCTATCGACCAAAGGGGTCATGGCGTAGGCAAGCGGGCCGAACTCCATCAGCGCGCTCAGCCAGCCCGCTCGGGTGTACGGACACAGGATCAGGCTGGGCCTGCCGGCACGGCGCGTCAGCAGGGCGCCCAGCGACGCCAGGTCAACGCTGCGCTCGAATCCCTCGAGGTCGATGACCAGCAGGCCGACCGCTTGCGCCGCCAGCAGTTCGCCCGCCTGTTCGATGCCGTCGGCCAGGTAGAGCCGGCTGAAGTGTTCGCCGCATACAGCCTGGAAATCAACCCTGCGCTGTCCCGCGGGGTTGACGAACAGCGCGTCCTGTTTCAATTCCTGCTCAAGCTGCGCCATCACAATCTCCCTCATTCACATTTTTGTTTCCTCTAGGACAGTGTGCCATAAACCGTCCAAAATACCCGTTTTGTGTGTGCGCGCGCACGGTAATGGGGCGCGCCGCCCCCAATACTCGACGCTTGAGCACAGGAGGCGTCCATGGCACATGAAGACGAGTCAGGCCTCGCCAGCACGGTGGAGGCGGTAGCGGACAAGCAACGAGCAATTCAGAGCAGGCAGGACCAGAAGGATGGCGGCGGCGAGCCGGAGGAAAGCAAGCAGGCGGTACAGACCGGTCCGGTTTCACAACCGGCGCCCCCGCTGCCCCAGCAGCACCTGGTCAAACCCGGTCTTGAAGCGCAGATGGAACTCAAGCCGCGGTTTATGGCGGAACACTACAAAGGCAGCGGCAAGCTGCAGGGTCTGACCGCCATCATCACCGGCGGCGACTCGGGCATTGGCCGCGCGGTCGCAGTGCTGTACGCACGCGAAGGCGCCGATGTGGCCATTTTGTACCTGAACGAACACGAAGACGCGGCCGACACTGCGCGCTACGTCGAGGCCGAAGGCCAGCGCTGCATCACCATCGCCGGCGACGTCAAGGACATGGCATTCTGCCAGCAGGCGGTCGACACCGTGGTCGCTAAATTCGGCCGCCTCGACATCCTGGTCAACAACGCCGCTTTCCAGGAGCACGCCCATTCGCTGCTGGACCTGACCGAAGAGCGCTTCGATGAAACCATGCGCACCAATATCTACGGCTACTTCCACATGACCAAGGCGGCCCTGCCCTACCTCAAGCGCGGCGCCGCCATTGTCAACAGCGGTTCCGTGGTGGGCCTGCGCGGCTCGGGCCACCTGCTCGATTACGCCACCACCAAGGGCGCCATCCATGCTTTCACCATGTCGCTGGCCTCAAACCTGCTCAAGCAGGGAATTCGTGTCAACGCCGTCGCGCCTGGCCCCGTGTGGACCCCGCTCAACCCGGCCGACCAGTCGCCCGAGAGCATCGCCACCTTCGGCCAGGACACCGACATGCACCGGCCCGCGCAACCCGAAGAACTCTCACCCGCGTACGTCTTCCTGGCGTCGGCGGTGTGTTCCAGCTACATCAGTGGCATCGTACTGCCGGTCACCGGCAGCGTCGGTAATTAAGAAAAGGACCGGAATATGGCTCGCAGTCTCTGGAAAGGCGCTATCAGCTTCGGGCTGGTGCATATCCCGGTCGAGATGTATTCGGCTGTGCGCGAAAAATCGCTCGACCTCACCATGCTCGACAAGCGCGATTTCTCGCCCATCGGCTTCAAGCGCTACAACAAGGGCAACGACAAGGAAGTGACCTGGGACGACATCGTCAAGGGCTACGAATACAGCAGCGGTGAATATGTAGTGCTCACCGACGAGGACTTGCGGCGCGCCAATCCGGAAGCCACCCAGACCATCGACATCCTGGCCTTCGTCGAGGCCGAGCAGGTGCCGCTGCTCTATTACGAACAGCCCTACTACCTGGCCCCCGGCAAAGGCGGCGACAAGGTCTATGCCCTGTTGCGCGAAACGTTGAAAAAAGCCGGCAAGATCGGCATTGCCAATGTGGTCATCCGGGTCAAGCAGCATCTGTGCGCTCTGGTATGTGTGGGCGACACCATCGTCCTCAACACGCTGCGCTACAGCGATGAAATCCGGGCCACTGACGAACTCAAAATTCCTTCGTCAAGCGCGAAGACGGCGGCCATATCCGACAAGGAGCTCAAAATGGCGATGGCGCTGGTCGAAGGCATGAGCGAAGACTGGGCGCCGGAACAGTACCACGACACTTACCGCGAAGACGTGCTGGCCCTGGTTGAAGCCAAGGTCAAGGCGAGGGAAACCAAGACCATCACGCTGCCGGGCAAGGAAAAATCGCATGCCAGCTCGGGCAATGTCATCGATCTGGTTTCGCTGCTGCAGCAGAGTCTCGGCGGGGGCAAAAAGCCGTCCAAGAGCAAAGCCGCAAACGACGAGGACGACGGCGAGGATGCGGAGTCCAAACCGGCCCCAAAAAAACGCGCGCCTGCCAAAACAGCGGCCAAGGCTGCAAAACCGCCGCCGGCAAAGGCCGCTCCGGCCCGCCGCAAATCGGCCTGAGCTGCCTATGGATGACATGCTCAACCTGCTCGAATGGCCTGCCATGGCCATTTCACTAGTCGCCGCCTATTTGCTCGGCTCGATCAATCCGACCAAGCGCATTGTCGCTTTTGTCATGCTTATCGTTGGTAATTTGATGTGGATAGGCTGGGGCTGGGGCAACGAGGCCAAGGCCCTGATTGCACTCAACGTTGGGCTCATGGTGCTTAACGTCAGAGGCGTGTTCAAAAATGAGGAAGCAAAGGAAGAAGAGCCCGGCGGGAAAGACGCCGTCGCAAAACCTTGAGCCACCGCAGCTCGAAAACTCGGGCGGTCGGGCGAACGGCGACACTATTGCCTCAGCTTCGAAAATTTTCGGTGTCTCCCCCGCGAAGGCGGGGGCCCATAGCGCGCTAACTCGGAGTTGGCGCGCTAAAGGCCCCCGCCTTCGCGGGGGAGACGGCTTCTGGTCCAGCTCCACGTCACGCGTTCATTCCCAACAGCAGTGCGTGGCTTTCCACTCCGCCATCTATTCAAGCTTGAAGTCCATCTTCTTCATGGCCGCCGTCAAAGTTTTGGCTGCTTTTGCATAGCCGCTCCACGGCTCATTGCCGCGGTCAAGGCGAGTGTGGGCATTGTGAATAGTCCACTGGGCGCCGGACTTGATGATACCCAGCTCATCCCACGCAAGCGGTACCGAAATACCCAGTCCAGGCCGCACCCGGGCTGACCACGCACAAGCCGTCGTCGCGCCCTGCCCGTTGCGCAAATAGTCGATGAAGATTTTCCCAACCCGGTTCTTGGGCCCGCTCTTGAATGCAAAGCGGTCCGGCAATTGGTCAGCCAGGTGACGCACGATGGCCTGGGAAAAATCCTTGACGGTATCCCAGCCAAGCCCTCCCTTGATGGGCACCACCACGTGCAGCCCTTTGCCGCCGCTGGTCTTGAGATAGGACGGCAATCCGAGCTGGTCGAGAAAGGCGCCCATCAGCTGGGCCGCCTCCTGCATGGCCTTCCATTCCACACCCTCCCCGGGGTCCAGATCGAACACCATCCGGTTCGGCGCCTCATATGCCTTGCCGGTTGCGTTCTGGGTGTGAAATTCCACGACATTCCACTGGGCCGCCGACAAAATGCCGTTCGCGCTGCCGACTTCGAGCATCGGCGGATGGTCCGGGTCGAGCGACTGGGCCATCTGCTTCATCCCCGGCAGCTTGCCGACATCGGCATGCTTTTGAAAGAACAGCTCTCCCCCCACGCCGGCCGGCGCGCGCACCAGCGACACCGGCCGTCCCTTGAGATGCTCCATCATCAGCTCGCCCACCAGGGCGTAGTAGCGGATCAGATCGAGCTTGGTGGCGCCACTCTCGGCGTCGATCACGCGGTCGCCATTGGTGATTTTCAGGCTGGCCGGCAGGCGGCTCTCCGGGGCTACCGGTTCGGTTTCCGATTGCATGGTTTCCTCCACATGTTGAGCGCGCTCGCGGCTGATGGCTTTGGCCGGCTTATCGGTGCGCAGACCTTGGAACACGGCGTGGCGCACCGATCCCGAACTGGTCCATTCGGCAAAGCTGATTTCGGCGATCAGCTTGGGCTTGACCCAGTGGTGCTTGCGCCCGGCCACCGCCTTGGGCGGGAACGGGCTCTGGTCAGTCGCGAGCGCATCGAGCTTGGTTTTCAGGTCGCGCAGGGTCGCTTCGTTAAAACCCGTGCCGACGTTGCCCGCGTACTGCAGCACGCCGTCCTTGTCATGGGTGCCCAGCAGCAGCGCGCCGATGCCGGTGCGCGAACCCTGCGGGTCGGTGTAGCCGGCAATGACGAATTCCTGCCGCTGCCCGCACTTGAGCTTAATCCATTCGGGTGAGCGCCGCGTGACGTAGCGCGAGTTGCGGCGCTTGCCGATGACGCCTTCGAGTCCAAGCTTGCAGGCCGCGATCACCAGCTGCTCAGGGTCGGTGCCGAATTCTTCGCTAAAGCGCAAGGCGCCGGATTTTGCTTTGCCCAGCACGTTCTGAAGCAAGGCGCGGCGCGACTCGAGCTCCACGTCGCGCATGTCGTAGCCCTTCAGGTAAGGTGCATCGAAAATGAAATAGACGATATCGGCCGTGTTGGAGCCGTCGAAGGCAAGTTGCAGCATGCCGAAATTGGGCTTGCCGTGCTCGTCGTGCACCACGATCTCGCCGTCGTACCAGCCATCTGGCAGCTTGGCCTTGAGCAGCGCCTGGTGCAGCGTCGGCAGCTTGTGCGTCCAGTCGTTGCCGTTGCGGGTGATCAGGCGCACATCCTTGCCTTCGACGCGGGCCAGCATGCGGTAGCCGTCAAACTTTATCTCGAAGATCCAGTCTGAGGGATTGGCGGGCGGCTTGTCGACCAGCGTGGCCAGTTCGGGGGCCAGCGTGTCGGGCAGTTCTGCCTTGCGCGCGCCATCGGGCATGGCCTTGTCGGCCGTCGCACTTTTGCGCGCGGGCGTAGCGGCGCTTTTCTGGGCTGCGCTGCGCCCCGCGGGTTTGGCGGCCGCTTTCTTGCTGGCGGCCTTGCCCTTGGCCGCAGGCTTGGCTCCGGGCAGCGGCAGCGCCTTGACGCTGTCGGGTAATTCGTCCACCACGGAGAATTCTTCGCTCGAGCGCGCGTGCTCGTCCTTTTCTTTAATCAGGAGCCAGGGTTCCTGCTTTTCGCCCTTGCCCTTCATGCGGATCAGCACCCACTTGCCATGCATCTTGTGGCCATGGATTTCGAACTTGAGGTTGCCCGCTTCGTAGCCCTTGTGCGGATCGTCCAGGGGCGCCCAGGTGCCACGGTCCCAGATGATCACCTTGCCGGCGCCGTACTGCTTTTCAGGAATGGTGCCCTCGAAGTCTGAGTAGGAAATCGGATGATCTTCGACATGCACCGCCATCCGCTTGTCCTTCGGATCGTAGCTGGGACCTTTAGGGACAGCCCAGCTTTTCATGGTGCCGTCGAGCTCAAGCCGGAAATCGTAGTGCAGCCGGCTGGCCCAATGCTTCTGGATCACGAAAGTGAGTTCGTCAGCGCCCGGCTCACCACCCTCGGCCGGCTCCGACGTGATCGAAAAATTGCGTTTTGCTTTGTAGAGCTTGAGCGGATCGGGCATGGTCGCTCCCTGAACGTTGACAATGTCCAGTCTAGATTCCACCGTGCTCTGTGACTGTTCGGCAGCTAACCCATGATCAGGTTGTTACTAAATGTAAAGACCGTCAACTTGCCTTCGGCGCGACGCGTTGGTGTACCTGCAAGACCACAAAAGATTCTTTAAATAAACTATCTAAGGATGAACATGAACAAGATCGTCGCTACTCTGATTACCGGCCTGTTTGCTACCTCCGTGTACGCCCAGACCGCAACGCCTGCAACGCCGGCCACGCCTGCGACCCCGGCGACGGCAACAACACCGGCAGTTGCCGCCACGCCGGCAACCCCGGCCACTCCGGCCGCCAAGGCTGACAAGGCTGCGGCGAAGGCTGACAAGGCGGTCAAAGCCGACAAGGCGGTGAAAGCCGACAAGGCAGCCAAAGTTGAAAAGGCTGACGAGAAGGCCGCGGCCAAGGTCGAGAAGGACGCCGCCAAGAAGGATCCGGCAGCCAAATAAGCAGCAAGCGCAAACAGCCGCCGTCCCAGGCAAGGGGGCCGGCGGCTTTTTTGCGCCCTTACCAGGCAAAAAATATCACCGTGACTTAACCCCATTGTTCAGCAGCGCACGTTTCATGAGTCAAGCCGGGCCATCCGGCAAACCCAGGAGATCACCATGCTCACGCGCGCTTTAGCTTTCGTTTTGTTCGCCACCCTCGCCTTTGGCGCCCACGCCAGTCGCGCTCCCCCGCGTATCGTCGCTGTCGGCGCGGGCGAAGCTATCCAGATCCAGCAGCTGTCGATTCATGCCGAAATCAGCGGCGGCATGGCCGAGACAACAGTGCGAATGGTCCTGTTCAACCCCAACCATCGCCAGCTGGAAGGCAGTGTCGAGTTTCCGCTCGCCGAGGGCCAGCAGATTTCAGCGTTCGCCCTCGACATCAATGGCGAAATGCGTCCCGCCGTACCGGTTGGAAAAGCGCGTGGCCGCGCGGTGTTCGAAGCTATCGAGCGGCGTCAGGTCGACCCCGGGCTGCTCGAAGTCACCCAGGGGAACAATTTCAAGTTGCGGGTGTATCCGATTTTTGCGCGCGCCACGCGCACGGTGGAAATCACTTATACCGAAACGCTGGCGCGCCAAGGCGCCAACTGGGCATATCGTCTGCCGCTGGCCTATGGCCAGGTACAGGATCTGCAGCTGTCCTTCACTGTCAATGGCGCCAGCGCCACGCCGCTGCTGACTGGTCTTTCTGATCTGCGCTTCGAGGCGCGCAAGGGTGTCTATTCGGCCGACGTGGCGCGCCGCAGCGCCAAGGCACAGGGAGAGATCGAGATTCTCAGCCGCGCCGCGCTGGCCCCGCGCGTCTACACCCAGCGCTTCGACGAAGCCGACTGGTTCGTGGCCGAGGTGCCGGTCAGCTCGGTGCGCAGCGCTCGCGTCAAGCCACGGGTAGTCGGCCTGCTGTGGGACAGTTCTGGCAGCGGCGCCAAACGCGCGCTCGATGCGGAAATGGCAGAACTGGAGCGCTATTTCAGCACACTCGGCACGCTGCAGGTGCGCCTGATCCGCCTGCGCGACCGTGCCGAGGCGCCGCAGCTGTTCAATGTGGCAGGGGGCGACTGGAAAGCGCTGCGCCGCGCCATCGAGAACACGGTGTACGACGGCGCCAGCGCACTGGCCGACTGGAAGCCGCAGGCCGATGTAGATCACTACCTGATGTTCAGCGATGGCCTGTCCAATTATGGCGCGGGGCGCTTTCCGGACCTGGCCGCTCACCAGCGCCTGTTCACCCTCAATTCAGCCATGGTGGCCGATCCAGTTCGGCTGTCGGCGCTGGCAGAACGCAACCGTGGCCAGTACATCGCCGTTTCGCGCACTACGCCGGGAGCCGCCGCGCGCGCACTGTTATACGAAGAAGCGCGCATTGGCCACATCAGCGCCAGCGGGGCGACTGACATCGAAGTCGAATCGCATACCGTACGCGAAGGCCTGCTGCGCATCGCCGGGCGGCTGCTCGCGCCGCGGGCCGAGTTGTCGTTCACGCTGTCGAACGGCGGCAAGGACGAACAGATCGTGCTGCCGCTGGCGGGCGATTCGCCCGCACATCCGCACGCTGCCAGCACCTGGGCCGCACTGCGCCTGCGCGCGCTGGAAGGCGACGTCGAACTTCATCGCTCCGAGATCGATCGCATCGGCCGCCGCTTCGCGATTCCCACGCGAGAGACATCGCTAATCGTGCTTGAACAACTGTCCGATTATCTCAGCTACGACATCCGCCCGCCGGCGCAGCTTTCTGCGGCATTCGACAAGGCGATGGCGACCAGCGCCCAGCACCGCCGCAGCGAACGCGTGCGGCATGTGGACCAGGTTGTGCAGATGTACCAGCAGCGCATCGATTGGTGGAATGCCCGGCACCAACGTAAGCCTTCGATGCAGACAAGTCGATTCGGCAAGCGCGACGCCCCGGTCGTCGTAGCCATGGAGGTGCAGCAATCGTCAATGAAGGGCATGACGCCACCGCCCCCACCTCCTCCGCTGCTCGCGCCTGTTGCGGCAGCGCCGGCCAAAGCTGCCATGCGCGCTGCCGGCGCCGCCGATGAACTGGCCAGGGTCGAGGTGACCGGATCGAGCATCCGGCGTGAGGCCGGCGCGCCGGCCGCTGCTCCTCAAAAAATGGCGATGTCGCTCAAGAAGTGGGTGCCCAATGCTCCCTACCTGCGGCGCCTGAAGGAGGCGCCGGCCGAGCGGATGTACCAGGCCTATCTCGACCAAAAGCCCGACTACGCCAACAGCACCGCATTTTTTTTTGACGCCGCCGACGCTCTGATGCAGGCCGGGCAGCGCGAGCTGTCGCTGCGCGTGCTGTCCAACCTGGCCGAAATGGAGCTGGAAAACCGCGCAGCGCTGCGCATACTCGGCTACCGGCTGCTGCAGGCGGGCGCGCCGCAACTGGCAGTGCCCGTATTTGAGCAGGTGCTGCGTATCGCCGAAGAAGAGCCGCAGTCCTTCCGCGACCTGGGCCTGGCCCTGGCCGGTTCGGGCCGCGCCCAGGAAGCTATCGACACCATGTACGAAGTGGTCGAGCGCACCTGGGACCAGCGCTTCCCGGACATCGAAACCATCACGCTGGCCGAAATCAACGCCATTGTGTCAACCAGCGGCAAAAAACTTGACGTGAGCCGAATCGATCCGCGCCTGCGCGCCAATCTCCCGCTTGATCTGCGCGTGGTGCTGAGCTGGGATTCGGACAATAGCGATATGGACCTGCATGTGACCGACCCGAGCGGCGAACAAAGCTTTTACGGCAATCCGCTGACCAGCCAGGGGGCGCGCATGTCGCGTGATTTCACCGGTGGCTACGGTCCTGAAGAATTTGCGCTGCGGCGCGCCAAATCAGGCAAGTACCGGATCGAAGCGAGCTTTTTCGGGCACCGCCAGCAGGTGCTGTCGGGCGCCACGACCGTGCAGGTGAAGGTGACGGTCGGCTTCGGGACAGCACGGCAGAAGGAAAAGTTGATGACGGTGCGCCTGCAGGAGCGCAGCGATCGGGTCCTGGTAGGAGAGTTCGAAGTCGACTGAGTATGGGCGCGACTTAAGGCAAGAGCGCCTTGATCTTTGCCTGCAGTGCATCTGGCACCGCATGGTCCGGGTGCGCTGCGCGGAACTTCTCCCATTCCGCCAGCGCCTCTGCTTTCTTTCCTTCGATGAGCAAGGCGTCGATCCGGCCCAGCCAGGCCGCTGCGCCGCCCGTTTCGGCCCGGCGGATGCTCGATCCTGCGACTTCCACCTTCTGCATCGCCGGGGCAGCACTACGCTCGGCTGCCCGTCCCAAGGCTTGCTCGGGCGCGGCGCTGGCCACTACCGGGGCCGGCGCCGGCGCTGCAGGCGCTCCAGGCGCTGCCGCCTCGGCCAGTTGCACCTGCGGGGCCGCAGGCGGCGGCGCCTCCTGGCGATCCATTTTTTTGGCCTCCACGACACTCACCGCGCGCGGCGCTGCCGGCCTGCTTGCTACTGTTGTCTCGGGCGGCGGCGGTGGCGGCGGCGTCATCGCCTCCATGGACGGCGCCCTGGCTTCTTCAACCAGGGCGACTTCCGCCGCAGGCGCCAGCACCGCTTCGCGCCGCACCCGGTCGCTCTCCATCATCTGGGTGGCGAGCACGCCCACCAGAACACTGGCGGCGATGCCAACCGGGAGGCGCCAGCGCGTGCCCGTGCCAACCGAGAGGGCCGGTTCAATCTCGGTGTGAGCATCGTTGGCGGCTTCGCGGCTGCGCTGCGCGTGCTCCAACTGCACGCGCTGCATGATGACGGCATCGAGTTCGGGCGATGGCTCGGCCTGCGGCATGGCCTGCAAGGCGCGCGCCAACTCATCGTCGCCGCGCAGGAATGCCTCGAATTGCGCCTCGTCGTTCATGTCATCCTTGTTCACTGAGGCTCCCTTCACGCAGTTTGCGCATAGCATAGCGCAAGCGGCTTTTCACCGTTTCGATCGGTGCTGCCACGACGGCGGAGATTTCTTCCAGGCTCAGGCCGCTAAACTGCTGCAGCACCAGCGCCTCGCGCTGCTCGCCCGGGAGCGCGGCGAGCGCAGCGTGCAGGCTGTCGCTGCGCTGGCGGCCAGCCAGCACCGCTTCCGGCGTGGGGACATCCTGCGCCGCTTCGGCCAGCGCGTCAAACACGTCGCGGCCATCGGTGCCAGTGCCCAGTTCTGCCGCCAGCAGATGCTGCTGCTGGCGCAGCAAATCGAACAGGCGGTTGCGGGCGATCTGGTACAGATAGGTGCGAAAGGTAGCCTGCGGCTGATAGCGTTCGCGCGCATGGTGCAGATTGGCCCAGCTGTCCTGCACCACTTCGTCGACCCAGTCCGCGCGCGGCGAGCGCCACGCGATGAAGCGGTACAGGCCCTGGCGATGGCGGCCATATAGTTCCCCGAACGCCTGCAGGTCGCCCTCGCGGTAGCGCAGCATCAATTCTTCATCGGGAGTGGCGGTCTGCATGGTGCGCTATTGTAGAACCTAAGTTGCATGAGCGCAATCAAACGCAACCTTTCCGAAAGCTAAGAATACTCAATATAAACAATAACTTACATTCTGCCAATGTCGGTGTGCTTTACAGTTGCGCCGATGGCGTAACAGCCCATATCGATTAGCTGTTGAAAAACAGGGAGTTACAAAATCTGGTATGGGAATTGCTAAAAACCGCTTACCGCGCTTTTTACGCAACTTGGAATGGGTTAGAAATGAAAATCAAAACAATCGCTACTCTTCTTGCAATGACGCTGAGCATCTCAAGCGCGCATGCAGCAGATATTTCTTTCACTGGACAATTCGCTTACGACAACGATGTCGAGCAATTTAGCTTCACCGTAGGCGCACCCTCTTCGGTGACACTGCGCACCTGGTCGTATGCGGGCGGCATTAACGCGGCAGGCGACGCCATCCCGCGCGGCGGCTTCGATCCAAGCATTGCCCTGTTCGATACCAACGGCGTGCTGATCGGTGAGCAAGACGACGGCTCGTGCGCCGACGTTGCGGCCGACGCGATTACTGGAAATTGCTGGGACATTTTCTATACAACTACGCTTGCTCCCGGTACCTATACGGCAGCCTTGTTTCAGTATGATAATTTTGCGAACGGGCCGACACTGGCCCAGGGCTTTTTCTATGACGGCGACGCCAACCGCAACTTTCGAGGCGGCTTTTATGATGACGCCGGCGATCAGCGCGAGCCGCGCTGGGCTCTCGACATCCTGAATGTAGCGTCGGCCAGCATGCAGGACGGGAACGGCGGCGAGGGCGACGTGCCGGAACCGGGTTCGCTGGCCCTGCTGGGCCTGGGAGTATTCGGTCTGGCGGCAGCGCGCCGCCGCCGTAGCGTCTAAGCTTTATTCCCAACCGCCGCCGAGCGAACGGATCAGCGCCACCGTGGTCACTGCACGTTCACCCCGCAGCTGGACTGCGTAGCGTTCGCTGGCGGCCAGGTTGCGCTGGGCGTCGAGCAGATCGAGATAGCTCGAGCGGCCCGCCTGATACAGCTTTTGCGCCAGGTCCGCCGAGCGGCGCGCCGACACCACGGCAGCGTCGAGCTGCTCGGCCTGACCGGACAGGATGCGCAGGCCAGCCAGATTGTCTTCCACCTCGGCGAACGCCACCAGCACGTTCTGGCGATAGGCTGCCACCGACTCTTCCAGCACCGCTTCGCTACGCGCCACATTGTTCTTGTTACGGCCGCCATCGAAAATTGGGGCCGACAGCAACGCGCCCAGCACCCAGGAACGCGCACTCCACTTGAACAGATTGCTCACGCCGGACGACTCGGTTCCGAGGCCACCGGTAAGCGACAGCGCCGGGAACATGGCGGCGCGCGCCACGCCGATACGCTCGTTGGATGCCTCCATCGCGCGCTGCGCAGCGCTGATGTCGGGGCGGCGCTCAAGCAGCATCGAAGGGACGCCCGGTGGCACCACCGGCAACGCCAGCCTGTCTTCCAGGGGACTGGCGGCTGCGTTGAACATGGCAGCGGGCTTGCCCAGCAAAACCGCCAGAGCATTCTCGTTGCGCACGCGCTGACGCTGCAGCCCGATCGCTTCGGCCCTGGCCGCAGCCAGTTCGGTACGGGCCCGAGCCAGATCGAATTCGCCGATGTCGCCATTGTCGTAGCGGCTCTGGTTGACCTTCACGCTTTGCGCGCGCAGATCGACGGTGCGCGCCAGCGTGGCCAGCTCGGCGTCGGTTTCGCGCAGACGGAAATAAGTTTGCGCCACATCGGCCTGCAGGGACAGAAGTACCGATTTGTAAGTGGCATCAGCCGCGGCGGCATCGGCCTGGGCCGCGTTGACGCTGGCGCCAACCCGGCCGAACAGATCGATCTCGTAGCTGGCCGACAGCCTGGCCTGGTACGAGCGCACTTGCGGCACGCCCTCGGCGCCGCTACGCTGCGCGCCCAGCCCCACGCCCAATTGCGGGGTACGGTCGGCCTCCGCAATCCCGGCCAGCGCCCTCGCCTGCCTGACCCGGGCGGCAGCGCCGGCCAGGCTGGCATTGGCCCTGGTGGCTTCATCGATCAGTGCCGTGAGGGCCGGGTCGTTAAAGGCCAGCCACCATTGGCCGCGCGCCTGGCGTTCGGCCGGCTGGGCGGTTTTCCAGGTGGTGCCATCGGCAGCTTCCTTGAAGGCCGATGGCATGGCCACTTGTGGCTGCACCAGGGCCGGTGTGGTGCTGCAAGCTACCAGCAATAGTGCGGCGAGCAGCGGTGCTATGCGTTGAGCGAGCTTGTTCATTACACAGCTCCTTCCATGGTCAGATTGGCAGGCGCGCTGGCCTTTTTATCGAGTTTGCGGGCAAAGGTGCGCAGCAAAACGTAGAACACCGGCGTCAGGAACAGGCCGAAGAAAGTCACGCCCAGCATGCCGCCGAATACTGCAACACCCATGGCGTGGCGCATCTCGGCGCCGGCGCCGCTGGAAAACACCAGTGGCACCACACCCATGATAAAGGCGATCGAGGTCATCAAAATTGGACGCAGGCGCAGACGGCAGGCTTCCAGTGCAGCTTCGACGACGCTGCGGCCATGGTCCTCGAGTTCGCGCGCAAATTCGACAATCAGGATAGCGTTCTTGGAGGCCAGCCCCACCAGCACGAATAGCGCGATCTGGGTGAAGATGTTGTTGTCGCCGCCGGTGAGCTTGACGCCGACCAGGGCGCACAGGATCGACATTGGCACGATCAGGATCACGGCCAGCGGCAGGGTCCAGCTTTCGTACTGCGCGGCCAGCACCAGGAACACCAGCAGCACGCACAGCGGGAATACCAGCATCATGGTGTTACCGGACAAAATCTCCTGGTAGGTCAGGTCGGTCCACTCGAAGGACACGCCCTTGGGCAGCACTTCGCGGGCGATTTTTTCCAGCGCAGCCTGGGCCTGGCCGGACGATACGCCGGGCGCGGCGCCGCCATTGATCTCGGCGGCCACGTAGCCGTTGTAACGCTGCACGCGGTCCGGACCATAGCTGTCGCTCACGCGCATCAGCGACGACAGCGGAATCATTTCACCCTTGTCGCTGCGGACCTTGAGTTGCGCGATCTGGTCAGCGTGCGAGCGGAACTGGGCATCGGCCTGCACCCGCACCTGGTAGGTGCGGCCAAACTGGTTGAAGTCGTTCACATACAGCGAACCGAGATTGATCTGCAAGGTCTGGTAGATGCTCGCCAGCGGCACGCCGAGCTGCTTGGCCTTGACCCGGTCCACATCGGCAAACAGCTGCGGCACGTTGATCTGGAAGCCGGAGAACACGCCGGCCAGCTGCGGATCCTGCCATGTCTTGCCCTGCAATGCCTGCACCGCCTTGTACAACTCGTCGTAGCCGACGTTAGCGCGGTCTTCCACCATCATCTTGAAGCCACCGATAGTACCGAGGCCGTTGACTGGCGGCGGCGGGAACACCATGATGAAGGCGTCCTGAATGGTGCCGAGGCGCTTGTTGATTTCAGCGGCGATCTCGGGGCCGGACTGGCCCTTGCCGGTGCGCTGGTCGAAAGGCTTGAGCGAGGTAAACACGATGCCGGCATTGGGAGCATTGGTAAAACCGTTGATCGACAGGCCAGGGAACGCAATCGACGACTCCACGCCGGGGACCTTGGAGGCGATATCGGACATGCGGCGGATCACAGCTTCGGTGCGGTCGAGCGAGGCGGCATCGGGCAGCTGGGCAAAGCCCACCAGGTACTGCTTGTCCTGCGCCGGGACGAAACCGCTCGGGACCACCTTGAACATGAACAGCGCGGCCAGCGCCAGCACGGCGTACACCGCGACGGCGATGCCCTTGCGCTTGAGGACGCCATTAACGCCGCTTTCATAGCGGGTCGAAGCGCGCCCGAAAAAGCGGTTGAACCAGCCGAAGAAAGGACCAAAAGCCTTGTCCATGCCACGTGTGAGCGCATCTTTGGGAGCGTCGTGCGGCTTGAGCAGCGCGGCGGCCAGAGCCGGTGACAGGGTCAGCGAGCTAAATGCCGAGATTACTGTCGAAATGGCGATGGTGAGTGCGAACTGGCGGTAGAACTGACCCGACAGGCCCGAGACGAAGGCAATCGGCACGAACACGGCGCACAGCACGAGGGCGATGGCGATGATTGGGCCAGACACTTCCTTCATGGCCTGGATGGTGGCCTCGCGCGGGGTCTTGCCATTCTCGATATTGCGCTCGACGTTCTCCACCACCACGATGGCGTCATCGACCACGATGCCGATTGCCAGCACCAGGCCAAACAGCGACAGCGTGTTGATCGAAAAGCCGAATGCCAGCATCACCGCGAAGGTGCCGATGATCGATACCGGCACTGCAACGAGCGGAATGATCGAGGCGCGCCAGGTCTGCAGGAAGATGATCACTACCAGCACCACCAGCGCGACAGCTTCGAGCAGCGTGGTAATGACGGCGCGGATCGATTCACGCACGAACTGGGTCGGATCGTAGACGACGCTGTAGTCGACGCCTTCCGGGAAGTCTTTCTTCAGTTCGGCCATCTTGGCGCGCACGTCGGCCGAGAGCTGCAGGGCATTGGCGTTGGGCGCTTCAAAGATCGGAATGGCGGCGGCGGATTTGTTGTTCAGGAGCGAACGCAGCGAATACGAGTTCGAACCCAGTTCCAGGCGCGCCACATCGCGCAGGTGCGTGATGGCGCCGTCGCTACCAGTGCGCACGATGATGTTGCCGAATTCTTCGACGGTAGTCAGGCGGCCCTGAGTATTGACCGTCATCTGGAAGTCCGCATCCTTCGATGGCGAAGCGCCCACCACACCGGCGGCCACCTGCACGTTTTGCTCGCGCACTGCCGCTACCACGTCGGGCGCGGTCAGGCCGCGCGCCGCCACTTTTTGCGGATCGAGCCAGACCCGCATGGCATAGTCGCCGGCGCCGAACAGCTGCACCTCGCCCATGCCCGGGATACGGGCCAGCTGGTCCTTCACGTTCAGCACTGCGTAATTGCGCAGGTACACGTCGTCATAGCGGCCGTTAGGCGAGACCAGGTGCACCACCATGGTCAGGTTGGGCGAGCTCTTGACCGCGGTCACGCCGATCTGGCGCACTTCTTCGGGCAGGCGCGGCAAAGCGCGCTGGATGCGGTTTTGCACCTGCGACTCGGCCTGCTCCACATTGGTGCCGACCTTGAAGGTGACGGTCAGCGCCAGCGAGCCGTCCGAGGTCGATTGCGACGACATGTAGAGCATGTTTTCGGTGCCGTTGATCTGCTCTTCGAGCGGCGCGGCCACGGTTTCGGCAATCACCTTGGGGTTGGCGCCCGGGTACTGGGCACGCACCACCACCGAGGGCGGGACCACGTCCGGATATTCGGAGATCGGCAGTGCGAAAATCGACAGCAGGCCGGCGACAAAAATGATGATCGACAGGACCGCCGCGAAGATCGGCCGGTCGATGAAAAATCGGGAGAAGTTCATGGCTTATTCCTTGGCCTTGGCGCTGGTGGCAGCCAGTTTGATGGTCGACGGCGCCTTGGGATCCATGGCCACCAGTTCGGCCGTCACCGGCGCGCCGGGCTGGACCCGTTGCAAGCCGTTGACGATGATTTTTTCGCCGGGACGCACGCCGTCACGCACCACGCGCAGGCCCTCGTAAGTGGGGCCCAGCACCACGCTGCGGTACTCGGCCGTGTTGTCGGCCTTGACCACGTAGACGAACTTGCGGTTCTGGTCGGTGCCGACAGCGCGCTCGCTGATCAGGATGGCCTTGACCTTGGCACTTTCGCCGCCGCCCAGCTGGACCCGCGCAAACAGGCCAGGCACCAGCAGATTGCTGCTGTTGTCGAAGGTGGCGCGCATGCTCACGCTGCCGGTGCCGGTGTCGAGCCGGTTGTCGACGAATTCAAGCTTGCCTTCATGCGGAAAACCGGCCTCGTTGGCCAGGCCCACGCGCACGGGTACCGCTTCGCCCTTCTGTGCTACGCGGCCCACGCGCAGAAAGGTGTCCTCATCGCCGTCGAAGGTGGCGTAGATCGGATTGTTCGATACCACCGAGGTCAGGATCACGGTGCCGTCGACCAGGTTGCCGGTGGTGACTTCGGCCTTGGATACGCGTCCGCTGATGGGTGCATGCACCCGGGTATAGCCCAGGTTCAGGCGCGCTGCTTCGGAGGAGGCCTGGGCCGCGCGCACATTGGCGTCGAGCTCCTTGAGACCGGAGGCTTTTTCATCGAACTCGCGCTGGGCGATGGCCTTGTCGGCCAGCAGGCGCTCGGCGCGCGCCAGTTCCAGCTTGGCCAGGTCGGCGCGCGCACGGGCCGAGGTGGCCGCAGCGTCGGCGCGGTTGGCTTCGGCCTGGAACGGACGCGGATCGATTTCGAACAGCACGTCGCCTTTTTTCACCAGGCTGCCCGGCTTGAATTTCACCGCCGTGATGAAGCCATTCACGCGAGTGCGGATATCGACCCGCTCCACCGCTTCGAGTCGGCCCGAGAATTCCTGGGTTTCCGTGATGCTGCGCTCGATGACAGTTGCAGCGGTAATCGGTGGCCCGGCTGGCGCTGCCGCCGCCGGGGCGCTGTTCGCCTTGTCGCATCCGGGCAGGACCACCGCGGCCAGTCCGGCCAGCGCAAGTGCGGCCACCATGGAGCTGCGCGTTAGTTTATTGTTTTTCATATCTTTCCTTTTTGGATTAATTTTGTTAATGCTTGCGGCAAAGCGAGTGCGTTCCTGACAAGCGACAGGCGAACAGGGTCCGTACGCTGCGTCGAGGGAGTCCCCGGCGCAGCTGCACGGTATTACTGGGAAATCGGGATAGCTAGGAAGGCAGTGGCGGTTCGACCAGATTGGTGAGGAAATGGCCAATTTCCTGCAGCGCCGCATGCTCGCAGGCGCATTCGTTGCGCGCGCTGGCGTCCTGAATCGGGGCTGGCGCCATGCGTTTCATGGTGGCGGTCACGCCAAAGCTCACCAGCTTGGCGCCATATTGTTCAGCCTCGTCGCGCAATGGGTCGTCCTCGGCCGAGAGGATCAGTGCCGGCGGCAGGTTGCGCAGGCGGCTCGACTGCAGGGGCGAAGCATACGGATGGCTGCGGTCGGCCGCATTGGGCAGGTAACCGCGGTAACTGGCCGCGCAGGTATCGGCCACGCCTGCCGCATTGCTGTCGTGCGCCAGCGCGCGCATCGAACAGGTGGACAGGCCAGGGTCGAGCATGGGCATGATCAGGATCTGGCCGGCCAGTTCCGGCCCGCCGCGGTCGCGCGCCATCAGGCTGCACACGGCCGCAAGGTTGGCACCAGCTTCGATGCCGGCCACGATCAGGCGTTTACCGGTCCAGCCCAGTTTGGCCTTGTGTTTCTTGGCCCAGACGATGACGGCGTGGGCGTCTTCGACCGCCGCCGGGAACGGCTTTTCAGTGGCAAGGGTATAGCGCGAAGCCAGCACCAGTTGCTGCAGCGAGCAGCTGGCCAGGTGGCGCAAGAACTGGTCGGCGTCGTCCAGATCGCCGCCGACAAAGCCGCCGCTGTGAAAGAACACCACCAGCCCATCGCGCTTTCCGGGACCGCCGCCGGCGTAGAGGCGCGCCGCCAGCGGACCCTGCGCGCCGCCTACTTCAAGGTCGCGGATATTGAGCTGGATGGGAACAGCGCTGTCGTTCACGGCGCGCTCTTTTCCGCCGGGGCGTCGGCCAGCAGGCCGTCGAACAGGTCATGTGCGAGTGCATCAAAACCGACGCTCTCGGCCTGCGAAACCTGCGGGAACTGGTCCGTATAAGCCGAGCCGACCAGCGTCAACACCGCCAGGGCCAGGGTCACGATTCCGACAATTCCATTTTGATAACGCATTTGAGACCTCCTGTACTTCGCTTCATGCCCACATCTTTTGATGCAGTACGCTCACTATAAACTTGATCTACAATCTGATAAATAGTGCAAGTACGAATTGATTGTTCAGGAATTCGAACAATAGGAATGTTCATGAATAAACTACAAGCGATGGAAGTATTCGTGCAGGTTGTCGACGCTGGCGGCTTTTCACGCGCCGCGGAAAACATGCAGCTGCCCAAGGCCACCGTTTCGACCCTGGTCCAGGGGCTCGAGCAGGCCCTGACAGTCAAGCTGCTGCACCGCACCACGCGCCAGGTTAGCGTGACCTCCGACGGCGCCGCCTACTACGAGCGTTGCCTGCGCATTCTGGCCGACGTGCGCGAAGCCGAGGAAGCACTGTCAACCAACCGCGCCTCGCCCAGCGGCCGCCTGCGGGTGGATGTATCGACCGGCATCGCCAACGACATCATCATTCCAGCCCTCCCCGGATTTTTCGAGCGCTACCCCGATATCCGGCTTGACCTGGGCTGCAGCGACCGGCCGGTGGACCTGATCGAGGAAGGCGTCGATTGCGCCATTCGCGGCGGCGCCCTGCCCGATTCGGCCCTGATCGCGCGCCGCGTCGGCGTGCTCAATTTCGTCGTTGCCGCAGCGCCCGGCTACCTTGCCAAACATGGGCGGCCGGGCCATCCCAACGATCTGCTGAACCACCGCTGCATCAATTATTTTTCATCCAAGACTGGCAAGACCTTCGACTGGGACTTCGAGCGCGACGGTGAAATCATCAAGCTGCCGGTGCCAGCCTGCCTGGCCGTGAACGATTCAGTGGCGATGAAAACTGCAGGCTTGCACGGCCTCGGTCTGATGCTCATGTCGAGCTTTCATGCCGAGCCGCTGGTGGCGGCCGGGCAGCTGGAAGTGGTGCTCCACGACTGGATGAGCGAAACATTGCCGATCAATGTGGTGTATCCGCAGAACCGCCATCTATCGGCCAAGGTGCGGGTATTTGTCGAGTGGGTGGCCGACCTGTTCATGGAACAGCCACTGCTTCAACTAGCAAAGGCCTGATATGCACAACATCGTTTTCCTCGATCGCGACAGCCTCCTGGCGCAGGTGCGCCGCCCCGCCTTTGCGCACCACTGGAGCGAGTATCCGGCCACCGAGCCGGCCCAGGTAACTGAGCGTCTGCGCGATGCCACCATTGCCATTACCAACAAGGTGCGTCTGGGCGCGGCCGATATCGCCGCTCTGCCCCAGCTGCGCATGGTGGCCATCTGCGCCACCGGCGCCGACAATGTGGACCTGGAAGCCTGCCGCGCGCGCGGCATTGTGGTGTCGAACATCCGCGATTATTCGCTTGTCTCGGTGCCCGAGCATGTGTTCGCGCTGATCCTCGGCCTGCGGCGCCAGCTGCGCGCCTACATGGCCGATGTGGAGGCTGGTCGCTGGCAGCAATCTCCCCGTTTCTGCCTGCTCGATCATCCCATCGCCGACCTGGCCGGCAGCCGCCTGGGCATCGTCGGCTACGGCGCGCTGGGACGCAAGGTGGCGACACTGGCGCGCGCCTTCGGCATGGAGGTGGTGGTCAGCACACGCAGTGCGCTGGGCGCAGACGACACTGATGTAAAGGCCATGCAGCTTGACGAACTGCTGGCCAGCTGCGACGTGGTGAGCCTGCACCTGCCGCTCACCGACAAAACGCGCAATTTGATCGGCGCGGCCGAACTGGCATGCATGAAGCGCGGCGCGCTCCTGATCAATACCGCGCGCGGCGGGCTGGTCGACGAAGCTGCACTGGCCGAGGCCTTGCGCCGAGGGGCCATCGGCGGGGCCGGGTTCGACGTTCTGAGCAAGGAGCCTCCACTGGCCGACAATCCGCTGCTCGCCCTGCGCCTGCCCAACTTCATCCTCACGCCGCACGTGGCCTGGGCCAGCGCCGGCGCGATGCAGAACCTGGCTGATCGGCTCATCGACAACATCGAAGCCTTCAATGTTGGCAAACCTGTCAACAATTTATAGACAATTTTGCGACAAAGGCCTGTATAAGTTACGTATGATACACGCCTGGTTATTGCTATAAGCCAATAGCCGCCCCCCCATACAAACTTCAGGATGACCATGAAAACCACTTTCAGTCGCGCCTTTGCGTGCGCGCTTCCCCTGTTGCTGGCCGCGTGCGGCGGTGCCCAGGACCCGATTTCCCCGACCACCGTCACCCTGAGCAGCGCCAAGCGCAGCAATGCGGACACCACCCTCACCGCCTATTACGACGTGGTGCAGCGCGTCTATGTCGGCTACTACGGGCGCCCGGCCGACACCGCGGGCCTGGAATACTGGGCCGGCCAGTACAAGGCCTTCGGCATGCCGCTCACGATGGCCGAGATCAGCAGCAGCTACGCGACCAATCCGACCGTCAAGCTGTTCGTGGACGCCTTCGGCACCAGCGCCGAAGCATCGGCCCTGTACTCGGGCGACAACGATGCCTTCGTGTCGGCCATCTACCGCAATCTGTTCAACACGCCGGGAGACACTGCCGGACGCGCATTCTGGGTCAATGCCCTCAATCGCGGCGACATGACGCGCGGGATTGCGGCGCTCTACATCATGAGCGGCGCACAAAGCACCGACATCACCAGCATCAATAAGAAAATCGAGATCGCCAAAAGCTTCACCAGCGCGCTCAATACCGATGCGCGCCGCAGCGCCTACGCCGGCGACAGTTCGCTGGCACTGGTTCGCAGCATGCTCCAGACGGTGGACGCGAACACCGACACGGCCACATTCAGCGGTGTGAGCACGACCATCAGCACCTTGGAAAACGGCAGCGGCGGCGGCATCGCCGGGCAGTACCTATCCTTTATCTATGACCAGACCGACGAGGGCCAAGTGCGCATTGGCGTGGTGCCCGCAGCGGGCGGACAGGGCTCAGCGACCCTGCCCAACGCCCTGAGCACCATGGTGGGCGGCTTTACCAGCGCCACGGTGCAAAACGGCCTGGCCTCGAACTTCGCCGCGCACAGCCTGGTGCTCTGGAAAGGCGAGCGCCTGTACCGCCAGAACCTGATCAGCAGCAGCGGCCTGCCGACCGCCGACATCCGCTCCACCCTGACCCTGAGCCAGGTGTGCGCCGACGACGACACATCGGTCGATGCCTTCGACATGGTCGATCCCTCGCTGTCCTACCAGGTATTCCGCCAAGGCGGCCCGGACAATTTCTGCAACACCGCTGACGACACCTTCGCTGCGGTGCGGATGAATATGGCCGCTACCAGCGCTCCTTTGATCGTCAAGCAGCCCCTGTTTGCGATTCATACTTCAAACGGCGCCTTGAGCGGCTTCCTGGTCAAGAATGGCAAGAGCGTGCAGCGCGTCGACACCAACTTCGCCAATCCGGTCACGCTGTTTACGATGGCCAAGGACATCACCAGCACCGGCAACCAGATCGACCAGCTGGGTAATCTGTTTGTCTTTACCACCGGCGACCAACTGGGCAGCGAAATGCATCTGTGGGATGCCAGCTCGAGCACGGCGGGCACCCCGGTCGCCATCGCGACAGCAACCGACTTCGCCCTCATCGGTGAAGCAGCTTCCATCGACAACCAGGACATTTTCATCCCGATCACCAACCTGGGCAGCACGGTCGTGGTGCGCTACAACGTGGCCACCAAGACCCGCAGCACGGTCGGCAGCCTGGTCCATACCCCGGGCGCGAACATCTCCATGCACCTGAGCCCGACCAAAGTTATCCTGTATAACGCGTCCGTGGGCGCCTTGGCGGCCATGCCGCGCAGCGGCGGCGCACCGCAGGCCCTGGTCACCGGCGCCGGCGGCCTGTTTGGCGCTGCCAGCCTGCAGGTGGCCGGCGAGCGCGTGTGGGTCAATTCCTTGTTCGGCAAGGTAGTCACCGTCAACACCGACGGCAGCGGCGCGATCACCATGCCCACCGCGCAGTTTGCCGGGTGTGTCTACAAGGCCGTGATTCAGTTCGCAGCCAACGCCAATACCTGTTCGGCGATCCTGCTGGTCGACGGTGGCGTATTCAAGGATTACGACGCGGCGAGCGCCGTGCTCAAGACCACATACGGCACCCTGCCGGCGACGACAGGCCAGAATTTCTATGGCATGTCGAGCTTCGCGGTCAACGGCCAGGGCGCGATCCTGACCCGCATCACCGCCAACTCCAACGACACCTATTCGATCTCGAACTTCCACTTCAAGGCCGGCAGCGCTGGCGTGACCGAAGTCAAGGTGCAGTAAGCGCGAAGGACTATTGCGCCACCTTCAGCGGCAGGTCGAGCAGGAAGGTGGTACCGCGTTCTGCGCTGCTTTCGACCCATATCTGCCCCTCGAGCAGCGAGGTGACGATGTTGTAGGTGATGTTCAGGCCCAGGCCCGAGCCGCCCTGCCCAAGGCGGGTGGTAAAGAAGGGATCGAAGATGCGCGCCTGGTGTTCGGGCGAGATGCCGCAGCCATTGTCGCTGAAGGCTATGCGCACCCGGCCCGGCGCCAGGCAGCGCGCTTCGATGCGCATCTGCCCGCCCGTGCGCTCGGCAAAGCCGTGCAGCATGGCGTTGTTGATGAAATTGATGATGACCTGGCCATAGGGGCCGGGGTAACTGTCCATTTCGATCTCGCCAGGGACATCGATGGCGATGGCGTGGCCGCATTTGCGCACCTGGTTCATCATGGTGGCCACGATTTCGTGGGTGGCCACTTCCAGCTTGAACTTGCGGCGCTGGGCGCTGGTCTGGTCCACCGCCACCTGCTTGAACGAATTCACCAGCTCGACCGCGCTGAGCAGGCTGCGCATGATCAGGGCGGAGGCCTCCTGCGAGGCGCCAATAAAAGACTGAAGATCCGAGCGGCGCAGCCCCTGGGCATCGAACTGGCGCGCCATGGCGTCGGTCTTCTCCTGCAGTGTGCTGGCCATGAGCAGGCTGTTGCCGATCGGCGTATTGAGTTCGTGCGCCACGCCGGCCACCAGCGAACCCAGGGCCGCCAGTTTTTCCTGGGCCACCAGCTGGGTCTGGGTATCTTGCAGCTGGCGGTAGGCCTCGGCGTTATCGAAGGCCACGCCCACATACGAAGCCAGCGTGCGCAGCATGTCGAGATGGAAGCGCTCATAAGCGTTTTCACGGAAGCTGTGCACCGTCACCACCCCGATCAGGCGACCGTTCACCGAGATCGGGGTATAGAGCAGCGAACGTGGCGCCACCGGCAGCGTGCCATCGTCGAGCGTGCCCATGGCCTCGGGGCTGGAGGTGTGATCGAGGTGGGCAATGTATTGCAGGTAGTCGTGTTCGAGCGAATTGATGAACACGTCGCGCTGGTGCGAGATGCACCATACTGCCAGCTGGTCCGGCTCGTCCATGCTGCGCACGTAGGGCGCGTAGCGCTTGCCGTTTTCGATCGCGAACGGATAATCGATCACGCGTCGCTCCGGGCGGTACAGGCCGATGCCGAACACGCTCGCATCCATCAACTGGTTCACATGCTCGTAGAGCATCACCATGATCGATTCGGTATCGAGCTTGGTGGTGAGCTTGCGTCCGATGTCGCTCATGAGCGAGATATTCCGGTGCGCCATTTCGACTTCCTGCTTTTGGCGCTCGACAGATTCCTTTTCCAGCTGCAGTTCGGCGGTGCGCGCGCGCACCTGCTGCTCGAGCTGCGTTTTCTTGCGCACCAGGGCGCCCACGCGCATCTGGTACAGGCCATACGCGGCGCCCAGCACCAGGGCCGCCACCAGCAGCCGGAACCAGGTGGTTTTCCAAGCCGGCGGCAGGATTTCAATCTGCAGCTGGGCCGCCTCCGGACCCCACACGCCGTCCTTGCTGCTGGCGCGCACGCGGAACACGTACTTGCCCGGGTCGAGATTGGTATAGGTGGCGAAGCGGCGCGTGGCGCTGGTGCTGACCCAGCCCTGGTCGAAGCCTTCGAGCTGGTAGGAGTACATATTGCGCAAGGGGTCGGCGAAATGCAGCGCCGCGAATTCGAGCGACAATACCGAATCGCGATGGGTCAGCGTGATGGCACGCGCATCCTGCACCGGCCCCTGAAAAGGCACGCCGGCCAGGATCTGGTTGGCGCGCAGCGGGCGATTGAAGATCAGCAGATCGGTGATCAATACCACCGGGGCAAAGGGATTTTCGCGGATGCCGGGCGGCTGGAAGGTAGTCAAGCCATTGACGCCGCCAAAGCCGAGACGCCCGTCGGCCAGGCGCAGGCCGGCGCCGACAAAAAAGGCGCCATCGGTCAAGCCGTCCTTGGAGGTAAAGTTCTTGATCTGGCCGGTGACGGGGTTGAGACGGGTGATGCCCGAGGTGGTGCTAACCCACAGCACCCCGTCGGCGTCTTCCAGAACGGCGCCGATGGGATCGGCCTCGCGCGTTTGATTGAGCGGAAAATAGCGAAAGCGCGGGGCGTCGCCCTTGAGCTGCTCGATGCGGTGCAGGCCGCCGGCGGTACCTGCCCACAGCTGTCCGGCGGCCGATTCGAACAGGGAATAGACGCGGCTGTGGCGCAGGCTGACCGGGTCGGCCGGGTCGTGCATGAAGCGGGTAAAGCGCCCGCTGGCCGGGTCGAAGCGGTTCAGGCCATTGTCGGTGCCGATCCAGACGGTGCCGCTGCGGTCCTCCAGGATGGCGAAACCGCGATCGTCCGACAGGCTGTTGGGATCGGCCGCGTTATAGCGCCAGTGACGCATCACGGCGCCGCCCGCATCGAGACGGAACACGCCGCCGCGCGTGAGCACCCACAGCGCGCCGCTGCGGTCGAGCATCAGGCGCTGAATGAAATTGCCGTTGGGTTCGGAGTCAAGCGTGACCCGCGTGAAGCGACCGGTGGCCAGGTCCATCCATGCAAGCCCGGCTGCGGTGCCGACCCACAGGCGGCCAGAGCCAGGTTCGAGCGCCGTGACTGAGTTGTGCTGCAAGCCATGCGGATTGGCAGGGTCGTGACTCAGCCGGCTGGCCTTGCCGGTCTCGGGGTCGTACAGATTGAGGCCGGCGCCGGTAGTGCCGATCCACATACGTCCCTCTGGGGCGGCCGCCAGTGCGCGCACCAGGTTGGCGCTGATGCTGTGCGGGTCGCTGGGGTCGTGGGTGATGCGCTGAAAACCGCCGCTGGCCAGGTCGGCCCGATTGGCGCCGCCAAAGGTACTACCGGCCCACAGCGTGCCGGTGCGGTCGACCAGGATGGCGACAATCTGGTCGTGGGTGAGCGAGTGCCGGTCCAGCGTGCGGTGGCGGTAGGTGGCGAACTTGCTGCTGCCGGCCTGGCGCCATTTGAGGCCTTCCTGATCGGTACCGGCCCACAACCCGCCCTTGCTGTCGTGGTACAGCGACAGCACTTGCAAAGGGCCGATACCCTGGTCCTTGCCGATCAGGCGGCGGCGCGGTGCGTCATTGCCCATGGTCCATTCTTCCAGCCCGCCCGCAGTGCCCACCCACAGCGCCCCGTCGGCTGCGAAGCTCAGCGAGAGCACGCGGTTGCGCTGGGCTTCGGCGGGTCCGGCCAGGGCAAAGCGGGTAAAGCCGCGCCCTCCCGGCGCCAGGCGCTGCATACCGCTGGCCGTGCCGGCCCAGATACTGCCGTCGGGTCCGCGTGCGAGCGCGTTGATGCGGTCGTCGCCCAGGCTGTTGGGATCGCTGCGCACATGGCGCCAGCTGTTCAGGGCGCCGCTTTGCGGCTCGAAGTGGCTCAGGCCCTCCTGGCTGCCCAGCCACAGGCCGCCCTTGCCATCCGAGATGATGCTCGAAACGCTGCGCGGACTGGCGTAGCGCACGAATTTCTGGCTGGCGCGATCGTAGCGGGTCAGGCCACCCTTGGTGCCGAACCACAGGCGGCCCAGCTCATCTTCGAACGAGGCCAGAATGTAGTTGTCGCCGATGCTGCCGGCGTCGCCCGGATCGTTTTTGAAGACGGTCATCTTGTAGCCGTCGTAGCGCCCCAGTCCGGCCTGGGTGCCAAACCACATGAAACCCTGGCGGTCCTGCAGCAAGGTGTTGACGGACTCCTGCGGCAAGCCCTGTTCCAGTCCCAGATTTTCAAACCGCAGGCTGGGCGGCGGTCCGGCTGCTGCCGGCGAGCAGGCGAGCGCCAGCAGCAAGGCCGCTATGAGGCGCCAAGCTACACTGCCCTGACGCGAACACAGCAATGGCATAAAGCTAGCTCCGGGAGTCGATCCTGTTAATCTAACAGAAGGACAGTATCCGTACAGAAATTTCCGCCGCTGCCGTTCAAAGCCGGCGCCGGCACTGGACAAATGTGGGGCCGCCGCCTACAATACTGCTTCTTCGCGGGGGTGCAAGCCTTCCGGGTCGATGGCAAACCAGTTTTCGCTTCCAGTCGTTGAGTAATTCGCACTACCGGAAATGAAACAGGGCTGCTATAATGCTTGCCTGCGCGGCTGTAGCTCAGCTGGATAGAGTACTTGGCTACGAACCAAGGGGTCGT
>JAZKGU010000019.1:0-25856 GCA_040385745.1 Pseudomonadota bacterium
GGCTGCCGCAGTAGCGCAGGTGCTCCTTCTGGCCGACGCGCTGGGCCAGGTGCAGATGCCCCAGTGCGGTGTAGGCAATGGCTGGGTCGAACACCGCGGCAGGCAGGGCCTCGGTGCCGCCGATGACGATGCGCCGTTCAGAATCGAGCGAGGCGGCGCCGTCCACCATGTGGCAGTGGCCCATGGCGACGATCGACTGGCCAGGCTGGCGCCGGGCACTGGCCATGCTGAAGGCCTGGCCGTAGAGCAGTCCGATGCCGTGCATGTAGGGATCGGCGACCGGCTCTTGGTCCTCGGCCAGCTCCGGGCGCGGAACGTCGCCGGGGCGCAGGAAGGGGATGGCCAGGCACCAGGCCTTGACGGCGCCGGTCTTGTCGGACAAGGGTACCAGCAGTCGATCGATGTCGATCTCGCCGGCCTCGTTGCGCAGAATGTGGCCGACCACGCGCGTGCCCTGCGTCTCGAGCAAGGGCAGCGGCGCCTCCAGGCGACCGGGCGAGTCGTGGTTGCCGGCGATGATGACGATATCAAGCTCGGGTGCGCGTGCGCGTGCCTGCTGCAGGAAACGGTACAACTGCTTTTGCGATGCCGCCGAGGGGTTGGCGGTATCGAACACGTCGCCCGCGATCAGCAGGGCATCGGCCTGTTCGCGCACGATGGCATCAAGCAGCCAGTCCAGGAAGCACTGGTGCTCGTAGCTGCGGTCATGATTGTGCAGGGTCTGGCCGAGATGCCAGTCGGAGGTGTGGAGCAGACGCATGGAAGCTAGTGGGTACGCGAGAGCGCTACTATAACTTACCCGGTTGTTCGGCGCGTTTCACGCAGCCGTGCGATAGGTATTGCGTCCGGCCTGCTTGGCCTGGTACAGCTGCTTGTCGGCCAGGTCGAGCAACGCATCCGGGCCGAGCTCACCGTCACTGTAATAGGCAAGGCCGATGCTGGCGGAAACGGCTACGCTCAGCCCATCGAGTTCGAAAGGTGCACGCATCGCCTTGACGATCTTGGCGGCGATCAGTTCTGCGTCCTCGCGCCGCGCCAGCTTTTCCATGATGATGGTGAACTCGTCGCCACCCAGACGCGCCACGGTATCGCTGGCGCGCAGTGTGGCCGTGAGGCGCGCCGAGAAGGCCTTGAGCAGCTGGTCGCCCACGCTATGGCCATGGGTGTCGTTGACGGGTTTGAAATGGTCGATGTCGAGGTACATGAGCGCCATCAAGCGCTCTTCGCGCGCCGATTCGGCCATGGCCATATTGAGCTTCTGGCTGAAGCCAGCGCGGTTGGACAGGCCGGTGAGGGCATCGATCTGGGCCAGCTTGAGCAAGTGGCGCTTTTCGCGCCGCTGGCTGCTGATGTCCTGGCGCATCACGTGAAAGCCGACCACCGATCCGGGCTCTTCCCCGGCCTGCGGAATGTAGGTCACTTCGAGTATGCGGTCGTCCCCGGCACTGTCGTCCTGTTCTTCAAAAGTGAGGGTCTCGCCGGCCAGTGCGCGCCGAATGTAGGGTTCCAGCGTGCGAAAGCGATGTTCGCCCACTACCTCGCGGATGGTCATGCCGAACACGGCGCTGCCACGACTGCCGAACTCGCGGTCGTAGGCCAGGTTATGGAAGCGGTAGACCTGGTTGGCGTCAATGTAGGCCACCATGGTGGGCAGCGTATCGGCAATGGTGCGCAGGCGCGCCTCGCTTTCGCGCAGGGCCAGTTCAGCCTCGCGCAGGGTGGTGATGTCGTCGATACTGCCCACGAAGCCCTCGATGCGGCCGTCGATGCGCACCGCCGCAATTTTGGTAGAGGCCCATACCATGCGGCCGTCGGGACGCACGCAGCGGGTAATCTTCATGAACGGTTCGAGATTGCGGCGCTGGTGCTCGAACACCAGCGGCATGTAGGCGCTCTCGTCGTTTTCAAACGCGGCCAGCCAGCCCAGACCGAGCGCCTGCTCGCGCGGGATGCCGGTGATGGTCTCGAAGCGCTGATTGGCGTAGGTGCAGTTGCCAAAGGGGTCGGTGCGCACTAGTCCCAATGGCGAGGCATTGGTGACGGCCGCCAGCTGCGCTTCGCTGGTGCGCAGCTCTTGCTCCTGCTCGCGGCGACGCGTCACGTCCTCGGCAATGCACAGAATGTATTCCGCATCGCCAGCCTGGTCGAGCAGCGGCACAGAAATCGAGTGCAGATAGCGCATGCTGCCGTCGGCACGGCGCAGGGGCTTGTCGGGCAGATCGACCACGCGCGGATCGTTGACCATGTCGCGATCCTCATCCTGGTTGTTGAGGGCGAAATCTTCAGGGAAGGCCTCGCTATCGGTGTGCCCGATGACCTGGTCGGCAGGGTAGCCCGTGGTGACTTCGGCCGCGTGGTTCCATACCAGCATGGTGCCGCGGCTGTGCGGACGCATGCTCTTGACGCTGATGAGCAGAGGCAGGTGATCGACCAGCGATTGCAGGAAACCGCGGTTATTGTGGATTTCGATTTCGGCGTGCTTGCGCACCGTGATGTTGCGCGAGGTGACGGCCACGCCATCGGGCAGCGCCACTACCTGATGGTGTAGCCAGTAGGGCGCCTCGCCCTCGAAATGCAATTCGATTTCTTCTTCGACCGGCTGGCCGGTCCGGTAGACGTGCACATAGCGCTCGAAAACGCCGGTGGATTTCAGACGCGGCAAAGTGGCAAAGGCTTTTTTGCCGAGCAAATCGGCGCGTGTGCTGCCCAGCATGGCGGCTCCCTTTTCATTCACGTCGATGACGATGAAGTCCTGCGCCGCAGCCGGGCGGCGTGGCCAGGCGCCGAGAATGACGAAGCCATCGAGGCTGCCTTCGGCGGCAGCGCGCAGATTGGCCTGGGCTTCGGTGGCGGCGCGCATGCTGGCGCGCAGACGCCGGCTTTGTTTCATCAGCACCGCCACCACGCCGAGGATCAGCAGCGTACCCAGGACCGCGGTGATCAGGTACTGGGTGCGCACGCGTTCAAAGCGCGCCATGGCCACGTCCGATTCGATTCCCACTACCGACATCAGGCCGTGGCGTGGCATGTCGCTGTAGCTGTAGATGCGCGCCAAGCCGTCCAGCGGCAGGTTGGGTGTCAGCTGGCTGGACGAGCCGCCGCTGGCGCGCTGCGTGGCAAAACGCAGCTTGTCGCTGTTGAAGAGCTGCTCGCCCAGCCGGCCCATCGACAGTCCGGCGCCCGGGCTCACCAGCACCATGGCGCCGCGCTCGCTCAATGTGAGCCGGTCATAGTCGTCGATGAACAGCGCGGGGTCGATCAGCAGGATGATGGCGCCGGCGAACTGGCCGGAACGGGTGTTGAGGCGGCGCGCCACCTGGATGTGCCATTTGGCGCCGGACGCCGCCACCACGGGCGCGGAAAACACTGCCTTGTCGGCGGCGGTCTGCGCCAGTGCGCGGAAGAACGGGGCCTGGCCCGGGCCCTCCAGCGCAAAGCCGTTGACGCGATCGACGAACTGGCCGGTATGGTCCAGCACGGCCATGGGAAGCGCCAGACGCGCGGGCAATACACTGTCGAGCAGACCGCCGCGACGCCCAAATTCGGCCAGGGCGAGGGCGCCTTGTTCCTCGAACTTCAGCTTGAACAAGTGGGTGGCATGGTCACTTTGGCGCAGGGTGTGGCTGACATGCTCGGCCAGCACGCGCGCCATGGCCTGGCTCGACGCGACAGCGTCGTTCTGGCTGGTCTGGCGCTCGACGCCGATTTCCCACAGCACCCCGCTCCATAGCGCGAGCAGCAGCGCGGCCGCGAACACGGGCAGCAGCAACACCCTGGACAGGCGGCGGGCGGAGCGGCCAATCGTGCGCGTCGATGTAGTCAAGATCCCCCTGGCGGTGCGGTTGGTCGGGGCAAGCGTGGAGCTTACCCTCTGCACATATTTTGCGCGCAATTAGGTGGGATTGTTCAGGGGAATGAAAATATTTCGCAGCGCGTAGCAAATTGGCCAATTCATACTTAAAATGCAAGCATGACAGAACTAGTCCTTTCCATTGCAGGTGCGCGCGCCCTGCACCTTGGCGCCCAAGGCATGTTGCAGCCGCCGCGCCGCAAGGCGGTGCGCAAAGACGTGCTGGACGCCATCCGACGCATGGGTGTGCTCCAGATCGATACCATCAGTGTGGTGGCGCGCAGTCCCTATCTGGTGCTGTGGAGCCGGCTGGGGCACTACGACACCGAGTGGCTGGGCCAGCTGCTGGCCGAAGGCGAATTGTTTGAATACTGGGCCCATGAGGCTTGCTTCATTCCGATCGAAGACTACGGTTTGTATCGCCACCGCATGCTCGACCCCGCCTCGATGGGCTGGAAATATTCGGAAACCTGGATGCGCGAGCGCGGCGCCGAGGTGGCGGCGGTGCTCGAGCACATCCGTCTGCACGGACCGACGCGCTCGTCCGATTTTGAACGTACCGATGGCAAGGCGGGCGGCTGGTGGGAATGGAAGCCGGAAAAACGCTCGCTGGAAGTGTTATTCACCGCTGGCCAGCTAATGATTGCGCGGCGCCACAACTTCCAGCGCATCTATGATTTGGCTGAACGCGTGCTTCCGGACTGGCACGACAGCCGGATGCCGCCCATGGACGAGGTCAGGGAGCGCCTGTTGCTGGCATCGGTGCGCGCGCTGGGCGTGTGCCGGGCCGGATGGATTCCCGATTACTTTCGCACGCGGCGTCCGCATGCCGACCCCGAGGCGCTGGTGGAGCGCGGCGCGCTGCTGCGGGCGCGCGTGAGCGGCTGGGATGACCCGGTCTATATTCACCCCGACCACCTGGCGCTAGCCCAGCGGGCCGCGCAGGGCGACCTGGCGCCAAGCGCCACCGCGCTGCTGTCGCCCTTCGATCCGATTGTATGGGACCGCCGGCGCGCGCTTGAATTGTTTGACTTCGATTATCGGCTGGAATGCTATACGCCGGCGCCAAAGCGGCGATACGGCTACTTTACCTTGCCGATTCTGCGCCGCGGCGCGCTGGTGGGGCGGGTCGACGCCAAGGCGCATCGCGCGGCCGGGGTGTTTGAACTCAAGCTGATCGAACTCGAAGCGGGGGTGCGCATCAGCGCCCGCTTATGCGCCGACATTGCTGCAGCGATAGTGCGCTGCGCAGGCTGGCATGGCTGTCCGCAGGTGCGGCTGGAGCGCGCCGTCCCCGCCAGTTTCGGACTCGCTTTGGAGACGGCGTTGGGCGACGCCAGCGTCAACGCCGAACGGGCCGCATAAGGCAGAAGACGCCTTGCTAGGCGAACTTTTTCTGCCTGCAGGCAAGGGCCAAATCGCACGCCCGGTTTATTTCGGCTTGCGATAGATCAAACCAACCTTGTCGGAGTTCTTTACACTGGTTTCTCCGGGCTGAAGACATGGTTCATAAAGAGCAACAACAAGCCTGTCCAAAACACACGACTCCAACCAGGCCTCTCCGCCCAGTCCGGCGGATCGCGCTTGCGTATGCGGGCACTTTCTGAGGAGAACGAATGTTAACAGCGACATACACCCTGGTTGCCCTGTCGGTCGAGCAAGCCAGCGTACGCATGGGTCTCAAATCTCTTCAACAGCTTATTCAAAATAACTTTGCGCACCAGGGCGTACTGAGCCCGAGCCAGGTCAACCACGCCTGCGACGCCGTGCGCCGCCTGTACGAGTGCTGCCACTGGCGCAAGCTCGACATGTTTCTCATCCCCGCCATCCGGCGCGCCACGCACAGCGCCGACGCCTTGCTGCAAGATCTTGAAGAACTGGGCCGGGCCGGGGCCGACGCCGTCGGTGTACTGGCAATCCGGCTGGGCTCCATGCCGGTCGATACGCCGGCCAAGGTGCGCCAGTTCTGCGCCACCATTGAAGCTTTCTGCAGCGCCACCAGCCAGCGGGTCGACCTTGAAGAGCAGCGTTTGTTCCCGGTGGCACGTTCCGTCATCTCCGGCGAGGCTTGGTTTTCCATCGCCAATCAAATGCTCGACCATGATGCTTACGTGCAGGATAGCAAGCCGAGCCGCAGCCAGCCAGGCTTTAACGAGGGCAGCTACGAGCAATCGCGCCGGCGCAGCGCCGCCAGCGCCACCATGCATTGAATAGCATCGAGTAGCACATGCCGATACCCGAAGAATCGGCATTTTGGGCTAGCGAGTGTCCCGGAAGCGAATACCCGCTTTAATCGCCGTTCTTGTTATGATGGCGGTTTTGAACGGTTGAACACAAGTCATGTTCGAATTCCTTTTCAAGCGACCGGGCGACAAGCCCGAGGAACCAGGCGGCGCCGAGCAAGCCAAGTCCGAACAGCAAACCGGCGCGCCCGCGCCCAAGGCGGGCAAGTCGCGCGAGCAGCAGGCAGCCCAGGTTGCCGGCCTGCGCGGAGACGAAGCTGGCGCGGCCGAATTCATCCTGCACTGTGATTTTTCCGAGCTGCGCCTGGCCGCGGCCGAATTCATCCAATCGCGCTATCAGCTTGAGCGCGTGCACGCAGCCATGCGCAATACCGACCGCCGCGTGGCCAAGCTGCTGCAAGGCCGGCTCGACGCCATGCGCCACCACGAGGCAGAGCTGCAGCGCGGCCAGCTCTGCATCACCCAGGCCGAGGCGCTGCTCACGGACAGCAAACTCACCCCCAATCAAGTTGCTGAGCTCGATCGTAAATGGTCAGTGATCGCCGCGCCTGAACTGGCCCCCCGCTTCGCGCAATTACGCGGCGAGCTGGCGGCCCGCCTCGAAGCCCAGGTAGTGCTGCAGCGCGCCATGATCGACCGCCTGAATGCCTTGCGCAAGCTTGGCGCCAGCGGGCTGCCGGCCGCCGAGCTGGCAGCGCAGCTGGAGCAGATGGCGCAGGAACAGCAGGCAGCATTGGCCGCGCCCGAACATGCCACTTTGCCGCGCAGCCTGACCAACGAATTCGCCAGCGAGCTGGCGCGCCTGACCGATGGGCTGGGCGCGCTCGAGCAAAACCAGGCCGCAGCCGGCGCCCGCGCGGCGGCACTGGACGCCTGGGAGCTGGCCGATCCGGCAAGTCTGCAGGGCGAACATGTGAAAAAAACCTGGCGCCAGTTGCCGCCTGCGAGCGAGGCGGAAGCGGCCGGACTGCAGGAGCGTTTCGACGCCTTGCTGGCCAGGCTGCCTACGCCGACCGTTGTGGCGCCATCCAAAGCGCGCGACAAGCGCAGCGAGGGCGCGGCGCCCCCTGACCAGAACTTCCTCGACAAGGTCGAGGCGATGGAGGTGGCGGTGCAGCATGGTTCGCTGGGCGCGGCGGCCGACCTCGACAAGGCGCTCAAGGAAACCCGCGGCGTGCGCCTGCCGCCTGCGCTGCAAGAGCGCCTGGCCCATGCACGCGCTGAACTCAAGCGCTTGTCCGACTGGGCGCGCTGGGGTGGCAATGTCTCGCGCGAGGAACTGATCAAGGCGGTCGAACAACTCTCCACCCAAAACCTGGCGATGAGCGAACTGGCCAAGAAAGTGGGCAGCATGCGCGACCGCTGGAAAGCGCTCGACACCCTGTCCGGCGCTGCGCCCAAGAGCCTGTGGGAACGCTTTGACAGCGCCTGCAGCGCAGCCTACGCGCCCGCTGCGGCCCACTTCAAGCATCTGGCCGACGAGCGCCACGCCAATGCCGCCAAGGCCCAGGCCGTGATTGCCGAGGCCCGCATCGAGATGGCCAAGCTGGAGGGCGAACAGGCTGTCGACTGGAAGCACATGGCGCAGACCGTGCAGCGGCTGCGCCTGGCATGGAGCCACCTCGGCGCCATCGACCGCAAGGATAAAAAGCGCCTCGACCAGGAGTTTGGCGACGCCCTCAATGTGCTGCAGGCGCCGCTCGAAACCCAGCGTAAAAGCGAGGTATCGGTGCGCGAGGAACTCATTGCGCAGGTGGCCGCACTCAACCCGGCCGATCGGCATGCGCTCGACACTTTGAAAAGCCTGCAGGAACGCTGGCAGGAACACGCCCGCGCACTGCCGCTCGAGCGCAAGGCCGAGCAGGCCCTGTGGCAGCGGTTTCGCGCTGCCTGCGACACAGTTTTCGCCAAGCGCAAGGAAAGCGCGCATGCTGCCGATGCCGAACGGCGCGCGCACCAGGAGGCCAAGGAAGCCATTTGCGCGCGCCTGGAAGCGGCAGCGGCTGGCGTGGACGCGGCCGGCGCCGGCAAGCTGCTGCGCGATGCCGCGGCCGAATGGCATGCCGCCGGGCCTGTCCCGCGCGCCAATGAAGCCAAGCTGGACAAACGCTATCAGGCCGCCGTGGCGGCGATTCAGCATCATCTCGATGCTGCAAGGCGCAATGCAGGCAAGGCTCAAGCCACGGCGCTGCGCGACAAGCTGCGCCTGTGCCAGGAGCTTGAGGCGTCGATCGCCAATCCCGATACCCCAGCCGAGGGCGACTGGGCCGCGCGCTGGGCCGCGCTGCCGGCCTTGAGCGCTGAGTACGACAAGGCGCTCAAAGGCCGTTTCGAGGCCGCCCTGGGGGCGCTGACAAAGGGACGCGAAGCCTATGCCGCCACGCTCCAGCGCAATCGCGACAAGCTGCTGCACGAAATCCTGCGCCTCGAGATTGCAGCCGGCATCGACAGCGGCAGCGAGTTCGCGCGCGAGCGCCTCAAGCTGCAGGTTGAAACGCTGCAGTCGTCGCTCAAGTCGGGCCAGAAGCCGGCCAGCCAGGCTACCCAGTTCCTGCAGCTGTGCGCCTTGCCGGCCCTGGTCGACGACCGCACCGCCTCGCGCATCGAACACCTGTTCGCCCGCATAGCCCGGGAGGGCAAGTGAATCCGGTGCGTGTTCAGACCGGGGACTTTGACCTCAGTACCGAAACCAGCGCGCTGCGCAGCCAGGATCCGCGGGTAGGCGCCATCGTCAGTTTTGTCGGCACCGTGCGCGACATGAACGATGGCGCCAGCGTGGCCGAGATGGAGCTCGAACATTATCCGGGCATGACGGAGCAGGCCCTCGAACAGATCGTGGCCCAGGCCAGGGCGCGCTGGCCGCTGTATGGCGCCACCGTTATTCATCGCGTTGGCCCGCTGCGGCCCACTGAGCAGATCGTGCTGGTGGCATGCAGCGCGGCCCACCGCGGCGAAGCGTTTGCTGCCTGCGAATTCATCATCGACTACCTCAAGACCGACGCCCCTTTCTGGAAAAAGGAACAAACGCCTGACGGCGCGCGCTGGGTCGATGCGCGCGTGAGCGACGATGCAGCGAGGTCCAAGTGGGCGGCGTCCTGAGTTTTGCCGCGGTTGGCCTGGGCGCGATGCTGGGCGCCTGGCTGCGCTGGGGCCTGGGCTTGTGGCTAGGCGGCGCCCACGCCAAGGTGCAGCTAGGCACGTTAGCTGCCAACGTCGCGGGAGGCTACCTGATCGGCATCGCCCTCGGTTTCTTTGCCGGCAGCCCGGATATCCCGGCCCAGTGGCGCTTGTTTGCCATCACCGGTTTTTTGGGCGGGTTGACCACGTTTTCCACTTTTTCGGGCGAAGCCATGGTGTTGCTGCAGCGCGGCGACTACGGCTGGGCCCTGACGCATTCGGCCCTGCACCTGGCCGGTTCGATTGCGTGCTGTATCGCCGGGTTTGCCACCTGGCGTGCCATCTCTTCGTAGGTCAATCAATAACAACCAAGGAGTGCTCATGTCCAAGCCAATGTCCCCCCGTCCTACCGCCGCCTTCGTTGCCGCTTCCTGGGTGGCGCTCCTCGTCGGCATGGCCACCTTTTTGATCGGTATCTGGAGCGCCACCATGGCGCTCAATGAGAAGGGCTACTATTTCACACTGCTGATGTACGGACTGTTTTCGGCGGTGTCGCTGCAAAAAACCGTGCGCGACCGGCTTGAAGGCGTCAAGGTCACCAGCATCTACTTCAACCTGTGCTGGTTTTCGCTGGGCCTGTCGATCCTGCTGCTGACGGTGGGCCTGTTCAATGCCACCATCGCCAATGTGGAGAAGGGCTTCTACGCGATGGCCTTCCTGCTCAGCCTGTTCGCGGCGGTGGCGGTGCAGAAGAACGTGCGCGACATTGGCGCCGCCGACGAGGCCGACCGTACGCTCGGCATGGTCAAGGAGTAAAGTCATTAATTGCATCCTGGCAATCTGTTGCTTGCCTGTGCAGAAAGTGCGTGGGTGACTTGAAAAGCATCGGCCCTGGCCCAATCTTCTTATCAAGTTAAACACCGCTTTTTGGAGATTGCATATGCGCCAGGACAAATTAACCACCAAGCTGCAGGAAGCGCTGTCGGATGCGCAGAGCTTGGCGGTTGGTAATGACAACCCGTACATCGAGCCCGTTCACCTGCTCACGGCGCTCCTGAACCAGGACGATGGCGGCGCACGCTCGCTGTTGCAGCGCGCCGGCGTCAACGTAACTGGCCTGGTCACTTCACTCAAAAGTTCGCTCGAGCGCCTGCCCAAGGTCTCCGGGCACGGCGGCGAAGTGCAGGTCAGCCGCGAGCTGCTGGCGGTGCTCAACCTGGCCGACAAGGAATCGCAAAAGCGCGGCGACCAGTTCGTGTCGAGCGAGATGATCCTGCTGGCGCTGACCGACGACAAGTCCGACGCCGGCAAGCTGGCGCGCGAACATGGCCTGGCGCGCAAGGCGCTCGAGACTGCGGTGCAAGCTGTGCGCGGCGGCGAGGGCGTCAAGTCGGCCGATGCCGAAGGCCAGCGCGAGTCGCTCAAAAAGTACACGCTCGATCTGACCGAACGTGCGCGCATGGGCAAGCTCGATCCGGTGATCGGGCGCGACGACGAAATCCGCCGCGCCATCCAGGTGCTGCAGCGCCGCACCAAGAATAATCCCGTGCTGATCGGCGAGCCGGGCGTGGGCAAGACCGCCATTGTCGAAGGTCTGGCGCAGCGCATCATCAATGGCGAAGTGCCCGATTCGCTCAAAGGCAAGCGCGTGCTCTCGCTTGACATGGCCGCGTTGCTGGCTGGCGCCAAGTACCGCGGCGAATTCGAAGAGCGGCTCAAGTCGGTGCTCAAGGAACTGGCGCAGGACGAGGGCCAGACCATCGTCTTCATCGACGAAATGCACACCATGGTCGGCGCCGGCAAAGCCGAGGGCGCCATGGATGCGGGCAATATGCTCAAGCCTGCGCTGGCGCGCGGCGAGCTGCACTGCGTGGGCGCGACCACGCTCGACGAATACCGCAAATACATCGAGAAGGATGCCGCGCTCGAGCGCCGCTTCCAGAAAATCCTGGTCGACGAGCCGAGCGTGGAGGCCACTATCGCCATCCTGCGCGGTCTGCAGGACAAGTACGAGCTGCACCACAAGGTGGAGATCACCGATGCGGCCATCATCGCCGCGGCCGAACTGTCGCACCGCTATATCACCGACCGCTTCCTGCCCGACAAGGCGATCGACCTGATCGACGAAGCCGCCTCCAAGATCAAGATCGAGATCGATTCCAAGCCTGAAGTCATGGACAAGCTGGAACGGCGCATCATCCAGCTCAAGATCGAGAAGGAAGCCGTCAAGAAGGAAAAGGACGAGGCCTCGCGCCGCCGTCTGGAGCTCATCGACGAAGAAATTGCGCGTCTGGAGCGCGAGTACAACGACTTCGAGGAAGTGCTCAAGTCTGAAAAAGCCATGGTGCAGGGGACCACCCACATCAAGGAAGAAATCGAACGCATTCGTCTGCAGATGGAGGAGGCCACGCGCGCCAGCAACTGGCAAAAGGTCTCCGAGCTCCAGTACGGCAAACTGCCAGAACTCGAAGCGCAGCTCAAGCACGCCGAAGCCGAGACTGCGCGCCAGGACGGAGATGCCAAGCCCAAGCTGCTGCGCACCCAGGTCGGCGCCGAGGAGATCGCCGAAGTGGTCTCGCGCGCCACCGGCATTCCCGTCTCGCGCATGATGCAGGGCGAGCGCGACAAGCTGATGCACATCGAGGAAAAGCTGCACGAACGCGTGGTGGGCCAGGACGAGGCGATTGTCGCCGTGGCCGACGCCATTCGGCGCTCGCGCGCCGGCCTGGCCGATCCCAACCGGCCTTACGGCTCCTTCATGTTCCTGGGGCCGACGGGCGTGGGCAAGACCGAGTTGTGCAAGGCGCTGGCGAACTTTTTGTTCGATACCGAAGAGTCCATGATCCGCATCGACATGAGCGAATTCATGGAGAAGCACTCGGTCGCGCGCCTGATTGGCGCGCCGCCGGGCTATGTGGGTTACGACGAGGGGGGGTACCTTACCGAGGCGGTGCGGCGCAAGCCTTACAGCGTGATCCTGCTCGACGAAGTTGAGAAAGCCCACAGCGACGTGTTCAATGTGCTGCTGCAGGTGCTCGACGACGGCCGCATGACCGACGGCCAGGGCCGCACGGTGGACTTCAAGAATACCGTGATCGTGATGACCTCGAATCTTGGCTCGCACAAGATCCAGTCGATGGACAGCGACGACCCGGGCGTGGTCAAGCTGGCCGTGATGGCCGAGGTGCGCTCGCACTTCCGGCCCGAGTTCATCAACCGCATCGATGAAATCGTGGTGTTCCACGCGCTCGATGAAAAGAACATTGGTTCGATCGCCAAGATCCAGCTCAAGCACCTGGAACAACGCCTGGCGCGCATGGACATGACGCTCGACCTGGACGACGAGTCTCTGCAGAAAATCGCCGAGGCTGGCTACGATCCGGTCTATGGGGCGCGACCGCTCAAGCGCGCCATTCAGCAGCAGATCGAAAATCCGCTGTCGAAGCTGATCCTGTCGGGCCGCTACGGACCCAAGGACACCATCCCGGTACGGGTCCGCAATGGCAATCTGGTGTTCGAGGCGCCCGAAGCCGTGACGCTCGAGAAGGCTTAAGCGGCCTGCGGCTGGTCGCTGTGTTGCGGCAGCGGCAGCGGGTCGGGCTTCATCAGCATCAGCTGGCCGGGCAGCACGCTAAAGCGCAGCGGGGTGTCGAACAGATTGACTTCGCCATCGGTGGCGAGCTTGATGCGGCGGCGCCGCGCCAGGCCGCGCTGCTTGACGGTGAGCTGGCGGAAGCTGAACGCGCGCAGATCATCGGCCTGGCCCAGCTGGCCGAGCGCGCCGCGCAGCATCAGCCACAGCATGCCGATGCGCCCGACCGGGCGCGGGGCCACGGCCACCAGTTTGCCGTCTTCGATCGCGCCGCTCAGGGGCAAGCCTAGTTGCTCGACCTGCAGCGCGTTGTTTCCCACAAATAGGGTAGGGGTGCGCAAAACCGTGTCGCGCCCGTCCATCGACAGCGCGATACGCAGGTAGCGCGTCGAGCCCAGCGCGGTCTTGAACATCGACAGCAGCGCAACCAGGCGGCTGCGGCCAAACTGGCCCTTGTCCTTCTCTCGCTCCTCCAGCACGGTCGGATACAGGCCGATGCTGGCGTTGACCAGAAAAATGCGGCCATTGACCATGCCCACCTGGACCGGATGCAGGCTCGCGCCCAGCAGCGAATCGACTGCTTCGCTTAGGTCTTCGGGAATGCCGTGGGCGCGGCCGAAATAATTGAAGGTCCCCTGGGGCAGCACACCAAATGGGCAGGCCGCCTCCAGCGCCTTCTGGGCCACTGCGTTGATGGTGCCGTCGCCGCCGGCGGCAACCAGAATGCCTTCGCAGTCGGCCGCCATGGCCGCCATGCGCGCAGCCGTGGCGCCCAGGGTGGCGGGATCGTCGATCACTGCAAGCTGGAAGTCGCGGCCCGCGCGGCTCAGGGCCTCGACAATGATGGAACGCTGTCCCTCGGTTTCCTCGTGTCCGGAGCCGGCGTTGAGGATGATGAAGAGCGGCGCGTCGGGGCCGGGCGCAGGAGCGGTCATGATGGGGGCGTTGACGTCGGGATCACCCTGCCAGGGCTCACGCCTCACAGCGCAACGCCGAGCTTGCGCTTGAGATCGGGAATGCGCGGACCGACCTCCTGGATGGCCGCAGCGAGCCGCTCGCGCGAGACGCCAAACTCGCGCGTCCAGTAGACCAGTTCGGCCTCAACGTTGACGTTGATGCGGTCGTAGTCCTGCGGACCTGGCTCCAATACATTGTCTGACACGATACTCTCCCTTGATGCGCGCACGCGCCGATGCCGACAGGGTGCCCGAGGCGCGCAGGCATCACAGTTCGCTAGCGCACCTAGCGTGCGCGCACCGATGATACGGCATAAAATTGACTCATCTTTATGCTATTGGAACCCCCACCATGACATTTGCCACCACCGACCTGTGCGACGATCATCCGGCCATGCTGGAGGACGGGCGCCTGGCAGTCCTGCCGCCCGTATTCACCCACTATGGCCGGCGCGGCGTATTCTGCGGCCGCGCCACCACGCTCAAGGTGCACGAGGACAACGCACTGGTACGCTCCACCCTGGAGGCGCCCGGCAACGGCAATGTCCTCGTCATCGACGGCGGCGGCAGTCTGCGGCGGGCCCTGGTGGGCGGCCAGCTGGCGCTGCTGGCCCAGGACAACGGCTGGGCAGGGGTGGTGGTCAACGGCTGCGTGCGCGACAGCGATGAGATCAATGCCTGCGATATTGGCGTGCGTGCGCTTGGCGCCCATCCACGCAAGAGCAGCAAGGCCGGCGCCGGTGAGCGCAATGGTCGCATCGACCTGTGCGGGGTGCCGGTCAGCCCGGGGGACTGGGTATATGCCGATGCCGATGGGATTCTGATCGCACAGCAAAAGCTGGCGTAATACTCCTTCCTTAGCGGATAGCCTGGACCCTTTTCATCTAGCGGAGACGCTGTTTCACATTGTGGAAGGATCGGCTGCAGTGCTGTCTTGAGCTCTTCCGTTTTGAGAAATTTGGTTTCGCATGCCGATATCGGCGGCGCAAGCCATTGAAAAGGAAGGAATTTTATTTAGTTATATGTCTTATATAAGACTATTGTTGCGCTGCGCAAGCGAGGCTATCATTTAACTAAGAAATCCCATCTCACCGCATCTATTCAGGAGAACACATCATGGCAAGCCGTGAACAGCAAATTACAGCCCTTCAGGCCGACTGGGACAGCAACCCGCGCTGGCAAGGGGTGGTGCGCAAGTACAGCGCCGCCGACGTGGTGCGCCTGCGCGGATCGCTGGCCATCGAACACACGCTGGCCAAACGCGGGGCTGAAAAGCTGTGGCAGCTCCTGGCGACCGAACCCTTCGTCAATGCGCTGGGCGCCATGACTGGCAATCAGGCAATGCAGCAGGTCAAAGCCGGTCTCAAGGCGATCTACCTGTCGGGCTGGCAAGTGGCGGGCGACGCCAATGTGGCTGGCGAAATGTATCCTGATCAATCGCTGTACCCGGCCAACTCGGTGCCGCTGGTGGTGCGCCGCATCAACAACACGTTCCAGCGCGCCGACCAGATTCAATGGTCCGAAGGCAAGGACGACATCGATTATTTTGCGCCCATCGTGGCCGACGCCGAAGCCGGTTTTGGCGGGGTGCTCAACGCCTACGAGCTGATGAAGGCGATGATCGACGCCGGCGCTGCCGGGGTGCACTTCGAAGACCAGCTGGCCTCGGTCAAGAAATGCGGGCATATGGGCGGCAAGGTCCTGGTTCCCTCGCGTGAAGCTATCGAAAAACTCACGGCCGCGCGCCTGGCCGCCGACGTCATGGGCACTTCCACCCTGGTGATTGCCCGCACCGATGCCGAAGCTGCCGACCTGCTTACCTCCGACATCGACGCCAATGACCAGCCGTTCTGCACCGGTGAGCGTACCGTCGAAGGTTTCTACAAGGTGCGTCCGGGCCTGGATCAGGCCATTTCGCGCGCGCTGGCCTATGCGCCCTTCGCCGACCTGGTGTGGTGCGAGACGGGCAAGCCCGATCTGGCCTTCGCCAAAAAATTTGCCGATGCTGTGCACGCTAAATTTCCAGGCAAGATGCTGGCCTACAACTGCTCGCCCTCATTTAACTGGAAGAAGCATCTGGACGACGCCACGATCGCCAAATTTCAGAAAGAACTGGGCGCCATGGGCTACAAGTTCCAGTTCATTACCCTGGCCGGTTTCCACGCACTCAATTACGGCATGTTCCAGCTGGCGCACGGGTATGCGCGGCGCCAGATGGCGGCCTTCGTGGAATTGCAGGAAGCCGAGTTCAGCGCCGCCGACAGGGGCTTTACCGCCGTCAAGCACCAGCGCGAAGTAGGTACCGGCTACTTCGACGCCATCACCCAGACCATCCAGCAGCATCAAAGTTCAACCACCGCCCTGCATGGTTCGACGGAAAATGAGCAATTCTTCGACGACAAAAAAGTAGCCTGAAACTGCAGGGGGCAGAGCCAATATCCCCCTGGTTTTTTTCCGCGTGCGCGGTTGTAGTGGATAATGGCGGGATATCGCACCACTATTCAATGGAATTACCATGAGCTTGAGCTACCGCCACGCCTTTCACGCGGGTAACCACGCCGACGTCTTGAAACACTTCGTGCAGATTCAGTTGCACGAGTATATGAATCAAAAAGAAACGGCCTACACCTATATCGATACCCATTCGGGGGCCGGCGTGTATGCGCTCGATGGCGGCTATGCCGCCAAGAACGCCGAATACGAGACCGGCATCGGCCCTTTATGGGAGCGCAAGGACTTGCCCAAGGGCTTGAGCGACTATGTAGCCCTGATCAAGGCGCTTAATCCCAGCGGCAAGATGCGCTACTACCCGGGTTCGCCCTATTGCGCCGACAAGCTCATGCGCGAGCAGGACCGCTTGCGCCTGTACGAACTGCACCCGGCCGACAGCAAGATCCTGGCCGATAATTTTCGCAAGGTCGAGGAACACGCCGCTGCCCAGGGCATCCGTCCGTCCACCCGCGGCAAGCGCGTGCTGATCGAGCGGGGCGACGGTTTTCATGGCATGAAGACGCTATTGCCGCCGCCCTCGCGGCGCGCGCTGGTGCTGATCGACCCGCCTTACGAGGACAAGCAGGATTACCGCAAGGTGCGTGACGCGCTCGAAGATGCTTTGACGCGCTTTCCTAGCGGTATCTATGCTGTCTGGTACCCGGTTCTGCAGCGCATGGAATCGCGCCAGTTCGCCGACAAGCTCAAACGCCTGGCTGCCAAGGAATGGCTCAACGTAACGCTGACCATCACCACTCCGGGTCCGGACGGCTTTGGTTTGCACAGCAGCGGCATGTTCATTCTCAACCCGCCCTATACGCTGGAGCCGACGCTGCGCCAGGTGATGCCTTATCTGGTGCAGGTGCTGGGCAAGGATGCCGGCGCTACCTTCGTGATCGAGAAGGGGACCCAGGTGACCGGCACTGCCTCGGCGCGCACCGCCAACGGCGCCGTACGTACGCCGATCGGCAATGCGCGCCGCGCCAGCCCGACTTTGGGCACTGGCAGTCTGCGTTTGCCGGGACAGGCTCCGGCCGGCACCCCGGGTGCTGCGCCTCGTACCCCCGCCAAGGCGGCTGGCGCAAAGGACGCCGGCGGCGCCACCGGACGTTCGGCGCGCCCGACCGGACCGCGCAATTCCGGACCGCGTCGCCCATAGCGCATAAGACATAGTATAGTCATGGTGACAAGGGTGCCGCGTTTGGCGCCCAGCAGTTCACATAAGAACATGATGCTCAGCGAATCAGTAATGGATGCAGCCCTGTCCACCGACGATTTTTTTCTTGCTCGTCAGCCCATATTGGGGCGGAACCAGCATTTGGTGGCATTTGAATTGCTGTTTCGCAGTGCCGGCGACGTGGCCGACGCCAATGTGACGGACCATGCCGCCGCGACCGCCGCCGTGATTTCGCACGCTTCCCAGCTCGGCTTGCAGCAGGTGGTGGGCGAGCGTCTGGCATTCGTCAATGTGGACGATATCGTTTTGATGAGCGACTTCGTCAAGTTTCTGCCGCACGATAAAGTTATCCTTGAAATCCTTGAAACCGTGAAAGCCACCCCGGCCGTGGTTGCTCGTGTGCTTGAACTCAGGGAATACGGCTTCAAATTTGCCCTCGACGACGTGACCGCCGACACTCCCGACGTGCGCAAGTTCATCGACCTTGTCGATGTGATCAAGGTCGATGTGCAGGCAGTGCCTTCATCACAACTGGCAGGGCTGGCCACTTCGCTCAAGGGCAAGAATAAAAAGCTGCTGGCTGAAAAAGTCGAGACGGTTGAAGAGTTCGACACTTGCATGGCGCTCGGGTTCGATTATTTTCAGGGTTTTTATTTCGCCCGTCCCGTCATCCTCAGCGGCAAAAAAATCGCACCCTCGGAACTGGTGATCCTCAACCTCTTGTCGCTGATCCATTCCAAAGCCGACAATCGCGAGGTGGAGCTGGCCGTCAAGCGCGACGCCCTCATTAGTCTGAACCTGCTGCGTCTGGTCAATACCCCGGCTGCGCGGGTGCGCGGGCATATCGATTCCCTGTCGCAGGCTTTACAGGTGCTGGGGCGCGATCAGTTGCAGCGCTGGCTGCAGATCTTGCTGTACGCAACCCCGGGCGCCCATGTGCAACTCGATTCGCCCTTGCTGCAGATGGCCACTACTCGCGGCAAGCTGATGGAACTGATGATGCTGCGGGTACGCCCGCAGCAGCGCGCCCTGGCTGAATCGGCCTTTAGCGTTGGCATCATGTCGCTGATGGACGCTTTGCTCTCGATGTCGATGGCTGACATCCTCGACACAGTGGCGGTGCCGCCCGAGGTGCGCGCCGCCTTGCTCGAGCGCAGCGGCCAACTGGGCGACATGCTCAAGGCCGTGGAGTTGCTGGAAAACGCACGCCGTGGCGCTCAGCTCGGCAAGCAGCTCCAGGCCCTGGGCATTAGCGTGCAAGAGGTGCGCGAGATCGAGCTCCAGGCGTTTAGCTGGGTCAACGAGCTGGTGGCCTGAGTTCCCGAGCCTGAAAGACGCTCGTCTCCCTCGCGAAGGCGGGGGGCCATAGCGCACCATTTCTGTGTTGACGCGCTATAGGCCCCCGCCTTCGCGGGGGAGACGGTTTTCTCAGGCTGCCGCAGGATGGCCTGGGCTACTGCGCCAAAAACAGGAACACCGTCGGTTTTTTGTGGAAGTCGGGCGCCTTGCCCGCGCCCAACTGGGCCTTCCACTTTGCCGCACTTTGAGTGCGGATCGATTCGCTCGCCAAGCTGAGATCGGTCGCAACACATACCAGCGTGGCAGGATTGCAGCTGTCAACTAGGGCGCCAAGCATGGCGGCGTTGCGGTACGGCGTTTCAATTAGCAACTGGGTCTGCTTGTCGGTGCGCGAGCGGCTTTCCAGTTCCTTGATGCGCTTGCTACGCAGGGCGGCATCGGTTGGCAGGTAGCCATTAAATGCAAAACTTTGCCCGTTCAGACCACTGGCCATGACCGCCAGCAGCAGCGACGACGGCCCCACCAGCGGGCGCACCGGGATGTTGTGCTGATGGGCAAGGCGTACCAGGTCGGCGCCCGGATCGGCCACCGCCGGCACGCCCGCCTCCGACACCAGCCCGGCATCGCGCCCGGCCAGCAGCGGCCCCAGCAATCCCGCGAGCGCCTGCGCCGGCGTGTTCACGTTCAGTTCGGCGATCTCGATTTCCTGCAGTGGCTTGCCCAAGGGATGGTCGAGCGCGATCAATTTGAGAAAGGCGCGCGCCGTCTTGGCATTTTCCGCGACAAAATAATCCAGGCGCGCGGTGATCGCCTGCACCTGCTCGGGAATGATGTGGCCGAGGGCGCCGGGCGCTGCATCGGTGCTGCCCAGGGTGTTGGGAATCAGGAAGAGGGTGCCGGTCATGGTCAGTTCGTGAAAAAGGAAACGCCGGCCCGGCGCAGCATGCAGGTCAGGGCGATCAGGGGCAGGCCGGTCAGGGCGGTGGGGTCGCTGCTGTCGATTTGTTCAAGAATCGCAATGCCCAGGCCTTCATTCTTGGCGCTGCCGGCGCAGTCGTAGGGTTGCTCGATGCGCAAGTAGGCGTCGAGTTCGGCGTCGGGCAGGTCGCGAAAGCCCACGAAGGTCTGGATATTTTCCAGCTGCACCTGGGGAGCGTCAGGATCGCGCCCGTCCCACAGGCACAGCGCAGTGTGGAACACGACGCGGCGCCCACGCATGGTCTGGAGTTGCGCCAGTGCGCTGGCATGGTCGCCCGGTTTGCCAATCTGCAGGCCGTCCAGGGTCGCCACCTGGTCCGAGCCGATCACCAGAGCGCCCGGCGCGCGCGCCGCCACTGCACCAGCCTTGGCGCGGGCCAGACGCATGGCAGTGACCTCGGGCGCTTCGGCCGGGAGCGCCGTTTCGTCGACGTCGGGCACCATTACCTCGAAGGGCAGGCGCAAGCGCTCGAGCAGTGCGCGCCGGTACACCGAGCTTGATGCGAGAATGAGACGCGCGCTGGAAGAAGTTGGTATCATTACGGCCTCGAAGCGTGAAAAACACCGTAAGTCTTTGACTCCACAGCGTGAAGGCTGCTATTATCGCAGGTTTTCCGGGGAAAATTTCTGTAATGAGCGCTTTTGTCATCGACGCTTTTGAATTTTGTCGAAGCAACGGCCATCGCGAGGGTGTCACACCTGTCGCTGAAATGAGCCGGTTAAACAAGGATTGCGCGGACACCTCCGGCCAGGTCGCCTGGGCCGTCGACGGCGCCACCAGCAAGCAGGGCTATCCGCAAATGACGCTGTCGGTGTCGGGCACCGTCCAGCTGGTATGCCAGCGTTGCCTGGCCCCGTTTGCGTACGACATGGATTCGTCCACCGTGCTGGTGCTGGGCAAGGACGACGAGCATGCCGACGAGATTGAAGAAATCCTGGACGACGAGAGCATCGACGTGATTGTAGGCAGTCGCACCTGCGACATCCGCGACCTGATTGAAGACGAGGCGCTGCTGGCCCTGCCGCAGGTGCCCAAGCACGAAGCGTGTCCGGATAATGCGCTGCTCGATGCGCTCAAGGCCGACAAGCCGTCGCCCTTTGCTGGCTTAAAAGGCATCAAGTCCGAATAAGGGGCGGCACGCTGCCCCTGCAATACAGAACATGTAAGACGTAACAAACGTGTCAACGCGTGTAGTAGTCGAGTATGGCAAGTGGTTGTACAAGCAGGACAGCGTTAAACATGTCGGTAAGTTTATTTGCCGCTGGGATACTCGATTCGCATGTATTTGCTGGTCGAATGTGTTAGAATTTTAGAACTTATGTATTAGGAGTTATCATGGCAGTTCAGCAGAATAAGAAGTCCCCATCCAAGCGCGGTATGCACCGCTCGCACGACTTCCTGGTCGCGCCGCAACTGGGTATCGAGCCAACCACCGGTGAAACGCACCTGCGTCACCACATCAGCCCGAACGGCTTCTACCGTGGTCGTAAAGTCCTCAAGACCAAGAACGACGAGTAATCGACGTTTTTATTCTTAAGTAAGATGAAAGCGGTGCAACGTAATTTTTTGCGTCGCGCCGCTTTTTCTTTGTCCGGCTGCAAAACACATTTGCTTACCGTCATTTCGAATGTCGCCGACTGTGGCGGGCGCTCGCCCATCACCAGCTCGCATCCTGCCGCTACGCCTGCGTCCCGGTACGAATCCACTAAATGACAATTAAAATTTCCATTGACTGCATGGGCGGCGATCACGGCCCCTCAGTTACTATTCCTGCTGCCGTTTCCTTCGTCAATCGCCAGCCAGAAGCTGAGTTGATTCTTGTCGGACTCGAAAGCGTGCTGCGCGCCGAGCTGAAAAAATGCAAGGCCGAATCCCATCCGCGCCTGTCGATCATGCATGCCTCGGAAGTGGTCGAGATGGATGATCCCATCGAAGTCGCCCTGCGCCGCAAGAAAGATTCCTCGATGCGCGTGGCAATTAGCCTGGTCAAGGATGGCACGGCGCAAGCGTGCGTATCGGCCGGCAATACCGGCGCCCTGATGGCGGTGTCGCGCTACGTCCTCAAGACGATGGCCGGGGTCGATCGCCCGGCCATCTGCTCGATCCTTCCCAACCAGAAGGATGGCCCGACTTATATGCTGGACCTGGGCGCCAACGTCGATTGCGAACCGCATCATCTGCACCAGTTCGCCATCATGGGGGCGGTGCTGGTGTCGGCCATGGAAGGCATCGAACGTCCCACCATCGGCCTGCTCAATGTGGGCACGGAAGATATCAAGGGCAACGAAGTGGTCAAGGCCACCGGCAAGCTGCTGCGCGACGACCATGAGCGCGGCGTGCTCAATTTCTACGGCAACGTGGAAGGCAACGATATTTTCAAGGGCACCGTCGATATCGTCGTGTGCGACGGTTTTGTTGGCAACGTCACGCTCAAGGCCATCGAAGGCCTGGCGCGCTTTTTCAAGAGCACCCTGACGGCCGAATTCAAGCGTTCGCCACTGACCATGCTGGGCGCGCTGATCGCACGCGGCGCCATCAATGCATTTTCCAAACGGATGAATCCATCGCGCTACAACGGCGCCAGCCTGCTCGGTTTGCGCGGGCTCGTGTTCAAAAGCCATGGCGGCGCGGATGCCTATTCTTACGAGTGGGCGATCAAACGCTCCTTCGATGCTGCAAAATACAATGTGCAGGAGCACTTGTCGACGATGATCGCCGAGTTGATGCCCCGCACGCCTGATCCGGAAACGGCAGGCTCACCAACCTAGTAGGACGGCAAGCAATGACTTTGTATAGCAAAATTAGCGGCACCGGCAGCTACTTGCCGCAGCGGCGCGTCAGCAACGATGATTTGACGGCGCAGCTGGCGGCCAAGGGCATTGAAACGTCGGACGAATGGATAGTCTCGCGCAGCGGTATTTCGTCGCGGCATTATGCTGCACCTGAGGAAAAAGCGTCCGATCTGGCGGTGGCGGCGGCGCGCCAGGCGCTCGACATGGCCGGCCTGCAAGCCGAGCAGATCGACCTGGTGATCGTGGCCAGTTCCACGCCTGATTTCCACGGCAGCTTTCCCAGCACCGCCTGCATCGTGCAGCGCAAACTTGGCATGCATAACAATAGCGCCGCCTTCGACGTGCAGGCAGTGTGCAGCGGTTTCGTCTATGCGGTCTCGGTGGCCGACGCCTTCATCAAGGCCGGCGCCCACAAGCACGTGCTGGTGATCGGCGCTGAAGTGTTTTCGCGCATCCTCGATTTCGACGACCGCACCACCTGCGTGCTGTTCGGCGATGGCGCCGGCGCCATTGTGCTGTCGGCATCGGAGCAGCCGGGCATCCTGGCCACCAAGCTGCACGCCGATGGCCGCTACGCCGACATCCTCAGCGTGCCGGGCAATCTGGACGGCGGCGCCATCGCCGGCAGCGGTTTCCTGTACATGGATGGCCCGGCGGTGTTCAAGCTTGCCGTCTCCGTGCTCGAGCAGGTCGCCAATGAAGTGCTGGAAATGGCGGGGATGGCTGCGGCCCAGATCGACTGGCTGATCCCGCATCAGGCCAATATCCGCATCATGAAGAGCACCGCCAAAAAACTTGACTTGCCGATGGAAAAAATGGTGGTCACGGTGGACCAGCATGGCAATACCTCGGCTGCCTCGATCCCGCTGGCGCTCGACATCGCCGTGCGCGATGGTCGCGTCAAACCGGGCGACAATGTCTTGATGGAAGGCGTGGGCGGCGGTTTTACCTGGGGCGCGGTGCTCGTGCGCATGTAGCCGACAGGGCAAAAGCCGCGCCGAAGCGCCGGCAACATTAGAGCTAGTGCTCCAAGCCCAGCTTGCATTACCTAACAATAAGGGAGTCGCTTCACGATGAGTCAATTCGCTTTTGTATTTCCTGGCCAGGGCTCGCAAGCCATTGGCATGCTCAACGGCTTTGCCGGCAATCGCGTGGTCGAGCAGACCGTCGCCGAAGCGGGCGATGCGCTCGGCTTTGATCTGGGCAAGCTGATTGCGCAAGGCCCCAAGGAAGAGCAGGACCTCACCACCAATACCCAGCCCATCATGCTCACTGCCGCGGTGGCGGTGTACCGCGCCTGGCTGGACGCCGGCGGAGCGGCCCCATCCGTGGTCGCCGGTCATAGCGTGGGCGAATACTCGGCCCTGGTGGCCGCTGGCGTGATCGCCTTCAAGGATGCGGTGCCGCTGGTGCGCTTCCGGGCCCAGGCCATGCAGGAAGCCGTGCCGGTAGGGCAGGGCGGCATGGCCGTGATTCTGGGCCTGGCGGCCGACGATGTGCGCGCCGTGTGCCTGGAAGCGGTTGCTGCAGATCCGGCCAGCGTGGTCGAAGCTGTCAATTTCAACGAGCCGACCCAGATCGTGATCGCCGGCCATAACGCGGCCGTCGAGCGTGCCTGCGAACTGGCTAAGGCCAGGGGCGCCAAACGCGCCATGAAGCTGGCGGTCTCGGCCCCATTTCACTCCTCGCTGCTCAAGCCGGCCTCGGATCGCCTGCGCGACTACATGCAGCCTTTGCAGTTCAACGCGCCGCAGATCGCGCTGGTGAACAACGTCGACGTCGCCGTGCTCACTGATCCGGCCGCCATCAAGGATGCGCTGGTGCGCCAGGCAGCCGGTCCCGTGCGCTGGGTGGAAACCATGCAAAAGCTTGCGGCCGAAGGCACCACCCAGATCATCGAATGCGCGCCCAGCAAGGTGCTGATCGGTATGGCCAAACGCATCGACGTCCGGCTGGTTGGCGAGGCCCTGGTCGACCAGGCCGCGCTCGAACGCGTATTGAGCGCGCTCAATCAGGCGCAATCTTAGTTAAGGCAGTATCGCTATCGCTCTACCTAGAACAATAAGGACATCATGAATCTTGAAAATCAAGTTGCACTCGTGACTGGCGCTTCGCGCGGCATCGGCAAGGCTATCGCGCTCGAACTGGCGCGCCAGGGCGCCAAGGTGGTCGGTACCGCCACCACCGAAGCGGGCGCCGCCGCCATCGGCGCCTACCTGGCCGAGTTTGGCGGCAAGGGGCTGGTGCTCAACGTGACCGACGCGGCCGGCTGCAGCGCCGCCATCGACGAGGTGCAGAAAAGCTATGGCAGCCTGTCGATTCTGGTCAATAACGCCGGTATTACCCAGGATCAGCTGGCCATGCGCATGAAGGACGAGGAATGGGACAGCGTCATCGCCACCAACCTGTCCGCAGTCGGGCGCCTGTCGCGCGCCGTCCTGCGGGGCATGATGAAAGCGAAGCATGGGCGTATCATTAACATTACGTCCGTGGTCGGGTCGGCCGGCAACCCCGGGCAGATGAATTATGCGGCGGCCAAGGCCGGCGTGGCGGGCATGAGCCGGGCGCTGGCGCGCGAAATCGGCAGCCGTAACATCACCGTCAATTGCATCGCGCCGGGCTTTATCGATACCGACATGACCAAGAGTTTGAGCCAGGAGCAGCATGCCTCGCTGCTGACGCAAATTCCACTGGCGCGCCTTGGCGCACCGGAGGATATTGCGCACGCGGTGGCCTTCCTGGCGGGACCGCAGGCCGGCTATATCACGGGTACCACGCTGCACGTGAATGGCGGCATGTACATGAATTAAGTCGTGCCCTCCGGCGCGGCGCAGTATGTGCGCTGCGTCAGAGCGAAATTGCAGTGAAATATGACGAGTTAGCAGCAGGTTCGGTGCAATTTACATCAAAAGCCGAAATTAGTTTTTCAACGCGCAAACCTGCTAAAATGCGCGCACTTTCCGTAACACACACAATGGAGCCATAACATGTCGGATATCGAACAACGCGTTAAAAAAATCGTCGCTGAGCAACTGGGTGTTGCAGAAGTCGACATCAAGATCGAATCCTCGTTCGTTGACGACCTCGGCGCTGATTCCCTCGATACCGTTGAACTGGTGATGGCGCTGGAAGACGAATTCGAAATGGAAATCCCTGACGAGCAGGCTGAAAAGATCACGACCGTAAAGCAGGCAATCGACTACGCTACGGCGCACGTCAAGGCCTAAGCTTGTCATTGTTCTCGGGAGAATAGCTTGAGCCGTTCACGAAACCGTCGTGTCGTCATTACCGGCCTGGGCTGTGTTTCACCTATCGGCAATACGATTGCCGAAACGTGGAGTGCGGCGCTGGCCGGCAAGTC
>JAZKGU010000020.1:0-96017 GCA_040385745.1 Pseudomonadota bacterium
GAATAGCTTCCTCACAGGCCTCGATGCATGCCTGCAAGTTCTGATCGTGGGTGCTTGTGGTTTGCATATGTATTCTCCTAGATTTTAAATTTATGGTTTCAAAAAAAACTCCGTGTGGCAGATCGTACCTGTGGAAGAGAATACGCCGCGCGGCGTTGAAATTGCGCAGATAGATTTGGCGACCGCCATAACCCTCTTTCGCACTAATGGGTTTTCATTTCATTCCCGCACGATGCCGATCAAGAATTGGTTTCTTGCTGTGAAGTAAGCGAATTTCTGAATGGATGAGACGTAGGTACGCTTGCGTACAGTGGCATATCGATTGTTTATGAGAACCTATTAACTCGCGGTTTCCCAACGCACCTTAAAAATGGAATGAGAACCACGATGACGACCGAAACGAAAATTAAGATTGATCTGCCGTTGATTCTTCCAGATGTCCATGACGTGGCCGACCGGTGTATAGCCCGGCTGATTGCATCCCTCTCTGGACGACCAGGTATTGAGAATGTGCACGTCGAAGGTGTCAATGCCGGGACTGCGATCCTGTGCATACACTTTTTGCCTGCAGTACTCAGTCTGCAGCGAGTACGTGATCTTGCCAAGGCCGCTGGTGCCGATATCGCTGCGGCGTATGCGCATCTATCTACAAGAACTGCAGGCCCGTTGCATGCACGCGCAGCGGCAACGCTGGGTGAAACCTTGCGCCAATTGGCTGGCGTTGTTGAGGCGAACGTGGCGGCATCCGGCGCCGTTACGGTGGAGTACGAGCGTGCGGTCGTAACCGAAGACGAGATTTTGAACAAAATCCATGGTCCTACGGCGGGGGCGGGGCCGGTTGACGGAGTTGCCGTTACGCGGGGTGCACCGGAGAGCGACGACGAACATGCCGGCCATGCTCACGCTAAAGAGAAAAATGCTGATTCCCATGCAGGACACGATCACGCTGGTGGCGGCCTCTTCGGCGAGCGATCCGAGCTAATTTTTGCAATGCTGGCTGGCGCCATGTTGCTGCTGGGCTGGCTGGCGAGCCGCAATGCCGTCGGCCCGGTATGGTTGCCAGTGGCCTGCTACGTAGCTGCGTACGGCTTTGGGGGCTATTACACGGTGATGGAGGCGTTGGAAAACCTGCGCGCTCGCCGCTTCGAGATCGATACGCTGATGCTTGTTGCAGCCGGCGGCGCAGCCGCACTGGGGGAATGGGGTGAAGGAGCCTTGCTGCTTTTCTTGTTTAGCTTAGGCCACTCACTCGAGCAGTATGCAATGGGCCGCGCGCGGCGCGCCATTGAAGCGCTGGCCGAGTTGGCGCCTGAAACCGCCAACCTTCGCCGTGACGGCGCTATCGTTACCGTCGCCGTAGCCGAACTGGTGACCGGCGATATTGTTGCCGTGCGCCCCAATGAGCGCTTGCCGGCGGACGGTATCGTCATGGTAGGCACCACCAGCGTCAATCAAGCCCCTGTGACGGGAGAGAGCGTCCCCGTTGACAAGCAGCCCGCCGCCGATCCGCAGTCGGCGCTAGCTGCGTTTGATCGCGTCCCGCCGGAAAATCGAGTATTTGCTGGCACAATCAATGGCAGCGGTGCGATCGACGTGCTGGTGGCACGCCCGGCCGGCGAGTCGACCATGGCGCGCGTGGTGCAGATGGTGACTGATGCCGAAGCACAGCGCTCGCCTACGCAACAATTTACGGAAAAATTCGAGCGTATTTTCGTGCCGGCCGTGCTGGTATTGGTCGGCTTGCTGATGCTTGCCTTCCTTGTCGTTGATGAACCGTTTTCGGCAAGCTTTTATCGCGCCATGGCCGTGCTGGTCGCTGCAAGCCCTTGCGCGCTGGCGATTTCGGTTCCAAGTGCTGTGTTGAGCGGCATTGCACGCGCAGCGCGCGGCGGGGTTCTAGTTAAAGGCGGCGCGCCGCTGGAAAACTTGGGCACCCTGACATCGATCGCTTTTGACAAAACCGGCACGCTCACTGAAGGCAAGCCGAAGCTGACCGATGCCTTGGCGGCCGACGGGGCCACGGAGGCGGAATTGTTATCAGTCGCGCTGGCGGTGGAAGAGCACAGCGACCATCCGCTAGCGTCTGCAGTGGTGAACGGCGCCAAGCAACGTCTTGGCGGCGCCGCCTCCGCACTTGTGGCTACCGATATAAAGAGTATCACTGGGCGAGGCGTGCAGGCGACAATTGGGGCTGACGTAATCCATATCGGAAAACCGATCATGTTTTCCGAGATCGACAGTCTGCGGATGCCAGCAGCGCTGGAGGAATCAAACAGAAAACTGGTTGAATCAGGCCGCACAACAATGGTCGTGCGCCAGGGCGAACGCTACCTTGGGGTGCTGGGTGTGATGGACACACCGCGGCCAGTTGCAGGTGAAGTCATGGTGGCGCTGCGTAAGTTGGGGATCGAGCGCCTGATTATGATTTCGGGCGACAATCAGCAGGTAGCCGATGCCGTTGCCAAAACGGTTGGTCTGACTGAGGCACGGGGAGATCTGATGCCGGAGCAGAAGGTCGCAGCCATCAAGGACCTGGCGCAAAAGCACGGCAAGGTGGCAATGGTTGGCGACGGAGTAAACGATGCCCCGGCGATGGCTAACGCCACCGTCGGCATTGCGATGGGCGCCGCTGGCTCCGACGTGGCGCTTGAAACAGCCGACGTGGCGTTGATGGCGGACGACTTGGCGCAGCTACCGTTCGCGGTTGGACTGTCACGCAGCACCAGTCGCATCATTAAACAAAACTTGTGGGTGAGCCTCGGTGTCGTAGCGGTATTGATCCCAGCCACCATCCTGGGCCTGAACATTGGCACAGCTGTCCTTTTCCATGAAGGATCGACTTTGCTCGTCGTGATCAATGCCTTGCGCTTGCTCGCCTACGGCGATGTAACCGCTAAAGCGGCCTTAAAAGGTCCAGACCAGGCGCTTTGATGCAATCGGTACTACGAAAATGGAGTAGCCGCCGTTTGTCTTGCAGTGAGCGAACGCTAGAGAGGGATACAAAAATGTATCATCTGGGCATTCTATGTGACCATTTTTCAGCGAAGAACAGGACTGAATGCCCCGCCGCTCACTGCTATCCGAAGCCGAACGTAACAGTCTTCTGGTCTTGCCAGAAAGTCAGGATGACCTGATCCAGCAATACAGCTTCACGGACGCCGACTTGGCGTTGATCCGGCAGCGGCGCGGGGCAGTGAATCGCTTGGGTTTTGCCGTCCAGATGTGCTTGTTGCGCTATCCCGGATACGCGCTTGCCAGCGACACTGCGCTCCCCGATCCGGTGTTGCATTGGATCGCCAAGCAGGTGCACAGCGACGCCAGCGCCTGGCCGGAATACGGCGAGCGGGAGAAAACGCGCAACGAACACTTGCATGAGCTGCGCGCCTACCTGGGGCTGTCGGTTCGGGCTGCCGGATTTCCGCAAGCTGGTGCACAGTCTGGCCGATCTCGCCATGCAGATGGGCAAGGCCATGGTGCTCGCCGCACACTCCCTTGAAACGCTGCGCCAGAAGCGAATCATCCTGCCAGCGTTGAGGGTGATCGAGCGGGCCTGCGTCGAGGCCGTGACGCGAGCCAACCGGCGCATCTACCGCGCGCTGATCGATCCGCTGGAACGGCACCACAAGCGCTCGCTGGACAACCTGCTCAACGTGGCGCCCGACATGAGCATCACCTGGCTCGTGTGGCTGCGCCAGTCTCCTCTTAAGCCCAATTCCCGCTACATGAGCGAACACATCGAAAGGCTCAAGGTGTTTCAGTCGCTGGCACTGCCAGATGGGCTTGGCCGCCAGATCCACCAGAACCGCATGCTGAAGATTGTGCGCGAGGGTGCGCAGATGACGCCACGCGACCTAGCAAAGTTCGAGGATGAGCGGCGCTATGCGACGCTGGCAGCGCTGGCCATTGAGGGCATGGCCACTGTGACGGACGAGCTGGTTGATCTGCACGACCGCATCATGATCAAGCTGTTCAGCGCGGCCAAGAACAAGCATCAGCAGGACTTCCAGAAGCAGGGCAAGGCCATTAACGACAAGGTGCGCCTGTACAGCCGAGTCGGGCGTGCATTGGTCGAGGCCAAGGAATCCGGCATGGACCCGTATGCCGCCATCGAGGCCGTGCTGCCGTGGACAGACTTCACTCAAAGCGTAACCGAGGCGGCAGAACTGGCCCACCCCGAGACGTTCGACCACTTGCACCTGGTGGGAGAGCAGTACAGCACCCTGTGGCGCTACACGCCCGAGTTTCTGGACGTGCTCCGGCTCAAAGCCGCGCCGGCGGCGCAAGCGGTGCTGGACGCGATCGACGTCCTGCGCGAGATGAACATGACCGGGGCGCGCAAGGTGCCGGACAATGCGCCGATCGCGTTCTTGAAGGCGCGCTGGAAGCCGCTGGTCATCACCGACGAAGGGCTTGACCGCCGCTTCTACGAGATTTGCGTCTTGTCGGAGCTGAAGAATTCGCTGCGGTCGGGCGACATCTGGGTGCAGGGTTCGCGTCAGTTCCGCGACTTCGAGGAATACCTGCTACCCACGGAAAAGTTCGGGGCGCTGAAATCAGCGCGCGAGCTGCCGATCGCGGTCAATCAGGACTGCGACCAGTACCTGCACGACCGCTTGCTCTTGCTCGAACAGCAGCTGACCACCGTCAATCGGCTCGCGCTGACGAACGAACTGCCCGATGCGATCATCACGGAGACAGGACTGAGGATTAGCCCGCAGGACGCGGTGGTGCCGGACGAAGCCCAGGCGCTGATCGACTTCGCCAGCGCCATGCTTCCTCGGATCAAGATCACCGAACTGCTGATGGACGTGGACGACTGGACCGGTTTCACGCGCCATTTTGTCCATCTCAAGAGCGGGGAGCAGGCCAAGGACCGGACGTTCCTCATGTCCGCGATCCTGGCCGACGCCATCAACCTCGGCCTGACCAAGATGGCGGAATCGAGTCCCGGCGCCACTTACGCGAAACTGTCCTGGTTGCAGGCCTGGCACATCCGGGACGAAACCTATTCGGCCGGCCTGGCTGAACTGGTCAACGCCCAGTTCAAGCACGCCTTCGCTGCGCACTGGGGCGACGGCACAACGTCGTCGTCGGACGGCCAGCGCTTCCGCGCGGGCGGCCGGGCCGAGAGCACGGGCCACATCAACCCCAAGTACGGCGCCGAGCCAGGCAAGCTGTTCTACACCCATATTTCCGACCAATACGCGCCCTTCAGCACCACGGTGGTCAACGTCGGCGTGCGCGACTCGACCTATGTGCTCGACGGCCTGCTGTACCACGAATCGGATCTTCGCATCGAGGAGCACTACACCGACACCGCCGGCTTCACCGACCACGTGTTCGCACTGATGCACCTGCTGGGTTTCCGCTTCGCGCCGCGCATCCGCGATCTGGGCGACACCAAGCTGTACGTGCCGGGCAAGGTGGGCGATCATCCGGCCTTGCGTTCGATGATCGGCGGCAGCTTGAACATCAAGCACCTGCGCGCACATTGGGACGACGTGCTGCGCCTGGCCGCCTCGATCAAGCACGGCACCGTCACCGCTTCGCTCATGCTGCGCAAGTTAGGCAGCTACCCACGCCAGAACGGCCTGGCGATCGCGCTGCGCGAGCTGGGGCGGATCGAGCGCACGCTGTTTATCCTGGACTGGCTTCAGAACGTCGAGCTGCGCCGGCGTGTGCACGCGGGTTTGAACAAGGGGGAGGCGCGCAATGCGCTGGCCAGGGCGGTGTTCATCCACCGGCTGGGCGAGATCCGCGACAGGTCGTTCGAGCAACAGCGGTACCGCGCCAGCGGCCTGAATCTCGTGACAGCAGCTATCGTGCTGTGGAACACCGTGTATTTGGAGCGAGCAACCGAGGCGCTACGCGAGTCTGGCAAATTGGCCCACGACGACATGCTGCAGTTCTTGTCACCGCTGGGCTGGGAACATATCAACCTCACCGGGGATTATGTCTGGAGGCAGAGCAGGCACGTCGACCAAGGAAAATATCGGTCGCTGAGGAATTTCAAGCCGGGGTAACTGAGCTTAGCGCCCGATTTTCTCCGTTTTCCCTATTCCCCCCTATTTGTTCGCACCCATGCGCAAGGACCCGATGGGGTTGCCGGTTTGGCTCGCCGCTGAGGCACCGATCTGTCCCAGCGGATGGACCAGTGATGCCGAGCAGTGGGTGTGCGACCACGTATTCGGCGGGCATTGCCTGGGTAGTTTCCGGGAGTTGCTAGAAAAATCGATCGCGGACAATGGGCGGGACAAGATCAAGTGGGACAAGCACGTCTTCACCGGCCGGTTCACCTCGTACTGGGCCGTCTCGGGCAGAAATACTCTCAACAGTCCCATCCGCATCTACGAGCAGATACGAGCGCCCTGCGACTTCGCCACCGCTCTTCAGAGCGTTGCTGCAAGCAAAGCGCATGACCGAGACCACCGGTCCCGCATCGCCAGGATCGTACGCTGAATCACTCTGGCGTGCTGTTGGTACTCAGGTGCGCAGTGGGAGCGGGATTTGTGAATGGAACGCTTCCAGGCTCGCGTGATTGGCCAGGATCCGGTCATACAGGTCGATGTGTTTTTTAGCCTCTACCGTCACCACGAGGGCATAGCGGATCCATTCGGCACCGGTGCCACCAGCAGCGCCACCTTCGCGCGCGTTGTAGTGGATGTCGAAAGAGGGCTCTTTCAAACTGGAGCCGTAGAACTTGTCGGAAGCGTGGAGGACCGTTTCCCACTTCCCCAGGTCGCTGCGCTGCTCCTGTTCGGTTCTAAAGGCGGAGGTGGAAAAGAACGACCTCGATTTGGCCTGCCGGCCTCCCTGCTTTCCGCTGTGGGGGCGAAACGTGATCCCCAACCCAGCTTTCGTGTACGCTGCCGCGTCCTCGACGTCGACAGGGCTGGCATAGCAGAAAGTTGCCGTGATTTTAACCTTTCCTTCAAGCTCATCCAAAGGCAAGGGGATCGGCGCGCGCAGATATTTTCCCGGCCGCAGCCTGCCTTGATAGATGATCCTTGCAACGCCGTCGCCACACGTGATGACTTCTGCAACGTCGCTGGCGATCCTTCCCCAGCCCACCTCGTCAACACCGCAGTCGGTTGCTTCCTGCACCGCGTGCAGCATGAGTGCCTTTATTGTTAAAGGGGACACGTCGTCGCCAAGGATAGCGCGCACTCCGACGCCGGTGCGCAGGGCAAACGGGGCTGCAAAACTGGTGCCCATGGTGGCGGCCAGTTCTGCCCTGGCGCCTGGCCGGATGACATGAAAGTATTCCTTTCCGCAACCGCCGAATGCGAGGGCGTCAGGCTTGCGCCGCCCAGGGCTGCGACCGGGGCCTTTGGCACTGTAACCGGCGCGCGCCCACCGTTCTCCGGAATAATCCGCAGCGCCGACGGACAGGGCGTTGACGCTGTCGCCTGGCACCTGGATGCGGTCGAGCTGCAGTTCGGCATCGCGCTCGCCGTTGTTTCCCACAGCAACCGTCATGAGCGTCTCGCCATCGCTCAGAAGGTTATCGAGAACAGCGGTCCAGGCGTGCACGTCCGAATCCTCGTACGGCAAGTCCGGTCCCAGGCTCAAGTTAATAAACTGATATTGGCGCGAGAGCAAGACCTCTTCGATGTGGCCCAGGGTGCGGTAGAGTTCATATGGATCCTCCTCGTCCGATGCCGTGTCGAGGACGCGGAAATGATCGACCGACGAATAGGGCTGCGCAGCGAGTCCGCCAGGTTCGATCGGTCCGAACAGGAACGCGGACGTCACCCCTAGTCCATGCTCGATGTACTCGGGCACATCGAGCGCATCCGGAGAAGAGCGGTCATAGCGCCGTACGTAGCGCTCCAGCATATGCCGCTCTGGCAAGCCGCCATCGAGAATGGCTACCTTGGGCTCTTGAGACAACGGCCCACCACCAGGCAGCGTACAGCCTACCGTCAGCGCACTGGAGCGAGCGATTGGCCGTGCACTGCGAACCTTGGGCATAGGGCGAACCACGCGCAGCAGGGTGAACAGCGCCAGGTCAGACAGTGCCGCGCTCGGCCCCTCAATGGCAAGGAAGAGCATCCCACCAACCGGAAACTCGTATTTTGTGTTGACGCTAAAGCCATGGATGGCGGCGAACGCTGCGAAGGCGGTGCGCAGTTGGGAGCTCGATTTCCCCGGAATCATATGCAGGCCAGCTTCGAACACCTTGGACTCAACTTGCCCGAACAGTTTCAGCCGGTCCGAAGGTCCCATGCTGTGAAATGTTTCGATCTGGCGAAATTGGTCGCCCGCGGCCGTCAGAGAATCGAGCTGGCGTGCCAGCGCGGGAAAGCGCGCAAATGCCGACCGCGAGCCCGCCACGAAAATTTCTGTGGTATCGCATTGCTTCGGTGCAGTCTTGCGCTTGTCGTCGCGCGGCTCTATCCGCACCGTGCGGCTACCAACCGACACCAGGCCGGCCTCCCGCAAAATGGCACGCGGGAAGTACGATTTTGAAACGTAGGCCGGATGGAGCAGCAGCTTGGCCACGGCGATGTCGAGTGGGCAGGCCGCGCTTGGGAGGCGGTCAAGTTCGGCGGCGGCCGCTTCAATCTGGGGGATGAGAATTTGCTGCGCCTGTTCGAGCGTATAGGGGTGCGCCTTGTCGGACCGCATGGGAGGCGGATCGATGTTGTACGTCAGCAGTTCACCTTTACCAATAATGAAGCGATTCGCCATGCGCCTACTCCTTCTTGTGTCCGCGGCCCTTCAGGGGAGAGGGGCCGGCGTACTTGCGCAGAGTATCCCGGGCCACCCCGGTGAGCTCTGAAATCTGGTTGTGCGACATTGCCCCATCCTTGGCAAGAGACACCGCCAGTTCGCGGCGCGCTGTCTTGTCCATGGCGTCGGTGTGGTGCATCGCCAGGTCGATGGCGAGCTTTCCGGGCGAGGCCTGGTGCAGCAGTACATTACGGCGCATCGACAGGATGGTCCGCTCCACATCCGATAGCGACTGGCCCTGCAGCGCAGAGGCGAGCAAACCCAGCCACGGAGCAAAAACTTCAGCATCACGCTCGAGAAAACGTTGGACTGCAGCTTCCGTTGCAGGCCGGTCCGAGACCTCGAAGCGCAGGATGGCGTCGAAACGGCGCCAGAGTGCCGGGTCAATCAGCTCGGGATGGTTGGTCGCCGCCAGCAATAATCCTGTGTCGGGCCAGTTATCGACCTCTTGTAAGATGGCGGTCACGAGCCGCTTCAATTCGCCCACATCTGACTCGTCGCTGCGCCGCTTTGCGATCGAGTCGATTTCATCAAGGAGCAGCACCGCTTCATTTTGCTTGGCGTGGTCGAACACCGCGCGAAGATTGTTACCGGTTTTGCCGAGCAGGCTACTCATGACCGTTGTCAGGTCAAGGACCCACAATGGCTTATCGATCTGGGCTGCAATATAGCGCGCAGACAGAGTTTTACCCACGCCGGGGGGGCCGACCAGTATGGCCGACCGGCTCGGTCGAATGCCGTGGCGGGCTAGCTTTTCGCGCTGGCGGCGTTCGCCCACAATGTCGTCGATCTTGCGTGCCAAGTCCGCCGGCAGGATGGGCGCGGCAATCCCATCCCTATCGTCGAACACACGGATCAGCGACAATCGGGAGTCCTGATCGAGCGGAAGTTGACCGTGCGTTTCCATCCCGGCATTAGTGCGCCGCATGATAGAAGGGCCAGATGCCCGGGTCTGGGTGGTTTTTAAACTTTGGTCCAAACGCGCCGAGAACGCTGGTCGTGTGGTTCGGTACCTGCGGACCAGGCGTGCAAGGAACAGGCGTATATCGTCCGCCGCGCCGCTGGACGCCAACCGGGCCAAATTGGCGAAATCATCTTCAAATTCGTCAGTTACGTCAGTTGTTTTCAATTCTTCCTCTGTATCTCACTCAAGCTGCACGCTATTCAATTGACGAAGTATATGGCGAAACGGTAGATTTCTTCAATAAATATTTAGTGAAAGACGCTGCGCGGATAGGGAGGTGCGGCCGATAGTTCTCAGCGATCGTAACGGCAGCGGGCTGTTCAAGCAGCATTGTTGTTATCCAAATGTAATATTTGCTGCGCGACTTTGTTCTAGAATGGCCGGCTTCCTCGTGATGAAGGAGTTGCCGCACTTAGCGCCATTTCCCTCGGATCAGGTAACTATGGGAATCGATATGGGATTGTCTTTCTGGATTCGGCGCAGCCACAAGTGGATTGCCTTGGTCATTGGAGTGCAGGCGCTGCTGTGGATGGCCAGCGGCGTGTACATGACAGTGGTGCCAATATCGATCATCCACGGGGACCATCTGACGCACGCTACAGGTGAGCCGCTTGCGGCATCGGCTCGGCGGATCGATGCGGGGCAGCTGATGCTCCTGTTCCCCGGCATCTCGTCTTTTCGCCTCAAATCCCTGTTAGGCCGCGAAGTGTTCGAAATTGAACGCGGCGGCAAGCTTGAACTGGTCGAGGCATTGGACGGCAAACCCATTGGCTTGCTGGATGAAACTGCCGCACGCGCTTTGGCGAGCGAAAGCTACCATGGAGACGATGCGATCGTAAAAGTCGAGTTGCTGGCGGAGCCCCCGGGCGAAGTCGGCAAGCGGCAGGCCCCGATCTGGGCCGTTCATTACGGTAATTTCGGGAAGACGACCCTCTATTTCTCCCCCCGCAGCGGTGAGTTGCTAGCCCGCCGCCACGAACTGTGGCGCTGGTTTGACTTCCTGTTCATGCTCCATATTATGGATTACGACGAGCGCAGCGACGTCAACAATACACTTCTTCGTGTCGCTTCGATCGTCGGCCTGCTCTTCGCATTGAGCGGCTTGTGGCTGCTGTTGTTCAGCTTTCGCCGCCGAGGTACCCAATGACAGCCTGGCTGCGCCGCCTGCACAAATGGCTCGGTCTGCTGATCGGCCTCCAGTTCCTGTTGTGGATGGCGAGCGGCACCGTAATGAGCCTGCTCGACGGCGACAAGGTCAGCGGGAGTCTGTCGCGCATGCCAAAGTCCGCCAGTCCGCCTTGGCCCAGCGCCGCACTACCCATCGAAACGGTACTGGCGAGCCAAGTCGATCCAGTGCGCAGCTTGGGAACGGGCTGGCTGCTTGGCAAGCCCGTCCTCAAACTTTCCAATTCGAAGGGTACGCGCCTGGTCGACGCCTTGACAGGACATTCATTGGTGATCGACGCATCGCTGGCCAGGGCGCTCGCGTCGGCGTCGTATGCCGGGCCGGGCGATCCTGGACCGGCCCGACTGCTGGCCCGTTCGAGCGAGGTGCGCAAGCACAAGGGACAGGTGTGGGCTGTCGATTTTTCTGATTCGGATGAGACTTCCGTATACGTCTCGGCGGAAACCGGAGCCATCGTAGCCCACCGCAACAGCACCTGGCGCCTATTCGATTTCTTCTGGATGCTGCACATCATGGACTACTGGGAGCGAGAGGACTTCAACAATCCGCTCTTGATCGGGTCCGGAATCGGCGGCCTGTGGCTGGCCTTGTCCGGAATCTGGCTGCTCATGACCAGTCTGCGTCTGGCCGAGTTCGTCCCTAAGCGTTTTCGCAAGGCGCGCAGCGTCGAACTGTACAACGAGGACGGCGTGAAGCTGCGCATGATCAGCGGCAGGGAGGGCGATACCGCCTTGCTGGCACTGTCCAATGCGGGCTTGCAGTTGCCCTCCCAGTGCGGTGGCGGACAGAGCTGCGGTTTGTGCGTGGTACGCGTGCACGGGCAGGCGCCTGCGCCGACGAGTGGGGATATTGCCCATATTGCCGCCGTCAAGCTTGCTCAAGGCTACCGACTGGCTTGCAATCTCGCGCTCATGACCGACCTGCAGCTAGACATTCCCAACGCCGCTTCGCCAGGAAAAACCCGCACCGCCGCTGTTCGCAGCATTCGCGACGTCACGCCTTCGATGTGCGAAATCGTGTTAACGCTTGAGGGCGATAACGTCGACGATTTCTGGCCCGGGTGCTACGTACAGATCGAGATCCCCGCTTACGAGATCAGTCTGGCTGCCCTCACGAGGGCAGTTGGCGACGTTCATCCCGAGGTGAAATCATCGTCCGTCATCAATCCTGCGCCGGTACGCCGCTGCTATTCCCTGTCGCGGCCGGTCTCCAAGGACAAGAAAGACGTGAGCTTGCTGGTCCGGTTCATGGGCGGACAGCAGGCCGGTGCAACCCAACGCTTTGGCATCGGGTCGAGCTACATGTTTTCGCTGTCGCAAGGCGATGAGGTCCAACTGACCGGGCCGTTCGGCGATTTCGCAATACGTGACACCAAGCGCGAGAAAATATTCATTGGTGGCGGCGCCGGCATGGGGCCCTTGCGCGCGATGCTCAGGCAGTTGCTCGATAGCGGTTTCGACCAACCCATCCATTTCTGGTACGGCGCGCGCAGCCTGGCTGAGACGCCGTACCTGGATGAGATGAGGACGCTGCAGCGCAACCATGCGAACTTCAGCTGGCAACTGGTGCTGTCTGAGCAATTCGTCGAGACTGGCGAAATCCTCAATGGTCTGGTCCACCAACGCGCCGACGAGTGCTTGTTGCGCACGCACCCCAATTTGGCATCGTGCGAATTCTATTTGTGCGGCCCGCCGGCGATGCTGGAAGCAACCAGGCGAATGCTCGGTGCCATCGGCGTGCCGGCGAACGAAGTGGCATTCGACGACTTCAAGATCTAGCCCTGCTGGAAGGCGGCCCTCACTGTTCGCCTTCACGCTCGCTTCCCGTATGAATTCCCCGGATACCGCGGGTGGGCTGATAATCCGCGATGTTGAAATGTTTCGCGAGCATATCGCGCATTTCTTCAATATCAGAAAGCTGTGCTTGCACGATGTTGCGGCAGTAGCGCTGCAGCTCAGTGTGCAGTACGTCGCTGGCGACTACGCACGTCGCCGCCGGACTCAGCGCCATGAAATGATGGCGGCTCAATACCTCCAGGAAGGCATGGTCGAACTGCGGGCCCGCGCTGGCATGCTCTAATTCGTGAATCATGCGCCTGCCTACGTCGTCTAACTGGGGGGCATGCGTGATGCCATACCAGTTGCGTAGAAATCCTTGTGCCATCAATATTTCCTCGCGCTGCATCCTGTTATTGCGCCGCGCAAGGGACCGGACATCGTCGATGCGCGATTTTCCAGGCGTGCTTGCCGTTCCTGGCGTGGGACTGGTACCTTCCGCGGGGGTGACCTGACCATCCCGGTGGACGTCGGTCCCCGCAGCCAGTTCTGTAATGCGCAAGGCAGAATAATGGTGATTGATGATCATGCGCAGGAATTCCTTTTCGAACTGCGCGCTTATTCCACGGCCCGGCTCCTCCGCTATGGCGCTGCCTGAGACGCACAGCAAAAAGGCCAGCAAGGTGGCGGCCAGAGAGTTATTTCGACTGCACTGATAAGTTTTCATGACGAACTCCGGTGAGCGTGGGCGTCGAGTGACGCAGGCCTGGTACATGATCGATGTTCGAACACGGCAAGCCAGCGCTGCTGATTGAGATCAATCGGACTGCATCGTCCAGCGTGGGGAGAGGGACCGCCATCAAGCAAAGCGATGCTGCGACCCTAGCGCACGGCGCCCCTGTCAAAGCGATTACATTTTCGTCAGTTTCGGCGATAACTCCCTCGATGGCGCAAAATGTCGGCACGGATGGGAAAATCATGAAAATATTAATAGTAGAAGATGAGATCAAGACCGGCGACTACCTGCGGCAAGGGCTAGTCGAGGCAGGATTTGTTGTCGATCTCGTGCGCGATGGCAATGACGGTGTTCACTATGGCTTGACCGAGGCGTATGATTTGCTGATTCTCGATGTGATGCTACCGGGTATGGATGGCTGGTCGATCCTTGCCGCCGTGCGCAAGGCGGGCAAGGACGTCCCCGTTTTGTTCCTCACGGCGCGCGACCAGGTGGAAGACCGTGTGCGCGGCCTCGAGCAAGGAGCTGATGACTATCTGGTAAAACCGTTTGCCTTTTCAGAGTTGCTCGCGCGCGTGCGCACTTTGCTCCGCCGAGGCAGCAAGGGCAAGGAGGCAGCCTTCCTGCAGGCGGCCGATCTCGAGCTGGACCTCATCCGGCGCCGCGTCGTACGTGCGGGCAAACGTATCGACCTGACGGCCAAGGAGTTTGCGCTGCTCGAACTACTGTTGCGTCGCCAGGGTGAAGTGCTGCCGCGCTCGCTGATCGCCTCGCAGGTGTGGGACATGAATTTTGACAGCGACACGAATGTCATCGAAGTGGCGGTCCGACGCCTTCGCGCCAAGGTCGACGAGGGGTTCGAGCCGAAGCTGATCCACACCGTGCGCGGGATGGGGTACGTGCTTGAGGCTGATCCATGCGATTAGGCGCCCGTACTTCGCTCACTGCACGCCTGACCGCCCTGTTTGCGGCCGCCTCAAGCGCGGTGCTGCTCCTGCTTGGTTATCTGATTGCCAACTCGGTCGAGCAGCACTTTGAAGAGCAGGACATGCAAGTTTTGACCGGTAAAATGGAATTGGTCGAGCATGCGCTGGCCAAAACACAAACTCATGCGGAACTAGCGGCGCTGCCCAGCCAACTGAGCGATTCACTGGTAGGCCATCACAGCCTTGAGCTCCTCGTCATTGCGCCTGGCGGCGAGGTGCTATTCAAAACAAAGGGGGCAGGGTTTCCGGAGGCACTTACCAATAATGCGAAAACGACCGTCAGCGGGAGTATGGTGTGGCGTACTGAACATGGCAATGCCCGCGGTATCGCCAGACTGGCCCCGACGGGAATAGCCGGTAGCCTACCGGCGGTGGTGGCAGTGGGCACCGATGTAGGGCATCACGAGCATTTCATGGAATCGTTCAGGCGTACGCTCTGGGGCGTCGTCGTGTTCGGCGCGATCCTGACCGGTTTGCTCGGCTGGGTGGCGGCAAGGCGCGGCCTGGCCCCGCTAAGGGCCATGCGCGGCGAGGTTGAGGTCATCACTGCACGCCGCCTGCATGCGCGCCTGTCGGCGGACTCGGTACCTGCAGAACTGGCAGAACTTGCCGAAACGCTCAACGTCATGCTGTCCCGGCTGGAGGATTCGTTCAGACGACTTTCCAATTTTTCGTCCGACCTGGCGCACGAGCTGCGAACCCCTGTGAGCAACCTGCTCACCCAGACTCAGGTGACGCTGTCGAGGGCGCGCGATGCCGGCCAATATAGGGATATTCTGGCCTCGAACGCCGAAGAGTTCGAACGCTTGTCGCGCATCGTTGCCGATATGCTGTTCCTGGCCAAATCAGAGAACGACCTGGTCGTGCCGCACCGCGAACCTGTCAATTTGCGCGATGAAGTTGGCGGGGTGCTGGAGTTTTACGACGCGCTTGCCGATGAACGGGGTATTGTCGTGGAACTGAGCGGTGAGGGATCGATCTCTGGCGACCGGCTCATGATACGGCGCGCAATCAGCAACCTGGTATCCAATGCCGTGCGCCATACGGCACCGGGTGGACGCATCAGTGTCCGGATCAGGCCATCTGAGACGGGCGGGACGGTACTGGAGGTGGAGAACGTGGGTGAAGGTATCGCACCGGAACATCTCCCCAAGCTGTTCGACCGTTTCTACCGGGTTGACTACTCTCGCCAGCGGCAAAGCGACGGCGCGGGCCTGGGGCTTGCCATCACGCGCTCCATCCTGCGTGCCCATGGAGGTGAAGCGGTGGCCTCGTCGGCACTCGGGGTGTCCACGTTCAAGCTGCAGTTTCCTGCACGCGCAGACAATAACGCAGGTAATACAGTCAATCCAGACGCATAAAACTGACGCTGTGCATGCGGGGAGGACCGGGCGCGCAGCGACCCGGCCTTGCCAACGGCGTCGGAGCAGTTGTGATTACTTCTACTCCAGCACAACAACGTTGTGCTGGAGCGATCACTTCATCGAATGGCCATTCTTCTTCATCCAGGCTTCGAACATTGCAATTTCCTTCTTCTGAGCGGCAATGATTTTCTTGGCGGCGCTTACCATCTTCGGATCCTTACCGCTGGCGACCTGGGCCTGCGCCATATCGATCGCACCCTGGTGATGATTTACCATCATCATCGCAAAATCCATGTCTTGATTACCCGACATAGTCATGGCCTTCATGCGCTTATTCATGTCTTCCATGGCCGTGTGCATCGCCATCGACGACTTGGCCGCTCCGGCGCCGGGAGTTGCAGGCATCGCGTGTTGTCCATGGCCGCCAGCAGCCTGGGCAAGGGCTGGGCTGACCTGCACCAGGGAAGCTGCACAGATGCATGCAGAGGCAAGCATTTTTGCTGCCGATGGTTTGAAGGTAGTACGGATGTCTGTAAAGTTCATGGTAATGCTCCTGGTTGTGATGAAGCTGTTTGACCGAACTGTCGGCTAATTAAACATCAAGTGTTCCACTACATCGACGGCTTCATCTCCGTGATGATGAAGGCGCCGTTAATCTTTTCGACTGTGAATTTGATTTTGTCGCCGGTTTTTACCTGCGTCATCATCGCCGGATCCTTTACTTTGAACACCATCGTCATCGCCGGCATGTCGAGGTTGGCCAGTGGGCCGTGCTTGACAGTCAACTTGCCAGTATCCTTGTCAATTTTTTTGATTTCGCCCTCGGACTTTGGTTGTCCAGCTACCGCATCAGCAGGGGTAGCCGCCCCTGGCTTGGCCGCGTGGTCGTGGCTGGCATGTGCATGCAGGGGCAAAGCAAGCGCGACAACAAGACCAAGCACGCATGTAGAGATGTTTTTCATATTCGTTCCTTTATTAAAAAATCGTTGATGGCCGATACGGCAGACTGGCTTTCAACCCAGCCCTGGCGCTGACAGTGACCATTGATGGGCCTCAGTGCGAACTGTGGCCGCTGCCCTTGCGCACGTTAAGTACCTTTTCCCCAGGACGCGGCCGCGCCGAAGTGCTACCGGGAGCTTGCTGGGCTACCGGCACCGCGTCAGCTCCGCCCGTCCATTCGTACGCGACCGTTCCGGCAGGATGCTTGTACCATCCGGGGTCTTTATAGTCACCCCGGGCCAAGCCTTTGCGCACCTTTACGGTGGTGAACATTCCACCCATTTCCATGCCGCCAAACGGCCCCGTCCCGGTCATCATTGGCAGGGTATTCTCAGGCAACGGCATCTCCATCTCGCCCATTGATCCGCCCTTGTCGCCCATCACCATGTATTCGGGCACAAGCTTGTTGATCTTTTCCGCCACGCCCCGGTGATCGACGCCGATAAGGTTGGGTACGTCGTGCCCCATTGCATTCATGGTGTGGTGGGATTTGTGGCAATGAAACGCCCAGTCGCCAGGTTCAGTGGCGTCGAATTCGATCGCCCGCATCTGTCCAACCCCGACGTCGGTCGTCACTTCAGGCCAGCGTGACGCTGGATTGGTCCATCCCCCGTCGGTGCCTGCAACGACGAATTCGTGGCCGTGCAGATGAATCGGATGATTCGTCATCGACAGGTTGCCAATGCGGATACGCACCCGGTCATTCAAGCTGCAGACCATGGAGTCGATCCCCGGAAACACGCGGCTATTGAAGGTCCACAAGTTGAAATCCGTCATCGTCGCAGTCTTGGGCGTTGCGCTGCCCGGTTCGATGTCGTAGGCGTTGAGGAGAAAGCAAAAGTCCCGATCGACACGGTGAGAATTGAAGTTCTTCGGGTGCGTCACCCAAAAACCCATCATGCCCATGGCCATCTGAGTCATCTCGTCCGCGTGCGGGTGGTACATGAAAGTGCCGGGGCGCTTCGCGATGAATTCGTACACAAAGGTTTTACCCGGCTGAATGCCCGGCTGAGTCAGCCCCGTGACGCCGTCCATCCCGGCAGGCAGGCGCTGCCCGTGCCAGTGAATGCTGGTGTGCTCCGGCAGTTTATTGGTCACAAACAGGCGCACCCGGTCGCCTTCGACGACTTCGATGGTCGGCCCGGGCGATTGACCGTTATAGCCCCACAGGTGCGCCTTCATGCCAGGTGCGAGTTCGCGAACGACTGGCTCGGCCACCAAATGGAATTCCTTGACCCCGTTGTTCATGCGCCAAGGCAGTGTCCAGCCATTGAGCGTCACCACCGGGTTGTATGGGCGGCCATTCGGCGGGCTCAAAGGCGGCTGTGTTGAGGCCTGATCCATCATCGGTGCCTCGGGAAGGGAAGCGGCGCCTGCGCGGCTCACCAGTCCTGCGCCCAGCGCGATCGCACCGGCCCCACCAAAAAAGTCTCTGCGTGACACCATGTTAGTAATTCCTCATCTATCTTAATGTTCACCCGGCTCGGCCGGCGCGCTACTGGTTTTGCTGCTGCTGGCCGGTCCCGCGGAGCGGCCGGTTTGCGCCATCTGGAGCGCAGACTCTGCCATCCAGAAGTCCCGCAGCGCCTCGATCGCACCATTGACACTTTGGACCTGGGTCCTCGAATCGGCGAGCAGCTCGAACACACTGATCAGCATTCCGTTGTAGCGCAACAGCTGTTCGTCGGAGATGCGCTTTTTGAGCGGTACGATTTCGTCGCGGTAATGTCTCGCGATGTCGTAGGTACTGCGATATGCCGAGTAGGCGTCCCGCACTTCCGAACGGGCGTTCGTCGCCGTCTCCGCTGCCCGGTTGACGGCCTGCATATAGGTCGCTTCTGCGCGAGCGACACGTGCGCTTCCCCAGTCAAACAAGGGAATTTGCAGTTCAATCTCATACCCGGTTTCCCGCGCTGGCTCTTCGTTGAACGAGTTGCGCATATAGCCAAGGTCGAGCAGATTGATAAAACGGGTAGCCTTGGTGAGTCCGAGTGAAGCGGACAGTCCAGCCAGTTCGCGACGCGCCATCAAAATATCGAGCCGATTTTGCATTGCTCCAGCTTCAAGGTCGAGCGGCTCGCGCGGCGCTTTGGGTAGATCCGGCAGGCGGTTGGGCAACTGAAACGTCGTTGCATCTCCCTGCAGTCCCAGCAAGCGAGTCAAACGCTCGCGCTCAGCCGTCATGGTACGCTGAGTGCGCGCCAGTTGAACAACCACATCGGCGTAAAAGGCCTGCTCCCTGGCGTGGTCGAGCTTGCTCCAATTGCCCGTCGCAGCCATGCGTCTGGCCAACTCCGCAGCTGCCTCCGCCGAAAGCTTCACCTGTTGCATGTAGGTCGCGCTCTCCTGGGCCGAAACGGCCGAGAAGTACGCGCGGCGCGTTTCATCGGCCACCCGCAGGGCTTCACTGGCCGCTTTGAGTTGCGCTTGCTCGAACGAACGACGCTCGATTCGCGTGGCAATCGGCATGGTAAGCAGACTCATCACTGGCAGCATCAAGCTGCGTTCGATCTCAATTTCACTACCGCGCGTGAGCCGTCCAAACGTGAACGTCGGGTTACGTATTCTGCCTGCCTGCACCAGGTTGGCTTCACTGATGCCAAGCTCGGCGTAGGCTGCCTGGAGACCTTTGTTATTCATTAACGCAATCGTCACGGCATCGTCGACTGTCAAGGGCTTCGCCAGCAGAGGGGCGACCGCCGCTGCCACGCTATCGCCGTCGGCGTCACTTTTAATCCAGCGCGTTTCTTTGCCGATGCGCTCTTTGGTCAGGTTTTGTACTTGGTTAAAACCGCCATCGCTTGAAAAGCTAGCGCAACCGGCCAGCAACGTGGCCGAGACACTGAGCGACAGGAGCTTCATTGACTGAACCATTCGGATCATCGCTGCTCCTTGGTCTTTTTTGAATTATCGGTCGTTGCGGGTTTGGTCATACCTGCACCCATGTCGTGTCCGGCGTGAGGATCTGCCGCGGGTGCGCTTGGCCGCGCTGCCGGGGCATTCCCTGCGGGAGCAATTGTTTGTTTCTTCACGGTGTCCTTCGGGGCGCTTTCGGCCGCTTTAATACGCGTCGTGCTCGCACCGGCTGGCTTGTTGTTCGCTGCCGATGGTTTCGGCTTTGGCTTGCGCACCGGTGCCACAGGCATTGGCTTGTCCGGCGAAGCGGCGCCCATGTCGTGCCCTGCGTTTGGGTCGGCCAGCACGGCGGGACCCGTGCTAATAGCGCCCGCTGTGGGCGGCGTGACATGTGCGCTGTGACCAGCAGCTGTGGCGGCAGCCGCCGCTGGCGCGGGGGACTTCCCCGCAGGCGCTGGCATCTGGTTGCCCGCTGCTGGCGCAGTCATATTGTGCCCCGCGTGAGGATCGACGGGGCTTGGGCTCATTGTGTGCCCGGCATGGGGATCGACTGTTACGGGAGTAGCACCTGCGCCTTGAGTCGCAGTTCCATGAGACGGCTTCGTACCCATCGCCGACATATCGTGTCCAGCCATACCGCCAGTGGCGCGAACTTGATCGTTGGCTTCCCGCCACGACATGACGGTGGGCTCCTTGTACGGTTTATAGTCAGCAAACGCCGATTCATACGCGGAACTTCCGGCCGTGGCCGGAACAGGCGCGACAGGTTTTGCCGAACTTTGGGCGAGGGCATGAGCCCAAGGCGCCATCGCCACCATAATTGATGAAATAATGATAAGACGCATTAATCTTCCTTAGGAGTTGCGAGGCTGCTGCAGAGCGGTATCTCTGCGCAAGAGTCTACAGTCTAGCTATGATTGGATGACAGGGAGTGGTCCGCATGATTACAAAGTTGTAATGAATGCGACCACCGGTCGGCGTCGCCGTGCAGTTTGCTGTGCGCGTGCCGCCGTGTCGCGTTGCCCATTTCGCTTGCGAACGCCTTTATCGCGGCTGGCTTGCCAATTAGACGAGCCTTCTGCCCATGTCGCATGGGCCACTTCGGTGTGAGTGGGGCGGGCTCCAACGTAGGAGCCCGGCCAGCGGGGCAGTAGCTGGCGCGACTTGCTAGGGGCGTTATTTGGCTTTCCGCGAGGACCAGTGGACATGCACGATCGTCCAGCGATCCCCGACCTTTTCCATCACCGCCGTTTCGGTGCCTAAGGAATGCACTTCCTTTCCTTTTGAACTTCCTGTCGTTTCCGTCTCTTGCCACAGAACTGCAGTTTTTCCCTCCACGCGCTCTCCTTGCTTTAACACTTTGCGAACAGCTGTCTTTGAGAATGCGATGTCGCCATCCAGATGGTGGCTGGCGTACTCGGCGCGGGATCGTTCGACGTAACCGGATTCGTAGACGAGAACGGTGGGCGAAAGCAGCTCAATTGCTGCCTCCTTGTCGCCTGCGGTCAGTGCTTTGTGAAAGGCGTCCAACGCTTCTCGTGGGGTAGCAGCTGATGCTTGCACGGAGAGAAAGCTGAAAATCAGGGCGATAGCAAGTTTCATGTAAGCCTTCCTAGATTGGGAAACATGGCGAGGCCGTGCGAGGCGATCCCATCGGAAGTCGTCACACGGAATTTTGTTACTGGCGCAGTGTAGCAAGCGGAAACTGACAAAGGCTGGTCAATTCGATTACAAAGTTGTAATCGAGAATGGTGCTGTCACTGGGATCACCAATACGCCGCGAACGCGATCAACGCACTCCACTGGGTGTGGAGCGCATAACGGACGTCCTAGTTGAGCCTGCCCGAGGCGAGGTGGCCCGGGTGAAGGACTCTGTCCTTGATCCAGTTTCGGACGCGGACTGTCTGGGCCTCGAACGGAAGATGAAACAGGTATGCAAACCCGGTGATCGCAGCAAGCAAGCCCAGGTAGAGGATGAAGTCGAAGGGGGCATTCGGGGACAGTTTGGTACCTGGTGATCGAGAAAGTAGGTCGCGCGCTGCGAAGATCAGCGGCACATGAATAACGTACAAGGTAAAGGAGAAAGCGGCGAGCCAGGCTCCCCATTTCTTGAGCAGCTTGAATAACGGGCCAGGGGCCTCAGGTTTGAACTGCAGGCTGCACAATAGCGTCAGGAATAACACGCTCAAGGCGAGGTCCTGGAAAAATGACACCGGCTCGAGCTTATCGTTGTTGCCCGTTATCCTGAAATACACCGACAGGCCTAGCAGGATGATGACCAATACCGACCGAGTTGCGCTGCTCATGTTTACTTGAAGCCGAGAGGCGCCGACGCCCAGCAGCCAAATGATAAAAAATAGCGCGATCGAGAAGGTCAGCGTGGACATCAGGGTCAAAAATGCCAGCGTCCAGAGAACTTTTGCGGCGCCCGATTTGGCCGAGAAGGGAAGAATGATGAGTGGCAAGAGAACGTAATACCAGGTTTCGTTGGACAAGCTCCACAGCGCAAAGTTACCAGCGTAGCGCGGAACCCACATGTCTTGCAGGCCGAATAGGTTTCCGACAAACGCGGTTGCCGAAAACTCGTTTGACAATGAAAAATCGGGCCTGGATATTCCCACGTCACCCGCAAGCGAAGCGAGGACAAGACTGAGTGCGAACGAAGGAATCAGCACAATCCAAAGTCGGGTTACCCGGTCAATGCCGTAAAAGAGCAGGGCGTTCTTTTCGTGGTATTTATTGAGCAGTGCGCCCCCGACGAGCCAACCGCTTAAGAGGAAGAAGACGACGACCGCCTGGTGTGCGAAACCGGTCGCGAAGGCGAATGCCTGATACCACAGGCTGGGTTCATGCAGCGTTTTTAGTCCTGGATAAAATTGCGCCCGAAGATGCGCCGCAACGACTTGAACGGCAGCCAGGCCCCGCAACACCGAGATCACAACGGAATGATGACAATCGTGGCTCAAGTTGCTTCGGTATAGCAGGCATACCGTCGGGGAAGTAAGCTTGGGCATCATCGGGACTCGTCAATGGCGTCATTCCATCTTAGGTTTATCTGTCTTATCGCCCTTGACGGAGCACAGTAAACTTCCTTGCTAGCTCGGCCTTATTGCGGCGGGCAAAACTCGGCATGGTCCCAAGCTCGTTTGCTCACGCTAGGAGCGTCGAGCACAAGGGGGAGAGTTCGCAGTTTCCGGGCCGTATTGTGCGAGGACAGTCAATTCGATTTTGATAACCTGCACAGTCTCAGTGGGAAATAACTTAAGGGAGAAAGTCATGGAACCAAATCAGCTTCGCTCATGTATTCAAGCCTGCTACGATTGCGCACAAGCATGCGATAAATGCTCTGCCGCCTGCCTGCAAGAGGGCGATGTCGCCATGATGGCGCGATGCATCGAACTCGATGACGAGTGCGCCGCGATTTGTCGCCTGTCGGCCCAGTTTATGGGCCGAAACAGCGACCATGCACGCGAGCTTTGCCAGCTGTGCGCGGTCATTTGCGATGCCTGCGCCGAGGAATGCTCATCGCACCAGGCTCAGCATTGCCAAGATTGTGCAGCCGCCTGCCGCAGGTGTGCGGAGGAATGTCGACGTATGGAAAATACGGTCAGGCCGTCGGGAGCGCCCGTCGGCGCCCATGCTGGAACCCATTAACGAGATAGCGCGAGCCCATGGGACCGGTATCGGTCAGTGGGCTTCCCCATCCTTGTGGGTATGCGCTGGCTTCGAAGGGGCTGCTGCAGGCATTGCATGCGCGCCTGTCGTCTCGTCGTGATTGGGCTGAGGCGCACCCGCGTGCGAATGGCCGGCGCTGCTGCTGACCAGTGCCGTGTAGCCCGGGGCATCGAGTTTGGGTAAGCGTTGAAGGAAGGCCACCATGTCCCAGATATCCTGGTCATTCATGCTCTTCCCCCAGGCAGGCATGCCTGATGCCTTGATCCCGTGCTTCACGGTCCAAAATGCAATAGCGGGCTCTACAGCTCTGCTCGTCAAGTCAGGAGGCGATGGATAGAGGCCACGGCTGAGCTCAGTACTCTTCATTGTCGGCGATAAGTGGCACTGCGCACACATGGCGGCATAGTTGCCCGCGCCTTTGACTATAGACTGTTCGTTGTCGAGCTTGGGAACGCTGACCGTGGCCGCCTGAACGCGCACCGAGCGTTCGCGCAGTAATTCTATACCGGAGTACACGAACTTCGAATGAGGAACGTCGGCAGCGAAATTAAAAAGCCCAAGCCATGCACTAGCCGCTATGCCGGCAAATAACAGGACTAGAAACGCAAGGGCCGCTAGAATTTTGGACGTTCTGGTTTTCATGGCATTTCCAATGAGTTGCTGTTACGAATTGGAATTCGTCGTACTGCGAGTGAAGTGGAGCAGCCTGGCCGCTGGCACCGGCCAGCACCGCTCTGCCAGCGTTAATACATTTTAGACAATCAAACCTGTCAACAGGCAGACCGCAGGATTACATCTTTGTAATCTTTCTCGGTTGCATATGGTTTCCGGGGAGACTTATCATGAATCCGCGCGATGCCCGCCATCGCGCGCCTCAAAACCCTTAAATGCGGCGTCCAAGCGTCCCGTGCACGATTGGAGGGAACTCAGCAACCTGAATTTTGATCCTTTCGTTGCCAGACGAGCCTGGTAACCGGGCCTTCGTTGATTAACAAGGTCCGAAGTAGCGCGGTGTGGCCAACGCCGTTTTGTTTCCGGAGAAATCGTTGCAGGGACACCGGTTCGGGCAACCGCAATGGCGTCCGCAGGTGCAGGCGGTTTGTCTATTGGCTATAGTACAACCACAGATGCACGCGTCGCCCGGGCATGTCCGGCAAGCACACTGCGCTACATCCTCGGCCTTTTTGAAGCGATTAGTAAATTTCATGACATTACCTTCGACTTGATTGCCGCTACCGGTAATGTGACGATCAAGAGCATTGCCTGATACCCCAGGAACAAGGCCCGTGATCACATCGTCGGTTCCGAGAAATGAAGTAAGGCAGCGAGGGGGGACTTTGCGCCGCTGCCTGTCTGGGAGTGCCGATAAGCCCAAGGAAAAATCGTTTGCTGGGCGTTCGGCCGAGTTACTGCTTGTCCGGATATCCAGCGTCGCTCAAAGCAGTGAGGAATGCGCTCTCGTCCAGGGTGCTTTCGACTCGGACTTCGCGCGTTGGTGGGTCAGCTTCAATGCGCGCCTGCGGGTCGACGCGCAGGAGAGCTTTGGTGACGGAACTGGCGCAGCCGCCGCAAGTCATGTTTGGGATGTAGAAACGAAGCATCGTGATCTCCTGAGTGGTGAAAGGGTAGGACTACTATGGGGTTTGACAGCGTGGCAAGGTCAACGCTTCGCAGCATTTTTATCGTATTAATTGCCAGTTGCTATCGGTGCGTCTTCGCCGAGCGTGACCGGCTTGTGGCGACGATCCAGATCGATTCAGCGTGCAATGCGTTGGCGTGAAGATGCTGGCGTATCGAGCCCGAAACGAGGCGCACGGTGGGCCGCCATCGGGGGCTGCTCGACAGCGACGGCTGGCTCGGCCAGGTCGGCCAGGATCGGACAATCCGGCCGCTCGTTGCCGTGGCAGTGAGCGGCCAGGTGCTCGAGCGTGTGCGCCATCGTCTCCAGTTCAGCAATCTTCGCCTTCAGCGCCTGTGCATGAGTTAGCGCCAGGGACTTGACGTCGGCGCTTGCACGGCCTCGGTCATGCCACAGGACCAGTAGCGAAGCAATTTGGCCGATAGAAAAGCCCAGGTCGCGTGCGCGACCGATGAAGCGTAGGCTATTCACGTTCGGCAGGCGGTAGTGCCGATAACCCGCTTCTGAACGAACAGCTGGCGGGATCAATCCGATTTGCTCGTAGTAGCGGATCATCTTCGCCGAGACGCCGGACAATTTGGCTGCTTGACCGATATTCATAATTTTCCTTTCTGACAGAAACCCCGCCATGCGGGCACTGAGATGTGTCGCTATGCCCGGGCCGCGTACAGGGCCGCTGGTGTGCGATCCTGGTCCAACCGGGGGCTCAAGCGACTCCACGGCGTCCCGTCGAGGCTAACTCGGGGACTCGGCCATTTGCGGGGGGCGAAAACGCTTCAGCCTGAGCGCATTGCCCAGTACGAAGATGCTGGAGAGCGCCATCGCTGCAGCGGCGAAGATTGGCGACAGCAAGGTGCCGTTCACCGGATAGAGCGCGCCGGCTGCGACCGGGATCAGCACGGCGTTGTAGGCGAAGGCCCAAAACAGGTTTTGCTTGATGTTGCGGATCGTCGCCTTGCTTATTGCGATGGCGTTAGGCACACCGCGCAGGTCGCCCGACATTAACACCACGTCGGCGGCCTCGATCGCCACATCGGTTCCAGTGCCGATGGCTAGCCCGACGTCCGCTTCCGCCAGCGCTGGCGCGTCATTGATGCCATCGCCTACGAAGGCCACTCGCTCACCGTTGATCCGGAACTTCTGCAGTGCGGCGACCTTACCATCTGGCAGCACCTCGGCGCTGACTTCGTCGATTCCGAGCTGCCTGGCGATCGCCGCCGCTGTTACCGCGTTGTCGCCGGTGATCATGGCAACCTTGAGGCCGAGTGCATGCAGCGCCTTGATCGCCGCCGGCGTGGTCTCCCTGATCGGGTCGGCGACGGCGATCGCCGCCGCCAGGCGGCCGTCTATCGCCGCATACAATGGGCTCTTGCCCTGTTCGCCCAGCCGCTGCGCGACCGGAAGGAAGCTCGACACATCAAGACCGAGCTGCGTCATGAAGCGGTCAGCGCCCACCGCTACGGCGCGAGCGCCAACCTTGGCCGACACGCCAAAGCCTGGGGTCGCGTCAAAGCCGTCGATGGGCGCGAGCGCGAGGCCCCGCTCCTTTGCGCTTACAACGACCGCTTCGGCGATGGGGTGCTCTGAGCGGGTCTCGACCGCCGCCACGAGTGCCAGAACTTCATCGTACTCGAAGCCCTCGGCTGTGACGAGGTCGGTCAGCTCCGGCCGTCCCTTGGTCAGGGTGCCGGTCTTATCGAGCGCGATGATGGTCACGTCGCGCAGCGCCTGCAACGCTTCACCCTTGCGAAACAGTATGCCAAGTTCGGCCGCGCGGCCGGTTCCGACCATGATCGAGGTCGGCGTGGCCAGCCCCATGGCGCACGGGCAGGCGATGATCAAGACGGCGACCGCATTGACGAGCGCGAAAGTGAGCGCCGGTTCCGGCCCGAAGATCAGCCAGGTCAGAAAGGTCAGCGCGGCCGCCCCCATTACCGCCGGGACAAACCACATCGTCACTTTGTCGACCAGCGCCTGGATCGGCAGCTTGGAACCTTGTGCCTGCTCAACGAGGCGGATGATCTGGGCCAGCACCGTGTTCGCGCCGATTTTCGTGACCCGGAAGCTGAAGGCGCCCGTCTTGTTGATCGTGCCGCCCACCACTTCCGCGCCCACACCTTTCGATACGGGAACCGGCTCGCCGCTGATCATGCTCTCGTCGACATACGAAGCGCCGTCAACGACTTCCCCGTCGAGCGCAATTTTCTCGCCGGGACGGACGAGCACGAGGTCGCCGACCGCCACCTGATCAAGCGCAATCTCGACCGTTTCGCCGTCGCGCTGGACGCGAGCTGTCTTTGCCTGCAGTCCCACCAGACGCTTAATTGCCTGCGAGGTCCGTCCCTTGGCGCGTGCCTCGAGCGTGCGTCCGAGCAGAATCAGGGTCACGATCACAACGGCCGCTTCGAAGTAGACGTTGGCCGTGCCTGGAGGAAGCACGGTAGGGAGGAAGGTTGCCACCACCGAATAGCCGTAAGCGGCAGCCGTGCCGAGCGAAACCAGCGAATTCATGTCGGGTGCGGCGCGCATCAGCGCCGGTATGCCCTTGCGGAAAAAGCGCAGTCCCGGGCCGAACAGCACAAGGGTGGCGAGCGCGAACTGGAGATACCAGCTGGTCTGCTGCCCCAGGACGCTCATCACCCAATGGTGAACGGTGGGAACCAGGTGGGAGCCCATCTCGAGGATGAACACTGGCACGGTGAGGCTGGACGCAATAAGCAAAGCGCGGCGCAGTTCCCGAGCCTCGCTTTCGCGACGCTTGACCTCATGCTCACCCGTATCGCGAATTGCATCGGACAAGCCCCGGGCCTTGTACCCGGCCAGTTTGACCGCCTCTACCAGGTCGGCCGTTGAAACGACTCCGGCGAGGTGGCGCACCTGTGCGCGCTCGGTCGCCAGGTTGACGCTCGCCTGGAGCACGCCGGGAACAGCAGCAAGCGCCTTCTCGACCCTGCCTACGCACGAGGCGCACGTCATGTCCTCGATCCCAAGCTCGGTGGTCTCGTCGCGCACGGCGTAGCCGGCCTCCTCGATGGCACGGACAGCCGCCAGCGTGGTCGCCGGCTCGTTAAAAGTGATGTCAGCGCGCTCGGTGGCCAGATTGGCTACGGCCGACTGTACGCCAGGGATCTGTTTCAGTGCGCGCTCGACGCGGCCAATACACGAGGCACAGGTCATTCCGTCGACCAAAACACTCAAGCGAGAGATTGAGGATGCGTTCGGATTGGCGGCTTGTTGAACAGCGAAAGTCATTGAAATACCCCTAGAATGTCTTGGTGTAGAAGTAGCTTCAAGCATCCCACGGTGGGAAGGTCAAGGCCCGTCGCGACAAAATTTTAGCGGCGAGCAAGTGCAGTACGCGATCCTTGGATGGCCCACTGGTGAACGTTGTGTAGGCTAAAAAGACCGAGGGAATGCAATTCCGGTTGACTTTCCTACCATGTTAAGCTTTACACTCTTTGTCAGGAATATGGATTTGGCTCGTCTAACTGGATATCCTGCCGTACTGTAGCCCTGTCATCTTGACAGCATCAGCGATCCAACGTAGCCTAAAAATAGGACAAAACAGAGTACTTCAATGAAGACCTCCCGCACCTCAAGTATCGTAGCGGCCATCGTCGCGATCTTTAGCATGCTCTTCATGCAGGTCGCTGTGGCGTCCTACGTATGTCCGGGCGTGCCGATGGGAAGTCTGAATGAGGGTGCGTCTGTCAAAACGGCGATGGCTGAAATGCCGAACTGCGATGGAATGGACCCGGCACAGTCAACGCTGTGCCATCTGTATGCAGTGGGGGAGCCTCCAGCGCAATCGCTCGCCAAGACGCCTGTGCCCGATGTCGGGCCGTTTGTGCCGGCTATCCTGATAATGGAATTGCGGATCTTTAATATCGCCCTGATCCCCGATTCGAACCCCTTCGTACCGATCGCGTTGACGCGAACCACTGCCCCGCCTATCGCAATCCGTAACTGCTGTTTCCGCATTTAACTCGCCAGACTGCCTAGTTCGCCGTCGCGTCGCCCTTACCGGCGCGCGCGATGCTGTCCGTCGCATTCTGGAGGTAATATGTCATCCCTGCTATTCACGCATCTCAATGCGTGCGCTTTTCGTCTCCGCTCTGTTGCGGAGTCCGCGCTATTGCTGTCGTTCATCGTCAGCACCCCTGGTGCAATGGCGGCGCCATTGGGCCTCACGCTTGGTGAAGCCCAGCAACAAGCAGTTGCCCGTTCGCGCCAACTGACGGCGCAAGAACATGCAATTGACGCTTCGCGCGAAATGGCACTCGCAGCTGGCCAGCTGCCCGATCCCGTCCTCAAAGTCGGCATCGACAACCTGCCCGTCAGCGGTCCGGATCGTTTCAGCCTTGGCGCCGACTTCATGACCATGCGGCGGGTCGGCGTTTCGCAGGAACTGACAAGCGCAGACAAACGCCAATGGCGCGCCAAAAGCCTCCAAAGCGAGGCGGACAAGGCCGGTGCACAAAAGTACGTAACCATGGCATCGATCCAGCGCGACACCGCCATCGCGTGGCTAGACCTGTACTACACCGAGCAGAGCGCTGCGATCGTCTCCTCGCAGTCGGCATTGGCGCGTCAAGAAATTGCTGCTGCCGAAGCGGCTTACCGTGGTGGACGCGGCAGCCAGGTCGATATACTCGCGGCGCGTTCAGCCCTGGTCGTCCTGGACGACCGGGCCAGTGAAATTGCCCGGCGCCTGCTCGTGGCCCGCACCATGCTCTCCCGATGGACCGGTGCCAGTACCGAACTCGTTCTGGCAGGAAGTCCGGATACCGACAGGATCCGCCTTGATCCTGCGACACTCGACAGCGACCTTGCCCACCACCCTGAAATCGAGGTGCTGAACAAGCAAGAGAACATCGCCCAGGCGCAAGCCAATCTGGCCCAAGCGAACCGGCGTGCGGACTGGACTGTGGAAGTCGGGTTCCAGCAGCGGGGCGCGGCCTATTCGAACATGGTCTCGATTGGCGTTTCAGTGCCACTGCAGTGGGACCGAAGCAAGCGCCAGGACCGGGAGTTGGCGTCGAAACTGTCCATGGTCGAACAAGCGAAAGCCGAGCGCGATGAAATGCTGCGCGAGCATGTAGCTCAAGCGCGCTCGATGATTCTCGAATGGCAGAACGGTCGGGAGCGGATCTCACGCTACGCCAGTCAATTGCTGCCGCTGGCGGCGCAGCGAAACCGAGCGGTGCTGGCCGCTTACCGCGGCGGAAAATCAACATTGGCCGAGGTTCTCGCAGCAAGACGAGATGAAACAGAATTGCGCATGCAGGCGCTCCAACTCCAAATGGAAACTGGGCGTCTATGGGCACAACTGAACTTCCTCTTTCCAGAGAACGTGAGCGCGCAGCATTCCGCCAAAATAAGCAATCAGGAATCCAAATGAAAAACAAGAAGATTGTGGCGCTGATCATCGCAGGCGTTATTGCGGCTGGCGCATACGGCGCGTACTGGATGGGTGTGCGGCAAGGCATGAAAGGCGCGGCGTCCGCCGACGCGGCCGCAGCTGGGGGCGGTGCAGCAACTGGCGGTTCCGGCAAACAGCCTCTGTACTGGCACGATCCAATGGTTCCCGGTCAAAAATTCGACAAGCCGGGCAAATCCCCCTTCATGAACATGCAATTGGTGCCAGTCTACGGGGGCGACGCTACGGACGAAGGCAAAGTTACCATCAGCCCGCGTATGCAACAAAATCTCGGGGTGCGCACGGCGACAGTCACGTCCGGCAAATTGTCCACGCGCGTCATCGCAGTGGGGAGCGTGGCCTACAACGAACGCGACGTGGCATTGGTGCAGGCGCGAAGCAATGGATTTGTCGAGCGCCTCCACGTGCGCGCACAGCTCGACCCAGTAAAGAAGGGGCAAGCCCTGGCCGACTTGCATGTGCCTGACTGGGTCGCGGCGCAGGAGGAGTACCTGGTCGCCAGACGTATGGGTGGGCCGGATACGGCCTCCTTGATCGACGGCGCCCGCCAGCGCATGCGGCTCGTCGGCATGACCGACGGGCAGATCCGGATGGTAGACGCGAGTGGCAAGGTCAATTCTCGGATCACCATTTCCGCGCCCGTTAGCGGCGTGGTCACCGAGCTCGGTGCCCGTGAAGGGATGACCGTCATGGCCGGGACGACGCTGTTTCGAATCAACGGACTGAGCACTGTATGGGTCAATGCGGAGGTACCCGAGAACGTCACCGCAAGGATTCGCCCCGGCGACGTAGTCGAGGCGCGCGCGCAGGCGCTGCCAGGTACCGTGTTCAAGGGCAAGGTCGGCGCGATTTTGCCTGAGGTCAATGCCGCGACACGCACCCTTAAAGCCCGAATCGAGCTGGCCAACCCAAATGGACAGCTTGTGCCGGGTATGTTCGCCGCGATCACTTTTGCGCCTGGCGCCGGCGCGGACGTGCTATTGGTACCGTCGGAGGCAGTCATCCGGACCGGCACGCGCAGCGTCGTCATGCTCGCGCAAGAGGGCGGCAAGTTCATCCACGTCGAGGTGGAGGCTGGGAGCGAAGGCGAAGGCATGACCGAGATCCGCAAGGGCTTGACTGCTGGCCAGAAGGTCGTTGTGTCGGGGCAGTTCCTGATCGACTCCGAAGCCAGTTTGAAGGGCACGGCGGCGCACATGGCGGAGGCACCACCGCCCGTGCAAGACACGGCGGGCGCGCTCCATCACGGCCAGGGCATGGTCGAACAGATCGCCAAGGACGAAATCACAATTTCCCATGGTCCGATCGCGTCCTTGCAGTGGAGATCTATGACGATGCCTTTCAAGCTACCACCGGCCGGTTTGCCGCGCAACGTCAGCCAGGGCGACCAGGTAGCGTTTGACTTCAAGCAGCGCGAGGACGGAAGTTTCGAAATTGCCGCTATCTCGCCGACGGCGGAGGCCCCGGCCATTGGCAGCAAGCCGCCGGCCAATTCCATGAAGGGCGATGTGAAGATGCCCATGGCCGGAGACAAGAAATGATCGCCAAACTGATCCGTTGGTCGATCTCCAATCGTTTTCTCGTCCTGCTGGCCACGGTCATGATGACCGGGTGGGGGATCTGGGCGCTGTCGCGCACACCGCTCGACGCGATTCCCGACCTTTCGGACGTTCAGGTGATCATCCGTACCAGCTACCCGGGCCAGGCGCCGCAGATCGTTGAAAACCAGGTCACCTATCCCTTGACGACGACGATGCTGTCAGTGCCTGGGGCGAAGACCGTGCGCGGCTATTCCTTTTTTGGCGACTCCTTCGTCTACGTCCTGTTCGAGGACGGGACCGATCCCTACTGGGCACGCTCGCGCGTGCTCGAATACCTGAATCAGGTGCAGTCGCGTCTCCCGAGCCAGGCAAATACCGCGCTCGGCCCGGATGCGACGGGCGTCGGCTGGATCTACGAATATGCACTGGTTGATCGCAGCGGCAAGATGGATCTGTCGCAGCTGCGCGCCCTGCAGGACTGGTTCCTGAAGTACGAGCTGAAGGCGGTGGCGAACGTGTCCGAGGTGGCCAGCGTGGGTGGCATGGTGCGCCAGTATCAGATTGTGCTCGATCCGGACAAGCTCCGTGCCTACAACATCCCGCACAGCAAGGTCATCGAAGAGGTGCGCCGTGCCAACCAGGAAACCGGCGGCTCCGTTCTGGAACTGGGCGAGGCGGAATACATGGTGCGTTCGTCGGGCTATCTGCAATCACTCGACGACTTCCGCAAGATCCCATTGATGACGAGCGAGGCAGGCGTGGCCGTACGACTGGGCGAGGTGGCGCGAATCCAGCTCGGGCCGGAAATGCGGCGCGGCATCGCAGAGCTGAACGGCGAAGGGGAAGTCGCAGGGGGCGTGATCGTGATGCGTTCAGGGAAGAATGCCCTGGAAACGATTGCTGCAGTCAAGGCAAAGCTGGAAAAATTGAAGCCTGGCCTGCCGACCGGTGTTGAAATCATTCCCGTGTATGACCGCTCCAACCTGATCAAGCGTGCTGTGACGAACCTAGAAGTCAAGCTGATCGAGGAGTTCATTGTCGTCGCCCTTGTTTGCGCAATTTTCCTGTTTCACATCCGCTCCGCGCTGGTCGCGATCGTCTCTCTGCCACTGGGGATCCTGGCCGCCTACATCGTCATGTATTACCAGGGCGTGAACGCAAACATCATGTCCCTTGGCGGCATCGCCATCGCGGTCGGCGCCATGGTCGACGCGGCGGTGGTGATGATTGAAAATGCGCACAAGCACATCGAGGCCTGGAATCACGCGCATCCGGGCGAAAAGCTCGCGGGCGACGAACATTGGCGGGTGATCGGCGATGCCGCGGCCGAAGTTGGACCGGCGCTGTTCTTTTCGCTGTTGATCATCGTACTGTCCTTCATCCCGGTGTTCACCCTGGAGGCGCAGGAGGGCCGCTTGTTCGCGCCGCTGGCCTTCACCAAGACCTACGCAATGGCTGCGGCGGCCGGCCTATCCGTGACCTTGATTCCCGTGCTGATGGGCTACCTGATCCGTGGTCGTATCCCCGACGAGCAGAAAAATCCGCTCAATCGCGGCCTGATTGCGCTGTACCGCCCGCTACTGGAGATCGTCCTGCGCCATCCAAAGGCAACGTTAGTGGTAGCGGCGGCAATGGCAGTGCTGACCGTATGGCCCGTCTCTCAGCTCGGCGGCGAGTTCATGCCGCCGTTGGATGAAGGCGACGTGCTGTACATGCCGTCGGCCTTGCCTGGCATCGGGGCGGGCAAGGTCGCGGAGCTGTTGCAGCAAACGGACCGACTGATCAAGACCGTTCCCGAGGTCCAGAGTGTGTTCGGCAAGGCAGGGCGGGCGGAGTCGGCCACCGACCCGGCGCCATTAGAAATGTTCGAGACAACCATTCAGTTCAGGCCGCGCGCGCAGTGGCGGGAAGGAATGACGCCGGATAAGCTCATCGATGAGCTGGACCGGATCGTCAAGGTGCCCGGGCTGTCCAACATATGGGTGCCGCCGATTCGCAACCGGATCGACATGCTTGCCACTGGCATCAAGAGCCCGGTCGGCGTCAAGGTCGCCGGTATGGACTTGAAGGAAATCGACCGCATCACGGGAGAGATCGAGCGCGTCGTTAAGGCGGTTCCCGGGGTATCGTCCGCGCTGGCGGAGCGCCTCAATGGCGGGCGTTATGTCGACATCAAGATCGACCGCGACGCGGCTTCTCGCTATGGGATGAACATCGCTGATGTGCAAAGTATCGTGGCGAGCGCGATTGGCGGCGACAATATCGGTGAGACAGTCGAAGGCTTGCAGCGTTTCCCGATCAATGTGCGCTATCCACGAGAGGTGCGCGACTCGGTCGAAAAATTGCGCGATCTGCCGGTATTGACCGGGCGTGGCGCCCAAATTCGCTTGGGCGATGTCTCCACAATCCAGATTACCGACGGCCCGCCCATGCTCAAGAGCGAGAACGCTCGTCTGTCAGGCTGGGTGTACGTCGACATCCGCGGGCGCGACCTAAGCTCTGCGGTGCGCGACATGCAGCAGGCAATTGCCAAGGAACTCAAGCTGCCAGCAGGCTATTCAGTGTCGTGGTCGGGACAGTTCGAATACCTGGAGCGTGCGAGCGCAAAACTCAAGATCGTCGTGCCAGCAACCTTGCTGATCATCTTCGTCCTCCTGTATATGACGTTCAAGCGTTTCGACGAGGCCCTCCTCATCATGGCGACCTTGCCGTTCGCCCTGGCCGGCGGTATCTGGCTGCTGTGGCTGCTCGGGCACAACATGTCTGTGGCGAGCGGCGTCGGCTTCATCGCGCTGGCCGGTGTGTCGGCCGAATTTGGCGTCATCATGCTGCTGTACCTTAAACAAGCATGGGACACCAGAATCGCTGCAGGGAAATTGACGGCGGAGGACCTGCTTGAAGCGATCCGCGAGGGCGCCGTGTTGCGTGTGCGCCCAAAGGCGATGACAGTGGCCGTTATCATCGCCGGCCTGGTGCCGATTATGGTTGGTTCTGGAACCGGCTCGGAGGTGATGCAGCGTATCGCAGCGCCGATGGTGGGCGGGATGATCACGGCGCCACTGTTATCTATGTTCGTGGTGCCCGCCGTCTATTTGCTGCTGCGCCGTCGACAACTCTCGCGACGAAACATCTTGCCCACTGCTCAGTGACAACCCAGCAGGTCTGCCAACGCCAAGTACACGCATGTGAGATGTAGAAAATCTTTGTGATCAGAGCGGCGCTGCTGGGTGCTCAACAGCAATCGCGTCCGGCGCGCTGCGCTCCAAGGCGCGCACGAGGTCCAGTGCGTCCTGATCGGTGTAAATCATCGTCGTGTCGACGCTGGCGTGACCAAGGAGGCTAGCAACTTCGCGCATGGACTGGCCTTTCATGAGCGCAGCTTTGGCAAACGTATGGCGCAGCCAGTGTGGCGAGGCACGATCAAGATCCGTAGCCAAATCGAAGTTGCCAGCGTCGCGCAATGCTTTTGCGGTGAGGGCCAAGCGTTCTTTCACGATCTTGTACAGGCCCTGGCGGGTACCGATGGCGCGCCATGCGCCGAAAAAACGCCGGTCATTAACGTGCTTGATCTTCGTTTCGCCGATTTGTACGACCTTGGTCCGGGATGAGAGGAGCAGGGGTGTGTCGTCACCGTGGACGGGCATCGCTGGTAAGCCGAATGCCTGGCGGTAGACAGCCAGGCTCGACAACAGGGTCCGGGTCACCGGAATGCGCCGTGCCTTGGCCCCCTTGCCGGTCTCGGACGTCACCAGAAAGATCCAGTAGCGGTTTTTTGTCGCTGGATCGGCTAGCTGGTAAAAGGCGCCCATCCGGGCACCCACAAGCTCACTGGCCCGCAGGCCCAGCTCTTTAAAAGCCGTCAGAATGAACATGTCGCGCAGCTGCCGCTGACGTTCCGCGAACGAAACAACCTCGCTGGCGGCGAGAGTATCAAGGACCGACTCGAAAACGATCTCACTGAGTGAGCGCTCCGTCTTGATCTTGCGTGAACTCATTGTGCCAGTCAGGGCCATGGGATTGATGCGGATATAGCCCATGCTGTGCCATGCTTTCAGCAGAGCGTGCACGAAACGGTGTATGTCGGATTGGCTGCTGCGGGCAGGGCGCTTGCGAAAGGGGGTGTAGCCGCGTTCGCCAGGTATCGCAAAGCGGCCGTCGCCCATCGCGCACAGGGCATCTTCAGGCAAATCCTCCAGGAAAAGATGGAAGTGCTCGACGTCCTGCATGCTCCAGCGCGACGGTGTCACCCGCGCCACATTTTCACAGTACCACCGCAGTTTGGCGAGATGATACCCATAGGTGTCGCGGGTGGCCGTCGAGCCATTGCCAGACTTGCGGGCGACTGCTGCCAGCCAGACCCCGGCTGCTTCCCAGTCGTCGCGTACTTCGCCAAGTGCATGGCCGAGCTCTGGGCTCGCCGTCATCAAATCATGGCCTGAAGTAGTTTCGGTGAATGCATTCATGTCGACTTGCTTCCAAGGGCAGCGGGGATGTCGGCGCCCTGGCGGTAGGCGATGCGGCGGAATGTTTCGGTAAGCGAAATCTGCGCCTTGAGCTGTGCTTCAGACGCTAGGCAGCGCTCCTTCCATGCCCGCGTTTCGCCTCGGGCTTCGTCGATGGCCAGCAGGGCGAACTGGCGCGCGTCGTCAATTGCTCTGGACAAGTTCGCCAGCTGGTCATGCATGGCGCCACTGTCGGCTCGAAAGGTCTCAATTTGTTCGCGTGCAGACTCCGCCTGTGCCTCCAGTACCTGGCGCTGTGCATCAATCTGGCTTGCTGCCGCTTTTGTTTCGGAGAGTAGCTTTTCGCTGTGGGACAGCCGCTGCTGGAGAAAATCGCACTGTGCTTGCAGGTAGCCGTCCGAACTTGGCAACGCGCGTTGTGCGAAGCGTGCCGGAAGGTCCTCGAGCAGCATGCGGACCGCCCGCTCAAGGTCGCCGCCCGGAATAGGCGAATCTATCGAGACATCGTCGGGCGTTGGTGCTTGGTCCAACTCCTTGGCAAGTCGTTCCTTTTCGAGGGCGAGGGTGGCAGTGGACGGCTTGCGGTCCGGCGCGTAGGCGCTGAGCAGGCGCCGATAAATCGCAGGACTGAAAGTCTTGCGTGTCACGCGGTACACGGCCCGGATAAAGTCGCGCACGAAAAGGCGATGGTCGCGCGGGTTGATCGGGCAGCGCTCTTCGATGCCGGCCAGCTCCTGGATGAGCAGTCTAGCTTCGCTGTCGGTGAGGGAGAAGGTAGGGCGGGCCACGATAAAAGTTGCTTGATGAGATGAAGGTACATTAACACGGTTATTTGTACCTGTCAAAACCCGGTAGTTTACTTAGCGCACATTAAGTAAACTAGAATAGCCGTGGGCTTTGCTGTTCCACGGACCACGCTTCGGGAGAATTTTCATAGTCCACAAGGACAATTTGCCCCTTTTAGCTTGAGTTTGAACATTTGCCTTGCAATAAGAAAAGCACTAGCTATAGTGCTCTCATGGCTGCGAACATCTACTAATAGTGGTTGATGTCCGGAGTTCAATATCAAGGAGGTTGAAATGGCTGGAAAATCTACTGGTGGCAAAGTCGCGTCTTCCGCTGGACGCACCTTAGGGAGTTCCAACGCATCGGCGCTTCAAAAGAGTTTGGCGGGGAGCGCGCTTGCCCAGGCAGGAACCAATAAGACAACGAGCAAACCCATGGAAGCGAAGGCGTCTGCGGCGTTGCAGAATGGCGGATCCGCAGCGACTACGAGGGCGTTGGCCGGCTCCTTGGTGTCACAGTCGAAGAAATAGCAAGAGGAGGAGTAGCCAGCCAGACTGGCTACTTTTTCCGGACAATCAAAAATTCCGGAATGTCGATGGAGGATTCCCCGAAGACCTTCGGATTGCGGGTCGGGCTAATCGGCTTGCCACTCAGGGGGACCCGAATCCGCCCATCGTGAGGTGGTATCTCGTCAGCGCCAGGCGTGACCGTCGACGCAAGCTTCTGGCGTCGGGCTGCCGCCGCCGTTTTGTAAGCGCTTTCCTTGGCACTCGCCAGCTTCTTCGGATCGTTCATCGTCTCAAATCCCGCGCTTGCAGCGTTTCCGATGAGTCTAACAGGATCACGGGCGAGCCGTAGTCACCATAGACTAGCTGGGTCTAGCTGCAGGGCAGTCGGGCACTTTTGCTTCCCAACTTTCAGCGATTGGCAAAATCGCTTCCGCTATTCGGGCACTTTCTCTTCGCCGAACGGCGGTGGGGCTAGCCAATGCTAGACGTCATATTCGCATTTAACATAATACAAATTATGCGAAGTGTGACACTGGGCCAAGGAACGATCATCGAATTGCACTCCTGGACAAAACGAACTTCCATGGCGCGCATGATCGGGCTCATGCATCGGCAAACCTGGCCCGCGCTACATGCAGTTTTCTGTAGCTGTCGATCAGCCTGTGGTGCCTGTCCAATCCCTCAAGCTGGGTGCTGGTAGGCGTCAAACCAAAGAAACGCACGCTGCCGTCGACCGATCCGATGACAGCATCCATGCGCTCATTGCCGTACATGCGACGGAAATTCACCACGTAATCGTCCAGCTCCAGATCGTCGTCCAGCAACACTTCCAGCACCACGTTCATGGCTTGGTAAAACAATCTGCGCTCGACCGTGTTGTCGTTGTACTGAAGGAAAGCTCCTACCAGTTCATGCGCGTCTTCGAACTGCTCCAAAGCCAAATGAATCAGGAGTTTCAGTTCCTGGATTGTCAGCTGCCCCCAGGAGGTGTTCTCGTCAAAGTCGATGCCGATCAAAGTGGCAACGTCGGTGTAATCATCAAGTTCGCTGTCCTCCAGACGTTCGAGCAATGCTTCGAGGCCGCTATCGTCGAGGCTATGCAGGTTCAGGATCTCGTTGCGAAACGACAGCGCTACATTGGTGTTATCCCAAATCAGATCGTCCGCGGGATAAACTTCCGAGTAGCCCGGAACCAGAATTCGACAGGCGGTCGCGCCCAACTTGTCGTAAACCGCCACATAAGTCTCTTTGCCAAGTGATTCGAGAATGCCGAACAAGGTAGCGGCTTCCTGGGCATTGGAGTTTTCACCGTGACCGGAAAAATCCCAGTCGACAAAGTCATAATCGGCCTTTGCGCTGAAAAAGCGCCACGACACGATCCCGCTGGAATCGATGAAATGCTCGACGAAGTTATTGGGCTCGGTCACGGCGTTGCTGGCAAAGGTCGGCTGCGGCAGATCGTTCAAGCCTTCGAAGCTGCGCCCCTGGAGCAATTCGGTAAGGCTGCGTTCGAGCGCGACTTCCAGGCTTGGATGGGCGCCGAATGAGGCGAAGACCCCACCGGTTTTCGGGTTCATCAAGGTCACGCACATCACTGGATAGGCGCCCCCCAGCGACGCATCCTTGACCAGTACTGGAAAACCCTGGTCTTCCAGTCCCTTAATGCCTGCAACAATGCCTGGATACCGCGCCAGCACTTCCTGCGGCACGTCGGGCAAGGCGATTTCGCCCTCGATAATTTCGCGTTTGACCGCCCTTTCGAAAATCTCCGACAGGCATTGCACCTGCGCTTCGGCGAGCGTATTACCGGCGCTCATGCCATTGCTGACGTACAGATTTTCGATCAGGTTGGACGGGAAATACACTACCGCGCCGTCCGACTGACGCACATACGGTAGCGAACAGATGCCACGCGCCACATTGCCCGAATTGGTGTCGATCAGATGCGCGCTGCGCAACTCGCCGTCGGGATCGTAAATCTGCAGGCAATATTCATCGAGAATGTCGGCCGGCAGCGCATCTTTTTTGCCGGGTTTGAACCAGCGCTCGTTCGGATAATGCACAAAGGCGGCGTTGGCGATATCTTCGCCCCAGAAGGTGCCTGCATAAAAGTGATTGCAACTGAGCCGCTCGATGTACTCACCCAAGGCGGACGCCAGCGCAGCTTCCTTGGTCGCACCTTTGCCGTTGGTGAAACACATCGGCGAGTGCGCGTCGCGGATATGCAGCGACCAGACATTGGGGACGATGTTGCGCCACGATGCAATTTCGATCTTGATGCCCAGGCCTGCCAGAATCCCCGACATATTGGCGATGGTTTGTTCCAGCGGCAGGTCTTTGCCGGCGATATAGGTACCGGCCTCGGAAGCTGGATCCAGACGCAATAATGCCTGCGCATCAGCATCCAGATTCTCAACCTCTTCAATCACAAACTCGGGTCCTGCCTGCACCACCTTTTTCACGGTGCAGCGGTCGATGGAGCGCAAAATTCCCTGCCGGTCTTTGTCGGAGATGTCGCCGGGCAGCTCGACCTGAATCTTGAAAATCTGCTGATAGCGATTCTCTGGATCAACGATATTATTCTGCGACAGCCGGATATTCTCCGTAGGAATATTTCGGGTATCGCAATACAGCTTCACGAAGTAAGCCGCGCACAAGGCTGACGAGGCCAGGAAATAATCGAACGGTCCAGGCGCCGAGCCATCGCCCTTATAGCGGATCGGCTGGTCGGCCACCACCGTGAAGTCATCGAATTTGGCTTCCAGACGAAGCTTGTCGAGAAAGTTGACCTTAATTTCCATGGGAGTATTCCAAAATTGTACGCAAAGTGATGTAGCCTCTATTATCCTTTGCTTTAGCCCTTCCGGAGCCCTAATTGCATATCCGAGACGCCGACGCGCGCGACGCTGCCGCCATCGCAGCGATCTACAACCCTTTCATCCGCGATTCGGCCATCAGCTTCGAGGAGGCCGAAGTGAGCGCGGAGGCCATGGAAGTCCGATTGGCCGAGGTGCAAACTGCCAAACTGCCCTGGCTCGTTGCCTGCGTCGATGAGCTCGTGGTCGGATACGCGTACGCGACGAAATGGCGCGTGCGGCATGCCTACCGTTATTCTGTGGAGACAAGCGTGTACATCGATGGGGGCAAGGCCGGCCATGGCATCGGCACTGCGCTTTACACCGCCCTCCTGCAGCGCTTGCGCATGGCGGGATGCCACCTCGCCATTGGCGGCATTGCCTTGCCAAATGATGCTAGTGTCGCGCTGCATGAAAAAATGGGCTACAGAAAGGCCGCCCACTTTGAAGAAGTCGGTTTCAAGTTCGGCCGCTGGCACGATGTCGGGTATTGGCAATGCAAGCTATGATTTTGGCGCAGCTTCGTAGAGGGGTTGCACGGTCGGAATGAGCCGCTGCAGGTCTTCAATGCGGGAGGCGTTTGCTGGATGGGTTGAAAGGAATTCCGGCGGACCGCCGGCGCCGCCGGCCTGCGACATCTTTTGCCACACGCTGACCGCTGCCTGCGGATTGAAGCCTGCGCGCGCCGCCATCTCCAGCCCGATCCTGTCGGCCTCGATTTCATTTTTGCGCGAATTAGGCAAGTTGTAGAGTACGTCGGCTACCTGCGCTGCCAGTTTGCGCTGAGTTTCGCCCGTCTGCACGGCGCCCAGTGCGAGCGACGCAATGACGTTTTGTGCAAGCGCCTGCGATACCCGCTCGCGCCCGTGCTCACGCACTGCATGCGCAACTTCGTGTCCGACAACCATGGCAATCTCGTCATCGCTCAGCGCGAGTTGACGGATAAGGCCCGTGTAGACAGTGATTTTTCCGCCTGGCGCACAGCTGGCGTTAAGCGTGGGCGCATCGATCAAAGCGATTTCCCAGTTCCAGCGCGCGGCATCGTTCCGAAACACGGGGGCCCGGGCTTGCAGGCGCGCCGCAATGCGCCGCAGGCGTTCGAAGTCGGTCCCTTCCGTGATCAGCTTGCCAGCCGCGCGGGCTTTGTCATTTTGTTCCCGGAAGCTGATCGCAGCCATTTGCTCGATGGTTTCCGACGGAACAATGAGCAGCTGGCGTCGGTCTACGTCGACTGCACCAGGTTTGGTAGTCGATGTGCAGGCAGCGAGGGCGCCAATCAGCAAGCACGCGAACAGCGTGCCGGCGCCCTTCCTTATTGAAATGTCAATGCAGGGCAGTGACGGCATAGCCTTTCTCGGCGATTTGTTCGCTCAGATGCTCGATCGCGTAGTCCGGTATCTGATCCGCGTCGTCTTCGACTTCAAGCGCCCTCACCTCCACTTCCCAGTCGGTGTTGGTGGCTTCGTTTGGAATGTTTTTCTCTTCGGGGACGGCGAGGTAGGAGAATTTGCCGTCGGTTTCCGGGCGGCGATAGATGTCTAGACGCATGGTGGTTCCCTATAAAAAGCGTGCTCTGCTAATTTATAAGTCATGCACTGGGCGGTCTGTTAGCTATCCCACACTGACTGTCACGCGGCGCCCACTTGGCTGATTATTTAACCCGCATTGCCGCGTAAGATGCGCGCGGGCAGCATTACTATCGATTTGAGCAGCGCAAAGACTGCTTCGACGCCGATGCCGAGCAGGCGCAATGGCAGCAGGATGAGCCACACGATGGGGTACAGGATCAAGGCAAGCAAAGCCAGTGGCCAGCAAATAAACAGTACCAGCAGCCAGATCAGAAAAGTCATCATCGTTCGCTCCGAGGGGAAAGGAAGATGGAATCACTGTAATACTTGCTCTCCTGCCCCGCAACGGCACTGCGACAAACCGTATTGAAGGCCGACCAACGCGCATTTGGTGAGGACGAACGGGAGCTGCCTTATTGGCCGACACAGATAATCTTGGTCGTGTACTCGTGCGAATTGGATTTCTTGGTCGTAGCCCAGTGAATCACTTCATTGGCCTGGGCCACCGTCATGATCGTGGCCTTTTCCTTGTTCTTGATAAAGGATACGCCTTCGAACTTGCCTTCCTTGCTGCGCATGACCTTGGCAAATACCGGTGGCTTGCCCTCGCCGTCGCTGATTTTGTTTTGCTGAACCAGGTAGCGCTGGTCGATTGTGTCCATATGCGGCTCTTGAAAGGTGGGAAGCGAAGTCGACATTTTAAGGCCTGAATGCAGCTTTCGCTAAACTATCCGGGCACCGGGCGTCTTGCCGGGGTGTTCTAAGGGGCTTTGCCAACATGCCTGTCGATTGCCAAGGCAATGCGCGGCTTGTCTGCTCGCAGGGCGATCTGGGCGGCGGTCAGATTTTCATTGTTTTTCAAGGTCGCATCAGCGCCGGCGGCAAGCAACTGCAAAACCACCTCTTCCTGTCCTTCCCTGGCTGCCAACATCAAAGGTGTGATCTGACTCGGCGATTCAGCGTCGATATAGGCATGGTGCTCGAGAAGGATTGCAACGATCTCGGTGCTGCCGCCAGCTGCCGCGTAGTGCAAGGGGGTCCAGCCAGGGTGCGTAACAATGGCCCCCTTTGCAAGCAACTTAGCTACCAGTGCCTTGTTGGACTTGAATGCGGCCATCATCAGCGCCGTATTGCCGTTGGCTGCCCGCTGCTCGATTTGTATATCCCTGTGTGCCAGCAGCAGCGCTGACACCCGGTCCGACCCCTCGCGCGCGGCTAAAACCAGCAAGGGCTCGCCGCTCGCAGGGTCAACTACATTCGGACTCGTTCCCCTCACTAACAGTCGTTTGACAGCGCCCACATTGTCCAGTTGCGTCGATTTGATCATGTCGGCAAAATCGTCGGCGTTAGATGCCGTCGGCCCGCTCAGGCAAGCTATCAACAGCAGCTGAAATCGCATGGAACGCATGAAATCAGGCCGCTAAAGGATTGAAAAGCCTGAAGAAATTCTCGCTCGTCTGCCGAGCAACCTGCTCCAGCGGCACCCCTTTGAGCGTGGCCAGATACTCGGCCACGTGGCAAACGAAGCCAGGCTCGTTCATCTTGCCGCGATGCGGGACCGGCGCCAGGTAGGGCGAATCGGTTTCGATAAGGATGCGCTCGAGCGGAACCGCGAGCGCCACCGCCTGCAAGTCCTTGGCGCTCTTGAAGGTCACGATGCCGGAAAATGATATGTAAAAGCCCATCGCGAGGGCCGCCAGCGCCACCTCCAGCGACTCGGTAAAGCAATGCATCACGCCGGCCACGCCGCCTTTGTCGGTGCCGGCGCCCTCCTCCTGCATGATGCGGATCGTGTCCGCACTGGCCGCGCGAGTGTGAATAATCAAAGGCTTACGCGTGATTCTCGAAGTGCGGATGTGGACTCGGAAGCGTTCACGTTGCCATTCAAGGTCGCCTTGCAGTCGAAAATAATCGAGCCCGGTCTCGCCGATCGCGACGATTTTCGGGTGATCGGACAGGGTAAGCAGCTGATCGACCGTCGGTTCAGGCGTATCCTCATAGTCGGGATGGACCCCCACCGAGGCGTAGATGTGGGGATATTGTTCCGCCAGCGCGAGGACTTGCGGGAAGTCAGGCAGGTCGACCGAGACGCACAGCGCGTGCGTTACCTTGTTCTCGGCCATCTTGGCCAAGATTTCCGGCATACGCGCCGCCAGCTCGGGGAAATTAATATGGCAATGGGAATCGATGTACATCCCGCGATTGTAATCGCTAGGCGACGCGCTTGCCGAGAATGATCAGGTCGCGCTCCACTCCATCCAGATTGGCCACGCGCGGCAGATTCGCCCAGGTCTCGAAGCCGTATTTTTTGAACAGGCCAAGACTCGGGGCATTGTGTCCGAAAATGAAACCAAGCAGTGTGTGCACCTTGATATTGGGGGCGAAGGCGATAGCTTGCTCCAGGCAGTACTGGCCGATTCCCTTGCCACGCCAGGCCTCCGCGATATAGATCGACAGCTCTGCGGTGCCGGAATAGGCCGGGCGACCATAAAAATTGGAGTACGACATCCACCCCAGCACTTCAGGTTCGCCCGTCGTGTCGTCGGCTGCATGAATAACCCACAAGGGGCGGCGCTCGGGATTGTGATCGTCAAACCATTGCTGGCGAGACGAAACTGTCACCGGTTCGGTGTCGGCCGTGACTTCGCGCGAGGCGACGGTCGAGTTGTAAATATCGACGATGGCGGGCAGGTTATGGAGGGCGGCAGTACGATGGACGAATGAAGTCATGGCGCGGTGAAACGTTGAGCGAAATAGAATTTACAGGGTGTGAGTAGTGCGCGAGGAGCGCAGGGCGGCGCCCAGAATTTCCTCGATACGCAGCTTGGCGCGGTGGCCCGTCTCGTCGTCAGGAAAATGCACGCCGATACCCTGTGCCTTGTTGTTGTTGGCGCCTGCGGGCGTGATCCAGGCAACTTTTCCGGCAATCGGGTACTTGTTCGGGTCGTCCATCAAGGCCAGGATCAGGTAGATCTCGTCGCCCAACTTGTAGGGTTTGACCGTTGGCACAAAAATGCCGCCATGCTTGAGGAAGGGCATATAGGCGGCATACAGCGCGGCCTTTTCTTTGATGGCAAGCGAAAGGACCGAGGGCCGCGCGGGTTGCGGAACATTCGGGTCAGTTGGTTTGCCAGTCATCAAAATCCTCTCAGGAACAGCATGCAGTGTAATCGAGCAACATGTCTTCAATAAACAGCTTTGGCGACAGGGGGTGATCCGACGTCGCGCGCCGCTCGTTGGCGCTCTTTATCGCGCGCATCAAGTTCGCAGTTTGCACTGTCCCTGCGAGTGCCGCAAGTTCCTTCTTGTAGCGTGGGTAATATCTGATGCTTCCTGACAGTTTGTAGGAAAAAAGATCGTAAAGCCAGCGTTGTTGCCATGACACAAGCAAACTGAGCGCGGTTTTGCTCAATTTGTCGGCAGTTTTCAGGGCGCTATCGATACTGGGACGGGCCAGTAATTGCAGAAGCGTCTCGAGCTCTTCGCGGTTGCCTGATTCGGACTGGGCCAGTGCCGCCAGGGGCGCACCGCCCTGCTCCAGCAGCCAGCTATCAGCATCGGCCAGGCCTTGTTCCTTCAACCATGCAAGCGCCATCGCAAGGTCTGGCATAGGCAAGGCAAACTTGCGGCAGCGCGACAGGATGGTGGGCAGCAAGCGGTCGATACTGTTGGTCGACAGCAGGAACACGGTGCCAGGCGGCGGCTCTTCCAGGGTCTTGAGCAAAGCATTTGACGCGGGCGTATTGAGCGCTTCGGCCGGATACAGCACTACCACGCGCAGGCCCTGGCGATGTGTCGAGATGTTCATGAAGTCGGACAGATTGCGGATCTGTTCGATCTTGATTTCCTTGGACGGCGTTTTGGTGGCCTTGCTTTTCTTGCCGCTGTCCGCGTCCACGCCCTCTTCGCCTTCCGCCGGCTCGTCGTCGAGCGCTTCGGGCCGGACCCGTCGGTAATCAGGATGATTGTGCTGCGAAAACCAGCCACAGGAAATACAGCTTCCGCAGGCGTGGCCGTCTGCCTGACCGTTTTCGCACAAGAGCGCCTGCGCGAAGCGCTCGATAAAATCGGCTTTGCCGGTGCCGGCGGCGCCGTGAAACAGGATAGCGTGCGGCATGCGCGCGCGTAGCAGCTGTAGCTGCTCCCACGCTGTATTTTGCCAGGGGTAGACTGAAACGCTCATAAAATCAATAACTTAAAAGCCAAATCTAATGTGAATGCTAGCCGCATCTTAAAGTAGCTTCTGAAGAATTTCGGTGATGCGTGCGCGAATCTCATCGATACTGTAGGTCGAATCGATGACCACGATTCGGTTTGGAAATTGCGCTGCACGGCGCAGGTATTCGGCACGGCAGGCGGCAAAAAAATCAGCCTGCTCCTGTTCGAACTTGTCGAGTGTGCGCGTGGCATCGAGACGAGCCCGTGCGACGTCGAGTGGCACATCGAACAACAAGGTCAGATCGGGCTGCAAGTGGGGATGGACCCAGCGCTCGAGCGCTTCCATCTTGCTGCGATCCAGGCCCCGCCCGCCGCCCTGGTAGGCGAAGCTGGCATCGGTAAAACGGTCAGAAATTACCCAGTCGCCACGCGCCAAAGCCGGTTCGATCACCCTGGCCATGTGTTCGCGCCGGCTGGCAAACATTAGCAAGGCTTCGGTTTCCAGATGCATTTTCTCGTGCAGCAGCAAGTCGCGCAGCTTTTCTCCCAGCGCGGTGCCACCGGGTTCGCGGGAGGAAACAACCTGCTTGCCCTGCTCGGAAAGGAACTGGGCAACAAAGGCGATGTGCGTCGATTTTCCGGCGCCGTCGATACCCTCGAAGCTGATGAATTTGCCTGCTGCTGCGCTACTTTCGGTCATGGAAACTTATCGTTGAAATTTGCTCACTGCCTTGTTATGGTCCGGCAGGTTGTCCGAAAACACGCTGGTGCCGTCACCGCGCGCCACGAAGTACAAGGCTGGGGTTTTGGCCGGACCGAGCGCCGCTGCCAGCGATTGCGTGCCAGGCAGCGCAATCGGGGTGGGCGGCAAGCCGGCGCGCGTGTAGGTGTTGTAAGGCGTATCTGTTTCCAGATCCTTCTTGCGGATGTCGCCCGCGAACTTGTCGCCCATGCCGTAGATAACGGTGGGATCGGTCTGCAGCATCATGCCCTGGTTCAGGCGATTGACGAATACGCCGGCGATCATGGCGCGTTCGGACTTTTGTCCAGTTTCTTTTTCAACAATCGACGCCATGATCAGCGCTTCGTATGGCGACTTGTACGGCAGGCTGGGATCACGTTTTTCCCAGGCTTCACCCAGGCGTTTCATCAGCAGAGCATGAGCCTGCTTGTAAATATGCAGATCGCTTGAACCTTTGGCAAACAGATAAGTGTCGGGAAAAAACAGGCCTTCCGGCGCCTTGTATTCCTTGGAGATTTTTCCCATCAGCTCAGTATCGCTCAGGGCCACGGTGTCGTGCTTGAGACCCTTGCTGGCCGCGACAGCCTGACGCATCTGTTTGAAGGTCCAGCCTTCGATGATCGTCAGCGATTCCTGGGCAAATTCCCCACGCACCAGCTGATCGATCAAGCGCCGCGGCGTGGTGCCCGGTTTCAGCTCGTAAGTGCCTGCCTTGATTTTGGCCGACATCTGGGTGGCGCGCGCCAGCATCGAAAACATGAAGGGGTTCATCGGCACGCCGGCCCGGGCGATCTGTTGCCCGGCTTGGCCCACGCTGCTGCCCGGGGTGATGGCAAACGGTATCGGTTCGCCCGAGTTCGTAATGGGCTCCTTGGCCCAGAAAACGAAGGCCGTCACAGCCGCAATGGCCAGCAGCACAGACAGGAATAGTAGTTTTTTTATGAATCCCATACTCGACTTAGTGGTTTTGCGCGATCTCCGGCGCGAATTTCTCGACATCTCTATAATGAGCCCGCAATGATAAAGCTTTAATCGTGATACGACTGGAAATTAATGACTACTTGGAACGATTATCTCGCCGCACAGGGAGCGCGCCATGATGCCACACTGCCGGACCAGGTGGCCGATTTCGGCCGCACCCTTAGTGTAACCGAGCTAAAGGGCGGTTTCGTCGCCCCCGTCACCGGACAGGGCTTGATCGCGGTACGCGGTGAGGATGCCGCCAAGTTCTTGCATAGCCAGCTGACTAATGACGTCGAGCATCTTGGCCAGGGTGAAGCACGCCTGGCGGGCTACTGCACCCCCAAAGGCCGCCTTCAAGCAAGTTTCCTGATGTGGCGCGATGCCGATGCCGTCTATCTGCAACTACCGCGCGAACTGCAGGCGGCCCTGCAAAAACGTCTGTCGATGTTCGTCATGCGCGCCAAGGCGGCCCTGACCGATGCCAGTGTCACGCCCGCTTTCGAGGCCGTGCTGGGCTTCGGCGGCAGCGCAGCGCAGCCGGCACTGGAAGGCTTGTTTGGCGCCCTCCCCGCCCTGCCCTACACGCGCATGGAGCATAGTCTTGGCGTACTCATCCGCCTTGCCGATGCCTTCGATGCGCCGCGTTACCAATGGCTGACAACGGCGGCCACCGCACAGCAATATTTTCCGGCCTTCACAGAAAAGCTGGCGCTGGGGGGAGGCGATGCCTGGCGCCTGTCGGACATTCACGCCGGGGTTCCACAGATCACGCTCAAGACGCAGGAGCAATTTGTTCCCCAGATGATCAATTTTGAATTGCTCGGTGGGGTCAATTTCAAAAAAGGCTGTTACCCCGGCCAGGAAATTGTGGCGCGCAGCCAGTATCTTGGCAAACTCAAGCGCCGCACCGCGCTGGCCAGCATCGCCGGCGCCTTGGCGCAGGCCGGCGACGAAGTGTTCGATGTAGCCGACCCTGGCCAGCCATGCGGCATGGTCGTCAACAGCGCGCCCAATGGCGCCGGCGGCTCGGACGCCCTGGTCGAAATGAAACTGGCAGCCCTTGCCGGCAGCGAGGTGCGGCTTGGCAGCGCCAACGGCCCGGCCCTGGCGTTCCAGCCCATGCCTTATCCGCTCGACGCCCTGGACCTTTGATTCATGGTCGATCTGTATATTTATTACCGCGTGCGCGACGCGCAGGCTGGCGAACTGGCCCGCCGCGTGCGCAGCATGCAGACTGAGCTCGCGCTGGCAACCGGCGTTGCGGGCCTGGTCAAGCGACGCCCCGGCAGTCCGGACGGCGTGCAGACCTGGATGGAGATCTACAACGACACTGGCGCCGGCTTTGATGCCGCGCTGGGCAGTGCCGTGCGCCTTGCCGCACTATCGGAACTGATCGACGGCGAACGCCATACCGAAGTTTTTACGGAATTAAATTCATGTGCTTGATAGTTTTTGCGTGGCAGGTTGTTCCCGGCACGCCACTGGTCGCCGCGGCCAATCGCGACGAGTTCTACGATCGGCCGGCCGCGGCAGCCGGCGCCTGGCCGGACAATCCGAAGGTGTTTGGTGGGCGCGACCTCAAAGGCGGCGGCAGCTGGATGGGAATTACCCATGACGGCAAATTTGCCGCGCTGACCAATATTCGCGGCCCGCAGGAACGCCGCACCGACGCACCCTCGCGCGGCGCCCTCGTGGCCGACTATCTGTCTGGCGAGATGCAGCCGGAGGAATACATTGCCAAGATCTCGCAGGGGGCCTGTGCGTACAACGGTTTTAACCTGGTGCTCGGTGATCGCGAGCGCCTGTTCTGGTATTCCAATCGGGGTGGGGACGACCAGCGCAATGGCAAACAGCTTGAGCCCGGCATTTACGGCATCTCGAACAGCCTGCTCGACGCGCCGTGGCCAAAAGTGGTGCGCACCAAGGCCGAGTTTGCCAGCTTGCTGTGCCAGGGTGCGCCGGAAGACGCGTTTTTCGAAATGCTGGCCGATACCACCCGCGCCCCCGACCTGCGTTTGCCCGACACCGGCATTGCGCTCGACCTGGAACGGGTGCTGTCGGCCGTGTGCATCGAAACGCCGGGCTACGGAACCCGCACCTCAACTGTCGTGAAGTTGCATCAGGACGCGCCACCGGAACTGCACGAGCGCGTCCTTCAGTAGACTACTACGCATTAAGCTTTCGGCGCGGCCTGCATCTTGGCGCGCAGCATCTCGCGCACATGGGGCGTCGCCTTGTAAGGATCGCCTGGATTCTGCTGGTTGACGATATCGTTCATGCGATCGGCCACCCCGCCCAGCGCCTGCGGATGCGAGTAAATGTAGAACTTCCCGTCCCGAATCGCATCGAAGGTCAGCGCTGCCACATCGGCAGCCGACACCTTGCCCGATTCGACGGCCTTCGAGGTCATGGCCTGCGCTGCCACCTGGCTGCGCGTTGCGCCCGCTGTCATGGCAACGTCTGCAGGACGGTTGCGGTGTGACTGGCTGATACCGGTCGGCACAAAATAGGGACAAAGCACCGACGCGCCGATAGGCGCCTCGACCAGCTGGAGGTCGTGGTACAAGGTTTCGGACAGCGACACCACGGCGTGTTTCGATACGTTATAGACGCCCATGGTCGGCGCATTGAGCAAACCGGCCATCGAGGCAGTGTTCACAATATGGCCCTCGAACTCCGGATCCCGCGCCGCGCACTCGAGCATGAGTTTGGTAAAGATGCGCACGCCATGCGCCACGCCCCACACGTTCACGCCCAGCACCCACTCCCAGTCGGCCTCGGTATTTTCCCAAATCAGGCCGCCTGAGCCGACACCGGCATTGTTGAACAGCAGATGCACGGCGCCGAAGTGGGCCATGGTCGCGTCGGCCAGCGCCTGCACCTGTGCGCCCTTGCGCACGTCGCAAGTGACCGTGAGCACGGCTGCGCCCTCGGCTTCCAGTTCGGACTTGGCCTGCTCAAGCGCATCCTGCTGCACGTCGGCCAGTACCAGCTTCATGCCCAGTTTGGCTGCCGAATTGGCAAACTCGCGGCCCAGGCCGCTCGCGCCGCCGGTAATCACGACGACTTTGTCTTGAAAATTTTTCATGTGAGCTTTACCAGTTGTTTGCCAAAGTTATGGCCTTTGAGCAGGCCAATGAAAGCTTGCGGGGCGGCGGCCAGGCCATCGGCCACGCTCTCGCGGTAGCGAAGTTGGCCATTCTCGACCAGGGTTTGCAGTTCGCGCAGCGCCTGCGGCCACACATCCAGGTGCTCCGAAATAATGAAGCCGCGCATGGACAAGCGGCTGGTGAGCATGAAACGCAGGTTGCGCAGCACCTGCTCTTCGCCGTTGTACCCGGCAATGAGCCCGCACAGGGCAATACGCCCGAAGGCGTTCATGAGCGGCAAAGCGGCGTCCAGCCCATCACCGCCCACGTTTTCGAAAATGGCGTCGATGCCGGCAGGGGCAGCTGCCGCAAGAACGTCCGCCAGATTGCCTGCCTTGTAGTCGATGCAGGCATCGAATCCCAGTTCCCGGGTCACATAAGCGCACTTGTCGGGACCGCCGGCAATGCCGATCACCCGGCACCCAGCCAGTTTGGCGAGCTGTCCGACGGCCGAACCTACAGCGCCGCTGGCGGCCGATACCAGCACAGTTTCGCCTGATTTCGGGCACATGATCTTGTTCAGGCCGTACCATGCAGTCACACCGGGCATGCCCAACACACCCAGGTAAGCTGACAGGGGCACGCGCTGCGCATCGACCTTGCGCAAGGCCCCGCCCTGCGCCACGCCCATTTCGGCCCAGCCCAGCATGCCGGCCACACTGTCGCCGGGCTGGAGACCGGGATGGCGCGAGCTGACGACTTCACCCACGGTGCCGCCCAGCATAGTCTGGTCAAGTGCCTGAGCCTGGGCGTAGCTCTTGGCTTCGCTCATGCGGCCACGCATATAAGGATCGAGCGACAGGAAATGGTTACGCACCAGTACCTCGCCTTCGCCGATCTCGGGCGTCTCTACGGACTCAAGCCTGAAATTTTCGGGCAGCACTTCCCCGCGCGGGCGCGAAGCCAGCACGACTCGCTGATAGCTCGCCATGCTTACACCGCCGATACGCCGCCATCGACCGCCAGGGTCTGGCCGGTGATGTGCTTGCTGGCGTCGGAGGCAAACAGCAGCGCCGCACCTTTCAAGTCTTCATCGTCGCCGATGCGGCCCAGCGGGGAATTTTCGGCCAGCTTCTTCTCGCCGAGGGTGGCGAGCACGCCCTTGGTCATCTTGGACGGGAAGAATCCCGGCGCGATGGCGTTGACAGTAATGCCGTATTTGCCCCATTCGGCCGCCAGGGTGCGCGTGAAGTTGACCACCGCGCCCTTGGACGTGTTGTAGGCAATGGTGTCCATGGTGCCCGGGGGATTGCCGCCCAGGCCGGCAATCGAGGCGATATTAATGATGCGGCCGTACTTGCGGGGAATCATGGATTTTTTCCCCACCAGCTGCGACACCAGGAAGATGCTGCGGATATTCAGGTTCATGACCTTGTCCCATGCTTCGACCGGATAATCCTCGGCCGGCGCGCCCCAGCTGGCGCCGGCATTATTGATCAGAATGTCGATATGGCCGAGCCGCTTGATGGCCTCCTCGACCAGCGGCGCAATGTGCGCTTCCTGCGACAGGTCGGCCGCGATGGCCGACGCGCTGATGCCGCGCTCCTTGAGATGGGCCACGGCCTCGTCCAGGTCGCCCTGCTTGCGCGAGGACAGCACGATGGTCGCGCCCTGCTCGCCCAGTGCCTCGGCCATCTGCAGACCCAGTCCGCGCGAGCCCCCGGTAATCAGCGCAGTCTTGCCGGTGAGTGAAAATAATTCTTGAGTAGTACGCATGCTGTGTCCTTGTCGGTCAGATTTCAAAGTCCATGCACTGGCGTTCGTCGCGCACGGCGCCAATGAACGGAATGATGGCTTTGTGGCTTGGATGGGCGGCGTATTCGGCCAACGCTTCCTTGTTGGTAAATTCGGAGTACAGCACCACGTCATAGGTAGCTTCCAGCCCCGGTTGGGCCAACGCTACCTCGAAGCGCAAGGTGCCCGCCGACAGCTTGGCGCAGGCATCGAGCTTTTCCTTCATCCTGACGGCGTTGGTGGCGCGGTCGGCGCCCTCCGCAAAGTCCTTCAGCTTCCACATTACGATATGTTTGATCATGTTCGCTTTCTAAAACCAGGCGTCCTGCATGTCCAGCGTGGTGGTGTCGATGCTGGCCAGCAGATCGAGCTGCGGCGCCACCTTCGGCAATTCCCACTGGAAGAAATAGCGGCAGGCCTGCAGCTTGCCGCGATAAAAATCTTGATCGTCCGGCGTCGCGCCGTCCAGCTTGGCCGATGCCACCATGGCTTGTTCCAGCCACATCCAGGCAACCACGGTATGGCCTACAGCTTCCAGGTACACGCTGGCATTGGCCAGGGTCTTGTTCATGTCGCCCGCGCCGTACAGGGCGGCGGTGACTTCGCCGATGCGGGTCCAGGTCTCGCTGAGCGCGCTGGCGTAGCTAGCAAATTCGGGATTGGAACGCGCCACCGCCACGCTGGCCGACACTTCGGCGCCAATGGCCCGGAACAGTGCACCGCCTTGCATTGATACTTTGCGGCCCAGCAGGTCCAGGCCGTGGATACCATGGGTGCCTTCATGGATGGCATTGAGCCGGTTGTCGCGGTAAAACTGTTCAACGTTGTATTCGCGGGTGTAGCCATAGCCGCCATGCACCTGGATCGCCAGGCTGTTGGCTTCCACGCACCACTGCGACGGCCACGATTTGGTGATCGGCGTCAGGAAGTCGAGCAAGCGCCCGGCATTGGCACGCGCTTCCGGATCGGTCGCTGTTTGCTGTTCGTCGACCAGCCTCGCCGAGTACATCACCAGCGCCATGGCGCCTTCGGCGTAGGCTTTCTGAGCGAGCAGCATGCGCCGCACATCGGTATGCTCGATGATGGCAACCTGCGGCTTGACCGGATCCTTTTCGGCGGGATGGCGGCCCTGCGGCCGGTTGCGGGCGTAGTCGAGCGCGTGCAGATAGCCCGTCACGCCCAGCACGGCTGCGCACATGCCCACGCCGATACGCGCCTCGTTCATCATGTGGAACATATTCATCAGGCCCTGATGCGGCTCGCCGACCAGGTAGCCGACCGCCCCGGCTTTGCCGCCCGGCTTGTGGCGCCCTTCGCCGAAGTTGAGCAGGCAATTGGTGGTGCCGCGGCTGCCCATCTTGTGGTTCAGGCCGGCCAGCACGACGTCGTTGCGCTCGCCGATGGCGCCATCGTCGCCCACGATAAATTTGGGTACGATGAACAGCGAAATACCCTTGACCCCGGCAATCAGCTTGCCATCGGGGCCAGGGATCTTCGCCAGCACCAAATGCACGATATTGCCAGCCAGGTCGTGCTCGCCGGCTGAAATCCACATCTTGTTTCCGGTCAGCCGGTATTGCCGATCGCCTTCCGCAGCGTCAACCGGGTCCGGCTCGGCGCGGGTAGTGATATCTGACAGGCTGGAGCCGGCTTGCGGCTCGGACAGGCACATGGTCCCGAAAAACCTGCCCGCCAGCAGAGGCCGCACGAAACGCTCGATCTGCTGCGGAGTGGCGCATTTGAGCAGGGTGTTGGCGTTGCCTACGGTGAGGAAGATATAGGCCGAGGTGGCGATATTGGCCGAGGTAAAGTAGGCCGACAAGGCCTTGTCCACCACGCATGGCAACTGCATGCCGTCAAACTCATAGTCCTGCGCCGCTGCCATCAGGCCGGCGGCATTGAAGACGTCGAGCGCGGTCCTGACTTCCGGGATGATGGTGACGGCCGTGCCATCGAAATGGGGTTCGTGGCTGTCGTTCTTTTTATTGTGGGTCGCAAACAGGTCAGTCGCGATCTGCTCGGCGGTGTCGAGCGCGGCGTTGAACGTTTCGCGGCTGTGATCCTGAAAGCGCGCGCGCTCGGTGAGGGTCTCGACGTTGAGCCAGTCGTAGAGCAGGAACTCGATGTCGCGGCGGGAAAGGATTTTTGATTGCATGAGGATGCCTTACAAATAGACGTCGCCCCCGCACCAGGCGGGGTCCGTAGCACCGGGTGCGTCTTAGACGACCTCGAACAAGCCTGCGGCGCCCTGCCCGCCGCCAATGCACATGGTTACCACCACGTACTTGACGCCGCGGCGCTTGCCCTCGATCAGGGCGTGCCCGACCAGGCGCGCACCGGAGACGCCGTAAGGATGGCCCACCGCGATCGCGCCGCCATTCACATTCAGGCGGTCCATCGGAATGCCCAGGCGGTCGGCGCAATACAGCACCTGCACCGCGAACGCTTCGTTCAGTTCCCACAGGCCGATGTCGTTGACAGTCAGGCTGGCCTTTTGCAGCAGTTTCGGAATGGCGAAAACCGGCCCGATACCCATCTCGTCCGGCTCGCAGCCGGCCACGGCAAAGCCGCGGAAGATGCCGAGCGGCTGCAGACCGCGCGTTTCGGCAATGCGGCTGCTGGTCAGAATGCACACCGATGCGCCATCGGAAAACTGGCTTGCGTTGCCGGCGCTGATCACGCCGCCCGGCACCGCGCTGCGAATCTTGGACACCGCTTCGATGGTGGTATCGGCGCGAATGCCTTCGTCCGACGAAATGGTCACTTCGCGCGAGAGCAGCATGCCCGACTCTTTGTCGGCCACGCCCATGATGGTTGTCATCGGCACGATCTCGGCATCGAATTTGCCGGCAGCCTGGGCGTTAGCCGCGCGCTGCTGGCTCTGCACGCCATAGGCATCCTGGCGGTCACGCCCGATGTTGTAGCGCTTGGCGACAGTTTCTGCAGTCTGGAGCATCGGCCAGTACAGCTCGGGCTTGTTAGCCTGCAGCCAGGTTTCGGCCAGCATGTGGGTATTCATTTCCTGCTGCACGCAGGAGATCGACTCGACACCGCCGGCGGCATAGATTTCGCCTTCGCCGGCAATGATGCGCTGGGCCGCCATGGCGATGGTTTGCAGGCCGGAAGAACAGAAGCGGTTGACCGTCATGCCCGCGGTGGAGACCGGGCAGCCACCGCGCAGCGCGATCTGACGCGCAATGTTGGCGCCGGTGGCGCCTTCCGGATTGGCGCAGCCCATGACTACGTCTTCGACTTCGCCCGGCTCGATATTGGCCCGTGCTATCGCCGCCTGCAATGCGTGGCCGCCCAGGGTGGCGCCGTGGGTCATGTTGAAAGCGCCCTTCCACGATTTGGCCAAACCGGTGCGGGCGGTCGATACGATGACGGCGTCAATCATTTGTGTCTCCTGAGTTGGTGGGTGCTGCCGCAGTAGTGTGCTGCTGATCGATACGAGAATAGCACATTTTAGTACGGTCGTTCGCAAATTTATTTCTACCCCGTTCGACAGCAAATTGTGCGTAAGTTTGATGTAAGTTTCAAGCAAGGATGCCGTAAGTTTAACGGCCCACACTCCGCATCAGCTGAATAGGTTCGGCTATCCGAAAAAGCAAATAATTCATAGACGGAGACACACATGGCAGTTACAAACACCGCAGGACGGGTGGTCCCTACGTCCAAGGGCATCACCAAGGAAGAGCGAAAAGTCATCTTCGCGTCTTCGCTCGGTACCGTTTTCGAATGGTACGACTTCTATCTCTACGGCGCACTGGCGCCGGTGATCGCCAAGCAGTTCTTTATCGGCGACCCAACTACCACCTTCATTTTCGCCCTGTTGGCATTCGCAGCCGGCTTCATCGTGCGTCCGTTTGGCGCGCTGGTGTTTGGCCGCCTTGGCGACATGATCGGCCGCAAGTACACCTTCCTGATCACCATTCTGATCATGGGCGCCTCCACCTTCCTTGTGGGCTTGTTGCCGGGTTACGCGGCATGGGGCATTGCGGCGCCAATCATCCTGGTCACCTTGCGCATTCTGCAGGGTCTGGCACTGGGTGGTGAATACGGCGGCGCGGCAACCTACGTTGCCGAACACGCTCCGGAAGGCAAGCGCGGCTTCTTCACCGCATGGATCCAGACCACTGCAACCATGGGTCTGTTCCTGTCGCTGATGGTTATTCTGGGTGTGCGCACCGCCATGACGCCGGAAGAATTCGATGCCTGGGGCTGGCGCATTCCGTTCCTGGTATCGGTTCTGCTGCTCGGTATCTCGGTGTGGATTCGCTTGTCGATGAACGAGTCGCCAGCATTCGCCAAGATGAAGGCCGAAGGCAAGACCTCCAAAGCGCCGCTGTCGGAAGCATTCCTGCAGCCGCGTAACGCCAAGATCGTCTTCCTCGCGCTGGTCGGTCTGACCATGGGCCAGGCAGTCGTCTGGTACACGGGTCAGTTCTACGCCCTGTTCTTCCTGACGCAAACGCTCAAGGTCGATGGCGCCACCGCCAACATCCTCATCGCCATCTCGCTGGTCCTGGCCACGCCGTTCTTCATCGTGTTCGGTTCGCTGTCCGACAAGATCGGCCGTAAATGGATCATCCTGGGCGGTTGCATCATTGCTGCGGCAACCTACTTCCCGATCTTCAAGGGTCTGACCCACTTCGCCAATCCGGCGCTGGAAACTGCACTGGCTACCTCGCCAGTGAAAGTCGTGGCCGATCCAGCCACCTGCCACTTCCAGTTCAACCTGACCGGCACCAAGAAATTCCCCGATTCCTGCGACATCGCCACCGCGTTCCTGACCCAGTCCTCGGTCAGCTACACCAAGATCGATGCACCGGCGGGCTCAGTGGCCAAAGTGCTCGTCGGCGACAAGGAATTCACCTCCTTTAATGCCACCATGACCCCTGACGGTCTGAATTTCGACGCCGACAGCAAGGCCAAGGAAGCTGCACTGAAGAAGGAACTGGGCGGCGCCATCAAGGCGGCTGGCTATCCACCAAAGGCCGATCCTGCAGCGATCAATAAGCCGATGGTCATCGCCCTGCTGTTCATCCTGGTGCTGTATGTGACCATGGTGTACGGCCCGATCGCCGCCATGCTGGTCGAAATGTTCCCGACCCGGATCCGCTATACCTCGATGTCTCTGCCTTACCACATTGGTAACGGCTGGTTCGGCGGCCTGCTGCCAACCATTTCGTTCGCACTGGTGGCATCGCAGGGCAATATCTACTACGGTCTCTGGTATCCGATCATCATCGCGCTGATCACCGTTGTCATCGGCGGCCTGTTCGTCAAGGAAACCAAGAACAACGATATTTACGCTGCCGACTAAGCCTTAAGTCTGCTGGTACCCGAAAATGCCGCTAGAAATAGCGGCATTTTTTTCGTCCTTTTCCCGGCGAATTGGTATCATGTCGCACACTATGCCTAGAGGCATCTTATTAAATATGGGGACGATAGCAATGAAGTCACGCCTGTTAATGTTGGCAGCAGCGACCCTCGCAGCCAACGGCGCGCTGGCCGCGCCACGTGGATTTACCGTAGAAGACCTGGTCCGGATGGAGCGCGTGAGCGCGCCAATCCTGTCGCCGGACGCCAGCCGCGTGATCTATGCGGTGCGCAGCACCAATATGGACAAGAACCGCGGCAACACCCAGCTGTGGATGATCGATCTGCGCGCAGCCAATTCGGCGCCGGTCAAACTGACCACCAGCGACGCCAGCAATACCGACGCTGAATGGTCGGCCGCAGGCGACGCAGTGTATTTCCTGTCGGCCCGTTCGGGCTCGAACCAGGTCTGGCGCCAGAGCATCGCAGGCGGTGAAGCGACCAAGGTGACCGATCTGCCGCTGGGCGTGGACAGCTTCCGCGTCTCTCCGGTTGGCGACCGTATCGCCTTCAGCATGGAAGTCTATCGCGATTGCACCGACCTGGCCTGCACCAAGACCCGCAACGACGCCGTCGCCAAGAACAAGTCGTCCGGCAAAGTCTACGACCGGCTGTTCGTGCGCCATTGGGATACCTGGCGCGACGCGCGCAACAATGTACTGTTTTCAGCAGCGCTGGACGCCAGTGGACGCGTGGCCGGCGAACCGGTCAGCCTGAGCGGCTCGCTCGATGGCGACGTGACTTCCAAGCCCTTCGGCGACCGCACTGAATACAGTTTCACTCCGGACGGCAAACAAGTCGTGTTCTCGATCCGTGTCGCTGGCAAAACCGAATCCTGGTCCACCAACTTCGACCTGTACCAGGTTCCCGCCGCTGGCGGCGCGGCGCCGCGCAATCTGACGGCGTCGAACCCGGCCTGGGATACCAAGCCGACCTTCTCGCCCGATGGCAAGACCATGGCCTACCTCGCCATGAAGCGCCCCGGCTTTGAAGCCGACCGTTTTGGCGTGGTGTTGATGGATGTGGCCACAGGCAACAAGCGCACCTTGGCCGACAAGTGGGATCGTTCGGTCGGCGACTACCGCTGGAGCAGCGACGGCAAGTCGCTGTACGCCACCACTTACGATCTTGGGCAGCACCCGCTGGTCGCCATTGATGTTGCCACCGGCAAGGTCGACACCATCAGCGGCAAGGGCCACGTAAGTGACTTCGATGTGCGCGGCAATACAGTCGTCATGGCGCAAGCTAACCTGGCGTCTGGCGCACAACTGTTCAAGGCCGCCTTGGGCGCTAACGCGGCGCCCGTGCAGCTCACCTCGAACAACGTGACCGCCCTGGCGGACGTCAAAATGGGCGAGTACGAGCAATTCAGCTTCAAGGGCTGGAAAGGCGAAACTGTTTACGGCCACGTCATGAAGCCGTGGAACGCCGAACCGGGCAAAAAGTATCCGATCGCCTTCATCGTGCACGGCGGCCCGCAAGGTAGCTTCGGCAACTCGTGGAGCTATCGCTGGAATCCGCAAACCTACGCTGGCGCCGGCTATGCCACCGTGTTCATCGACTTCCACGGCTCGGTTGGCTATGGCCAGCAGTTCACCGACTCGATCAGCGGGGACTGGGGCGGCAAGCCGCTGGAAGACCTGAAAAAGGGTCTTGACGCTGCAGTGGCCAAGTATTCCTGGCTCGATCGCAGCAAGAGCTGCGCGCTGGGGGCCTCGTATGGCGGCTTCATGATGAACTGGATCGCCGGTAACTGGTCTGACGGTTTCAAGTGCCTGGTCAACCACGACGGCATCTTTGACACCCGCGGCATGGCTTACTCGACCGAAGAACTGTGGTTCACCGAATGGGAAAACGGCGGCACCTACTTCAACAAGTCGGCATCCTACGAGAAGCATAACCCGGTGCACCACGTCAAAAAATGGAAGACCCCAATGCTGGTGATCCAGGGCGACCTCGACTACCGCGTGCCGACCACCCAGGCACTGGGCACCTTCAGCGCGCTGCAGCGCCAGGGCGTCGAAAGCAAATTGCTGGTATTCCCGGACGAGAACCACTGGGTGCTCAAGCCGGCCAACTCGGTCATGTGGCATAACACCGTCAATGCCTGGCTGGATCAGCATCTGAAAAAGTAAGCTGTTGATCGTGGGACCCTCCCGCTGCGCGCGGGAGGTTTCATGGACCTAAGGAGTTGCCATGTCACATTTCCACCAAGCAGTACTGCTTGCCTCCCTCTCCCTCTGCAACACCGCCGCACTTGCACAGCAAACCACGCCGGCGCCCACAGCACCCGCCGCACCCATCGCGGCCCCCGTCGAAGATCCACTCCAGCGCGTCATCGCTGGCATCAAGCGCACGCTTGAACAAAGGCCCAACGACCCCACGCTGTACTTTTATCTGGCCTCCTTCCAGGCTCGCGCCAAGGAAACCCAGAACGCGCTGGCTAGCCTGCGCAAGATGCATGAGCTGGGCGACGGCTTCCTGCCAGGCGGCCACTTCGGTTTTGACGACCTGAAAGACAACCCTGAATTCATCGCGCTGCGTGCCGAGATCGAACGTAAGCTGCCGGTGGTGGCGAATGCCGCGCTGGCATTCAGGATTTCGGACAAGGGTTTCAGCCCGGAAGGCATCGCCTGGGACGAGCAAGGCAAGCATTTTTATATCGGTAGCGTGCTTCAAAAAAAGGTGGCGCGCTTCACCCGCGCCGGCAAGGAGAGCGTGTTTGCAGGGCCTGAATCGGGCCTGCAGCAGGTGCTGGGCGTCGCGGTCGACGGCAAGCGCCGGCTGCTCTATGCCGTGAGCACCAACGCCCTCACCAACAGCAAACCCTTGCACAACGCGGTATTCGCCTTCGACCTTGGAAATGGCAGCAAAGTAGCCGAGTATCCGGTGCCTGAAGCGCGCCAATTAAATGACGTCGCGATCTCGGCCGATGGCGACCTCTACGTCAGCGATTCCGCAGCCGGCGGCATCTACAAGATTACGGCAAGTCAGAAACCGGCGGCAGTGAGCGCCTTTATACCGGCCGGAACACTTGGCGGCAGCAACGGGCTGGCCCTGTCCGCAGATGGCAAGACCCTGTTCGTGGCGCATTCCACCGGCATGGTCCGGGTCGACGTGGCCACCGCAAAATTGGATAGGTTGGCGCCACCGGCGCGTCAGACCATTTCCGGCGTTGACGGCTTGTACGTGTACAAGGGTGACCTGATCGGCATCCAGAACCTGACCAGTCCCGGGCGGGTGATTCGGGTTCGCTTAAGCGAAAACGGCACCGATATCAAGCAAGTCGACACGCTGCAGTCGCACCACAACAAATTTTTCCTCGAACCGACCACCGGCGCGATTGCCGATGACCACATCCACGTACTGACCACGATTCTGCCCGACTACACTGATAAAGGCGAACTCGAGAACTCGGCCAGGATGCAAAGCGCAACGATCGTGAAGGTCCCGCTGGGCAAGCCGTAAGAGCGCAAGGTTCAGCGCTAGGCGGCGCGGGCGATATCCGTGCCGAGTGCGGCTTTGCGCAGGCGGCGGTTGCGGCGGACATAGTTGATGGATGCGCGTGTGTCGTACATCAATTGGTAATGGTAATAGTTGATCTGTTCCAGGATGGCGCCCAGCAGCAGGCCGGCAGTCCAGCCGATGTCGGCTTCGTTGACGCTGCCGCCGTCGGCCACTGCCATTACGACCAGCAAGCCGACAATGGCAATCCGGTTCGACCGGTTAAAACCCATGAACAGTGTGCGAAAGTAGGACGGCAAGGGCTCCTGATGGTCGAGCAGGCGAAGCTTGAGGTGCCAGTAGTACGCACCCTGGAACAGGATGTAGACCAGCAGCGCGAGCGCGCCCAGGCGCATCGGCCAGGCCACGTCTCCACCTTTGTCGATCCAGGACCAGACGATTACCGCCGGCAGTGCAAAGGCGGCCAGGATTTCGCGACTGCGCAAATATTTCAAGCGATCCGATAAGCTCTGCATGCCGCTGCCCTGTTGTAAACGATGGTCTTTACACTATAGCATTGCCGTAGATACAATTCCACCATCAGGCAGCTGGTTTGGACACCACTGGCCAGGTCAGGATCAGGCCGCCAAGGAGCGAAGCCAAGGGCACCGCATACCAGTAGCTGGCCAGGTTTTCGCCAAGCACGATCGCGGTGATGCCGGAAGCAGGCAAGGCGCCCATCACAAATGCGGTTGCACCCTTGAGCGCAATCGCGCGCGGGCGCTTGGTGCCAATCAACGCAAACACCACCACAAATATCACCAGCACCGCGAGCGGCACCATCAGCACACCATAATTACCCATACTGCCTCCGCAATGAAAAAAGCCGCTATCCCTAGCGGCTTTCACATTATTCCACAAAAGCCTAGCCGTTGAAGCCCTTGCCCTCGGCCGCCAGCTTGACCATCAGCGGAGCCGGCGCCCACGCGTCGCCATGACGGCCGCCTGCGTATTTCTCCATCGCCGCGAGCACGTTGTTCAGGCCGATCGTATCGGCGTAGAACATCGGGCCGCCGCGGAACACGGGGAAGCCGTAGCCGGTCAGGTACACCATGTCGATATCGGAAGCGCGCATCGCGATGCCCTCCTCCAGGATCCGCGCGCCTTCGTTCACCAGCGAGTACACCAGCCGCTCCACGATTTCCTGGTCGCTGATCTTGCGGCGCTCGACGCCGATATCGGCCGAGTGCTTGACGATCATGTCGTTCACATCCTGCGAGGCGTAGGCCTTGCGGTCGCCAGCCTTGTAATCGTACCAGCCGGCGCCGGTCTTCTGGCCATAACGGCCCATTTCGCACAGCAGGTCGGCAGTCTTGGAATACGTGATCTCGGGCGACTCCACGTAGCGGCGCTTGCGGATGTACCAGCCGATATCGTTGCCGGCCAGGTCACCCATGCGGAACGGCCCCATGGCGAAGCCGAATTTTTCAACCGCCTTGTCGACCTGCTCCGGCAAGCAGCCTTCTTCCAGCAGAAAACCGGCCTGGCGGCTGTACTGCTCGATCATGCGGTTGCCGATGAAGCCATCGCATACGCCAGACACCACACCGGTCTTGCGCAGCGTTTTCGACAGCGCCAGCGTGGTCGCCAGGACGTCCTTGCCGGTTTTTTTGCCGCGCACGATTTCCAGCAGCTTCATGACATTGGCCGGGCTGAAGAAGTGCGTACCGACCACGTCCTGCGGCCGGTTGGTGAAATCGGCGATCCTGTCCAAGTCCAGGGTCGATGTGTTGGACGCCAGGATGGCGCCAGGCTTCATCACCGCGTCGAGCTGCTTGAACACGCTTTCCTTGACGCCCATGTCTTCAAAAACCGCTTCGACCACGATATCGGCGTCGGCGATGTCGTCATACGACAGCGTGCCGCTGATGAGGCCCACGCGCTGTTCGAATTTCTCCGGCGTGAGCTTGCCCTTCTTCATGGTGTTTTCATAGTTCTTGCGAATTGTGGCAATGCCCTTGTCGAGCGCTTCCTGGCGCGTCTCGAGCAGCACAACGGGAATGCCGGCGTTGACGAAGTTCATGGCGATGCCCCCGCCCATGGTGCCGGCCCCGATGATGGCTGCCTTCTGGATGGCGCGCGTCGGCGTATCGGCCGGCACATCGGGCACCTTGCTGGCAACGCGCTCGGCAAAGAAGGCGTGGCGCAAAGACTTCGACTCCGGCGTCTGGATCAAGTGAATGAAACGCTCGCGCTCGAACTTGAGGCCATCGTCGAATTTTCTGGTAATGGAGGCGGCGACCGTTTCCACGCACTCGAGCGGCGCCGGGAACGGGCCGGCCATCGCGCGCACGGTATTGCGGGAAAACTGCAGGAAGGCTTCGTGGTTTGGATACTCCACCTTGCGGTCGCGCACTCGCGGCAGCGGACGCACATCGGCAACCTTGTTGGCAAACGCGATGGCCGAGGCCATAAGGTCAGCGTCGGCTGCAAACACTTCATCGAACAACGCAGTTCTGGCCAATTTGTCCGACATGACAGGCGTGCCCGAGACGATCATGTTCAGGGCCATTTCGAGGCCCAGTACACGCGGCAGGCGCTGGGTGCCACCGGCGCCCGGCAGCAGGCCCAGTTTGACTTCGGGCAGCGCGATCTGCGCGCCCGGCATGGCAACGCGGTAGTTGCAGCCAAGCGCCAGTTCCAGTCCGCCACCCATGCACACGCTGTGGATGGCGGCGACAACCGGCTTGGTCGAGCCTTCCGCGACACTGATCAGCGTATGCAGGGTCGGCTCGGTCAGGGCTTTGGGCGAGTTGAATTCCTTGATGTCCGCGCCACCCGAGAACGCCTTGCCGGCGCCAGTAATCACGATGGCTTTGACCGCGTCGTCGGCCAAGGCTTTTTTGATGCCCGCTACCGCGGCAGTGCGCGTCTCCAGCCCGAGTCCGTTGACTGGTGGATTGTTCAGTACGATGACGGCAACGCTGCCATTGACCTGATAGTCTGCGCTCATGTCTATTCCTTGGTGAGTTGGTTCGGGATTTCTTAACTATACATCAAAATAGTACGGTCGTATTATTATTTCAGTCCCGATGTCGTCATAGCACGCTGCCCCTACACCTCGAGCCACTCCTTGCGCACGGTAGCATTGTCGCGCAGTTGCTGTGGCGACCCTTCAAACACGATAGCGCCATGCCCCATCACGTAGACGCGCTGCGAAATATCGAGCGCGATAGCCAGCTTTTGCTCCACCAGCAGCACTGAAATCCCCTTCTCCTTCAGTGCCAGCAAATACTCCGCCACCAGCGCCACGATCTTTGGCGCCAGGCCTTCGGTCGGCTCGTCGATCATGATCAGGTCCGGGTCGCCCATCAGGCTGCGGCACAGCGTCAGCATCTGCTGCTCGCCGCCCGACAGCACGCCGGCCGCCACAATACGCCGTTCCAGCAGGCGCGGGAAGAGCTTGTACATGTCGTCAAGCGACCAGCGTCCGTTCTTGCCGGTCTTTTTCTGGCCCAGGATGAGGTTCTGCTCCACCGTCAGGGTCGGGAAGATATCCCGGTTCTCGGGCACATAAGCCAAGCCTTTGTGCGCGATCTGGAAGGCCTTCAGGCCCAGCATCTCCTGGCCCTGGAAGCTCACCGAACCGGTAGCACTGACCTGGCCCATGATGGCCTTGACCAGCGTCGAGCGCCCCACGCCATTACGACCGAGCACGCTGACAATCTCACCCTTGCCCACGTGGATATCGACGCCATGCAAAATATGCGACTTGCCGTAAAAGGCGTGCAGGTTTTTCACTTCGAGGATATTACTCATGCGTGCTCCCCGCTTGCCTCGTGGCCCAGGTAGGCCGCTTGCACTGCCGCATTGGTGCGGATATTGGCTGGCGTGTCGCAGGCAATCACTTCGCCATACACCAGCACTGCGATCTTGTCGGCCAATCCGAACACCACGCTCATGTCGTGCTCCACCATGATCAGCGACTTGCCGACCGTGACCTTGCGGATCAATTCAACGGCCGCATCGGACTCCGAGCGGCTCATGCCCGCCGTTGGTTCATCGAGCAGGATCACGTCCGCCCCGCCGGCAATCGTGATGCCGATTTCCAGCGCGCGCTGTTCGGCGTAGGTTAAGACCCCAGCCAGCACCTTGCGCTGGCGCTGCAGGCCAATTTCTTCGAGCACCTGTTCGGCACGTTCATGCGCGTCGCGCAGGCCGCCCAGGCGCTGCCAGAAAGAGTATTTGTACCCCAGCGACCACAGGACCGCGCAGCGCAGGTTTTCGTACACCGACAGATTCTCGAACAGATTACTGATCTGGAAGCTGCGCGACAAACCAAGCCGGTTGATCTGGTAAGGCCGCAGACCGGTGATGCTGCGGCCGTTGAGGCAGATGTCGCCACTGCTGATGCCGAACCGGCCCGAGACCAGATTGAACAGCGTCGATTTACCCGCACCATTGGGCCCGATCACCGCCAGCCGCTCGCCTTTGGCCAAGGCCAGGCTGGCGCCACGGATGATTTCCGACTTGCCGAAACTCTTGCGCACGTCTTTTAGTTCAAGCGCGTATTCGCTCATGCCATGCCTCCGCGCTGTTTTGCCACAATGTCTGCATTGACTTCACCCCACAGGGCGTAGTACCCGGGCTGGAAAATGCGGTAGCCGGCCACGCCCACGGCAATCAGGGCCGCCGTCACCAGCCACGGCCCGGCAGTTTTCACGTCGATCTCCTGGCCAAAGCGCGTCATGACGCTGCCATTGGCAGCTTCCAGAGTCAGGTGATACAGCAGCTCGATGCCCATGACGAAGCCGATCAGTCCCACTAGCGAAAACGCGCACACCGCCAGCAAAGGCTTCCAGATGCGCCCGAACATGCCGAAGGACGCCACGCGCATGAGCATCAGGATCAAGGCCGCCAGACCGGCCGGTGCAAAGCGCACCATGATGATGAAGAACAGGCCCAGGTACAGCTGCCAGGCCTGCGTGTAATCGGACAGCATCACCGAAAAGAACACCCCGACAATCGCACCTAGCAAAGGCCCGAAGAAAAAGCCGATGCCGCCGATGAAAACGAACAGCAGTACGGAACCCGAGCGGATGGCGCTGACATTCTCGGCGCTGACGATCTCGAAATTGATCGCGCCCAGGCCACCCGAGATGCCGGCAAAAAAGGCCGACAGGATCAAGGTCAGGTAGCGCACCCACTGGGTGTTGTAGCCGACAAATTCCACCCGCTCCGGATTGTCGCGCACCGCATTGACCATGCGCCCCAGCGGAGTCTGGGTGAATGCAAACATGGCCACGGTGCTGGCGAACAGCCAGGCCGCGATCAGGTAGTAGACCTGGATTTGCGGGCCGTAAGTGATGCCAAACAGGCCGCCGCCGCGCACCCGGTTGGTGGTGATGCCGCCTTCGCCGCCGAAAAACTCGGGAAACATCAGGGAGCTGGCAAACACCAGTTCCACCAGGCCCAGTGTGATCATGGCGAAGGTGGTGCCGGATTTCTTGGTCGTCACATAGCCGAACAGGACGCCGAAGAACATGCCGGCCACGCCGCCCACCAGCGGGATCAGAGTCGTCGGGATCGCGGCGCCGAAGCCGGTGCTGTTCATCGCGTGAATGGCGAAGAACGCGCCCAAGCCTGAATAGACGGCGTGGCCAAAGGACAGCATGCCGCCCTGCCCCAGCAGCATGTTGTACGACAGGCCGAAAATCATGACGGTACCGATCAGGCACAGAATGGACAGCGAGGCGCCCTTGTTGAACACCAGCGGCGCCAGCAAGAGGATAAGTGCGAACCCGCTCCACACAAGCAGGCGCCCGATATTCAATGGAGTGTAGGTGAGCCTCATTCGCGCGTCCCCATCAAGCCTTTGGGACGGAATATCAGGATCAGCACCAGCAGCAGAAACGGCAGAATCGCTGCACTCTGCGAGATCGTCAGCTTCAGCACCGCGTAGCCGGGCGTGGCCTCGGTAATGTTCGCGCCCAGCCCATTCAGCAGCGTCATGACCGAATAATCCAGCGCCACCGCAAATGTTTGCAGCACGCCGATCAGGATCGAGGCCACGAAGGCGCCGGCGAGCGAACCCATGCCGCCGACCACCACTACCACGAAGATGATGCTGCCCACCGTGGCCGCCATGCCAGGCTCGGTGACGAAGGCGTTGCCGCCGATGACACCGGCCAGCCCGGCCAGCGCGCAGCCGCCGCCGAACACCCACATGAAGATGCGCGGCACGTTGTGGCCCAACGCCTCGACCGCATCGGGATGGGTCAGCGCGGCCTGGATCACCAGGCCCACGCGGGTACGGGTGAGCACCAGATAGATCGCGGCCAGCATCGACAGCGCGACCAGCATCATGAAGCCGCGGTACATCGGAAAGCTGGTCGAGAACAGGGTAAACAAAGGGCCGTCGAGCGAAGCAGGCACCTTGTAAGGCACCCCCGCGCGGCCCCAGATCAGCTGCACCAGTTCGACTATCAGGTAGGAGAGGCCGAAGGTGAACAATAATTCGGGAATATGGCCGTACTTGTGCAGCGGGCGCAGGCCGTAGCGCTCCACCAGCGCGCCGATCAGACCGACCACCAGTGGCGCCAATATCAGGGCCGGCCAGAATCCAAGCACGGTGCTGATGGCATAGGCGATATACGCGCCCAGCATATAGAAACTGGCGTGCGCAAAGTTAAGCACACCCATCATGCTGAAAATCAGGGTCAGGCCGGACGAGAGCATGAACAGCAGCAGTCCGTAGCTGACCCCGTTCAGCAGGGTGAACAGGGTAAATTCCATAATTCGATCGCAAACAAGGGAGGCACAAAGTGCCGGACGCTGTAGGAGCAGCGCTAATCTCGGTAGCAGATGCCCCAGGCCGTCGTCCAGCGCAGGCGGGACGACGGGCTTGGAGCTAGCGCACCAGCGGGCTTAGGCGCTTGGACGCTTCATCTGGCACGAAGTTGGCTGACCGGCGTAAAAGGCTTCGATCTTCTTGTCGGCCTTCCAGCCGTAGCCGGTGTTTTCCTGGTCGTAGCGCACACCCTTGCCATCCTTCTTGGCCCAGGTGCCGATGTACAGGGCCTGCTGCAGCTGGTGGTCGACCTTGTTCATCATGACGCCGCCATTGAGGCCCTGGAACTTGGCGCCTTCGAGCGCGAACGCCACCTTGACCGGGTCGGTCGACTTGATCTGCTTCATGGCCTGCGCCAGCATGCCGATGCTGCTGTGGGTCTGGGCGGTATAGAAGTCGTCGTTGAACTTCTTCTTGAAGCCTTCGACGATCTCCTTGCCGCTATTGGCATCGGCATTGACCATCCAGTTACCTACGATCTTGACCCGGTCTTCGCCGGCCGCGCCCATGGCGGTCGGCACACCAGTCGTGACGGCGTAGTAGGTGTAGAAGTTGGCCTTCAGGTCGGCGTCCTTGGCGGCGCGGATCAGCAGCGCCAGGTCGGCGCCCCAGTTGCCGGTGATGACGGTATCCGCGCCGGACGCCTTGATCTTGGCGACGTAGGGCGAGAAGTCCTTCACCTGGGCGATCGGGTGCAGGTCGTCGCCGGCGATCTTGATGTCCGGGCGCTTCTTCTTGAGGTAGTCCTTGGCCGAACGGCTCACTGCCTGGCCGAACGCGTAGTTCTGGTTGATCAGGTAGACGCTCTTGATGTCCTTGTTGGGGGCCATGTAGGTCGTGAGCGCTTCCATTTTCATGTCCGAATTGGCGTCAAAACGGAAGTGCCAGAAGCTGCACTTGGAATTGGTCATGTCCGGATCGATGGCCGCGTAGTTCAGATAGATCACTTCCTTGCCGGGATTGCGCTCGTTGTGCTTGTTGATGGCATCGAGCAGCGCCAGGCCCACGCCCGAGCCATTGCCCTGCGTGATATAGCGATAGCCCTGGTCGATGACGGCCTTGAGCTGGGTCAGGGACTCCTGGGGGCTGCCCTTGTTGTCGAAGCCGACCACCTCGATGGTGTGATCGCCGGCCCACTTGCCCTTGTTGGCCTGTTCGGCGATGAACTGGAAGCTCTTGAGCTGGTTCTGGCCGACCGGCGCGAACGGGCCCGACAGTGGATCGATGAACGCGATCTTTACGTTCTCGGCTTGTGCCGCCATGCTCAGCAATGCCAGCGAAACTGCCACGGTCATAGGGCGAATAATTTTGATCATTTGTCTCCATCCTTCTATTGTATTTATGGGGTTGCAGCACTGCGCTGCCCTTACTGCCGCTTCAAAACTCGATCATGCTGTCGGTAGCTTGTGCTCCTTGAATTGTTCACGCAATTTGTTTTTCTGAATCTTGCCAGTGGCGCCCATAGGCAAAGCGTCGACAAAGACGACGTCATCGGGCATCCAGAACTTGGCGACCTTGCCATCGAAGAAAGCAATCAGTTCCTCGCGCGTGACTTCAATCCCGGGGCGTTTAATGACCAGCAACAGCGGGCGCTCGTCCCACTTGGGGTGGGCAATGCCGATGCATGCCGCCTGCTGCACGCCAGGATGGGCCATCGCAATATTCTCCAGGTCGATGGTGCCGATCCATTCACCGCCCGACTTGATCACATCCTTGCTGCGATCGGTGATTTGCATGTAGCCGTCGGCGTCGATAGTGGCCACGTCGCCGGTCGGGAACCACCCGTCCTGCAACACATCGCCGCCCTCGTTCTTGAAATAGCTGCTGATAATCCAAGGGCCCTTGACCAGCAAGTGGCCATAGGTGGCGCCGTCCCAGGGCAGTTCCTTGCCGTCGTCGTCGACAATCTTCATGTCGACACCGTAGACAGCGTGGCCCTGCTTTTGCAAAATCTTGCGTTGCTCCGCCTTCGGCAGGCTCATGTGCTGCACCTGCAGTCCGCCTGCCGTTCCCAATGGCGACATTTCGGTCATGCCCCAGGCGTGGATCACCTGCACGTCGAGCTTGTCGATCAGGGTGTCCATCATCGCCGGAGGACAGGCCGAGCCGCCGATCACGGTGCGGCGGAAGGTCGAAAATTTAAGATTGTTCTGCAGGGCGTGATTGATCAATCCCAGCCACACCGTCGGCACCCCAGCCGAAAACGTCACGCCTTCCTGCTCAAACAATTCATAGAGCGACTTGCCGTCGAGCGCGGCGCCCGGATAGACCATCTTGGCCCCCGACAGCAGCACCGAATACGGCAGGCCCCAGGCGTTCACATGGAACATCGGCACCACCGGCAGAACGGTATCGGTGGCGGCCACGTTGAGCGCGTTCGGCATGGCCGAGGCATATGCGTGCAGCACGGTGGAGCGGTGCGAGTACAGCGCTCCCTTCGGGTTGCCGGTGGTGCCTGAGGTGTAGCACAGCGAGGCGGCGGAATTTTCGTCGAACAGCGGCCAGGTGTAATCGCCGCTGCTGCTGGCCATCAGATCTTCGTAGCACAGCAAATTGGCGATCTTTGTCTCGGCCGGCATGCGCGCGCGGTCGGCCATCAATACAAAACCTTTGACGGTCTTGCAATGCGCGGAGATGGCCTCGATCAAAGGAAGGAATGTCAGGTCGAAAAACAGGTACTGGTCTTCCGCGTGGTTGCAGATGTAGGCTATCTGTACGGGATGCAGGCGCGGATTGATTGTGTGCAGTACGGCGCCGGAACCGGACACTGCGTAATAGAGCTCCATGTGCCGATAGCCGTTCCAGGCCAGTGTGGCCACGCGATCGCCGATGGACACGCCCAGGCCGCCGAGCGCATGGGCCATCTTTTTGGCACGCTCATGGCAGTCGCGGTAGGTGTAGCGATGCAGATCGCCTTCAACCCGTCGCGATACGATTTCAGTGCGTGGAAAGTGCTTTGCTGCGTAATCAAGAATGCCGGAAATGAGCAAGGGCTGGCTCATCATTTGCCCCATCAAGGGACTCATCGGGTAAGACGACATCGACTCTCCTGGTTGCTTGTTGCGCTAGGAAAGGCCAGTTTCGTACGACCGTGCTAAAACAGTCAATGTTTTTCGATGCTGCATTGCAATATGCATCAAATTAACATCAGAACAAGGCGCTTCGCACCATGGCGGGGCGAAAATATGGTGGCAGTAGCGTGACGACCACCTCTACAAAAAAACGATTAAATGCTTCTCGGCAACTCGCCTTTCCTTCAAGCGTGCGCGCGGTCCTTTTCGGCACGATACGGTAGAATTCTGACATCACCAAAATCAATAACCTCGACTGGACCTGCCATTTTTGCCAACGACCTTCCACTGGAAAATTCATTCGCAGAACTGCCTGCTGCGTTCTATACCCGTTTGATGCCAACGCCCCTGCCTGCGCCCTACTTCATCGCGGCCAGCAGTCGTGCAGCAGCCTTGCTGGGTCTCGATCCGGCGCAGTTGCAACAGGATGACTTTGTGTCAGTTTTCACCGGCAACGCCGTGCCTGCACGGGCCAAGCCGCTTGCCGCCGTGTACTCGGGCCACCAATTCGGCGTCTGGGCCGGTCAGCTCGGCGACGGCCGCGCGATCCTGCTCGGGCAGCTCAACACGCCATCGGGCCCCATGGAGCTGCAACTCAAGGGCGCCGGCCTGACCCCTTACTCGCGCATGGGCGACGGGCGTGCCGTGCTGCGCTCGTCGATCCGGGAATTCCTGTGCTCCGAGGCCATGGCCGCGCTGGGTATTCCCACCACGCGCGCCCTGATGGTGACCGGTTCCGACCAGGGCATCATGCGCGAAACCGTCGAAACCGCAGCCGTAGCCACGCGCATGGCGCCCAGCTTCGTCCGCTTCGGCTCCTTCGAGCACTGGTTTTACCGCGACAAACCTGACGAGCTGCGCATCCTGGCCGACTACGTCATCAATGCCTTCTATCCAGAGCTGAAACAGCAGGCCAATCCTTACACCGCCCTGCTGGCCGAAGTCACCCGCCGCACCGCGCGCATGATCGCGCAATGGCAGGCGGTCGGCTTCATGCACGGGGTAATGAACACCGACAATATGTCCATCCTGGGCCTGACCCTCGATTACGGGCCGTTCGGTTTCATGGAAGCCTTCGATTCCCAGCACATCTGCAACCATACTGACCAGCAAGGCCGCTATTCCTACGCCAACCAGCCGCAGATCGGACACTGGAATTGTTTCGCGCTGGGCCAGGCCCTGTTGCCGCTGATGGGCTCGGTGGAAGAGGCGCAGGAAGCGCTGAGCCAGTACCAGCCTGCCTTTGCCGAAGAAATCGACCGCCTGCTGCATGCCAAGCTGGGGCTCGACATCGTCATGGACGAAGACCGCGCGCTGCTCGACGCCATGTTCACGCTCATGCACGAGAACCATGTCGACTTCACCCAGTTTTTCCGCAAGCTGGGTATGCTGCAGGTCGATCAGCCCGAACTCGACGTGCCGATCCGCAACCTGTTCCCCGACCGCGAAGCCTTCGACGCCTGGGCCGTGACCTACCGGGCGCGCTTGCGCAAGGAGCCGCGCGGCGATATCGAACGCCGGCGTGCCATGGATGCAGTCAATCCCAAGTACGTGCTGCGCAATTACCTGGCCCAGGTCGCGATTGACAAAGCGCAACAGAAGGACTATTCCGAAGTCGCGCGCCTGCTGGCGGTCCTTGAAAAACCCTTCGACGAGCAGCCCGAAAATGAAGCATACGCGGCGCTGCCGCCGGACTGGGCCAGCCATCTTGAAGTAAGCTGTTCGTCCTGATTAGCAAAAAAGGAAACACCATGAGCGACAAAGTGACCAAGACCGACGCCGAATGGCGCGCCATGCTCGACCCGATGCAATACCAGGTCACGCGCCACGCGGCCACCGAACGCGCCTTTACCGGCGAGTACTGGGACCACCACGAACACGGCATTTACACCTGCGTATGCTGCAACACGCCATTGTTTGCCTCCGACACCAAATTCGACTCCGGCTGCGGCTGGCCCAGCTACTTCAAGGCGCTCGACCCTGCCAATGTGATCGAAAAGACCGACCGCACCCATGGTATGCTGCGCACCGAGATCATTTGCGCAGTCTGCGACGCCCACCTGGGACATGTGTTTCCCGATGGCCCGCCGCCGACCGGCTTGCGCTACTGTATCAATTCAGCTTCCTTGCGCTTCGACCCGCGCTGACTCCAGTACCAAGTAGAGAATCAATGAAACTTCTGTTCGACTTTTTCCCGCTGCTGCTGTTTTTTGGCGTCTTCAAGATCGCTCAATGGAACGAACAGCCGGCCTTCCGCCTGGTCAATTCGATGGTCGGGCGTTTTGTTGCCGATGGCGGCATCAAGCCGGATCAGGCGCCCATCATGCTGGCGACCCTGGTCGCGATCGTCGCCACCGTGATGCAGATAGCTTATCTGAAGCTGCGCAGCCGCAAGGTCGACGCCATGCTGTGGATTACCGGCGCGGTCGTCATCGTCTTTGGCGGCCTGACCATTTACCTGCACGACGAAACCTTCATCAAGTGGAAGCCGACCATTATCTACTGGCTGTTCGGCTTTGCCATGATTGTCGGCCAGTTCGGTTTCAAGAAGAACTTGATGCGGCAAGTCATGGAAACCCAGATCCAGCTGCCCGATCCGGTTTGGGCCAAAGTGGGCGTGGCATGGATCTTCTGCTTCCTGGTGCTGGGCGCGGTGAACCTGCTGGCCGCCTTCGTAGTCTTCAAGGACAATACCAGCGCCTGGGTTAATTTCAAGGTCTTCGGCATTACCGGCATGCTGTTCGTCTTCATTATTGGCCAGGCAGCATTTCTGTCGAAGTACATCGAAGAAGAAAAAGCATGAGCACGCCCGACCAGGCCACCCGTCCCGAGCGCATCCGGGCGCAGCTCACTGCCGCCCTGGCGCCTACTGTGCTGGAATTGACCGACGAATCCGCCCTGCATGCCGGCCACGCCGGCGCCGCCTCGGGCGGTGGCCACTATCGCCTGCGCATAGTGTCGGAGCGCTTCGAGGGGCTCAAACTCGTCATGCGACATCGACTCGTGTATGATTCTGTCCACGATATGATGCACACTGACATACATGCGCTTGCCATTACCGCTTTGGCCCCGTCCGAGCTGTGAGCCGCGGCAGTTCAGCGTGTCTTAAGAAATCTGTTCGACAATTGAAACGCACTGTACAAAAATACGTCTAAGTCTAGTCCGAGTAACTCTTCCAATTCAGGAATCAAATAATGACCTTTAAGCCAGCCCGTTTGCTGTTAGCACTGATCGCCGTTGCCGCCATGCCTGCATTTGCACAAAACTTAGCTGTCGTGAACGGCAAGGCCATCCCTTCGTCGCGCGCCGACGTGCTTGTCAAGCAGGTAGTCGCCTCGGGCCAGGAGCCAGACTCGGCCGCTCTGCGTGAAAAGGTCAAGAAAAGCCTGATCGACCGCGAAGTCATGATCCAGGAAGCCACCAAACTGGGCTTCGACAAGAACGCCGACGTCAAGCTGCAGCTCGAAGGCATGCGTCAGAACATCCTCATCAACGCCATGGTGCGTGATTTCCTCGCGAAAAACCCGGTCAAGGATGCCGAAATCACCGCGGCTTACGCCCAGTACAAGGCCAATGCGCCCGACAAAGAATACAAAGTTCGCCACATCCTGGTCGAAACCGAAGCCGACGGCAAGGCGCTGATCGCCAAGCTCAAGGGCGGCGCCCGCTTCGAAGAACTGGCCAAGACCTCGAAAGATCCTGCCAGCGCCAACACCGGTGGCGATCTGGACTGGCGCACCGCCATGGATTTCCCGAAGTCCTTCGGTGACGCCATGGTTGCCCTCCAAAAAGGCGCCGTGACCGAGAATCCGGTCAAGACCGAAGCCGGCTTCCATGTCATCAAAGTCGATGACACCCGTCCTGCCAAGGTAGCCGTGCTTGACGAAATCAAGCCGCAAATCACCGAATCGCTGCAGCGTCAAAAACTGGCAGCATTCCAGGACTCGCTGCTCAAGAAGGCTGCCATCAAGTAATGCCTTGTCTGCCGGCGGCGAACATCGCGCGCCGGCTCCCGCTTCATGAATAGATGCACTACCGCTGCGCCCTGCCGAATATTTATAGGAACTCGAGAATAATGTTGAAGACCGCCCCGCTGATGTTAGCCCTGAGCGCAATGATTGCTGCGCCAGCCTTCGCCCAGACCGCTGCCACCGTTAACGGCAAGGTTATCCCGGCGTCCCGTATCGACCTGATCGTCAAGCAGGAAGTTTCGCAGGGCAAGCAGACTGACACGCCGCAACTGCGCGAGGCAATCAAGAAAGAACTGATTCGCCGCGAAGTCCTCATTCAGGAAGCCGACAAGCAAAAATTCGGTTCGCGTCCTGAAGTAATCGCCGCCCTGGAAAACGCGCGCCAGAGCACCATCATCAACGCGATGCTGGCTGACTACCTGCGCAAGAATCCAATGAAGGATACTGAAGTCAAGGCCGAATACGATCGTTACAAGGCCGAGATGGGCGACAAGCAGTACCACGCCCGTCACATCCTGGTCCCAACCGAAGAAGAAGCAAAGGCCCTGATCGTCAAGCTCAAGGGCGGCGCCAAGTTCGAAGACCTGGCCAAAGCCAATTCCAAAGACGGTTCGGCAGCAAATGGTGGCGACCTGGACTGGGCCAGCCCAGGCCAGTACGTGCCTGACTTCTCAAAGGCAATGGTCGCGCTACAAAAAGGCGGCGTGACGGACACCCCGGTCAAGACTCAGTTCGGTTACCACATCATTCGCCTGGACGACACCCGTCCTACCAAGATGCCAACCATCGACGAGTTCAAGCAGCAGTTCGGCGAGCAGCTGCAGCAGCGCAAGCTGCAAATCTTCCGTGATGAACTGATGAAAAAAGCCAAGATCCAGTAAGCCCCGGTCTTTGCCGAAACAAGCCGTTCCGCCTCTGGCCGAACGGCTTTTTTACTGCCTGAAGTTTTGGACCGTGGAACATTCGGCGGCAGTTTGCTGCACTACGATTTTGCCATTGGCTTGCAGACCAGCGCGGAGGCCGGCGCCAGCCTGCCGGTGGCCAACGGCAAGTACCAGTTCAAGTACGCCCGGGCCTCTCGTCTATCCCTTCTTCTGAGCCTGAAGACTGTGCTTACTGCCCGGCCGGCTCGTTTTCGTGCTCAGCCGGCAACGACGGCGCCGTCAATGCGTGTGGCCGAATAAGGTCGAGCCGCACCGCATATTGCACACCCCTGCGATACGCGGTTGCCGCTATCTGGCCAGCATCGTTGATTGCCTGCGGCGACTGGATGTCCCATCCCAGGGCGGGATCGATCAGCGCATTCAGGCTCTGCATCCGCCGTCCGCGATACACAAAGCCGGCCAGGTGATTGCTGCTGCCAACCACATGGCCGTGCACATTGATACCTCTACCCTCGCTATAACGTTCAACCGTTGGCGGCCGGCCGTCGATATCTGTCATGCGCCCGTGGCTGTACAGGAATGCAACACGATCATGCATCCCTGTTGGCACCGAAGCATAGCCGGTGATCTGGCCGCACTCATTGATGGCGGTGCCGCCAATGGGCTCCCACCCAAAGCCACCCAGGTCGCGCATCAAACCTCTGGCCCATATGAAACCACGCAGGGGCTGGTCTGGAAACACCAGGGGGCCGGATTCCCCCGTGATTTGCCTGCGGTTGTTGAGCGCGTTGGCAGTCGTGATGGGATCGTCAAATGGCAATGAACCGAGGTCGCGGAACGTCCCCGCAGGCGAGCGCAGGAAGCTGTGCGGTCCTTCAAAGCTGTCGCGCACGGCACCGTAGGCCGTGATGTAGCCATCGTCATTGATATCGGTGTAAAAACTATAGCGCCCCGGAATGGTACCGATGTCGCGCACGGCCCCGCTCGCATAAATAAAGCCGCGCTGCTCGCCGCTGGCGCTAGTCCACTGCCCCAGCACCTGACCCCTGTTATTGATCGCCACCGCCATACTGGCAGCGCCGCTCAGTGCACCCAGATCCACCAGTGCGCGGCCCCGGTTAAGGAAAGCGTGCGTTGCCGTAGGGCTGAAGGGAAAGTTTCCGACGACAACGCTATCGTTATTGATGTCGGTGGCCGTGCTGTTGGCAGGGCCCATCAGGGTGACACGGTACTCGGGGTAGGCCCAGGCAGAACTGGCCATGCCGGCGCTCAGAGCAAGGAGGAAAACGGAAAAGCGGTGGACAGGGGCTTGCATGACAATCTCCGAAAGGTGAAGGCGGCCGGCGCCGCCTTTCCTAACTTATGCTTGTCGCTGCGAAGCCCCTTTGGTCCGGCACATCGCCGGGCCCGATTGCTTCAGCGGCCCGTCAAGGCAAGCCTTAGCCAACCCACTTGCGTGCATTACGGAACATGCGCATCCACGGCGAATCCTCGCCCCAGCTTTCCGGGTGCCACGATTGCTGAACCGAACGGAACACGCGCTCGGCGTGCGGCATCATGACACTGAAGCGGCCGTCGGCGGTGGTTACTGCGGTCAGTCCCTGCGGCGAACCGTTCGGATTGAACGGGTAGGCTTCGGTGGCCTGTCCGTGGTTGTCGACAAAGCGCAGCGCCTTGATCGCGGCATCGAAGTCTCCGGTTTGCGAGAAATCGGCAAAACCTTCGCCGTGGGCAATGGCAATCGCGGTCTGGGTGCCGGCCATGCCAGCGAAGAATATCGATGGCGAGTCCAGCACTTCGACCATGGCAAAGCGCGCTTCAAATTGTTCCGACTTGTTGCGGGTGAACTTGGGCCAGGCTTGCGCGCCCGGAATCATCGCCTTCAGGTTGCTCATCATCTGGCAACCATTACAAATGCCAAGACCGAAAGTATCCGTCCGGGCAAAGAAGCGCGCGAACTGGTCGGACAGCTTGTCGTTGAACAGAATCGTCTTGGCCCAGCCTTCGCCGGCGCCCAGCACGTCGCCGTAAGAAAAACCGCCGACGGCAATCACGCCGGCAAAGTCGTCGAGTTTGGCGCGCCCGGCGATCAGGTCGCTCATGTGCACGTCGACGGCGGCAAAACCGGCCTGGTGCATCACCCAGGCGGTTTCGATGTGCGAATTGACGCCCTGCTCGCGCAGGATCGCCACGCGCGGGCGCACGCCGGTGGCCAGGAATGGCGCGGCCACGTTTTCGCTTGGATCGAACGTGAGCTTGGGCGTGATGCCCGGATCGAGCTGGTCGAGCAGGCGGTCGTACTCGGCGTCGGCGCAGGCAGGATTGTCGCGCAGGCGTGCTATGCGCCAGCTGGTCTCGCTCCACAGGCGGTGCAGTTCACTGCGCTGCTCGCTGTAGATGACCTTGGCATCGCGCGTGAATTCGATTACGCCGCGGGTGTTCGGCTTGCCGATGATGTGGCTGCATGCGCCCAGCTGATGCGCGCGCAGTACGTTCATGACCGCGCTCTTGTCGCTCTCGCGCACCTGGATGACGGCGCCCAGCTCTTCGTTGAACAGGGCCCGCAAAGTCAGTTCATTGCGGCGCTCGGCCACCTGGCCGGTCCAGTTCTTGGCGTCGCCCCAGTCGGCTGCATGCTCGCCTTCCAGAGTCAGGATGTCGAGGTTGACCGACAGGCCGCTGCGCCCCGCAAATGCCATTTCGCACAAGGTGGCGAACAGGCCGCCATCGGAGCGGTCGTGGTAGGCGAGCAGTTTGCCGTCTTCGTTAAGCTGCTGGATCGCGGCGAAGAATGCCTTCAGGTCGTCGGCGCTGTCCACGTCCGGCACTTCATTGCCCAGCTGCTGGGTCACCAGCGACAGCGCCGAGGCGCCAAGGCGGTTCTTGCCGCGTCCAAGGTCGATCAGGATGGTGACGCTGTCGCCGGCGTCCAGGCGAATTTGCGGCGTGAGCGAACGGCGCACGTCGTACACCGGCGCGAACGAGGACACGATCAGCGATACCGGCGAGGTGACCGCCTTTGGTGCGCCTTCGTTCCAGGTGGTGCGCATCGACAGCGAATCCTTGCCGACCGGGATACTGATGCCCAGCGCCGGGCACAGTTCCATGCCGACTGCCTTGACGGTATCGAACAGGGCGGCGTCCTGGCCGGGCTGGCCACAGGCTGCCATCCAGTTGGCTGACAGCTTGATGTCCGAAATGTCCTTGATCGGGGCGGCTGCGATATTGGTGATCGCCTCGCCCACCGCCATGCGGCCGGATGCCGCGGCGTTGATGGTCGCCAGGGGCGTGCGTTCGCCCATGGCCATGGCTTCGCCCAGGTAGCCTTCGTAGCTCATGGCCGTCACGGCGCAATCGGCCACGGGGACCTGCCACGGGCCGACCATCTGGTCGCGCACGGTCATGCCGCCGACACTTCGGTCGCCAATGGTGATCAGGAAGGATTTGTCGGCCACAGTCGGGAGCAGCAGCACGCGCCGGGCGACGTCGGCCAGGTCCATGCCGGTCAGGTCGATGGCCGGGAATTCGTTATGCACATGGTGCGCATCGCGCAGCATTTTGGGCGGCTTGCCGAGCAGGACATCCATTGGCATGTCGACCGGCGCATTGCCCTGCTGCGGATCGACCAGCTTGAGCTGACGCTCCTCGGTGGCTACGCCCACAGCCGCAAACGGGCAGCGCTCGCGCGCACACATGGCGGAAAACAGCTCAAGGCTCTCGGGGGCGATGGCGAGCACGTAGCGTTCCTGCGACTCGTTGCTCCAGATTTCCTTGGGCGCCATGCCGCTCTCTTCGAGCGGTACCTTGCGCAGATCGAAAATGGCGCCGCGCTTGGCGTCGTTGGTGATTTCAGGGAAGGCGTTGGACAAGCCGCCCGCGCCCACATCGTGGATCGAGATGATCGGATTGTCGGCGCCCATTTGCCAGCAGGCGTTGATGACTTCTTGCGCGCGCCGCTCCATTTCCGGATTGCCGCGCTGGACCGAGTCGAAGTCCAGGTCTGCAGTATTGGTACCGGTGGCCATCGACGACGCCGCACTGCCGCCCATGCCGATGCGCATGCCAGGACCGCCCAGCTGCACCAGCAGGCTGCCAACCGGGATATCGTTCTTATGGGTGTGCTGACCAGCGATGTTGCCGATGCCGCCGGCGATCATGATCGGCTTGTGGTAGCCATACACGGTATCGATACCGCCAGCGATCAGGCGACCCACATTTTGCTCGTAGGTGCGGAAGTAGCCACCGAGGACCGGCCGCCCGAATTCGTTGCTGAATGCCGCGCCGCCGAGCGGCCCGTCGATCATGATCTGCAAAGGCGACGCAATGCGGTCCGGCTTGCCGTAGGCTGGCGCGGTATCGGCGCGGCCCTGCAGGGGCGCGGTGACGCTTGCTGCGTTTTCCCATGGCCGCACGGCGTCCGGAATCATCAGATTGGAAACCGTGAAGCCGGTCAGGCCTGCCTTGGGCTTGGCGCCACGCCCGGTCGCGCCCTCATCCCGGATCTCGCCGCCCGCGCCGGTGGAGGCGCCTGGGAACGGCGAAATCGCGGTCGGGTGATTGTGCGTTTCGACCTTCATGAGCGTGTGCGTCAGCTCGGTCGACGGCGCGTACTCGTGCTGCCCGCCGCGCGGATAGAAGCGCATCACGGTGGCGCCTTCCATGATCGACGAATTGTCGCTGTAGGCGACGATGGTTCCCTTGGGCTGCAGCTGGTGCGTGTTCTTGATCATCTGGAACAGCGACTTGTCCTGCGCCGCGCCGTCGATGATCCAGTCGGCGTTGAAGATCTTGTGGCGGCAATGCTCGCTGTTCGCCTGCGCGAACATCATCAGTTCCACGTCGGTGGGATTGCGCTGGGCCTTGGTGAAAGCGTCGTGCAGGTAGTCGATTTCGTCATCTGACATGGCCAGACCCAAGTCGGTGTTGGCCTTTTCCAGCGCGTGCTTGCCGGCGCCGAGCACGTCGATCGACTCGAACTCTTTGGCCTCGAGGGTGCGGAACAGGTGCACCGCATCGTCGGCCTTGCGCAGTACGGTTTCAGTCATGCGGTCGTGCAGCAGGGCCGCCACGGCATCCGTCTCAAGCTCGGTCAGGTGCCGGGTCGCACCCAGGCCCGTGCCCAGGATGCCGCCCTTGAGGCTCACGGTGTATGCCACGCCGCGCTCGATGCGGTGGACCTGCTCCATGCCACAGTTGTGCGCAATGTCGGTAGCTTTCGATGCCCACGGCGAAATCGTACCCAGACGAGGAATAATGAAAAACTCTTCCACTGCGCCTTCGCTCGCTCTGGCGGCGGCAGGTTCGCCGTAGGTCAGCATCGCGCCAAGGCGGTTGCTGTCCTCTACCGACAGCTCGGCGCTGGTATCGATGAAATGATAGAAACGCGCCTGCACGCCGGTGATCGCGGGGGCGACGGCTTGCAACTGGTTCAGGAGACGTTGGCTACGAAATGCGGACAGGGCATTGGAACCCGGCAGAATCAACATGATTGGAATGTGGTTGATGCAGCGTGGCTGCGGGTTAAAGGTCGATAGAGGCACTTGATGCTAGCGAGGCTGGAATCCTTTAGGCCGACATTATACCGCGTTGCACCATCGACAGCAGCATGGAGCTTGGCGTATCTTGGGAAGTGATGAGTTTCAGGCGCACTGCTGCAGCGCGCGTGGGCTGTGGCGCCCTGAGAATATGGTGTGACGGGCCGCGCCCGCTGCTAGCAGTCGCGCGCCAGGTCGCCGGGACCGCACTTTTTCGAAGCAGCCGCTTCGCGCTGCACGGGAGCATTAGCCGGTCTGGCTTTCGGTGCAACGGCGACTGTCTTGATCGGCGCCTTCGCGCCAGGCGCTACTGGCTTGCGCACTACCTTGGCCGCCGGCTTTGCAGGTTTAACAGCAGCAGGTTTTTTAATTACAGATTTGACGATCGGCGCTTTTTTGGCCGCGACGGGTTTCGTCACCGCTTTCGCAGGAGTCTTGACGGTGACTTTCGCGAGCTTGTTCACAGGCGTTTTCGGCGCTGCTTTCACAAACGCTTTTGGAGGCGCTTTGAGCGCCGGCTTGATCACGGCTTTTTCGGGCGCTTTGGCAAGCTTTGCCCTTGGCGCAGCAATCGCAGGCTTGGCTGGCGCACTCCTCGCAGCGACCGGCTTATCAGGCGCCGGACGGGCGACGACCGGTGGGGCCGGCCTGGCCACTTCTTCCTTGGGCACGGTTACCAGGGGCGGTACTGCGCTCTTCTTGACTTCCTCGGGCGGCAGCGTGACCAGTGGCGGCACATCGGTCGGTCCTTGGCTGGCCACTGGAGCAGGTGCCAACGGCACTGTCTCAGGCTTGGCGACGGGCGCGGGATCGGCAGTGACCGCAGCGGGCGCCGAGCGGCTACTCTGAGCGACAAGGTCCAGGGTATCGACCGATTTTTGTTCATCCCGCAGCCAGGCAAAACCGAACACGGCAACGCCGGCCAGCACAGCCACGCCGGCCCAGGCGAGCACGGGCCTGGCGTGCTGCCCCAGCCATGAGGACTGCTCTTGTTCCTGCAGCCATGAAGGCATTGCATCATCCTCGACCTGAAGCTCAGGCAAGCTTTGCGGCGTAGTGTCGTGCGCAACGTCCGGGCCTTCGCCCAAACTCAGTTCGGTCTTCTGATGCCCGCGCTGTTCGTGTTCGTCCAAAATAAATCCAGAAATAGTTCAATTAATACAAAGTGTAGCGACTTCCGCGGAAATTACGTGCACGGCTGAGCTATTCCTCAGCCTTGCCATAGCCGCCCCCGCCCGGCGTTTCGATCATGAAAATGTCACCGGCGGCCATGTCGGTCTTGCCGATGTGCCCGATCTGTTCCATTGTGCCGTCTGCGCGCAGCACCGTATTGACGCCGGTAGCGCCGGGAGCGCCGCCCGCCATGCCAAATGGAGCGTGAATGCGGTTGTTCGAAAGAATCGCCGCCGTCATGGGCTCCAGGAAACGCACCTTGCGAATGCCGCCATGGCCGCCGTGCCAGCGCCCTTTTCCACCCGAGTTGTGTCGAATTTCATAGGACTCCAGGCGTACCGGGAAACGAAATTCAAGAATTTCGGGGTCGGTCAGGCGCGAATTGGTCATATTGGTCTGGACTACGCTGGTGCCGTTAAAGCCCGGCCCAGCGCCAGAGCCGCCAGAAATGGTCTCGTAGTACTGGTAGCGAGCATTGCCGAACGTAAAGTTGTTCATCGTGCCCTGCGATGCCGCCATCACGCCCAGGGCGCCGTAGAGCGCGTTGGTGATGCAGGTCGAAGTCTCGACATTGCCCGAAACCACGGACGCAGGGTAATGCGGATTGAGCATCGAGCCGGGCGGGATGATGACATGCAAAGGCTTTAGGCAACCGGCGTTCAGCGGGATCTCGTCGTTGACCAGGGTGCGGAACACGTACAGCACCGCTGCCATGCACACCGCCGAGGGTGCGTTGAAGTTATTGGGCAGCTGCGCCGAAGTGCCGCTGAAGTCGATTTCGGCGCTGCGCTCGGTCTGGTTGACCCGGATCGCCACCTGGATCTGGGCGCCGTTGTCGAGCTTGACGGTAAACGCGCCGTCCTTGAGGGCCGTGATCACGCGCCGTACCGATTCCTCGGCATTGTCCTGTACGTGGCCCATGTAGGCCTGGACTACATCGAGGCCAAAGTGGGCCACCATTTTGCGTAGCTCGTCGACACCCTTCTGATTGGCGGCGATCTGGGCGCGCAGGTCTGCCATGTTCTGGTCCGGATTGCGCGCCGGGTAGCGCGCTCCGCCCAGCAAGGCGCGCGCTTCTGCGTCGCGCAGCACGCCGTCGGCGCCATCGACCAGCTTGAAGTTATCGATCAGCACCCCTTCCTGTTCGATCACCGTCGAATCTGGCGGCATCGAGCCCGGCGTTGTGCCGCCGATATCGGCATGGTGGCCGCGCGAGCCTACGTAGAACAGGATGCTGCGGCCAGCCTCGTCGAACACCGGCGTGATCACGGTAACATCTGGCAGGTGGGTGCCGCCGTTGTAGGGATCGTTGAGCATGAACACGTCACCGCGCCGCATCATGCCCGCGTTGCGTTGCATAACGGTCTTGATGCTCTCGCCCATGGAGCCAAGGTGCACCGGCATGTGGGGCGCGTTCGCGATCAAGTTACCGGCCGCGTCGAACAGCGCGCAGCTGAAGTCGAGCCGTTCCTTGATGTTGACCGAGTAGGCAGTGTTTTGCAGGCGCAGGCCCATCTGTTCGGCGATCGACATGAACAGATTATTGAAAATTTCGAGCATCACCGGATCAGCCGTGGTGCCGATAGCGCGCCGCTCGGGCATGGCCTGGACCCGCGTGAGCACCAGGTGGTTGTGCGGCGTAACGACGGCCTGCCAGCCCGGCTCCACCACCGTGGTGGCATTGTCTTCGGCGATGATGGCCGGCCCCGCGATCAGATCGCCGATGCGCATGCCGGCGCGCCGGTACAGGCCGGTCTCGTGCCAGCGGTCGGCGCCGAACATGCACACGGTTTCGTCGGGGCGCAGACCGCCTTCGCGCAGCGCCGCAGGAGCCACGCTTTCGGCGGGTGCGTCGGATGCGCCTATGGCTTCTACCGACACAGCTTCCACGATCAGTGCCTTGCCCGGCATAAGGAAGGAAAAGCGCTTCCTGTAGGCGCTGTCGAACTGGGCCTGCATGGCAGCTGCCTGGTCGAACAGCACGATGATGGCCGAATCGGTCCCTTCGTAGCGCAGGTGCACGCGGCGCACCACCCGAATGCGCGCGGCAGCCACGCCCTGTCCGGCCAGCTCGGCAACAACCAGCGCGCCCAGTGCCTCAAGACGCTGCGCCAGCTGGTCCTGCCCCATCTCGGCAAGCTTCAGCTCCACCGCCGCTTCGCGCATGGCGCTCTGGTCGGCCAGGCCCATGCCGTAGGCTGACATCACCCCCGCAAGCGAATGGACGAACACGGTCTTCATGCCCAGTGCATCGGCCACCAGGCAGGCATGCTGGCCGCCTGCCCCGCCGAAACTGGTGAGGGCATATTCGGTCACGTCATGGCCGCGCTGCACCGAGATCTGCTTGATTGCATTGGCCATATTACCCACGGCGATCTGGATGAATCCTTCGGCCACTTGTTCGGGCGCGGGTGTGACGCCGGTGGCGGCGCCGATCTGCTGCGCCATGGCGTCGAACGCAGCGCGCACAGCATCCGGATCGAGCCCCTGGCGGGCATCCGGCCCAAACACCTTGGGAAAATACGCCGGCTGAATTTTACCCAGCATGACGTTGCAATCGGTGACAGCGAGCGGTCCGCCGCGCCGATAGCTGGCCGGGCCGGGATTGGCGCCGGCACTGTCCGGGCCCACACGATAGCGGCTGCCGTCGAAATGCAGGATCGAGCCGCCACCTGCCGCGACGGTGTGAATGCTCATCATCGGCGCGCGCATGCGCACCCCGGCGACCTGGGTTTCAAACACGCGCTCGAACTCTCCCGAGAAATGCGACACGTCGGTCGAGGTCCCTCCCATGTCGAAACCGATGACGCGGTCAAAGCCAGCCAGCTGGCTGGCGCGCACCATGCCCACGATGCCGCCCGCAGGGCCGGAGAGAATGCTGTCCTTGCCCTGGAAGGTGCGGGCGTTGGTCAGGCCGCCATTGGATTGCATGAACTGCAGGTTCACGTTCGGCATCTGGCCGGCCACCTGGTCCACATAGCGACGCAGGATCGGCGACAGATAGGCGTCGACCACGGTGGTGTCGCCGCGCGCCACCAGCTTCATCATGGGGCTGACCTGGTGCGAGACCGAAATCTGGGTAAAGCCAATGGCGCGTGCAATGCGCGCCGTTGCTGCCTCGTGTTCGGTGAAGCGATAGCCATGCATGAACACGATAGCCAGCGAACGCAGGCCCTGCTCGAATGCAGTTTGCAAGGCCGCGCGGGTGGCAGTTTCATCGAGCGCAAGTAGCACCTCGCCGTGCGCGCCCACCCGTTCATTGATCTCGATGACCCGCGTGTAGAGCAGTTCGGGCAGCACGATGTGGCGGTCGAACAGGCGCGGACGGTTCTGGTAGGCGATGCGCAGCGCGTCGCGAAAGCCGCGCGTAATGGCTAGCACCGTGGGCTCGCCCTTGCGCTCGAGCAGCGCGTTGGTGGCCACTGTGGTGCCCATTTTGACAGCCTCGATGGCGTCCACGGGAATCGGATCGGCCTCGGCAAGGCCGAGCAGGTGGCGGATGCCGGCGACGGCCGCATCGGGGTACTGTTCCGGGTTTTCGGACAGCAGCTTGTGGGTCGACAGCGCGCCATCGGGACTGCGCGCGACGATATCGGTAAAGGTCCCGCCGCGATCGATCCAGAATTGCCAGTCCATGTCATCCCCAAGCGTGAAAGTGTCCGGTATTGTAGTGCGGGCGCGGCAAAATTTTATCGCGAATATAATGAATTCGACACAATATTGACGCTACAGCAAAGGACGCCATGAAACCACTCTACAGCGTTGCCGAAATTCGCAGCATCGAGCATGCCGCTGCCGCCACCTTGCCGCCAGGATCGCTCATGCAGCGCGCCGGTCTGGCCGCTGCCGAGGTGGCGCGCGACATGATGCGCGGCGGTGCCGTGCTGGTGCTGGCGGGTCCCGGCAATAACGGCGGCGATGCGCTGGAAGCGGGCGCCAACCTCGCCAACGACGGCGTCGACGTCACCATCATTCACCTGGCCGGCGCCGCAGCTTCAGCCGAGACTGCGCATGCGCTCGAGCGCGCGCGCGCCAGCAAGGCCAGCTTTGCCGACGCTCTGCCGCCGGCACGCGACTGGTCGCTCATCATCGACGGCCTGTTCGGCATCGGACTGGCGCGCGCCATGGCCGGCCAGGCGCGCGAACTGGCCGAAGCAGTCAACGCCCTCTCCTGCCCTGTTCTGGCGCTGGACATCCCGAGCGGGCTGGATGCCGACAGCGGCGCCCTGGTCGGCCCGGATCCCGTTGTGATCCGCGCCACCCGCACCATTACCTTCATCGGCGACAAGCCAGGCCTGCATACTTTCGCGGGCCGCGACCATGCCGGCGAGGTGGTGGTAGCTTCGCTGGGGATCGACCCGGCCATGCTGCCGCATCCGACCACGCGCCTGATCGAAGTAGCCATGTTCGCGGCCTGCCTGACGCCGCGCGCACATAACTCGCACAAGGGCAGTTTCGGCGACGTGGCGGTGGTGGGCGGGGCGCAGGGCATGGCTGGCGCCGCGGTGCTGGCGGCCCGCGCTGCCTTGTTCGGCGGCGCCGGCCGCGTGTTCGTGGCCGCCATTGACCCGGGCGCCGCGTTCGACAGCGTCCACCCTGAAATCATGTTTCGCGAGGCAGCCAGCTTCAAGGCGTCCGCCAGCACGCTGGTGGTCGGCCCTGGCATGGGCGACTCGGCCGGCGCCATGCGCGCCCTGCAAAAGGCGCTGGACGGCCCTGCGCCGCTGGTGCTCGACGCCGATGCGCTCAACCTGTTGGGCGCCAGTCCCGACCTGCTCGAACGCCTGACAGCGCGCAGCGCGCCGGTGGTCATGACGCCGCATCCGCTCGAAGCAGCGCGCCTGCTCGGCGTTACCAGCAATGTGGTTCAGGGCGACCGCCTCTCAGCTGCGCGCGAGCTGGCGGCGCGCTATCAGGCCATCGTGGTGCTCAAAGGTTCAGGAACGGTGATTGCGGACCCGGATGGACTGGCCGTGATCAACACGAGCGGCAATCCGGGACTGGCCACAGGGGGCTCCGGCGATGTGCTGGCCGGACTGTGCGCCAGCCTGCTGGCACAGGGCTGGCCGGCCTGGCAGGCGGCACTGGGATCGGTGTACATCCATGGCGCGGCCGCCGACTTGCTGGTCGAGCATGGCTGCGGACCTATCGGCATGACAGCGGGCGAATTGCCGCTCGCTGCACGCGCTGTGCTCAACCGGCTAGTGGCGCGCGAACATTGAGCTGCGCAGGCGGCACGATACGGCCAGCGGCGATGGTGATGGTGCGCCCGCAGCGCGCCGCAATCGAGGGATCGTGGGTCACCAAAACCAGGGTGGAGCCACGTTCGCGATTGAGTTCGAACATGAGCTGGATGACTGCCTCGCCGGTGGCGGCATCGAGGCTGCCGGTAGGCTCGTCGGCAAACAGCAGCGGCGGCTCAGTCACAAAGGCGCGCGCCAGCGCCACGCGCTGCTGCTCGCCGCCGGAGAGATACTTGGGGTAATGCTTGAGGCGGCTCGACAGCCCGACCCGGCCCAGCATGGCTTCGGCCTTGGACCTGGCATTATCGTCGCCGCGCAGTTCCATCGGCAGCATCACGTTTTCGAGCGCGTTCAGGTGCGACAGCAGCTGGAAGGACTGGAACACGAAACCGAGCTTGGCCTTGCGCAGCATGGCGCGGCCGTCTTCATCGAGCGCGAAAATATCGTCCCCGCCCAAAATCACCTTGCCGCTTGACGGATTGTCCAGGCCGGCCAGCAAACCAAGCAGGGTCGACTTGCCCGAACCGGACGCGCCGACAATGGCGAGCGTCTCGGCCGGTTGCACTGTAAAATCCACGCTGTGGAGAATGGTCAGCTCGCCGCTGGCATCCGCTACGCGCTTGGACAGGTCGATCACTTCGATCGCGGCCGGCGCACCGACCGAATTTGCAACGCCACTAATGGAAGCTTCAGGAATGTCACGCATGCTTGGTAATCTCAAAAAATGGACCCTTTGCGGCCTGGTGATGCTCACTGCATCAGCGAGCGCCTATTCTGCACCAAAAACTGTGCTCGTGCTCGGAGACAGCCTGTCTGCCGAGTACGGTTTAACCCGCGGCCAGGGCTGGGTTTCGCTGGCCGAAAGCAAACTCAAAGCTGAAAAAATCGATGTCAAGATGGTCAACGCGAGCATCAGCGGCGAGACCACCGCGGGCGGGCGCACGCGCCTGCCGCAGCTGCTGCAGCTGCATAAGCCCGATGTGGTGGTGATCGAACTGGGCGCCAACGACGGCTTGCGTGGCCAGCCTGTCAGCGCGGCCGAGGCAAACCTGCGTTCGATGATCGAAATGTCACACAAAAACAAGGCGCGCGTGCTGCTGGTGGGCATGCGCATGCCACCCAATTACGGGCGTGAATACACCGAGCGCTTCTTCGGTATGTACACCAATCTGTCCAAAACCTTCAAGGCGCCGCTGGTGCCCTTCATGCTCGAGGGCGTAGCCGACAAGCCGCGCCTGTTCCAGGCCGACCGCCTGCATCCGAACGCGGAAGCCCATCCGATTATCCTGTCCAATATCTGGCCTGTTTTCCTCGCGCTGGTGAAAGCCAAATGAAGTACCCGGCGCTGCTCAATTTCAGGCATGTGCTGCCACAGCTCGAGCAATTTGACTGCATCATCGACGCGCGCAGCGAGTCCGAGTACGCGCTCGACCATATTCCTGGCGCGATCAACTGCCCCGTGCTCAATGACGAGGAGCGTATCCGCGTTGGCACCATGTACAAGCAAGTCAACGCCTTCGAAGCCAAAAAAGTCGGTGCGGCGCTGGTGGCGCGCAATATCGCCAACCACGTCGAACAGCTGTGGCTAGACAAGCCGAAGGACTGGAAACCGCTGGTGTATTGCTGGCGCGGTGGCAACCGCAGCGGCTCGCTGGCGCACATCCTGGCGCGCATCGGCTGGCCGGCGATCCAGCTCGACGGCGGCTACAAGGCCTACCGTGCCCACGTAAGCGCCGATCTGGCCGAACCGCCCCGGGTCGACTTCAAGGTGGTGTGCGGCACCACAGGCAGCGGCAAGAGCCGCCTGCTCGAAGTGCTCGATTCGATTGGCGCACAGGTGCTGGACCTTGAAAAACTGGCGGCCCATCGCGGTTCGGTGCTGGGCCATTTGCCCGATGCCCCGCAGCCCTCGCAAAAAATGTTCGAAACGCTGATCTGGCAGACGCTGCGCAATATGGATCCGGCGCGGCCGGTGTTCGTCGAGTCCGAGAGCAAAAAGGTCGGTAACTTGCGCGTGCCGGATGCGGTGATGGACAAGATGCGCCAGTCGGCCTGCATTTCGCTGAATCTCTCGCGTCCGAACCGGGTACGCCTGCTGATGGAGGACTACACGCACTTCACCGACAGCCCCGCAACTCTCAATGCGCAGCTCGACTGCCTGGTAAAGCTGCACGGGCGCGAAAAGATCGATGCCTGGCACGGCATGGCCAATTGCGGTGCGATGGCGCAACTGGTCGACGAACTGCTGGTGGACCATTACGACCCGGCTTACCTGCGCTCGATTGACCGCAATTTTGTGCAGTTCGGGGCCGCCCAGCCTGTCGAATTGGACGATATCCGACCGGACGACTTCCTCCAATTAGCACGCCGCTTGCATCTTTCGTAAAGCGATTCGGCAGTGTGTGCCACATAGGCCACAGTTTCATTGCTTACCGAGAATTGTCTGATACAGTCGCATCGACATGATGTGTCGTTACAGCAATTTTTGGTAATCATTGATGATGAAACTTGGTATCGACCAGTCTGGAACCGCAGCCTTGTTGGTTGGCGCGGCACTGCTCTTGATGGGAAGCGCGACGATCTTTGGCTGGCTCCTGCATGTGCCAGCCATGGTCGAGATCGTGCATGGCCTGGTGCCGATGGTGTTCAATACCGGGCTCGGTTTTGCGTTGACGGGTGTGACCCTGCTGGTAACAGGCCGAAACGTTCGCGTGGTGCGCGCCAGCATCGGTGTGTTTCTGATCTGCCTGTGCGGTCTGACTTTCGCCGAGCATATCTTCGACCTCAGCCTCGGCATCGACATGGCCTGGACGCATCAATGGTACGACTACGGCAATACCAGGCCAGGTCGAATGGCGCCCAATACTGCACTTGGATTCATGCTGATCGGCGCCATCAATGTTCGGCTTTACAAGGTCGACACCCGCGCCGCAGCCTACAGCATCGTCATTTTGACATTCTGCCTGTTGACCATTGGTCTGACCGGGCTGGTCGGCTATCTGCTGGCGCCGGACCTTCTGTTTGGCTGGTCGCGCTCGGCTCGGATGGCAGTGCACACAGCCTCCGGCATGATTGCGTCGGCGCTCGGAATCTGGATGGGCTGGTCCAGGAGCGACTGGTTCAGCGGGGCGCGTTTTTTTACTGAAGCGACCAAGGTGCGCCTGCTCGGCACGGCAATTCTCATCATGGTCACTACTACCGTCGGCTTGACCGGTATCGTCCTGATGCAAAAGTCGCTCGAGAAGGCGATCGAAGGCCAGCTCGAGGCGGTGCTGCAGAGCCGCCGTGCCCTGCTGGTCAACCTGACCCAGGAGATAGCACAGCAAGCGCACACGGCCATGCGCCTGGTCGACGCCGGCGCCCTGGCCGCCCCAGTACTGAGCGCACGGTCGCCGGGACCGGCTTTCAGCGCTGTGGCCCAGCGTTTGCTGGACGAAGGCTACGCGCAAGTGGCGATCGAGGACAGCCGGCGGCGCGTGCTGCACGAGATAGGCGGTTACGTGGCGCCAGTACAGTTTCAGTCTCCGATCGACCAGGCCGGCACCGAGCTGGTCTGGAATGGCATGCCCATGCTCAGGGCGCGCCAACCGATACTAAAAGGTGGACAGACGGTGGGCTACTTGCGTCTTGACCGCGCAGTCAGTGCTTTCAACCGCACGTTGTTCGACGTGACCCGGCTGGGCGACACGGCCGAACTGGCTGCATGCGTGCACGGTGACGGCGCCCTGGTGTGCTTGCCGAATGGGAAAAATGCAGGGGTCTTTCGGGTCGATCTGCGCAATCGCCCCGGCGAGCGGCGCTTGCCGATGGAGTACGCGCTGTCAGGCAAGAGCGGGATCATCTACACCCTCGACTATCGCAACCAGAGCGTGGTGGCGGCCTATGGCCCGGTTTCCGATCGCTTCGGTTTCGTTGCCAAGCAAGACACCGTCCAAGCCTATGGCGTGATTCGGCGGGCGCTCGAATTCGGCGCGCCTGTAATCCTGTTCGTCTCGGTTCTGGGGGGACTTGCGCTGTATTCGCAAATGGATCCGCTGGTCACCCGGATGCACCAGTCCGAACTGGACGCCGAGCGCGCCGCGGCCGAGACGCGCAACCTGATGCAGGCGGTTGGCGAAGGCATCATGACTGTGGACAGCCGGGGCTGGATTCGATCAATTAACCCGGCAGCATGCAGCATTTTTTCCTACGAAGCCCATGAGCTGACCGACTGTAGCGTTGCAGTTCTGGTACCGGAAGAATTGCGGCAGAGTTATGGGGAAAGCCTGGCGCACGCGGCCGCAGGCGACTCACCCGATCTGATCGGGGTGACCAACTTGCAGCTGCAGGGGCTGCGCAAGGACCACAGCCGGTTTCCGCTCGAGCTGACAATTACGGCTGTGCGCGTCGGCGACGAGCGCTGCTTTGTCGGCGCCATGCGCGACATCACGGAACGCCAGCAGATGCAGCGCCAGCTCGAACAGATGGCACAGTACGATTCGCTTACCGGCCTGGCCAACCGCAATCTGTTCATGAACCGGCTGCGCCTGGCGCTGGATCGAAGCCAGCGCAGCCTGCATTCGCTTGCGCTCATGTTTATCGATCTGGACGGGTTCAAGCGCGTCAACGATACCTTGGGACATCACGCAGGCGATGTCCTGCTGATCGAGGTGGCCGCGCGCATGTCCGCCGCAGTGCGCAATACCGATACCGTCGCCCGACTTGGCGGCGACGAATTCATGGTGGTACTGGAGGATGTGCATGGCACGATCGAACAGGCTACTTTGGTGGCCCACAAGATTCTGGCCGAAATCAGACGCCCCATCTTGCTCGACGGCGGACCTGTCGTCGTTGGCGCCAGCATTGGCGTGGTCTTCCACGAAGGGAATGCTGTCCTGCCCAGTCTGGATGACCTGATCAGCCAGGCCGATGCCCGCATGTACGCCGCCAAACAAAGCGGCAAGAACCGCGTGCTGGCGCACTAGGGCGGCGCCGGACGGGACGCCCCTTTACTCAGGCGCCTGATACAAGTGCAGTGAACAATTCTTGTTGTAGGGCGCCGGATTGGTCTCAGTGCCGATCCTGCCGCCCACCCTGCGCCGGGTTTTGTCGTCCTCGATCCAGAACACCATCTCCTTGCCTTCCGGCTTGCGCTGGATGCTGTAGTGGCGCCCTGCCTCCGCATCGAACCAGAAGGCGGCCGAGGCGTACTTGTTGTCATGCGCCGTCATGAATGCCACGTAGTGCCGTCCCGGCAGCAGCAAGGCATCCTGCGGGAAGTTGTGCTTGGCCAGGGTGGGCGACTGTTCGGTCGATACGCCATCCACGCAAGTGATCAGGACCACGTGCTTGGTCGCCGAACCCAGGTCGAATTTGCTCTGCGCAAAACCAGAAATGCGTGCGGTCTGGCTAGGCGTCAGGTCCGGTCCGTTAAAGCTCTTGTGGGTCGGCAAATTGGCGCAGCCGGCGAGTACGGCGAGCGAGAGGCATGAGATCAGGCCACGCATGGCAATTCCTTGTAGCAAATAAATAAAGTCAACGCCTGGGCGTGGTCGAAAAAAAACCGGCACCATCAGTGCCGGTCTTGTACTGCTGCACTACTGGCTTACTTGGTGTCGGTTGCGGCTACATCGGCTGTTTTCACCAGTACCTTGGCCTTGTGTTTGACTTTCACAGCTTGCAGGAAGGTATGGTTCTCGAGCGAGCCGGCAGCCGCATCGATCTGCTCGGCTTCCGCCGCGCGGCGCGCCACGTCGAGCTGGGCTGGCTGCGCTACTTTACTGATCAGATACACGCCGTAGCCGGTACCGGGAATATCGACGCCCACATAGGCTGGCAACTTGGTGGTGTCGGCCTTGAGCACGTCCATCGCAGCGGCCGGGTGAATCTCGGGCTGTTTGGAGCGCGTCACCACCTTGACCGGACCAAAACCGCTCAGGTCGCCCGATGCCTTGGCTGCGGCCAGCTTGGCTTCGCCGGCTTTTTTGGCCAGTTTGCCTGCTTCTTCCTGCGCCACGCGCAGCTTGATGACCTCGGCCACTTCAGCCAGGGCGCGCTTGGCGGCCGGCTTGTATTCCACCACACGGCCTGAGACCAGGGTACTTGGCGCCACTTCGATGGCCTCGGTGTTGCGCTTGTTTTTCAAGGCATCGTCAGCAAAAATCGCCTTGAGGAACTTGGCATTATTGACCGGGGCATCGCCCAGCGCCGGCGAAGGCGAACGCGACAAATTGTCGACAGCCTGGATTTTCAAGCCCAGCTTGTCGGCCGCTGGCTTGAGGCTGTCGGACTGATCGTAGACCATGTCGTTGAACACGGCCGCCATCTCCGAATACTTCTTCGACATGCGCGATTTCTTCAGTTCAGCGGTGATCTGCGCCTTGGCTTCTTCCAGCGGCTTGACCGACGCCGCGGCAACCCGGGTCACGGTCACGATATGGAAACCGAAGTCCGATTCGACCAGATCGCTGATCTCGCCCTGCTTGAGTTTATACACGGTGTCTTCCACCGGCTTTGGCAGGGCATCCTTTTCGATCAGACCCAGGTCGCCGCCGAGTTCGGCCGACGACGGGTCTTGCGATTGGGCCTTGGCGATGGCGGCAAAATTGGCCGGTGCGGCACGCACTTCGGCCAGCACCGCTGCGGCTTTGGCTTTGGCGGCAGCCTTGTCGGCGGCGCTCATGTCCTTTTTGGTGGTGATCAGGATGTGCGAAGCATTGCGCTGCTCGGGCGTGGTGAAGGACTTCTGATTTTTGCTGTAGTAGTCGGCTACTTCGGCATCGGTTACTGCAACCTGGCTTTCCACCGCGGCGGCATCGAGCACGACGTACTCGACCTTGAGCTGTTCCGGCACCTGGAACAGGGTCGCGTTCTTGTCGTAGTAGGCCTTGACCATGGCATCGCTCACCTGGACTTGCGGCAGGTACTGGGCCGACGGGAAGACGATTTCCTGCACCATGCGTTCCTGATCGCTCAGGTCCGACAGGCGCGAGCTGACAGTGCGCGGCATGAAGGACGAACCCTGGATGCCGTCGGCCAGCTGCTTTTGCGCCAGGTCGACGCGCATGCGCGCTTCGAACATGGCCGGGCTCATGCCCTGCGAGGCCAGCAGCGCTTTGTACTGCTCTTTGTCGAAGGTGCCGTCCGGCTTGCGGAAGGCCTGGATGGCGGCAATGCTCTTGGCCAGTGCGGCGTCGCCGACCGACATCTTGCTCTTTTCGATTTCGACGGCCAGGGCGCGCTCGGCGATCAGATTGTCCAGGATGGCCTGCTTGGCTTCCGGCGTTTCGAACTGTTTCGGGTCAAACTTGTCGCCCATGATGCCGCGATAGCGATCCATCTGTTGGCGCTGCGCCTGCTCCCATTCCTGCTGCGTAATCTTGGTGCCGCCGACGTTGGCGACTTCGTCGCCGCCCGCACCGCCGCTACCGTACTGGCTGGCGACGCCAACGAGCACGAACGATGGAATGATCAGCAATGCCAGCAGGACTTGCATCCATTTTTTGTTATTACGAATAAATTCAAACATGGTCTGCCAATTCGAAAGAGGAAACAAAACACTTAAAAAAAAAGGCGAACTCTCGTTCGCCCTTTCTTCGACTACTTAACTGGCGGAGCGGACGGGACTCGAACCCGCGACCCCCGACGTGACAGGCCGGTATT
>JAZKGU010000021.1:0-10927 GCA_040385745.1 Pseudomonadota bacterium
CACACAAATCACCGCATATAGTTTTTAGGAGATGAAGATGAGTTCACCACACGCCACCGCACCGTATTATTTCGTGCCGGGTCCATCCAGGTGGCCAATGCTGGCAGGTATTTCCCTGCTGGTGACGATGATCGGCGCATCCGCCTGGGTCAATAACGTTTCCTGGGGCCCTGCGGTAAATATCGCCGGCATCCTGGCCACGATCCTGGTCCTGTACTTCTGGTTCGGCGACGCCATCGGCGAATCCGAGTCGGGCCAGTACAACCACCGCATCGACCTGTCGTATCGCTGGTCGATGAGCTGGTTCATCTTCTCGGAAGTCATGTTCTTCGGCGCATTTTTCGGCGCGCTGTTCTATGCCCGCGCGATCTCGCTGCCATGGCTGGGCGACCTGGACCACAAGGTCATCTGGCCTGACTACGCAGCACAATGGGGCGGCGCAAGCCCGGCCGGCACCATCGACGCGTTCCAGACCATGGGCCCGTTCCCGATTCCAACCATTAACACTGCACTGCTGCTGACCTCGGGCGTGACGCTGACCATTTCGCACCACGCGCTGCGCGCCGGCCACCGTGCCAAGACCGCGTTCTGGCTGGCTGCCACCGTGCTGCTGGGCGCCGTGTTCATGGGCTTCCAGGTGTATGAATACATGCACGCTTACAGCGAACTGAACTTGAAGCTGACCTCGGGCATCTACGGTTCGACCTTCTTCATGCTGACCGGCTTCCACGGCTTCCACGTGACCTTGGGCGCGATCATGCTGTCGGTGGTACTGTACCGTGTGCTCAAGGGCCACTTCACCCCGGAAAACCACTTCGGCTTCGAAGGCGCGGCCTGGTACTGGCACTTCGTCGACGTGGTCTGGCTCGGTCTGTACGTGGTTGTGTACTGGCTGTAAGCAAAGGGGAGGGCAAGCCCTCCCGCATAATAATAAGATCGGGGACAGCCCACCAGGTGGTGGCCTGTCCTTGTTTTTTGGGTTCGCGGCGCGCTGTGGCTAGCGCTGATGAGATTAACGAATCCCGGTCGGCTGAATCCAGCCCATCTTGTAGGCGGCCAGCAGCAGCAGGAACAGGGTGATCGACAGGCCCACGCGCATGGCCAGCGCATGCACCGTGCGGTTGCTCTTGCCCTTGTCGCGCATCAGGAAGAACAGGGCCGAACCCAGGCTCGCAATGATCAGGATGAAGGCGAGCGCCACGAGGATTTTCATGATGTTGTTCGACTATTTAGGTAAGGCTTCATTGTAATGCGTATCGGCTTCCGGTTCCGGGCAATTCCCTTTGTGGCGACCGTGCTGCTGGTGGCGCTCGGGGTGTCGCTAGGCCAATGGCAGGACCGCCGCGCCGATGGCAAAATCGCGCTGCAGGACAAGCTGGCCGCGCGCGCCAGCGCCGCGCCCGTGATTGTCGGCGCCCAGCCCTTGCCCAAGGAAAAGGTCGAATTTCACAAGGTGAGCGTGGCCGGACAATTCGTGGCCAGCTTTCCCATGTTCCTCGATAATCGTCCGCTCGGCGGCAAGACCGGGTACTACCTGGTGATGCCATTCAAAATCGCTGGCAGCGACATGCACGTGCTGGTCGCGCGCGGCTGGCTGCCGCGTCAGATGGGCGACCACGAGCTGCGCCCGGAGGTATCGACCCCGGCCGGCACCGTGATCGTGAGCGGCGTAGCCAAGGGCAGCCTGGCGCGCGTGATGCAGCTGGGCGACCCGGCCGCTGTGAAACCGCAGGCTTTGCTGCAAAATATAGACCCGGCCGGCTTTGGCTCCGCCACCGGGCTCAAGGTGCAGCCCTTCTTTATCGAGCAAACCGCGCCCGCCACCCCGGATGACGAGCTGGTGCGCGACTGGCCGGCGCCGGCGCTCGGTGTCGACAAGCATCGCGGCTACGCCTTCCAGTGGTATGCGCTGGCACTGATGGCATTTTTATTTTTCGTAATTACAGGATTTCGACGTGGACCAAACTAATACCATGAGCGTACAGAACAAGGGCCGCTGGAAGCTGCTGGCCGTCATTCTGGTGTGCGCTTCGCCGCTGATTTTTTCCTACCTGAGCTACTACGTCATCAAGCCCGGCGGCCGCACCAACTACGGCACGCTGCTCGACCCGCGCGTGTACGAAGGCAAGGTCCCGCCGGCGCTGACGCTCGAGGGCAAGCCGGCCTCGCTGGCGGCCTTCAAGGGCAAGTGGGTCATGCTGCAGGCCGCGCCAGGCGACTGCCAGCAGGCCTGCAAGGACCAGCTGGTGGCAATGCGCCAGCTGCGCCTGATGCAGGGCAAGGGCATGGAGCGGATCGAGCGCGTCTGGCTCATTACCGACGCCAGCCCGCTCGACACCATGCTCATGAAAGTCATCGACGGCACCCGCATGCTGCGCGCCGATCCGGCCGCCGTAGGCGCCTGGCTGCCGGTGGAAGCGGGCGGCACGCCGAGCGACCATCTTTACCTGATCGACCCACTCGGCAACCTGATGATGCGTTTTCCAAAGGACGCCGCGCCGGCCAAGGTGAGCAAGGACATCAACAAGCTGCTCAAGGCCTCGGCGATCGGTTAAGGCATGCAGACTTCCACCCTGGTCGGGCTGGCCGTCACGGGCCTGCTCGCTGCAAGCTTGCCGCTGGCAATGGTCTGGATGTCGTCCGACCCGAATAAATTCCGCAAGCTGGTCTGGCTCACCGCCTTTCTCACCTTCGATCTGATCGTGTTCGGCGCTTTCACGCGCCTGACCGATTCGGGCCTGGGCTGTCCGGACTGGCCGGGCTGCTATGGCGCGGCTAACCCCTTCATCGCCCACGCCGAGATCGCGGCGGCCGAAGCTGCCATGCCGACCGGTCCGGTTACCGTGGTCAAGGCGTGGATCGAAATGATCCATCGCTATCTGGCCATGGGCGTGGGCGTGCTGTGCATGGCGCTGCTGGGCACCGCCCTGGTGCAGTGGCGCAAGACGCGCAGCGCAGCCTTCCACCCGCTGCTGCCCACGCTGCTGTTCGTGGCGGTGTGCGTGCAGGGTGCGTTCGGGGCCTGGACCGTGACGCTCAAGCTGCAGCCTGTCATCGTGACCATCCACCTGATCCTGGGCATGAGCCTGTTTGCGCTGCTGTGCTGGATCGGCGCGCGCCAGGACCGCATGCTGGCCGGCGCCCCGGCTCCTGCGCATGGTCCCATGGGCGCCTTGCGCGTGCTGGCGCTGGCCTCGGCCGCGGTGCTGCTGGTCCAGATTGCCCTGGGCGGCTGGGTCAGCACCAATTACGCTACGCTGGCCTGCCTTGATTTCCCGCTGTGTAACGGACAACTCATTCCCGAGATGGATTTTGAACACGGCTTTACGCTCTGGCGCGAGCTGGGCAAGACCGCAGCGGGCAATTACATTCCTTTTTCCGCGCTCACGGCGATCCACTGGGTGCATCGCAATTTCGCTTTCGTGGTGCTGGCGCTTCTGGGCCTGACGGCCTGGCTGGCGCTGCCGCACCCGGCACTGCGCAAGTATGCTCGCGCCATGGCAGCACTGCTGCTGGCCCAGGCGGCCACTGGCGTGGCCACGGTCTATCTCGACTTTCCGCTGGCAATCGCGGTGCTGCATAACGCGGGCGCCGCACTGCTGGTGCTGATGGTGACCATGTTAAACTACCAAATACGCACCGCCACGGCGCCACAGCAAGACCATCCATGACAACCCAGACAGCAACCATCAAACCGAGCAACCGCATCGCCCAGTACTGGGCCCTGACCAAACCGCGCGTCACTCAGCTCGCCGTTTTTTGCGCCGTGATCGGCATGTTCCTTTCCACCGACGGCATGCCCGACTGGCGCGTGGTGCTGGCCGCTACCGCGGGCATCTGGCTGCTGGCCGGCGCCGCCTTTGCAGTGAACTGCCTGGTCGAAGCCGAGATCGATGCGCGCATGGCGCGTACCGCGCGCCGCGCCAGCGCCACGGGCGAGCTGACCAAGACCCAGACCATCATTTTTTCCGCCCTCATCGGCGGGGCTGGCATGGCCATTCTGTACTTCCTGGTCAATCCCCTGACCATGTGGCTGACCTTCGTGACCTTTGTCGGTTACGCCGTCATCTACACCATGATCCTGAAACCGGCCACGCCGCAAAATATCGTCATCGGCGGCTTGTCGGGCGCCATGCCGCCGGCGCTGGGCTGGGCCGCGATCGCCAACGATGTGCCGATGGAAGCCTGGCTGCTGGTGCTGATCATTTTCGTGTGGACCCCGCCGCACTTCTGGGCCCTGGCCATGTACCGGCGCGACGACTATGCACGCTCCGGCCTGCCCATGCTGCCGGTTACGCACGGCATGAATTTCACCGGCTTTCATGTGTGGCTGTATTCGATCGCGCTGGCCGCCACGACCTTGCTGCCGTTCGCGGTGCGCATGAGCGGCCTGATTTACCTGGCCAGCGCCGTGGTGCTCAACGCGGTCTTCCTGTGGCATGGCTGGCAGGTCTACAAGCACTACTCCGACAAAGTGGCGCGCAGCGCCTTTACCTGGTCGATCGTCTACCTGTCGCTGCTGTTTGCGGCGCTGCTGGTCGATCATTACTTCAAGTTCTGATGAAAAAAATTCTCGCCCTGTGCGCCCTGGCGCTGATGCTCGCCGCCTGCGACAAGCTGGCAAGCAAGCCGGTGGCCTTCAACAGCGTCGACATTACCGGCGCCCAGTACGCCTCCAGCTTCGCCCTGACTGACCACAACGGCAAACCGCGCACCCTGGCCGACTTCAAGGGCAAAGTGGTGTTCCTGTTTTTCGGCTTTACCCAATGCCCCGACGTATGCCCCACCACCATGACTGAACTGGCCGCGGTGATGAAGGCGCTCGGCCCCGACGCCGACAAGGTGCAGGTACTGTTCGTGACGGTCGACCCGGAGCGCGACACGCGCGAACTGCTGGCGCAGTATGTGCCAGCGTTTCATCCCAGCTTCCTGGGGCTGTTCGGCGACGCTGCGGCCACGGCGGCGACCGGCAAGGAATTCAAGGTGTTCTACGCCAAAGTGGCGGGCACCGGGGACAACTACTCGATGGACCACACCGCGGCCAGCTATGTCTTCGACCGCAACGGCAAGATCCGCCTGTACGTGCGCCCGGACCAGTCGATCGAGCAGATCACCAAAGATATCAAACTTTTGCTGGAATAAAACGCTACACTGAACAATCACGCCAACCGACGGGGCCCCATGGAATCACGCCGCAGTAGAAACTACGCCACGCTCGGCGCCATCGTACTGCTGGTTGTGGGTTGCCTGTACGTGCTGCGGCCATTTTTGGCTGGCATATTGTTCGCCGCCGCCGTCGTCATTTCATCGTGGCCGCTGTACCTGATGCTGCTCGACCGCATGGCCGGTCGGCGCACCCTGGCTGCGCTCACGCTCACCCTGACTCTGACCTGCCTGGTAATCGTCCCGATTGCCCTGGTTGCCTACAATATGGCCGACAATGTGGGCCGCTTCTACGACCAGCTCAAGCTGGCCGTTGCGACCGGCCACGTTGAGCCGCCGGGGTGGATCCTGCAGATTCCGCTGGTGGGCGCAACCATCGACGCCTACCTTCGCGAGCTGGTATCGAGCCGTGAACAGATGATGGAACTGGCCAAGCGCATGCTGGAACCGGCCCGCCACTACCTGCTGGGCGGCGGCATCATCCTGGGCGCCGGCGTGGCGCAAATGAGCCTGGCAGCTTTCGTCAGCTTTTTCCTGTACCGCGACGGTCACGCGATCCTGCGTGCCATCACGATCGCCATGAACCGTATCGTGGGCGAGAGCGCCCCGCGGGTCCAGCTCACCGTCAGCCACACTGTGCGCGGGGTCATGTATGGACTGCTGGGCACCGCATTGGCGCAAGCGCTGGTGGCGGCGCTCGGCTTCGCCATCGCCGGCGTGCCCGGCGTACTGCTGCTCGGATTTGGCACCTTCGTGCTGTCGCTGGTGCCGGTAGGTCCGCCGCTGATCTGGGGTGGGGCTGCCATCTGGCTGTTCAACCAGGGTCAGACCGGCTGGGGTATCTTCATGGTGGTATGGGGTCTGGTCCTGATCAGCGGCGTGGACAATATCGTCAAGCCCTTCCTGATCAGCCGGGGCAGCAGCCTGCCATTCCTGCTGGTGCTGCTGGGAGTGCTGGGCGGGGTGCTGGCGTTCGGCTTCGTGGGTCTGTTCATCGGCCCGGTCCTGCTGGCGGTCGGCTATTCCCTGATCCGCGAATGGACCGGCCTGACGCCGGTGGCCAACGCCGTCCCTTGACCGCTTAGTCCTGATCGTCTTCGTCGCGCGGACTGCGGGTTTGCGGGATTACCTTAATCAGTACGATCCGCGGGCCGTTCATTTTCTTGACCACGATATCGAAGGACGGGAACTCGATCTTCTGGCCCTGCTTTGGAATGTCGCCCAGCTTTTCCATGATCAGGCCGCCCACCGATTCCACTTCATCCAGGCCCAGGCCTTCGTTATCGATATCGATGCCCAGGATGCGTTCGAGCGAAAAGATTGGCAGGCTGGCCTTGCCGACCAGCGTGCCGTCGGGCTGGCGCAGCCAGTCGTTCTCGTTGAGGCGGAATTCGTCGCGGATCTCACCCACCATGGCGCCGAGCAGGTTGTCCAGCGTCAGAAAGCCGACCGGGCGCTTGCCCTTTTCGCCGATCAGGGCGAAGTGCGGCGCGCCATCGCGAAAACGGCGGAACATGGTTTGCGCGGGGGTGCGCGCCGACATGGTTTCCACCGGCCGCAGAAACTGGGTCAGGTCGGTAATCTTGCGCCCCGCCTGCTGGGCAAAGAACAGGTCCTTCAGATGGATCACGCCGAGCACGTCTTCGCCATTGGCGTCAAAGTAGGGGTAGCGGCTAAAGCGGTTGCGCACCACAGTTTGCAAGTTGTCTTCCAGAGACTTGTTGGCATGCAGCGCGATTACTTCGTTGATAGGGCGCATCAGTTCCGAGACCGACAGCTGGCTGAAGTCGAGCGACTGCGCCAGGATGTGGCGCTCGTCGCGGGTAAATTTTTCGCCCGGCTGACTGGTGCGCAAGATGAGCTTGAGCTCCTCGGTTGAATAGTGCGCATCGTGCCCGCCCGCGCCCGACAGTCCGGCCACGCGCAACACCCAGTTGGCGCTGCCGTTGAGCACGTAGATGGCTGGATACATGGCCCAGTAGAACAGGTACAGCGCCGGCGCCGTCCACAGTCCCACCACTTCGGGGCTGCGGATCGCCATCGACTTCGGGGCCAGTTCGCCCACTACGATGTGCAAAAACGAAATCACGCCGAAGGCCACTATGAAGGACACCGTGTGGATGATTTTTTCCGAGGTGACGCCCATCAGGCCGAACAGGGGCTCGAGCATGCTGGCAAAGGCCGGCTCGCCCACCCAGCCCAGACCCAGCGAGGCCAGGGTAATGCCGAGCTGGCATGCCGACAGATAAGCGTCGAGCTGGCCGTGCACCTTGCCCAGAATGCGTCCGCGAAAGCCCTGGCTCTTGGCGATAGCGCGCACGCGGGTTGGACGCAGGGCCACCATGCCGAACTCTGCAGCAACGAAAAAACCGTTCAGGACTACCAGGAAGAGGGCGAGGAAAACAAAAAAGGCGGTTTGCATAGATTTTTTTAGTGAGCGACGAGGCGCATTGTTGGATGCATTGTACCTGTCACACGCTACTGAACACACCCTGATGCACTGAAGAAAGAATTGCCTCCACGGCTGGATGCAGAATTTTGCGCTCGTTCGAGATGGCATAGACCTGCTCGCGCACCTGCGGCACTTGGCCCACTTGCAGAGCGCCAAATTGCTCTTCGAGGTCGGCCGCCAGCGCCGCCGGGGCAAAGAACAGGCCGGCGCCGCGCCGCCCGAAAGTGTTGAGCAAGGCATTGTCTTCGAACTCGCCGACGATGTCGGGGCGCACCGTGTGCAGCTCGAACCATTCGTCGATGCGCCCGCGCAAGGCGTTGTTGCGGGTTGGGAGCAGAAAGGGCGCCCCATTGAGGCTGGCTGGGAAACCCTCGCTGTAGGCCGCCGCCAGCGAGGGCGCGCCAGCCACGATGGTGCCGCTTTCAAACAGCATATGGCTAAATACGCGCAAGGTAGTGCCGGAGCGCACTTCGCGGTCGGTCAGCACCACGTCGAGCTTGTGCAGCGCCAGGTCGGCCAGCAGGGCTTCGAACTGGTCTTCATAGCACACCAGCCGCACCGGCCGCTCCAGATGTAGCGTCGCCTCGAGCAGCTTGAAGGCGGTCAGCTTGGGCAGGGAATCGGAAATGCCCACCGTGAGGCGGGTCTTGCCGCTGTCGGCGTCGCTGAGCGCTTCCTGCATCTGCTCGCCGAGCAGGAAGATCTGGTCGGCATACGCCAGCGCCAGGCGGCCGGCCTCGGTCAGCTGCAAATTGCGGCCCTGCTGCATGAACAGGGACTTGCCGATCGATTGTTCGAGCTGCTGGAGCTGGGTGCTGATGGTCTGGATGGCCAGTCCGAGGCGCTCGGCCGCGCGTGTCACGCCGCCTTCCTTGGCCACGACCCAGAAAAAATAAAGATGGCGGAAATTTAAGCCTGTGGTTTTCATATGCTTCTGTTTTTACGAAGTAATCTTCTTATTATCTCCTATTTTTAAATTGAAGAGTGCGGTCTACACTATGCCCACTTTAATAACACCCATCGGGGGAATTCTATGAAGCACTTTACCTGGTCATTTGTCGTGACCTTTGTCTGCCTTGCCTTGGCGGGCTGGTGGGGTTATACCCATGGCGGCATCAATACGATGCTAACGGCCATCGGTATTGCCGCCATTTTGTCCATCATGGAAGTGTCGCTGTCCTTCGACAATGCCGTGGTCAATGCCTCGGTGCTCAAGAACTGGGACGAATTCTGGCAAAAGCTGTTCCTGGGCGTGGGCATCATCATTGCCGTGTTCGGTATGCGCCTGGTGTTCCCGCTGGTGATTGTGGCCGTGGCCGCCGACCTGGGCATGGGCGAGGTATGGAACCTGGCGCTGACCGATCCGAAAGCATTTTCCGGTCACCTGACCGCGCACCATGCGGAAGTGGCGGCCTTCGGCGGCATGTTCCTGCTGCTGGTGTTCCTGAACTTCCTGCTCGACGATGAAAAAGAGATGCACTGGCTGGGCAATGTCGAAGAGAAACTCGGCGCGCTGGGCCGCGTATCCTCGCTGGCCGTGATGATTGCGATTGCCGCCCTGATGTTCAGCATGACCCTGGTGGAAGAAGGCCAGAAGCTGATAGTACTGATGGCCGGCCTGTGGGGCATCCTGGTGTACGTCGGTGTCGATATGCTCAGCAGCCTGCTGGAAGGCTCCAACGAAGGCGCTGGCGAAGTGGGCGACATGGTCAAGAAGGGCGGCATCGGCGGCTTCCTGTACCTGGAGGTACTCGACGCATCGTTCTCCTTCGACGGCGTGATCGGTGCGTTTGCGATCACCAACGACGTGGTCATCATCATGCTGGGCCTGGCCATTGGCGCGATGTTCGTGCGCTCGATGACGGTGTTCCTGGTGCGCAAAGGCACGCTTGACGAGTTCGTCTACCTGGAACACGGCGCGCACTATGCTATCGGTATCCTGGCGCTGATCATGTTGGCCAGCATGAAGTACCACATCCCCGAGCTGTTCACGGGCCTGATTGGTGTGGCCTTCATCGTCGCCTCGCTGTGGTCGTCAGTGCGTCACAAGAAATTGCAGCTCAAGGCTGCCTAAGGAAAACGCGGCGAACGGAAGAACACCAGTTCGCTGCGCCCCGCAGGACCCCGGTGTTCAATGCACTATTACTTAACTGGAGAATTTTCACTATGGCTATCAGTCTGCAAAAAGGCGGCAACGTCAACCTGAGCAAAGAAGCACCTGGCTTGTCGAAAATGGTCGTCGGCCTCGGCTGGGACACGCGCGCCACCGACGGCGCGGGCTTCGATCTGGACGGTGCAGTATTCCTGGTCAACGCGGCGGGCAAGGTACGCTCCGACGCCGACTTCGTGTTCTATAACAACCTCAAGTCCACCGACGGTTCGGTTGTGCACTCGGGCGACAACACCACCGGCGCCGGCGACGGCGACGACGAGACCGTCACCATCGACCTGACCAAGGTCCCGGCCGACGTCGACAAGATCATCTTCGCCGTCACCATCCACGACGCCGAAGCGCGCAAGCAGAACTTCGGCATGGTGTCCAAGGCCTTCGTGCGCTGCGTCAACGCCACCGGCAACGCCGAAATCGCCCGCTACGACCTGTCGGAAGACGGCTCGACCGAGGCTGCCATGATTTTCGGCGAAGTCTACCGCGCCGGCACCGACTGGAAGTTCAAGGCCATCGGCCAGGGCTTCAAGGGCGGTCTGGGCCCCCTGGCCAAGAACTATGGCGTGAACGTCTGATCTGATTTGAATTGATTTGCGGTGCGCGCATGGTGCGTGCACCGCTTCTTCCGAAAGGAATGCACATGCCAGTTTTCTCAGTCACGGGCGATGTCGACCCCTTCCTGCACGTGTCGATGACGCGCGGCGAGACTATCTATTGCGAGTCCGGCGCCATGGTCATGATGGAAGCCAATCTTGACCTCAAGGGCAAGATGAAAGGCGGTATTGGCGCGGCATTGATGCGCACCTTTGCCAACGGCGAATCGTTCTTTCAGCAGCATATCGAAGCTGTGCGCGGCGATGGCGACTGCCTGCTCTCGCCGGCACTGCCCGGCGCCATGCAGGTGATCGACGTCGGTCCGCGCAACTACATCCTCAGCGACGGCGCTTTTGTCGCCGCCAGCTCCGGGGTGGACCTGAAGGTCCGTACGCAAAGCCTGGGCAATGCCCTGTTTGCCAACAGCGGTGGCTTCTTTGTGACGGAAACCTCGGGCCAGGGCCAGGTCGTGGTGTCGGGCTTTGGCTCGATGAACGAACTGGTGGTTGAAAAGGGCAAGGACATCACGATCGACAATTCGCACGTGGTGT
>JAZKGU010000022.1:0-26085 GCA_040385745.1 Pseudomonadota bacterium
TCGGGATGGTGGCGCGCCACGCTCTCCATCAGGGTGCGCGCGTAATGCAGGTAATTATTGGAGACGATGGTGACGACAGCTTGCGATTTCATTGCGACATTCGAGGTTGGGCTACCGGGATTTTACCCGACATCGCCACCCTTTCTTGCCCTCGCAGCAGGCCGGCTAGAAGAACTCCATCGGTGAACCATAGGTCGGGCCCGAGGCACGGATGATGTCAAACCAGAAAGGCACCCCGTCGTAGGAGGCCTCCTCGCGCTTGTTGGTGGTGGACAGAACCCGCATCGACACATGCAGCGGCACGCCGTAGTTGGCCAGGTAAGCGGCGGCCTCCCGCGTCGAGAAATGCTTCTGAACCCATAGGCCCTTGTCGACCCTGTACGCCATCAAACGGTTTTTCCGCTCTTGAACCATCAATTCCTCCGTAGGCAGTCAATATACATCCCCACAGAAATATTCACAATTGCTTAGAAACAACTCGCGCGACTGGAAGGAACACGTATTACATAATTGGAACTTTGGCGGCATAATCGCAAGATTGTAACGACCACGTGCACACTCCATGAAATCGAATATCACCGTGATTGGCCTGGGCGCATTCGGCTCGACGGTTGCGCTCGAACTGAGCCGGCTCGGGCAGGAGGTGCTGGGCATCGACCTGTCGGCCTCGCGCGTGAACGCCTTTGCCGACCAGCTGGCCCAGGCCGTGATCGCCGACGCCCGCGATGAGCGTGTGCTGCGTGAACTGGGCGTGCACGAGTCGGATGTGGTGGTGGTTGCCATCGGCGAGGACACCGAAGCCAACATCCTGGCTACCCTGCTCGCTAAGTCCATGCCAAAGCCAAAGGTATGGTCCAAGGCGCTCAACCATAACCATCACCGGATCCTGGAAAAACTCGGCGCCGACCACATCGTCCATCCCGAGCACGAGATGGGCCTGCGCGTGGCACGCACCCTGATCTATCCCGAGGTGCTGGACTACATCAGCCTGGGCGACGACCAGTTCATCGCCGAAGTGCGCGCCTCCGAGTGCGTGGCAGGCAAGACACTGATGGCCCTGCACCTGAGCGAGAACGACGTCAAGTGCCTGGCGATCAAGCACGAGGGCGCGACCTTTGCGCCGGCGCCGGAATCGTACCGCTTCGAAGTGGGCGACCAGATTGTCCTGCTGGGCAAACTGAATCACCTGCGCAAAATCTCCAAGTATCTATGAGGCAGTCGCCGTCCGAACTGCTCGCTGCCAAGGTCGAACGCGGCCTGTTCAGCGTGCGCCCGCCGCAGGCCATGCTGATCTCCTTTCTCAGCCTGTCGCTGTTCGGCGCCCTGATGCTGATGACGCCTTTCGCCAGCCACCACGGCACCAGCTGGAGCCAGGCCCTGTTTACCGCCGTCTCGGCGGTCACGGTGACGGGACTGGGCGTGGTCGATATCGGCACCCACTTCACCTTGTTCGGCCAATGGGTGCTGTTGTTGCTGATCCAGCTGGGTGGCCTGGGCGTCATGACCTTCGGCGTGTTCATCATGGTGGTGGCGCAGTCGCGCATGTCGATGCAGCACCGCGCGGCCCTGGGTGAAGCGCTCAGCGAACATCGCCACGCCAACCTGCGCGGCGTGCTGGTGGCCATGTTCGCCTTTACCTTCGTGATGGAGGCGCTAGGCACGGCGCTGCTGGCGATCCAGTGGGTGCCCGAGCTAGGCTGGTCCAAGGGCTTGTACTTCAGTTTTTTTCACGCAGTGTCGGCCTTTAATAATGCCGGCGTCAGCCTGCGTCCCGACAATCTGATCGCCTACGCCGGCAGCCCGCTGATCAACCTGGTGATCACCACCCTGTTCATTTTTGGCGGCATCGGCTTTGTGGTGGTGGCCGACGTCATGCGCACGCGCCGCTTTCGCGACTTTACGCTGCATACCAAAGTCATGCTGGTGGCGACCGCCATCATCAATGTGGTGGCCATGCTCGGCTTTCTGGTGCTCGAGTACGGCAATCCGGCCACGCTGGGCGCCATGCCCGATACGGCAGACCGCTTGTGGGGCGCCTGGTTTCACGGCGTGACGCCGCGCACTGCCGGTTTCAATACTGTCAATGTGGCCGGCCTGCTGCCGTCCACTGCGCTGATGATGATGGGTTTGATGTTCATCGGCGGCGGCAGCGGCTCGACCGCCAGCGGCATCAAGCTCACTACTTTCGTGGTGATGCTGGCGGCCACGCGCGCCTTTATCCTTGGGCAGGAGCGGCCGGTGCTGTTCGGGCGCGGCATCGATCCCTCGCTGATCCTCAAAGCCATGTCGATTGCGATCATTTCGCTGTTTTGCGTGATCACCGGGACCTTTATTTTGACGGTCACCGAGAAAGCACCCTTTCTCGACCTGGCGTTCGAGGCGGTGGCAGCTTTCAGCACCGCGGGCATGACGCGCAATGTGACGGGCACTTTGAGCCTGCCGGGCCAATTCGTAATCATGGCGCTGATGCTGATCGGCCGGGTCGGCCCGCTGACGCTGGCCTTCACGCTCGCCAACCGGCGCCGCGCCCCGATCCAGTATCCGGACGGCAGGCTGACCATCGGCTAACTACCCTCCACCGCCTCGATCCGAATGGCGCGCAAGCGAAACGCCAAAATGCGCGTGTCGGCCGATTCGCCGCGGCTGGCGGGTGATGCCGCCTGGGGATGGGATAGCACGATGGCCAGTTCCCGACCAGCTGGGACATGCTGCAGCAGCAGCGGCGCGCGGCCCAGCATCACGGGTCCGAGCGCCTGGCCGTTGACACGCATCTCCGATGCGCTCACGCCCCCGAAATAGCTGCCATCAAACCAGATGCGCAGGGCGCCAGCACGGGCCGGCGCGGGCAGCACGATCTCCGACCGCTGGCCCGCCGACCACACCCCGTCCGCTTCCAGGCCGTGCCAGCCGCGCGGCAGCACGCGCCGGCTGTCGGGCAAGCCGCTCCCGAACGAGAGTGTGGCAAGCAGCTCGCTGCTCGCCAGGCGCTTGCAGCTGAACGTGCCATGCACATATTCCCAACCGCCCTGCATTTTCTGCACGCGGCTGCCTTCGAGCCGATGACCGGCCGGACACAGCCCGGCCGATGCCTCGCCCTGTTCGCGGTGTCGCAACAGGGTGCGCGGCTGGCCATCGACGCGGTGCAGATGGACCAGCGCGGTCGAGAGCGGCGGCGCGACTTCGGCCCCGGTACCGCGTTCGATGAAAATTTCAGGATCGGGATGGTAGCGTTCGGGGAAGTGGTCGAGCAGCAGTGTGCCAGCCTTGGTATGCGACAGATAATCCGTTTTACCCCCCAGCGGGCCATGCTCGAACAGCACCACCGCCTGCGTGCCGAGCACCAGCGCCAGCAAGACACGTCTGCTTCGCTGCGTCATGAACTGCATGGACATCATCAGCAGCGCAACCATGGGCATCGCGAGCCAGTAGGCGTAACGCATGAATACCACCGCGCCGGAATTCCAGTTCAAGGCAGCCAGGGTGGGAATCGCCGCCGCAGTGAACGCGCACAGGCAGATGGCGGCCAGCCCGGCAAAGCGCGCCCGCGCGTGCCGCTCAATAAGCCAGACGGATGCCAGCAGGCCCACAAACAGTCCGGGCACGCCCGCGATCATGCCCTGATCGACATCGAACAGGAGCGAGACAAAGCGCTGCGCCGAAATGAGCTCGAACGAGGTAAAGTACTTGCCGGTCAGGCTAGCCACGCCAAAAATCGAGAGAAAGAACAGATAGGGTGCGGCCAGCGCCAGCATGCCCACTCCTGCCTGCACCAGCGCAGGGGCGCGCGGCACCTCTGGCGGGTCGGCGGCCAGCAGGCCGCGCGCCGGCTTCACCCACCAAAACAGGAAAATCAGCGGCAGCAAGAGCGCCACCGACGGCGACTGACTCGCCGCCATGCCGCAGGCCAGCACCGAGGTGCCGAAGCGACCATGCGCCAGCGCCAGCACCGCAATCAGAAAACACGATGCGGTCATGATTTCCGGCCCCGTGTAGGCTACGTAGAAGCTGGTGCCCAGCGCCGCGAACAGAATGCAGGCGTAGTGCCAGCAGGCTGGCATATGGCGCCGCAGGTAGTAGGCCGCGGCCATGCAGAACGCCAGATTAGTCAGGCCCAGCGCCCACACCGGATTGCCGCCCAAAGGGCGCAGCAGCGCATAGAGCGGCACGGAGAGCAGCGAGTACAGCCAGAAGTGCATTGAATAGAGCTGGTCAGGCCGGACCGACGCATACCCGCCCCAGGAGCGCGGCTGCGGCGTGCTGAATTGCACCAGCAACTCACGGTAAAACGCCAGCGGGTAATTGATCGCCGCGAGTTCGGACGCCGGGCGCTGGACAAATTGTGCGAAATCGTCCGGCGTGATGGCGACCGAGCCGCGCTCGGCCAGCGCGTGCATGGTCATGAGGTATTCGCCGCCATCGCCATTGATGCGCATCGGGTAGATGGCCGCCAGTGCGCACAGCACCAGGGCCAGCGCCACGCCCCATTTCATACTGAACCACTTCACACCCAGCTCCCGCAATGAAAAAGGCGCAGGGTATCATCCCTGCGCCTTCGATGCCCAGCCGGCGTGATTTTTAGCGCTTCTCGCCGATGTGCTTGTCGAGGAACTTCACCATGCGGTTGTAGAAATCGTAGTTATTCTTCGGCAGGGCCCAGCCATGGCCTTCCTCCGGGTACACGATCAGTTCCACGTCCTTGTTGGTCGCCTTCACCGCATCGAGGAATTTGTCGCCGTGATAGCGCGGCACGCGGCGGTCGGCGCCGCCGTAAGCCATCAGCAAGGGACGCTTGAGGCGGGCGGCCTGCACCAGCGGCGAGGTTTCCTTGAGCTGGGCAGCATCCTTGTTGATGTCGCCGATCATGTCGGGCATGCCGTAATCGCGCCACTGGTCGGTCATGTCGGACTTGAAGCTCCAGTGACCCTTGACCAGCAATTCGAAGTCGGACACGCCGACCCAGTTGACGCCGCACTTGTACAGATCGTGGTGCTTGATCAGCCCCATGAGCGTGGCGTAGCCGCCGTAGCTGGCGCCGGCGATGCAGATCCGGCTGGCGTCGGCGATGCCCTGGTCGACCGCCCACTTTGCGGTATCGGCCATGTCGTCCTGCATGGCCAGGCCCCATTGCTTCCAGCCGGCCTTGAAGTGCTTGGCGCCGAAGCCGGTAGTGCCACGGAAGGACGGTTCGATCACGGCATAGCCGCGCGAGGCGAGGAACTGGGTCTCGGGATTCCAGCCCCACATGCTGCCGCGCACATAAGGCCCGCCGTGAATCAGCACTACCAGCGGCAGATTCTTGTTCTGGCCGCGGGGCAGCGTGAGCAAGGCCGGAATGTCCATGCCGTCGCGCGCCTTGAGCGTGATCTGCTGCTGTTTTCCCATCAGCGCAGGATCGATGTCGGGACGGCTGTCGCCAATTTTCTGCACGATCCCGGTCTCGGTATTGAACAGATTGTAGACAAACGGCTGCACGTCCGAATACGAACCCACCAGCACCCATGGGGTCTCGGCGCGGGAACCGCTCGAAATCAGGTTGACCGTGGCCGGCAGCAGCGTGTCGATGCGCTCTTGCAGTGCCTTCCACTTTGGATCGAACCACATGCCCGAACGTGCGTCGGTGGAAAAGACCATGCCCTGTAACTGCTCGCCGTTCATGATGAGGCGGCCATCGAAGTCGTAGCCGGCGGTCGAAATGAGTGGCTGTGCGCTGATCGTCTTGGTCTTGTAGTCGTAGACGAAGACCTCGTTCTTGTCGTTGGTGCCTTTGTTGGTCTTCACGTACAGGGTATTGTTGGCGCCGAACGCGAGGGCCTCGAAACTGGTGCCCTTGATGCCGAACAGGTCACCGCTGCTGATGGTGGTCCATTCGCTGTCCACCGTCTCACGGTAATACACAAATGTCTGATTCTTGTCGAAGCCGACCGCTACCCGGGGCTCACCCTTGCTGTCAAGCAGCCACGACCTTACATTGGGCGGCGCCGAAACAGCTTTCGATGTCCCCGTCAGGGTGTTCACACGCAGCAGGTCGACATAGCGCACCTCGCGGTTGGAATCGATCTGGGGACTGGTGACGTAGATGTACTCGGAATTTTGCAGTCCGCGCTGTCCAAGCAGGGAAACGTAAGGCGGCAGCAAATTCTTGGCCGCGCCGACTTTGGGAGCGTAATACTCGCTGCCGACAGCGACCAGCTGGCGCATGGTCGTGCCGTCGCGATTGATCGCGAACAGGCCCGGCCCTTCCTTCACGTCGCGCGCCGCGAGCTCGGAATCGTTCAGGGTAAACAGCAGGCGTTCGTCATTGACCCAGCTGATACCGCCAACGTCGCTGTCGCTGAACTGGGTGATCACATTGCCTTTGCTGGTGCTCAGGTCAATGACATACAGGCCCTTGCGCTTGCCTTTGGGGCTGACGATAACCGCAAGATAGCGGGCGCTGGGCGAGAGGACCGCGCCACTGAAGGGTGCATTGCTGAAAAAGCTCTCGATCGGGATCTGGGCTGCGGCGCCGGGTGCGGCGCTGGCCTGGAAATGCAGCAGGCTGGTGGCCGCTACGACGGCAAAGAGGCATGCACGTGCATGCTGTCGGGTAAAGCTGAACATTGGACTACTCCGCAAAAAAGGACAGAAACGACAGCGTCAATACACAAAATCACGCTCTCATGATGTGCTGGCCGGTTAGCTTAGCAGTGCCTAAAAGGTAAGGGAACTCAAGAATATGCATATGTTGTTTTTTCAGGCGTCATTTGCACGGTTGCGGTCGGGCGCGCCGGCGTTTCAGCGCGCCCGCTCCGGCTGTTCCATCCTCCGATGGTTCAGACCCACGCCGACCTGTAGTCGCGCGCATACTGCGCAAAAAGGATCGGCGCGCGCCCGGTGATCACTTGCACCGCGTCCGTGATACGCGCGGCGCCGCCCTCTTTCAGCAGGCCCAGAATCATGACCAGGAATTGTGAGTAGGCTTCGGGCAGGCCGGCTGCCAGCAGTTGCGGCAGCATCTGGGCCGGCGTGATGTCCTCAAAGCGAATCTGCTTGCCCGTGGCCTCGGTCAGGATCGCCGCGACGTCGGCATGCGTGAGTGACTCGGGGCCGGTCAGGTCAAACGATTGATTGGGATGGGTCTCTCCAAGGAGTAGCGCCGCTGCGCTGGCCGCGATATCGCGCGCATCGATAAAGCTGGTACGCGCGTCCGCCACCGGTAGCTGGATCAATCCGGCTTTCACGATCCCCTCGATCCAGTACGAATTGAAGTTCTGCATGAACCAGTTGGGGCGCAGCACATTGTAGGGCACACCCGAACGTTCAAGGTGCAGCTCCGCCTTGCGCAGCGGCGTGGACTCGTCCGCATCGGCGCCAAAGGCAGACAGGAGTACGACCCTGCGCACCCTGTTTTGCGCTGCCTGTTCAATCAAGGGCGCCAGGATTTCGTGCTGATTCAGATAGCCAGGCGGCGCCATCAAAAATGCACGGTCGACGCCCGCGAACGCCTGCTCGATGCCCGCGCCGCTAGCCAGCTCAAGCCGGACCTGGCCGCGGCCGCTCGGCGCCTTGCTGGTAGCCGAGACCACGTCTTCACCTGCGCTGCGCAGCAGTTTGACGATCTCGCTGCCTACGGTTCCATTTGCGCCAACAACTAGAATTCGGTTCATTTTTATCACTCCCAAGATTATTGAGAGACCAGCGTATCCATGATAATCTGAACGAGTAATGGCGTTTTTTGTCTTTTTAATGTCGGATCGTATAAACAACTCAGCGGATCATGGACATACTCGCGGATATTTTTAAGCAAGCCGGGCTGAAAAGCCGTCACGTGCACCATCGCGCGTTTGACCAGGCGATGGGACTGGCTTTTCCATGCGCGAAGAGCATTGGCTTTCACGTCGTCACCCAGGGACGCGCCTACATTCATTCAGAAGGCGTGGCCGAACCTATCGTACTTGCCAAAGGCGAGTTGGCCTTGATGGCGCGCGGCGTCAATCACATTGTCAGTACCGAGCCGGAGGTGCCCGATACTGTCTCGGACCTGCTCGACAAGGCTGGCGGCGAAATTGCGCCCGGCTCCGGCACGCCCTTGCTGTCCCTGGTAAGCGGCGCTTACCAGCTATGGAATACGCCGGTCCATCCGTTTTTTGGCGAGCTACCCGAATGGTTGATAGTGCGTGCCGACGATATCGGCAATTTCGACCAGCTGCACATGGCCATCAATCTGCTGACCGAGGAAGTGAAGCGGCCTCACTTGGGTAGCGACACCGTGACCCAGGCGCTGCTGGATATTATCTTCATGCACATCGTGCGCAAAATCGTCGCGCAGCGCGACGCCACACCCGCCACCTGGAGCCACGCCGTCGGCAATGCGCAGATTCGCGCGGCGCTCGAACAGATGCACGGCGACTGTGCCCGCGAATGGACGCTCGATGAACTGGCGCGCGCAGTCGGCCTGTCACGCGCAGGCTTTGCGCAAAAGTTCAAGGCGGCACTTGGCGCGACGCCTTTGCAATACCTGACTACGGTGCGGATTCAGAAAGCTATGGACCTGCTTGCCAACACGCCCGACAAAATCCTGAGCGTGGCCAACGCGGTCGGCTACAGCGATGCGTTCAGTTTTTCCAAGGTATTCAAGAAGGTAGCGGGTATGCCGCCAGGCGAATTCCGCCTGCGGGACCGCGAGGAGCGCGAGCTGGCCTGGCGTTTTCAGTAGCGCAGGCCAAAATCGCGGGTCGCAGCTTTATTGCGCCTTGCCGATGTGCTTGTCCAGGAATTTTTCCATCCGGCCGTAGAAGTCGTAACGGTTCTTCGGCAGTGCCCAGCCGTGCCCTTCTTCCGGATAAACGATCAATTCCGCATCCGGATTGGTGCCTTTGACAGCGGCGTAGAATTTATCGCCGTGATATCGCGGCACGCGCGCGTCGGCTCCGCCATAAGCCATCAGCAAGGGGCGCTTGAGGCGGCTGGCCTGGATTAGCGGCGAGGTTGCCCTCAATTGTTCCGCGTCCTTTTTGATGTCGCCGATCATGTCGGGCATGCCGTAGTCGCGCCACTGGTCGCTCATGTCGGACTTGAAGCTCCAGTGTCCCTTGACCAGCAATTCGATGTCCGAAACACCGACCCAGTTGACGCCGCACTTGTACAGTTCATGGTGTTTGATCAGTCCCATCAGGGTTGCGTAGCCGCCGTAGCTGGCGCCGGCGATGCAGACCCGGTTGCCGTCGGCGATGCCCTTCTCGATAGCCCACTTGGCGCTGTCGGCGATGTCGTCCTGCATGGCCAGGCCCCATTGCTTCCAGCCCGCCTTGAAGTGTTTCGTGCCAAAACCGGTGGTGCCGCGAAACGATGGTTCGATGACCGCATAGCCGCGCGAGGCCAGGAACTGGGTTTCGTTATCCCAGCCCCACAGGCTGCCGCGCACATAGGGTCCGCCGTGTACCAGCACTACCAGTGGCAGGTTCTTGCTCTGGCCCTTGGGTAAGGTGAGCAGAGCTGGGATGTCCATGCCGTCGCGCGCCTTGAGCATGATTTGCTGCTGCTTCGCCATCAAGGCCGGATCGATATCCGGACGGCTGTCTCCGATTTTCTGGAATGCGCCGGTGGTGGTGTTGAACAGCTGGTAGATAGTGGGCTGCACATCCGAGTACGAGATCACGACTACCCACGGTGTTTCGGCGCGCGCGCCCATCGAAATGATGTTGACCGTCGATTGCAACAGGCCGTCGACGCGGTCCTGCAGCGCTTTCATCTTGGGGTCGAACCACATGGTCGAACGCGCATCGGTGGCGAAAGACATGCCGATGACCTTCTCGCCATTGGTGATGAGGGAGCCGTCGAAGTCGTAGCCGGCAGTCGATATGATCGGCGTGTCCGCCAGCTTGCTGGTCTTGTAATCGTAGACGTAGACCTCGTTCTTGTCGCCGACACCCTTGTTCGTGCTCACGTAAATCGTGTTATCCGCGCCGAATGCAAGCGGCTCGAAACTCACGTCCTTAATGCCGAACAGGTCACCTTTGCTGATCGTGGTCCACTCGCTGTCAACCGTCTCGCGGTAGTACACGAAGGTCTGGTTCTTGAGGTAGCCAATCGCCACGCGCGGCTCGCCCTTGTGATCGAGCAGCCAGGAACGCACATGTGGCGGCCGCGCAACCTTCTTGGTGGTGCCTGTGAGCGTATTCAAGCGCAACAGGTCGACATAGCGAACTTCATAATCCTCGTCGAACTGCGGACTGGTGACGTAGATGAACTCTGAATTCTGGGCGCCGCGCTGTGACATTAGGTAGGTTGCGGGATGCAGCAAGTTTTCCGCCGTGCGTGCCTTGACGCCCCAGAACTCCTTGCCAAACGCTACAAGCTGACGCAAGGACTTGCCATCGCGATTGACCGCAAACATGCCCGGGCCTTCCTTCACGTCGCGCTGGCCGAGCTCGGAATCGCGCGTGTCGAACACGATGCGCTCATCATTCACCCACTTTACGGTATCGACATCGGTATCGCTGAACTGGGCCACCATATTGCCCTTCATGTCGGTCAGGTCGATGACATACAGGCCCTTGCGCTTGTCCTTGGGGCTGATGGTAACGGCGAGATACCTGGCGTTGGGTGACAGTACAGCCCCGTCAAATGGGGCATTGCCGAAAAAGCTTTCGAGTGGAATTGCAGCGGGCGTGGCCGGAGCGGCGCTGAGCTGGAGCGGCGCGGCACTGGCTGCTACAAAAAGGACGAACAAGCTTGCGCTGGCAAGCCGTTGGGTGAAGCTGAACATGGAGATCTCCGTAGATGGACGTGTGAGTTAGCCTGGCTAGGGCACTCATGAATGCAGCGCTGGACGTGCTTTTTTGGCGCTGGTCAGAATACCATTGCACAAAAATTAATTCCAATTTGCGGTTACAGATGTGTTGTAATTTCCGCTAGCCGCAGCCTTTTACAAGCTGGCGTCGACCCATCAAATGTGCATATTAGTTATTTCTTGAATGCATCATGTTGATGCTGCATAATTTTCCCCCGTGATTGAAGGAGCTCCCACATGAAAAAAGTCGCACTGGCCTTGCTGTTATCGCTCGCCACCGCAACGGCTGCCACCGCGCAGGCGCTGCCATCGGTGGCGCTGCCGGCGGACCTCGAGCGCGTGTTGCGTGACTACGAGAAGGCCTGGGTGGCGAACGACCCGGCCGCCCTGGCCCGGCTGTTCACCGCGGACGGCATGGCGCTGCCCAGCGGCCAATTACCGGCACTGGGGCCGGACAACATTCGCAAGGCGTATTCGACGGGCGCGGGCTCGCCCCTATTGCTGCGCGCGATAGCGTATGGCGGCTCGGGCGATCTGGCGTATGTGATCGGAGGCTTTGGCGGCGCGCCTGACAAGCCGGACTTCGGCAAGTTCGTGCTGGTCTTGCGCAAGGTCGAAGGGCGCTGGCTGATCGTGGCCGATATGGACAACAGCAATGCGCCGAGGCGCCCTGCCCCGCCGCCGGCGCCTTCAGTCAAGCCGCAATAGCTACCCGGCTTCAGGCGAAGCTGGAAAAATCCGGTTTGCGCTTTTCGAAGAACGCGGTGAAGGCTTCCTTGGCTTCGCCGCCCAGCAGCATCGCCCCGAACTTCTCGTTCTCGGCCGCCATGGTGTCGTTGATGGCGCCGCTGCGCGCGCGTTTCATCAGGGCCTTGGTGGTGCGGATCGAGGCGGCCGGCAGCGCCACCAGCTTTGCCGCCTGCTGCTGCGCGAAGGGCAGCAGCTCCTCGAGCGGCAGCACTTTCGATACCATGCCCATGCGGTAGGCTTCCTCGGCCAGGAAGGTTTCGCCAAGCAGCAGCTTCTCGGCCGCGCGCGGATAGCCGGCCAGCTGCGGCAGCAGCAAGGACGAGGCGAACTCGGGGCACAGGCCAAGCTGCGCAAACGGCATCGCGAACTTGGCGTTGTCTGCTGCATAAACCAGGTCGCAGTGCATCAGCAGCGTGGTGCCGATGCCGATCGCGGCACCCGACACGGCCGCCACCACCGGCTTGGAAGCGCCGGCCAGCGCGCGCATGAACTGGAACACCGGGCGCGATTCGGGCGCCACGCCTGGCACTGGCGCCGAGTTCTGCATGAAGTCTTCGAGGTCATTACCAGCGGTGAAAATCTGAGGATGGCCGGTGAACAGAATGGCGCGCACTGCGCTGTCGCTGTCGGCAGCGAGCAGGGCATCGGCCATGGTCTGGTACATCACGGCGGTGATAGCATTCTTGCGCTCCGGACGGTTGAACTGAATCGTCAGGATGCCGTCGGCCTTGCTCGTCAAAATTTCCATGCACTGCTCCCAAAAAGTGAAAAGGGCGCCGGGATAACCGCGACGCCCTGTAATACCAATATTTTAACTGACTTACACGCGCTCGAAGATGCCCGCCGCGCCCATGCCGGTGCCAACGCACATGGTGACCATGCCGTACTTGAGGTTATTACGGCGCAGCGCATGGATCACGGTCGCGGCGCGAATCGCGCCGGTGGCGCCCAGCGGGTGGCCCAGCGCAATCGCGCCGCCCATCGGGTTGACCTTGGAAGGATCCAGACCGAGGTCGCCAATCACGGCCAGGGCCTGGGCGGCGAACGCTTCGTTCAGTTCGATCCAGTCCAGCTGGTCCTGGGTGATGCCGGCAGCCGCGCAGGCGGCAGGAATCGCAACCTTGGGGCCGATGCCCATGATTTCAGGCGGCACGCCCTTGACGGCGAAGGACGAGAACTTCGCCAGCGGGGTCAGGTTGTGCTCACGCAGGATCTTTTCGCTGACGATCAGCAGCGCGCCGGCGCCGTCCGACATCTGCGAACTGTTGGCGGCGGTGACGCTGCCCTTGGCTGCGAACACCGGATTGAGCCTGGCCAGCGACTCCATGCTCGAATCGGCGCGCGCGCCTTCATCGGTGTCGACGGTGCGGGTAGCGATGTCGACGCCGCCGGTGGCCAGGTTAGGCGTGCGGGTGATGATCTCGACCGGGGTGGTCTCGTCCTTGAAGAAACCGGCCTGCTGGGCGGCGATGGCGCGGCGGTGCGACTCGACCGAGAATGCATCCTGCTGCTCGCGCGTCACCTTCCATTGCTTGGCCACGTTCTCCGCGGTCAGGCCCATGCCGTAGGCCATGCCGACGTTCTCGTCGGTGAACATGTTCATGTTCATCGATGGATGGTGGCCCATCATGGGCACCATCGACATCGACTCGACGCCGCCGGCGATCATGACATCGGCTTCACCGACCCGGATGCGGTCGGCCGCCATGGCAATGGCAGTGATGCCCGAAGCGCAATAGCGGTTGACGGTTACGCCGCCCACGGTCTTTGGCAGGCCCGCCAGCAGCACCGACATGCGGGCGATGTTGAAGCCCTGCTCGGCTTCCGGGAACGAGCAGCCGATGATGGCGTCGTTGATCAGCGCGGGATCGAGGCCAGGCGCTTGCGCCATGGCGTTCTGGATCGCGCGCACCAGCAGATCGTCCGGGCGCATGGACTTGAACATGCCGCGCGGCGCCTTGCCGATCGGGGTGCGGGTTGCGGAGACAATGTAGGCGTCTTGAAGTTGTTTGGTCATGTTGTTCTCTCTTTAGTCGAACGTAATTCGTTTAGCGTTTCTCGGACAGGTACCAGTCCACTTGCACTTTGGCGGCCAGCGTTCCTTCGGCATCGATAATGTCGACTTCGACCGGGAACGCCACTTTGCCCTCGGCCTTGAGCGTCGCTTTCAGGGCCTCGATATCGCCAGGCACGCGGCCGCTGGCGCGCGTGGCGCCCTTGGCCACCTTCTGGTACTGGATGCGCGATTCCTTGGCCACCGGACGCAGACCCAGGATCAGGTCGGCGAAGCCGCCCGCCATGGCCGCGCCGGATGCAGTCTCGGCCAGCGTGAACAAGGCCCCGGCGTGCGACGTGCCGAGGTGGTTGTTCAGTTTCGGATCGGCCGGCATCGACACCTCCGAGGTGCCGTGACCGATCGAATCGATGGTGATGCCCAGCAGCCGCACAAACGGCAGCGTGTCCATCATTTGCTGCTTGATTCGGTCATACACCATCTGGGGCCTCACGCTCAGTAACAGTTTGAATGCCAACTTGGCAATGGACATGGCGGGCTATCAGTTACGCACTGGCTTACCGGTCTGCATCATGCCCATGATCCGCTCCTGGGTTTTAGGATGGTTCAGGAGTTCCAGGAAGGCCTTGCGCTCCATGTCGAGGAACCACTGCTCGCTGACCTGGCTGCCCTGGTCGATATCGCCGCCCGATACTATCTCGGCGATCATGTCGCCCAGCTTGTAGTCGTGCGCCGAAATGAAGCCGCCGTCGCGCATATTGACCAGTTGCGCGCGGATGGTGGCCCAGCCATAGCGGCCGGTGGCGGTGATGGTCTTGCGCAGCGGCGGACGGTAGCCGGCGTCGAACATGGCGCGCGCTTCGACCTTGGCCACGTGCAGCAGCTCGTAAGGATTGAACACGATGATGTCGTCTTCCTTGAGGTAGCCCATGGCTTTGGCTTCCAGCGCCGACTTCGACACATTGGCAGTGGCGGCATTGGTGAAGCCGGTTTTCAGGAAGTGCAGGATGTCCGATCCCTTGGCTTCGGCGGAAGCGCGTGCAGCCGCTTCTTTCAGGCCGCCGCCAGCCGGAATCAGGCCCACGCCCACTTCGACCAGGCCGATGTAGGATTCAATCGACGCCACCCGCTTCGATGCGTGCAGCGCCATTTCGCAGCCGCCGCCCAACGCCAGGCCTGCTACCGCAGCCACCACCGGCACGTTCGAATATTTCATCGCCATGAAGGTATCCTGCAGCAGCGCGATGCCCGGCTCCATGGCCTTGGCGCCGCCCTGCATGAACAGCGGCAGGGCCGACTGCAAATCGGCGCCGGCCGAGAAGGCACCGCCTTCGGCCGCATCGGTATTCCACAGCACCAGACCCTTGAAGTTCTTCTCGGCTTCGGCCTGGGCCATTTTCAGGCCGTTGATGACGCCTTCGCCGATCACGTGCATCTTGGTCTTGAGCGAGATGATCAGCACATCGTCGTTCTGATGCCAGATGCGTACCGAGTCGTCCTCGTGGAAGGTCACGCCGTCGGTCTTGCCGTCGGCGGCGCCGCTGCCGAACACCGGCGCGCGGAACGGCTGGCGGTCATAGACGGCCAGGGTCGAACGTGGCACATAAACGTTCTGCGAGGCGGAATACGATCCTTCAGGCGTATGCACGCCCTTCTCGGCGACCTGGCCTTCGAAGACCCAGGCCGGCAGCGGCGCGTTGCACAGGGCGGCGCCGCTGTCGATGTCTTCCTTGATCCAGGTGGCGATCTGGGTCCAGCCCGCGCCCTGCCAGGTCTCGAAAGGACCGACGTTCCAGCCGAAGCCCCAGCGCATAGCAAAGTCGACATCGCGCGCATTGTCGGCGATCGAGCCAAGGTGCACGGCGATGTAGTGGAACGCATCGCGGAAGATCGCCCACAGGAACTGCGCCTGCGGGTTGGTCGACTCGCGCAGGGCCTTGAACTTCTTGACCGGATCCTTTTCCTTCAGGATGCGCGCCACGATATCGGCCGCCTTGCCGCCACCGGCGACGTACTCGCCCGATGCGAAGTCAAGGCGCTGGATGTCCTTGCCGACTTTTTTGTAAAAACCCGCGCCGGCTTTTTGACCCAGCGCGCCTGCAGCGACCAGCTTGGCCAGGACTTCAGGCGTCTTGTAGACGCTGAAGAACGGATCGTCGGCCAGGTTGTCCTGCATGGTCTTGATCACGTGGCCCATCGTATCCAGGCCAACCACGTCGGCGGTACGGAAGGTGCCCGACTTGGCGCGGCCCAGTTTGGAGCCGGTCAGGTCGTCGACCACGTCCACGGTGAGACCGAATTTTTCGGCTTCGTGGATGATTGCCAGCATGCCGAAGATACCGACACGGTTGGCGATGAAATTAGGGGTATCCTTGGCGCGCACAACGCCCTTGCCCAGGGTGGTCGTCAAAAAGCCTTCGAGCTGGTCGACGATTTCTGGCTTGGTGGACGCGGTCGGGATGATCTCGACCAGGTGCATGTAGCGCGGAGGATTGAAGAAGTGCACGCCGCAAAAGCGCGCCTTGAGTTCGGCGTCGAAGCCATCCGACAAAGTCGTGATCGACAGACCCGAGGTGTTCGACGCAAAGATAGCGTTGGGGGCGATGTGCGGGGCGACCTTTTTGTACAGGTCGTGCTTCCAGTCCATGCGCTCGGCAATCGCCTCGATGATCAGGTCGCAGCCGGCCAGCGCGTCGAGATTGTCTTCGTAGTTGGCCACTTCGATCAGCGCGGCGTCATCCTTGTTGCCCAGCGGCGCAGGCGAGAGCTTTTTCAGGTTCTCGATGGCGCGCAGCACGATGCCGTTCTTCGGGCCTTCCTTGGCGGGCAGATCGAACAGCACGACCGGTACCTTGGCGTTCACGCAGTGGGCGGCGATTTGCGCGCCCATGACGCCGGCGCCGAGCACGGCGACTTTTTTAACGATGAAATTGGTCATGGCTTTCCTTTTTATATATCCAGTTTGCGCTACCTGCGTCGTCCGTCACGCGGGAACACATAGCGGCTTGCATTATCAATATTCTGATGTGCTATGGATCCCCGCCTTCGCGGGGACGACGGGTGATTGGGGTACTTAGAACAAATCGGCGTCGAGTGCCATCAGGTTGGCCGAGCCGGAACGCGCCTGGCGGATCAGCATGGCGGTCTCAGGCTGCAGGCGTGCGAAGTAGAAGCGTGCGGTGGCCAGTTTCGCCTTGTAGAAGTTATCGCCCGAATCTTCCTTGGCCAGTGCGATCTTCGCCATCTGCGCGAAGAAGTAGCTGTAGATCAGGTGGCCCACCACGCGCAGGTAAGGTACTGCGGCGGCGCCCACTTCGTCGGGATTCTGGAAACCCTTCATGCCGATTTCCATGGTCAGCTTGGTGACCTTGTCTCCCAGATCGCCCAGCGGCGTGATGAACTCGGACATCGCTTCATCGGTGCCGTTTTCTTCCACGAAGGTCTTGATCTTCTCGCCGAACTTGCGCAGCTTGGCGCCGTTGTCCATCAGGACTTTGCGGCCCAGCAGGTCGAGCGACTGGATGGTGTTGGTGCCTTCGTAGATCAGATTGATACGGGCATCGCGCACATACTGCTCCATGCCCCACTCGGAAATATAGCCGTGGCCGCCGTAGACCTGCATGCACTCCGAGGTAGCGATCCAGCCGTTGTCGGTGATGAAGGCCTTGATGATCGGCGTCAGCAGCGCGACTTCGTCGGCCGCGTCCTTGCGCACTTCTTCATCAGGGTGGTGCAGTTCGCGGTCGATCTGCAGCGCGACATAGGACGAGAATGCGCGCGCGCCTTCGGCGTAGGCCTTGGCGGTGAGCAGCATGCGGCGCACGTCAGGGTGCACGATGATCGGATCGGCCGGCTTTTCAGGCGCCTTGGGGCCCGACAGGCTGCGCATCTGCAGGCGGTCCTTGGCGTAGATCAGAGCGTTCTGGTAGGCCACTTCGGTCAGGCCCAGCGACTGCATGCCCACGCCAAGACGGGCCGCGTTCATGAACACGAACATGGCGTTCAAGCCCTTGTTCGGCTGGCCGATGATCCAGCCCTTGGCGCCGTCCAGATTCATCTGGCAGGTCGAATTACCGTGGATGCCCATTTTTTCTTCGATGGCGCCGCAGGCGATGCCATTGCGCTCGCCAACCGAGCCATCCGCATTGGGGATGAACTTGGGCACCAGGAACAGCGAGATACCCTTCGAGCCTTCCGGCGCGTCGGGCACGCGGGCCAGCACCAGGTGCACGATATTCTCGCTCATGTCATGCTCGCCGGCCGAGATGAAGATCTTCGATCCGGTGATCGACCACGATCCGTCGGCCTGCGGCAGCGCCTTCGAGCGCAGCATGCCAAGGTCGGTGCCGCAGTGCGATTCGGTCAGGCACATGGTGCCGGTCCATTCGCCCGAGGTCAGCTTGGGCAGGTAGAATTTCTTCTGCTCGTCGGTGCCGTGCTCCTTCAGGCACTCATACGCCCCGTGCGACAGGCCCGGATACATTGACCAGGCCTGGTTGGACGAATTGAGCATCTCGTAGAACGAATTGTTGACCACGATCGGCAGGCCCTGGCCGCCATATTCAGGATCGCAGGCCAGCGCCGCCCAGCCGCCGTCGACGTATTTTTTATACGCGTCCTTGAAGCCTTTTGGGGTGGTGACCGACTTGGTGGCGGCATCGAAATGGCAGCCTTCGCGGTCGCCCGAATGGTTCAGCGGGAACAGCACGTCCTGGGTGAACTTGGCGCCCTCTTCCAGGATCTGGTTGATGATATCGGTATCGACATCTTCGAATTTAGGCATCTGCTTCAATTCGTCGGATACGTTGAGGAACTCGTGCAGCAAGAACTGCATATCCCGAATTGGCGCGACGTATTGACCCATGATTTTCTCCTGACGAACGTAAGTAAGTGACCGCGACCGGCAAAGCGCCGGCCCTGGCTGTGTTAATTGTTGTGGTTACTGCTTTTCCGGATTCTGGTAATTCACGATCAGGCGCTCGAAGCCGGTGCGGGCCCGGTCGACACTGCCCGGCATACGCAAAAAGCGCGCATCGTGATGCAAGGCCAGAATCAGACCATACATTTCGTAGACCATCTGGTGGGCGTCGGTGCCGGCCTTGAGGTCGCCAATTTCGATGGCTTGCTCCACGCAGCGCAGCAAGGCGCCCTGCCAGGCACGCACCATCGACACCAGTTCCTCGCGGATCGGCCCGGGACGATCGTCATACTCGACGGCGCCACTAATATAGATGCAGCCCGAGGCAATTTCGACGCTCACGCGCTTGATCCAGCGCGCATACATGGAGGTTAGCCGGGCAATGCCGCGCGGCTCCTTGACGCTGGGAAAAAACACTTCCTGTTCGAAACGATGGTGGTAGAGCTTGAGCACCTCCATCTGCAAATCTTCACGCGAACCGAAATGCGCAAACACGCCCGATTTGCTCATGTTCATTTTGTCCGCGAGCAGGCCGATGGTCAGCCCCTCGAGGCCATCGCGGCTGGCCAGATCGAGCGCGACGTCGAGAATGGCCGCCCTGGTCAGCTCGCCCTTGCGCATGAATTTTGCTGAAGTATTGATATCGAGTACCCGCTAAGTTGATGTGCGCAAGATGCGCCGCGCCGAATGAAAATCAAATCTGAACGCTCGTACTATTATCCACTAGAGTGGAAATGTCAAACGGGAACTTAGAAGTGATGTTCTATTGGTGCGTCGCACCAAACAGGACGGGTGTTTATCCTACTGGGAGGGTGAAATCGCCCCCGCAGGAATTGACAGAATTACTCGCTTGCCTTGGCGATCGCGCGGCGGTCGCGCTTGGTCGGGCGGCCCTTGATGGTGGTGCCGGGCTCGCGGTAGAGCTTGCGCGCCTCCTGGTCCGTTTCGCGCTTGGTGACGCTGGCATTGGTCTCTTCGTAGAGCAAACGGGCCACCGGGGCCGCGCCGCGCTTGTCGGAGATGCCCAGCACCACGACTTCCCAGACCTCGGCGCCATTGTCCACAATGATCTTTTCGCCAATCTTGACGGCGCGCGCCGGCTTGATGCGTTCGCCGCCCACGCGCACCCGGCCGGTATCGACCGCGTCGCTCGCCAGCGAACGGGTTTTGAAAAAGCGGGCTGCCCACAGCCATTTGTCGATGCGAACGTTGTCCATGATGGTTTTCAGGCGTAGCCGATGGCGAAAATGCGCATGGTCAGTTTATAGAAAAAATAGGCGATCTCGTATCCGCTACGGCGCACCCAGCCCACGTTGCTGAACTCTTCGGCGCAGATCGGCGTGCCGTCGGCAATACCGCGCACGATGTGGGCGCGCATGGCGTCGGCAAAGTCATGGTCGCGCACCACGATATTGGCTTCCTGGTTGAGAAATAGCGACAGGCCGTCGCAGTTGCTCGAACCGACCGTGGACCAGTCGTCGTCCACCACGGCCACCTTGGCGTGCAGCTGGGTCTTGCGGTATTCATAGACTTTGACCCCGCTGGCGAGCAGCTTGGGATAAAACGAGCGCGCCACCATGTCCTGCAGCCAGATCTCGCCGACCCCGATCATGAGCTTGACTTCGACCCCGCGTTCGCCGGCCATGGCCAGCGCCTTGCGGAACTTGTGCCCTGGCGCGAAATACGGGTTCACCAGCAGCACGCTCTTCTTGGCCCGGCCGATGGCATGCAGGTAGGCGCGCTGGATGGTGTGGCGGTTGCGCAGGCTGTCACGCACCACGAAGGCGGCCACGGTCGGCTGATCGTCGTCGGGCGGCGGCTGGCGCCGCATTTCGCGAAACAGGCCGATACGTTTCATGAAGCCCATGTGGCCCACCCGCGCCCACTGGGCCTGCATCTCGTGGTGAATGATCGCCACCAGCGGCCCCTTGACCTGCACCGCAAAATCCCAGCGCGGCGCCGGCAGGCGGCGCTCGGCATCGTAATCGCAATACCAGTCGTCGTTGACGTTGATGCCGCCCACAAAGGCCACGGCGCGGTCGATCACGGTGATCTTGCGGTGGGTGCGCGACACGCCACGCTTGAACCAGGGGTTAAAGGCGCGAAAGCGCACGTCAGCCTTGGCGAACTCGATGCCGAGCCTGGTGCACTGTTTGTGGCCCGTGCCCCACCAGTCGGTCACCACGCGTACCCGCACCCCGCGCTGGCCGGCGCGAATCAGCGCCGCCTCGACCTGCTTGCCGGTGGCGTCATCACAGAAAATATAGGTTTCGAAGTAGATGTCGTACTGGGCCGCGTCGATAGCGGCCAGCATTGCCGGAAACAGCTCCTGGCCGCTTTCGAGCAAAGTGACTTCATTGTTGGCAATAAAATTAACCGAGCGCATGGTGCCGTGATTGGTGTGCCGAATCCTTAGGCCAGCTTAAGATTGGCCACGATGGGTGCGTGGTCGGACAGCTTGGCCCATAAACTACCATGCAGCACCTGCGCGTCATCGACTTTGAAGCCGCGCACATAAATGCGATCGAGGCGGAACCACGGCAGCGCCGCCGGAAAGGTGCGCGCCGGACGGATAGTTTCTTCGCGGCCCGACAGCTTGCCCACCAGGCTGCCGATCTTGGAGCGCGTGCTGAGCTGATCGAAAACTTCGACGACCCCGAGCGACTCGCGCAACTTGTCGCTGAGCGTGTTGCGCCAGTCATTGAAGTCGCCCGCGATGATCACCGGCTCGCCATTGGGCGCGGACTTGTTCACGCACTCGATCAGGGCCTGGTTCTGGCGCCCGCGCCCGGACTCGAACAGGCCCAGGTGCACGACAAAGCAGTGAATCGGGCAGCTGTCGGTGTTAATCACGCAGTGCAGAATGCCGCGCTGCTCGTACGCATGATCCGACACGTCATGGTTGTTGGTAGCGTTGATGGGATAAGCGCTGAGCAGGGCATTGCCATGGTGGCCGTGGTCGTAGACGGCGTTCATGCCGTAGGCGCTGTGGGTGTGGTGCGATTCGCCGGCGAAAAACTCATGCTGCGCTGGCTGAGGCCAGTGCCGGTGCCCGCGGCTTTCCTCCCCGAACTGCGCTGCGTAGCGGTCATGCCGGCCCTGCACCTCTTGCAGGAACACGACATCGGCCCCGAACTGCGCGATGGCCTTTTTCAAGGCGATTACTCGGGGCGTGCTCCGGATGGAGGAAACGCCTTTGTGGATATTGTAGGTAGCGACACGAATCTTCATTGGAATATTCTAACCCCATCAGTCGCTGTTTATCAGAAGCAATCCTATCGTGCGCCGGGTTGGCCATGACTTTCGGCATGGTTGAGCATGCTCGCGCTCGGTTAAAATCGCTGGCGCGCGCACTTCTGTTCCCACAATTCCTCTCCCTGGCCATGTACAAGCCCTTACTTCATCATCGATACGCGCTGGCCGGGCTCCTGTTTTGCCTGGTGGTTGGCATCAGCATTCTGGTCTCGCCCTATCTTGCCGGGCCGGCCTATGTCAATCTCGACAAGCCGCTGGCCCACCTTGCACGCCTGCTGCTGTCGGTGGCGACAGGCGCAGCGCCACTGGAGCGCTCGGTCCGGCTTGTCGACTGGCTGCGGCTTGGGGAAGCCACCCTGCTCTCCCTGTACATAGCTCTGTTCTGGTACGGCCTGCGCGCGCGCAGCCCCTCGGCCGCGTGGCGCACCGAGGCCGCCCTGGTCGGCCAGGGGCTGGCCGGCGTGCTGCTTGACTCGCTGCCGCTGGACCTGCTGTGCGCAGCGCAGCTGGGCGCCCTGCTGCCCTGGCGCCGCGGGTTGGGATGGCTGGCCGCACTGTACCTGGCCGGCATCGCCAGCGTGATCGCCCTGCTCGCGGCCAGCCTGGCGGAGCGTAGCACGGCACTCGAATTGGCCCTGCTGGGCTCCCTCAGCATCGAACGCCTGGTATTGGTGCTTGGTTTCGGCGTGGCCGTGCTGGTGCGTGCCGAACAGCGGTCGCGGATGGCGCTGGCCAGCGCCAACGCCGAACTGCATGCAACCCAGGCGCTGCTAAGCGACACGGTGCGCGCATCGGAGCGTCTGCGCATTGCGCGCGACCTGCATGATGCGGCCGGCCATCACCTGACAGCACTCAAGCTGCATCTCGATCTGGCCCAGCGGCAGTCCGATGGCAAAGCCTCGGCATCCCTCAGCACCGCCAACTTGCTGGTGAGCGAGCTGCTGTCGGAAGTGCGCACCGTCGTTAGCAGCGAGCGGCGCGACGCGGATATCGACCTGAAGGCCGCTCTCGCGTCCCTGTGTGCCGGCATTCCCCATCCTCAGGTCCGGCTGGACATGGATGCGGGGATCGTGATCCGCTCGGCCGCTGCGGCGCATACCCTGTTCAACTGCGTGCGCGAGGCCATTACCAACGCCGTGCGCCATGCCGACGCGGACCTTGTCACCGTCTCCCTGCGCGTGCATGGCGATGAATTCCAGCTGTGCGTCACGGATAACGGCCGCGGCAGCACTGGCAGCGAGGGCAATGGCCTGGGCGGCATGCGCGAGCGGCTGGAACAGCAAGGCGGCAGCCTGCGCGCGCGCAGCGTCGCCACAGGCGGCTTTGCGCTCGATATCGCCATACCCGGTGCTGGAGCGCTAGCATGATTCGGGTGGCCCTGGTGGATGACCAGATGCTGGTGCGCAGCGGCATTCGCGGCCTGCTCGAACTCACTGAAGACATTCGCGTGGTGGCCGAAGCGGCCGACGGCAGCGAGGCCGTCGCCGTGCTTGAGCGCGGCGCCGTCGATGTGCTGCTGCTCGATGTCCGCATGCCGGTGTGCGATGGCATTACCCTGCTCAGGGAGCAGCAGGGCAAACTGCCTCCCACCATTTTGCTCACCACCTTCGACGATGACGAAGCACTGTTTGACGGCATGCGCGCCGGCGCGCGCGGCTTTTTGCTCAAGGATATCTCGCTCGAACGGCTGGCCGATGGCATTCGCAGCGTGGCCGCGGGCCGCACCCTGTTTCGCCCTGGGCTCACGGAGCGCACCCGCGCCGCCTTCGAACACGCAACGGCAGCCGCGCCCTCAGCGCTGCTCGAACGGCTCACCAGCCGCGAGACGGAAGTGCTGGCCCTGATGGCGGCCGGCTTCAACAACGCCGAAATCGCCGCAGCACTCGGGCCGAGCGAAGGAACTATCAAGAATCATGTGTCGAGCATTCTGTCCAAGCTTGGAGTGCGCGACCGGGTCCGCGCGGTGCTGCGCGGACTCGAACTAGGACATATCTGAACGACGCTTTGGCCTATTCAGAAAGCGTAGCGCAATCCGGCCTGCAGCCTGCGATGGGTGAGCATGAGGTTCGGCGCCCTGGTCTTGCCGGCGTATTCGGCTTCCAGCGTCAATGCCAGTTTTTCGCTCAGCTGGTAGCCAAGCCCAAGGCCATACATGAGACGAGTCGACACGATGTCAGCCTGACCTGACGGCGTTGACAAGTCGAAGCTGTAGCGGTCTACACCGACCTTGCCTGCCAACGACCACTTTTCGCCCAGGCTGACCGTGCCCTTGGCCGCGATGTACCAACGCGACGCATCGAGTTTGTACTGCGCTCCCAGGCCGGCGGACTGGTAGGAGCCGGCATCGCCGAAGCCCGCCTCGATGGCAAAGCTGTCGCTGAAGTTGTAGCCGCCGTATCCAGTCAGGCTGAGGTGGCCGTTGGCGCTCGATACCCCGGGCGCAAAGCTGACGCGGCCAGCCCTGGTAGCACCGATACCAGCGTAAAAATTGTCGCTCGCCTGGGCCGGCAAGCTGACGACGATCGCGGTGACAAGAGCTGGAAGGGAGAATTTCATGGGTAACCTTGAATTGATTGATAGAGCGTCAATTCTCGGCAATCCGGCGCCGCCGCGCATGTGCCATCAGGTAGAGACAGCGCCCTTCACCCGCGGCAGGATCAAGGTGGTGACTTGGCGACCGCACCAGACCTGGGCGGCTCGACGTAATTGAACCTGCGTTCGATGGCGCTCGACAGGCCTTCGCTGTCCATCTGCTTGAGCGCGGCGTTCAGTTTGCCGATCAGGCTATCCGATACGCCGGGATTGCAGGCCAGGTACAGGTCGGTGCGCTTGAAGGTCAGTACCGGGACGATGCGCTCGCCCCAGCCATGCTGGGCCACCACCGATCCGCCCACGCGCAGGCTGGTTGCCCACAGGTCGATGCGGTTGACCAGCAGCTTGCGCGGATTCGATGCCCGGTCCTGGACCGAGTCGACGATGAAACCCTGCGCCTGCAACACCTCGCCGCGGATGTCGCCGTTGTAGGCGCCAATGCGCAGCTTGCGCGCGTCTTCCAGGGTCTTGAGCTTGTACTGGCGGTCGGCCCGGCCGAACAGGGTCCAGTCGTTCTGGTGGGTTGGTCCCACCCACTTGAAATGGCTTTCGCGCTCCGGCACCCGGGTGGTCGAGTAGACGCAAGCGTCGGGCTGGGTTTGCGCGATCACATAAGCGCGCTTCCATGGAAGCAGCTCGATGTCGTAGTCAATGCCGGCGCGCTCCATGAGCACCCTGACCTTTTCGGTGGCGAACCCGGTCACGCGGCCGCCTTCGATCATCGAGGAAGGCGCCGACGATTCAGTGGTGATGAACAGGCGGGGACGCGTCTCGGCCGAGGCCGTGGCGGCGCCCAGCGCGGCGATCAGAACGAGGGAACGAGACAATACCTTCATCGTCACCCAGCATAACGCAAGGCAACAAGTCGGGGAAGCGGATTCAGCGCCGTTGCGGCAGTTGCAGGATTGCTTCGGCGTTGGAGCTGGAAAAACAACGGTCGGCCGCTTCCACATAGGGCAGCCAGGCGTACTGCAGGTGTTCGCGCGGACTGAGGACGATGGGAATGGCGCGCGGCACGCACACACCGAACACGTGCTCGGTGTTGTGGATCACGCCAGGGGCGTAGCGGTGGCGCCAGACCGGGTAGATTTCGTAGATATTGGACAGGTGCCAGTCGCGCAGGACGATGTTGGCGCCGTCGGCGACGATCCCGGTTTCCTCGAACAGTTCGCGCGCGGCGGTGACGTCGAGCGCTTCATCGGCGGCATCGAGCGAGCCGGTGACCGATTGCCAGAATCCGGGCCGGTCGGCGCGCTCGATGAGCAGCACCTCAAGATCGGCAGTGTGGATGACCACCAGGACGGATTCGGGGATTTTGTGCATCGAACCGACCCACTAAAGGACGAGCCGTCTTCCCCGCGCAGGCGGGGATCCATAGCACCTTTGAGCAGAGGTGCTATGGGCTCCCGCCTTCGCGAGAGAGACGTGGGTTTTTGCCGGCTTCAAAGTCAGCAACGTCGATGGCTTAGGAAACCACCTTCGGCTCGGCATTGCGCAAACGGATATGCAGTTCGCGCAGCTGCTTTTCGTCCACTTCGGACGGAGCGTTGGTCAGCAGGCACTGGGCGCGCTGGGTCTTCGGGAAGGCGATCACGTCGCGGATCGAATCGGAACCGGTCATCATCGTCACGATCCGGTCCAGGCCAAAGGCCAGGCCGCCATGCGGTGGCGCGCCATACTGCAGCGCGTCGAGCAGGAAGCCGAACTTGAGCTGGGCTTCTTCGGCGTCAATCTTGAGCGCGCGGAATACCTTGCTCTGGACTTCTTCGCGGTGGATACGGATCG
>JAZKGU010000023.1:0-175790 GCA_040385745.1 Pseudomonadota bacterium
CCGACCTAAGCCTTGTAAGGGCTCCGCTCTACCAACTGAGCTAAGCGCCCAAGTCATTACAACTTGATGCATCCAAACATTTTCCGGCGATTGTCACCTCGCCGAAGGACATTAGTTTACTGCATCTCTGAGCGCTTTGCCAGCTTTAAATTTGGGGACTCTGGCCGCCTTGATCTCAATGGCTTCCTTGGTGCGCGGATCGCGGCCGATACGGGCGGCGCGTGCACTGACGGAAAAGCTGCCAAAGCCCACCAGGGTCACGCAGTCGTTGTTGCGCAGGGTGGTCGTGACCGCCTCGAGCATGGCGTCGAGCGCACGCGTGGCGGACGCCTTGGAGATGTCGGCCGACTTTGCGATGGCTTCGACCAGTTCAGTTTTGTTCACGGTTGCCTCATGCAGATTCATGCGAACGGAATAGCTCGCAACCGCCTATTAGACAAGCGGGCCCGGTGTGGTGTCAAGATCAAAGACACGGCACGAAAGAAAACAGGCGCCACGAAGGCGCCTGCTTGGGACGGGCTGTATGAAGCGCTTAGTGTTTGACGACGTCCGTGGTGGCCGTGCCGTCCACCTGGGCCGCCGCCACCGCAACCGCCGGCACATCGACCACCGGCGTTGGAAGACGCTCCAGCGCCACTTCCAGCACCTTGTCGATCCAGCGCACCGGCACGATCTCGAGCTTGTTCTTGACGTTGTCCGGAATGTCGGCCAGGTCCTTCACGTTCTGCTCGGGGATCAGGACTGTCTTGATGCCGCCGCGATGCGCCGCCAGCAGCTTCTCTTTCAGTCCGCCGATCGGCAGCACTTCGCCGCGCAGCGTGATTTCGCCCGTCATCGCCACATCGGCGCGCACCGGAATGCCCGTGAAGACCGACACCAGCGCGGTGGTCATCGCGATACCTGCGGACGGACCGTCCTTCGGCGTCGCGCCTTCCGGCACGTGGATGTGAATGTCGGCTTTTTCAAACACGTCATTCTTGATGCCGAAACGATTGGCGCGTGACCGCACCACGGTGCGCGCAGCTTCGATCGATTCCTTCATGACGTCGCCCAGGGTGCCGGTGCGGATCACGCCGCCCTTGCCCGGCATTTGCGCAGCCTCGATGGTCAAGAGATCGCCGCCCACTTCGGTCCATGCAAGGCCGACCACCTGGCCGATTTGATTCTCTTTTTCGGCCACGCCGAAATCGAAGCGGCGCACGCCCAGGAACTTGTCGATGTTCTTGCTGTTGACGACCACTTTTTTGTCGGCCTTCTTCAGCAGCAGCATCTTGACGACCTTGCGGCAGATCTTCGAGATTTCACGCTCGAGCGAACGCACGCCGGCTTCCCGGGTGTAGTAGCGGATGATGTCGCGGATGGCGCCTTCGGCGACGGCGATTTCATCTTCCTTCAAACCGTTGGCCTTGATCTGCTTGGGCAGCAGATAGCGCTGGGCGATGCTGGTCTTTTCGTCTTCGGTGTAACCCGACAGGCGAATGACTTCCATACGGTCCAGCAGTGCCGGCGGAATGTTGAACGAGTTCGAGGTCGCCACGAACATCACATCCGACAGGTCGAAGTCCACTTCGATGTAGTGGTCCGAGAACGTGTGGTTCTGTTCCGGATCGAGCACCTCGAGCAGGGCCGACGACGGATCGCCACGGAAGTCCGCGCCCATCTTGTCGATCTCGTCGAGCAGGAACAGCGGATTGCGCACGCCTACTTTCGACAGCGACTGCAGCACCTTGCCCGGCATGGAGCCGATGTAGGTACGGCGGTGGCCGCGAATCTCCGCTTCGTCGCGCACGCCGCCCAGGGCCATGCGCACGAACTTGCGGTTGGTGGCCTTGGCGATCGACTGGCCCAGCGAGGTCTTGCCCACGCCCGGAGGACCGACGAAGCACAGGATCGGCGCTTTCAGCTTGTCCACGCGTTGCTGGACCGCGAGGTATTCCAGGATGCGTTCTTTCACCTTGTCGAGGCCATAGTGGTCGCCCTCGAGCACCTTTTCGGCGTTCGACAGATCGTTATTGACCTTGGACTTCTTCTTCCATGGCAGGTTGACCAGGGTGTCGATGTAGTTGCGCACCACGGTGGCTTCGGCCGACATGGGCGACATCAGCTTGAGCTTCTTGATCTCGTTAGTGGCCTTGTCGAGTGCCTCTTTCGGCATCTTGGCAGCGATCACCTTCTTTTCGAGTTCGTCGATATCGGCGCCGTCTTCGCCCTCGCCCAGTTCCTTCTGGATGGCCTTGACCTGCTCGTTCAGGTAGTACTCGCGCTGGGACTTCTCCATCTGGCGCTTGACGCGGCCGCGGATGCGCTTTTCAACCTGCAGGATATCGAGTTCGCCTTCGAGCTGGCCGAGCAGATGCTCGAGGCGCTTGGCGACGTTGAAGATTTCAAGGATGACCTGCTTTTGCTCGAGCTTGAGCGGCAGGTGGGCGGCCACGGTGTCGGCCAGGCGGCCGGCGTCGTCGATGCCTGCCAGCGAGGCGAGGATCTCGGGTGGAATCTTCTTGTTCAGTTTGACGTACTGGTCGAACTGCTGGACGATCGCACGACGCATCGCCTCGACTTCCGAATCGTCGCCGATTTCGGATTCAAGCGGGGTCAGGTCGGCGATGAAATGGGTAGGCGAATCGCTGATGTGGTTGATGCGCGCGCGCTGGGCGCCTTCGACCAGCACCTTGACGGTGCCGTCGGGCAGCTTGAGCATTTGCAGGATATTTGCCACGCAACCGATCTCGTAGATGTCGGACGCGGACGGTTCGTCCTTTGCGGCGGCCTTTTGGGCGGCCAGCATGATGCTCTTGCCCTGCTCCATCGCCGCTTCCAAAGCCTTGATGGACTTTGGACGGCCGACGAACAGCGGTATCACCATATGCGGGAAGACGACCACGTCGCGCAACGGCAATAAGGGCAGCGTCGTTTGCTCGGTTAATTTGGAAGTTGTCATGGCATACCTTATAGAAAAGCGTGTTTATGATGTTGGCACTCGCTGCCAAAACACAAGACCGGCGGATAAAAATATTTTCTACAAGTAGTTTGAATAATCTAGCAACTTGAATCAAATACACCGGAATAAACTAAAAGAATTTAATGAACATCAAATAAAAAAGCCACTGCGCAGCGAGGTGCTGCGAGTGGCTTTTCGATTGAAGCCTGATTCTTTTATTGAGGTAAATTGTACCGCCAAGAATTAAGGATTCAAACCTTTTTTGTTGTGTGCGTGCGGCACAATCCTAGTTTTCGCCGGATGCCTTTGCCGTTTCGCTATAAATCAGTAAAGGTTTCGCGCCGTTCGTGATCGAATTTTCATCGATGACGACTTTCACGACGTTTTGCTGATTGGGCAGGTCATACATTACATCAAGCAAAGCATGTTCCAAAATTGAACGCAAACCGCGGGCGCCGGTTTTACGCGCCAATGCTTTACGTGCAATTGCATGCAAGGCAGCAGGACGAATTTCCAATTCCGCGCCTTCCATTTCCAGCAATTTGGAATACTGTTTAATCAACGCATTTTTTGGCTCGAGCAAAATCTGGATCAGTGCTTCTTCCGTCAATTCGCTCAGCGTCGCTACGACCGGCAGGCGGCCCACCAGCTCCGGAATCAGGCCAAACTTGATCAAGTCTTCCGGTTCGGCTTCGAGCAGGATTTCGCTGTTGGCGCGCTGGGTCTGGCTTTTCACGCTGGCCGAGAAACCGATGCCGCTCTTTTCGGAACGGTTCTGGATGATCTTGACCAGGCCGTCGAAGGCGCCGCCGCAGATGAACATGATGTTGGTAGTGTCGATCTGCACAAAATCCTGGTTCGGATGCTTGCGCCCGCCCTGCGGCGGAACCGAGGCCATGGTGCCCTCGATGAGCTTGAGCAGCGCCTGCTGCACGCCTTCGCCGGACACGTCGCGCGTAATCGACGGATTGTCGGATTTGCGCGAAATTTTGTCGATCTCGTCGATGTAGACAATGCCGCGCTGGGCCTTGTCGACTTCGTAGTTGCAGCTCTGGAGCAGCTTCTGGATGATATTCTCGACGTCCTCGCCCACATAACCGGCTTCGGTCAGGGTGGTGGCGTCGGCGATCACGAAGGGCACGTTGAGCATGCGCGCCAGGGTCTGGGCCAGCAGGGTCTTGCCCGAGCCGGTAGGACCGACCAGCAAGATGTTGCTCTTGGCCAGTTCGACGTCATCCTTCTTGCCCAGATGCTTGAGGCGCTTGTAGTGGTTGTACACGGCAACCGACAGGATGCGCTTGGCGGTTTGCTGGCCGATCACATACTGGTCGAGCAGTTCGGCGATTTCGTGCGGGGTCGGCAGGTCCGACTTGGCGCCTGCAACCGATTCCACGTTCGAGGTCTCGTCGCGGATGATGTCGTTACACAGGTCGATGCACTCGTCGCAGATGAACACGGACGGTCCTGCGATGAGTTTCTTCACCTCGTGCTGGCTCTTGCCGCAGAACGAGCAGTAAAGGAGTTTTTCGCCGCTGGAGGATTTTTTGTCTGACATGGGCAGGTTTCTATTGGATTGCTATAAATAGTTCGCTAGTACGGGCGCGCAACAAGGACGCGCAATGCCATGCTACCCGATTTGAAAAACAAACGCCCGAACGTTGTCGCGCCCGGGCGTTTTTTCAGCAACATAACAGGAGTTGCATCAAGCGCGGCTGGTCAGTACTTTGTCGATCAGACCATATTCTGCAGCTTCGTCGGCGGACATGAAGCGATCGCGGTCGGTGTCCTTGGCGATCTGCTCGACCGGCTGGCCGGTACGATCAGCCATGATGGAGTTCAGGCGGTGACGCAAATACAGGATTTCCTTGGCCTGGATCTCGATGTCCGAGGCCATGCCCTGGGAGCCGCCCGACGGCTGATGAATCATGATGCGCGAGTTCGGCAGCGAGAAACGCTTGCCCTTGGCGCCAGCTGCCAGCAGGAAGGCGCCCATTGACGCGGCCAGGCCGGTGCACAGGGTCGACACATCCGGCTTGATGAACTGCATGGTGTCGAAGATGGCCAGGCCCGCCGACACCGACCCGCCAGGCGAGTTGATGTAGAGAGAAATATCCTTGTCGGGATTCTCGCTCTCGAGGAACAGCAGCTGGGCCACAATCAGGTTCGCCATCTGGTCGTTGACAGGACCGACCATGAAAATCACACGCTCCTTGAGCAGGCGCGAGTAAATGTCGTAGGCGCGTTCGCCACGGCCACTTTGTTCCACGACCATCGGCACCAGGCCGAGTGCTTGCGTATCCAATGCCGGATTTCGATTCATACCTGTCATTCCTTTATGTGAAGCTTCAAAGAAAGAACTGCAAGGAATTACGCTTGTGCGTTACTTCCCATCAATTCGTCGAAAGCTACCGACTTGGTCGACACTTTCGCCTTACCGAGCACATAGTTGACGACGTTTTCTTCCAATACAAGGGCTTCCACTTCCGACAGACGGCGGCGATCGCTGTAGTAGTACTTGAGCACTTCGCGCGGGTCTTCGTAACTTTGGGCGAAATCTTCGATCTGCGCCTTGACCTGTTCGGGGGTAGCCTGCAAATTGTTGTCGCCAACCAACTGCGACAGGATCAAACCCAGACGAACGCGACGTTCGGCCTTGGTGGCGAACAGTTCGGTCGGGAATGGCATATTCTTGACATCCATGCCACGCTGCGCCATGTCCTGACGGGTCATTTCGGCCAGACGCTCGGAATCCTGGGCGATCATGACTTTCGGTACTTCCATCTCGGTCACGGCGACCAGGGCGTCCATGACGGCTTCCTTGTTACGCGCCTTGACGCGGCCGGCGACTTCGCGCTCGAGATTGGTCTTGATGTCGCTGCGCATCTTGTCCAGGTCGCCGTCTTCCATGCCCAGCGATTTGGCGAACTCGGCGTCAACTGCCGGCATATGGGCCCACTCGAGCTGCTTGAGCGTGATGGTGAACTCGGCGGTTTTGCCGGCCACGTCCTTGCCGTGATAGTCCTCTGGGAAAGCCAGTGGGAAGGTCTTGCTCTCGCCGACTTTGAGGCCGATGGTGGCAGCTTCGAATTCCGGCAGCATGCGGCCTTCGCCGAGCACGAATGCGTAGTCGTCGGCTTTGCCGCCCGAGAACTCGACGCCGTCGATCATGCCGACGAAGTCAACGGTAACGCGGTCGCCCGATGCTGCGATGGCTTCACCGCCGTCGCCGTGCTCGCCTGCCACGCCTTTAGGGTGGTAGTGCACGCGCTGCTTGCGCAGGATGTCGATGGTCTTTTCGATTTCCGCATCCGACACGTCGGCCTTGACGGTTTCGATTTCCACGCCCGACAGGTCGCCCACGACGACTTCAGGATAGACTTCGAAAGTAGCGTCGAACGACAACTGGCCTTCAGGGCTTTCTTCTTTTGGTTCGATTTTCGGGAAACCGGCAACGCGCAACTGGTTCTCGTTGGCGGCCTGGTTGAAGGCGCGGCCGACTTTGTCGTTGAGCACTTCGGACTCGATCTGGTAGCCGTACTGCTGGGCGACCATCTTGAGCGGCACTTTGCCTGGACGGAAACCAGGGGCCTTAGCCGTTTTGGCTTGCTGCTTGAGGCGCTTTTCGACTTCCGTACGGACGTCAGTCAGCGGAAAAGAGATCGTCAAGCGACGTTCGAGTTTACCCAGGGTTTCGACTGCAGTTGCCATTGTAAAAATCGTCCAAAAAAATATGAATTAAACTCGTGGTGCGAGGAGGGGGACTCGAACCCCCACACCATTGCTGGCGTCAGGACCTAAACCTGGTGCGTCTACCAATTTCGCCATCCTCGCGGGATCGCACCCGGCGTATGCCAAATGCCACTTACCGTCTAAAAACACAAAGGGCGCCCGACGAGAAACCGGCCGCCCTGCCCCGGCTATGCCAGGGCCTACAACTTCAACCCGATATTTTACTGGATTTTCTGACTACATAGGGCGTTTTTTGAAACGAGCTCAGGCGTGATATCATCTGAAAACGTTTTCAAACTCTTGCCGATTCGCCCGCCATGTCCACTTCAAAGTCCCACAAACTGCGCCAGGCCGGTCTGTTTGCGATTACCTGGCCGATTTTCATCGAACAGCTCTCGCACATCCTGCCCGGCATTGTCGACACCTTCATGGTCAGCCACCTGGGCGATGCGGCGGTCGCGGGTCTGGCGGTGTCGAACCAGATCGTGGGCTTTTTCATCATCGTGTTTTCGTTTATCGGCCTGGGCAGCACGGTCGTGCTCAGCCATTATCTGGGCGCGGGCGACAAGCAAGGCGCCGAGCGCGTGGCCGCCACGGCGGTAGGGGTGAATTTCTGGCTGGGTGTCGCCGTCAGCCTGCTGATCTGGGGCTATTCGGGGGACATGTTGCGCCTGCTGAGCCTGCCCCCTGCCCTGATGCCTTATGCCCAGCCGTTTTTGGCGCTGATGGGCGGCACCCTGTTCCTCGAATCGCTCAATATTTCCTTCGCGGCCGTGTTGCGCGCCAATGGCCACACCCGCGAAGCCATGTTCATCGCGCTGGGCATGAACCTGCTCAATCTCATTTTGAACACGGTGCTCATCTTCGGCATGCTGGGCTTTCCCAAGCTGGGCGTGGTGGGCGCAGCCCTGTCGACCGTCATCAGCCGTTTTGTAGCGTGCCTGGCGCTGGTCTGGGTGATGCGCCACACCTTGCAGCTGAGCGTGCGACTGCAGTGGCTGACCGGTTTTTCACGCGACGCGCTGGGCAAGATTCTGCACATCGGCATTCCCGGAGCTGGCGAGCACCTGAGCTGGCAGGGCAGCTTTCTGGTCATTACCTATTTCATTGCCCAGATGGGCGTGGCCGAGCTGGCGACCTTCTCCTACGCCATGCAGCTTACGATGATCATGCTGATGCTGGGTCTGTCGATTGGGATCGGCACCGAGATCATGATCGGCCACATGATCGGCGCGGGCGAATTCGACGCCGCCTACCGCCAGCTATTGCGCAGTCTGCGCACCGGCCTGGCCATGACGGCGGTGATGACCGTGGCGGTGGTGCTGCTCGCACCATGGCTACTGGGCCTGTTCACCAAGGATGCGGCCATTATCGCTGGCGGCGCCACGCTCTTGCGTATGGGCCTGCTGCTCGAGCCTGGCCGCACCTTGAACCTGATCGTCATCAACTCCCTGCGCGCCGCCGGCGACGCGCGTTTTCCGGTGATGATGGGGATTTGCTCGATGTGGGGAGTGGCGGTGCCGCTGGCCTGGCTGCTGGGCCTGCACCTGGGCTGGGGGCTGATCGGCGTGTGGCTGGCCTTTAGCGCCGACGAGTGGCTGCGCGGCATCAGCATGTATCTTCGCTGGAAGAGTCGGGGATGGGAAAAGCATGCGCACCAGGTGCGGGCGCGCATGCAGAGCGGCGCTGTCGCCAGCGCCTGAATCAGTGCGCCGGCAAGCTCGCCGGCGCGGGCTTTCTGACCCGGAACCAGGCCGCGTACAGTGCCGGCAGGAACAACAGCGTCAAAGCCGTCGCCACCACCAGGCCACCCATGATGGCCACCGCCATCGGGCCCCAGAACACCGAGCGCGACAGAGGAATCATCGCCAGCGCGGCAGCCGCCGCGGTCAGGATGATCGGGCGGCAGCGCCGCACCGCCGCTTCGATCACGGCAGTCCAGGCCGGCGTACCGTTGGCGATATCGTGTTCGATCTGGTCGACCAGGATCACCGAATTGCGGATGATCATGCCAAACAGCGCAATCACGCCCAGGTTGGCGACAAAGCCGAACGGGCGGCCCAGCAGGAGCAGCGCCATGGCCGCGCCGGCTACTCCCAACGGCCCCGTCAGAAACACCAGCAGCGCGCGCGAAAAGCTGTGCAGCTGCAGCATCAAGAGCGTGAAAACGATGAACAGGACCAGGGGTACATTGGCCGAAATGGACGCTTCGGCAGCCTTGCTGTCGGCAGCTGCGCCCTTGAGTCGAATGCTGTAGCCAGGCGGCAGCGACGCCTGCAGCGCGGCCATTTTCTCGCTGATTTGGGCCGATACCGTCGGCCCCTGAATGCCGTCCACCACATCGCTTTGCGCTGTGATGGCCCATTCGCGCCCCTCGCGCCACACCACACCCGGCTCCCACACGAAACTGGCGCGGGCAATCTGCGAAATCGTCACCGACTTGCCTGATGCGGTAGGGATATTGGTGTCGTTCAGTATCGAGATGGTCTGGCGTTCTTCTACAGGCTGGCGCACCACGATGTCGATCAGCTTGTTCTCTTCGCGGTACTGGCCGATGGTCGTGCCCGACAGAATGGTGTTGGCGGCACGCATCACGGTTTGCGAGGTAATTCCCAACGCGCGCAGCTTGGCCTGGTCCAGGTCCAGGCGCAACACCTTCACGGACTCGTTCCAGTTGTCGTTCACGCCCACCGTGTTGGGATTGGCGCGCATGATGTCCTTGAGCTTGTCCGCATATTCGCGCACCACGGCGATCTCGGGACCCTGTACCCGGAACTGCACCGGATACGGCACCGGCGGCCCATTCGGCAGCAGCTTGACGCGGCCGCGCACTTCCGGGAAATCATTCTTGAAAATATCGACGATCTTCAGGCGCAGTTGTTCGCGCGCCTTCAGGTCCTTGGCCAGCACCACCACCTGCGAGACATTGGTTTGCGGGAAAATCTGGTCGAGCGGCAGGTAGAAGCGCGGACTGCCGGTGCCGATATAGGTCGTCACGCTATCCACCCCGGTCTGCCTGGCGATCAGTGCTTCGAATTTCTTGGCCTGGGCTTCATTGGCTTTGAAGCTGGTGCCTTCCGGCATCCACATTTCCACCATCAGTTCCGGTCGGCTCGAATCGGGGAAAAACTGCTTTTCGATAAAATTGAATCCGAATACCCCGAGCGCGAACACACCAAGGCTCAGTGCGATGGTGGTCTTGCGCCATTCCACGCACCAGGTCACCACGCGCCGGAAGCGCTGGAAGCCGGGCGTGTCGAACATGTCGTGGTGGCCGTCGCCCGGCTTGTGGGGCTTCACCTTCAAGATCAGGTAACCGATGTAGGGCGTAAACACCACTGCCACCAGCCAGGACACGATCAGCGCAATCGCATTGACCGAAAACATCGAAAACGTGTATTCGCCAGCGGCCGAGGCAGCCAGGCCGATGGGCAGAAAGCCGGCGGCGGTAATCAATGTGCCGGTCAGCATGGGCATGGCGGTGGAAGTGTAGGCAAAGGTCGCAGCATCGAAGCGCGACATGCCCTCCTCCATTTTGCGCACCATCATTTCCACAGCGATGATGGCGTCGTCCACCAGCAGGCCGAGGGCGATGATCAGGGCGCCGAGCGAGATCTTGTGCAGGTCGATCTTGAACAGGCTCATGAACAAGAAGGTAATGGCGAGCACCAGCGGAATGGTCAGCGCCACCACCAGCCCGGGCCGCACATCCAGGCGCAGGGGCTTGGTATGCAGGCCCAGCGCCAGAAAGCTCACCACCAGCACGATCACGATCGCCTCGATTAGCACCTTGATGAATTCGTTGACCGAGGCCTTGACCGCGCGCGGCTGGTCCGACACGCGCTCGAGTTCGATGCCCACCGGCAGCTTGGCCTTGATCGCCGCCACGGTTTCGTCCAGGCCGCGCCCCATTTCGATGATGTTGCCGCCTTTTTCCATCGACACACCCAGGCCGATGACTTCCTTGCCGTTGAAACGCATCTTGTCGGCCGGCGGGTCCTGGTACTCGCGCGTCACGGTAGCAAAATCGCCCAGGCGGAAATCGGTGCCATTGGCGCGCAGCACCAGATTTTCCAGTTCCTTGGGCGACTGCAACTGACCCGATACGCGCACCTGCAGGTCGTCAGTCGGTGTGACGATCACCCCGGTCGACTCCACAGCATTCTGGGTCGCGATCTGGTTGGCGATGACCTCGAAAGGCACGCCGAGCTGGGCAAACTTCTTGTGCGAGAAAGTGATGTTGATCTTTTCGCGCTGAACGCCGAACTGCTCGACCTTGGACACCAGCTTCACGCGCAGCAGTTGCTGGCGCACGAAGTCGGCGTATTCGCGCATCTCTTCGTAGGAAAAACCATCGGCCGAGATAGCAAAAATGGAACCGTAAGTGTCGCCAAATTCATCATTGAAGAACGGGCCGACAACACCGGCTGGCAGTGTGCCGCGGATGTCGCCGATTTTCTTGCGCACCTGGTACCAGGAGGCCGCGGTCTCGCGCGGCGGCGTTGATTCGCGCAACTGCACCAAAATGAGCGTTTCACCCGGCTTGGAATAGCTGCGGATGGCATCGATGTAGGGCACCTCCTGGAGCTTGCGTTCGAGCTTGTCGGTCACCTGTTCGGCCATCTGCACCGAGGTCGCGCCCGGCCAGATGGCGCGCACTACCATGACGCGGAAGGTGAATGGCGGATCTTCATCCTGGCCCAGGTTGCTGTAGCTGATGACGCCGCCAAGCAGCAGCGCCGCCATCAGATAGCGCGTCAGCGCAATATGTTCGAGGGCCCAGCGTGAAAGATTGAAACCCTTCATTTGGCGGCCCCGCTGGCGCCAGCGGCAGCCACGGCCGGGGTGGTGTCGCCGGCAGCACGCTCAACCGGCAATATTTTCACTTTCTGGCCCTGCTTGAGCACGTTCACACCGGCGGTAACGATGGTCTGCCCGGGCTTGACGCCGCCGGCCAGCACCACGTCGTTGCCTGCGGTGCCCCCGACCTGCACCGGGGTCAGCTTGACGATGTCGTTTTCCACCACCCAGACCGAGGTGACCGATTTCTCGTGATGCAAGGCGGTCAACGGCACTTTGATCAGTGCGACCGGAATCGTCGAGGAAAACTGCACCAGGGCCGTCATGCCCAGCTTGACCTGCGCAGCCGTATCGGGAATGCTCACCCGCACTGCATAGGTGCGGGTAGCCGGGTCGGCCACGGGCGAAACTTCGCGTACCTTGCCAGGAAACGTCACTTGGGGATTGGCCCACAGGCGCACGCGCACATCCTTGACCTGGCTGAGCTGGTCGACCTTGTCTTCGGGCAGGCCGATCACGATTTCCTTGTCTCCACTTTTGGCGAGACGCACCACGGGCGTGCCCGGCGTGACGACAGTGCCAACGTCGGCGTCCACCGCCGTGACGACGCCATCGACGTCGGCCACCAGACTCGCGTAGCCGGCCTGATTGCTCTGGCCGGCGACAGCCGCCCTGGCTGCATCCACATTGGCCTGCGCGGCATTGGCGGCAGCCACGCGCTGGTCAAGCACGGCCTGGCTGACGAAGTTTTGGGCGCGCAATTCCTGGTAGCGCTTCAATTCGGCGCGTGCCAGGTCACGGCTGGTTTCCACCGCGCGCAGGCTGGCCTGGGCCTGGGTTTGCGACAGCCGCAAGTCTTGCGCGTCAAGCTGCATCAGCACCTGACCGCGCTTGACCACGCTGCCCGGGTCAACCTTGCGCGCAATGATCTTGCCCGGCACCCGGAACCCAAGGCGCGACTCGACGCGCGCCTTGACCTCGCCTGAAAACTCGGAATCGATCCCGACGCTGCTGGCACTGAGCAACAGCGCGCGCACCGGGCGGATGATTTCGGCCTTTTCGGCAGGCTTGGAGCAGGCACTGAGCAATACCGCCACCGCCAGCGCGGCAGTGGCCGCGAGTGGATGAGCGAGGTTTTTCATGGTCGACACGGTTTTCCTTTACTATGCGGTGGGCCCAGGCAACAGCACGTAATGCTATCAAGATGCTACTACCCAACGGTCCCGTTCAGCTAACTGACTTTCTGGTTAGTAATTATAATACTGCAATTTTTAAATGCAAATGACTTTTGCGTCATTTATTTTCCATGCCAGTTGACCATTACGAGAATTTCCCAGTTGCATCAGTTTTGTTGCCCCGGCGCTTGGTCCCGGCCGTGGAGGCGATTTACGCCTTTGCCCGCAGTGCCGACGACTTGGCCGACGAAGGCGATGCATTGCCGGGCGAGCGGCTGGCAGCGCTCGAAGCATATGAGCGGCAACTGGCTTCGATCGGGCGTGGCGAGCAGCAATGCGAGCAACTCTTCGTCCGACTGGCAGCGGTAATCGCCCAGTACCAGCTGTCCTTGCAACCGTTTAACGATTTGCTGTCCGCCTTCAAACAGGACGTGGCGACCAGCCGTTACCGCACATTCGACGAATTGCTCGACTACTGCCGGCGCTCGGCCAACCCGGTCGGCTTTCTGATGCTTTCCTTGTACGGCCAACTCGATCCTGACAAGGTGCGCCAGTCGGACGCCATTTGTTCCGCGCTTCAGCTGATCAATTTTTTGCAGGACGTGGCGATTGATCGCGAAAAAGACCGGATCTACATCCCGATGGAGGACCTGGCGCGCTTTCACGTGACGGTCGAGCAACTTGACGAGGCGATCTCGGACGTCCGCTTTCGTGAAATGATGCGCTTTGAAGTGGGCCGGGCGCGCATGTTCATGCTCGACGGCGCCCCCCTCGCCTGCACCCTGCCAGGGCGTATCGGTTGGGAATTGCGGCTGGTAGTCCAGGGCGGGCTGCGCATTCTGGAGAGAATCGAGCAGGCCAACTACGATGTATTTCGCCAGCGGCCCAAGTTGGGCAAGCTGGACTGGTCATTATTGCTGTGGCGCGCGCTCTGGATGTAAGCACGGCCGCTGACCCGGCGCAAATTCGCCGTTTCCCTCCATCGCCTATAGAATAGCGGCTTCGCTGCATCAATCATTGCACTTCTGACCATGTCACCAGACGAATACTGCCAACAAAAAACCGTCCAAAGCGGCTCCAGTTTCTACTACAGCTTCCTGTTCCTGCCGCCCGAACGCCGGCGCGCGATCACGGCGCTGTACGCGTTCTGTCGCGAGGTGGACGATACTGTCGACGAGTGCACCGACCAGTCCATCGCCCGCATCAAGCTGGCTTGGTGGCGCAATGAAGTGTCGCAAACGTATGCCGGCGCGCCTACCCATCCCGTCATGCAGGCTCTGCAACCACACTTGGCGGTCTACGATCTGCAAGAGAAACACCTCCAGGCCATTATCGACGGCATGGAAATGGATCTCGACCAGACCCGCTATCTCGACTTTCCCGCCATGCAGCGCTATTGCTGGCACGTGGCCAGCGTGGTTGGCATTTTGTCGGCCAGTATTTTTGGCGTGACCAACCCGGCCACTTTGGCATATGCCGAAAAGCTGGGTTTGGCCTTTCAGCTGACCAACATTATTCGCGATGTAGGCGAGGATGCGCGCAAGGGCCGAATCTATTTGCCGGTCAATGAACTGCAGCAATTTGGCGTCACTGCGGCCGACCTGCTCAACGCCAAGCACAGCGACAAGTTCGAACAGCTCATGCGCTTTCAGGTCGAGCGCGCCAAGAAAGTCTATGCCGAGGCGCTGGCCTTGCTGCCGGCGGAAGACCGGCGCGCCCAGCGTCCCGGCCTGATGATGGCTGCCATCTACCGCACAGTACTCGACGAAATCGAGCGCGACAATTTCCATGTCCTGACCCAGCGCATTTCGCTCACGCCCCTGCGCAAACTGTGGCTGGCATGGAAGACTTATGTGCGCGGCTAGCACGCGAAAAAGCGCGATCGTTGTTGGCGCCGGCTGGTCCGGCTGCGCAGCTGCGGTCGAGCTGGCCCGAGCAGGCTGGAAAGTCACCCTGCTCGAAGCTGCGCGCGAAGTGGGCGGGCGCGCCCGCGTCGTCCAGGCGCATGGCCGCTCGCTGGATAACGGCCAGCACATCATGCTGGGCGCCTACACGGAGTCGTTCCGGCTGATGAAAATTGTCGGTGTCGATCTTGGCCCCGCCATGCTCAATTTGCCGCTGCAAATGCGCTACCCGCCCGGCTCCGGTGGCATGGACTTTGTCGCGCCGCGCTTGCCGGCGCCCCTGCATCTGGGTATTGCGCTCCTGCGTGCCAAGGGTCTGGAGCGGGCCGACAAAATGGCGCTGGCACGTTTTTCCACGACCGCACGCTGGATGGACTGGCAGCTGTATCACGATTGCAGCGTCAGCGAGTTGCTTGAACGCTTCGACCAGACCGCGCGCCTGACCAAGCTGATGTGGCGCCCGCTCTGCCTGGCGGCGCTCAACACCCCGCCCGAACGTGCCTCGGCCCAGGTGTTTATGAACGTGCTGCGCGACAGCCTGGGCGCCAAGCGCGCCAGCTCCGATATGCTGCTGCCGCGCCTGGATCTGTCGGCGCTTTTTCCCGCGGCGGCCGGGCGCTTTGTCACGCAGCGTGGCGGCGCAGTGCTGAGCGGAACCAAGGCACACAGCCTGACGCGGACCAGTCAGGGCTGGCAGGTTGCCGCCAGCGGCGACTGGAACGCCAGCGCCGACGCCGTGGTACTGGCCACGCCAGCGCCGGGCGCGGCGACGCTGCTGGCACCGCTCGCCGAGCCCGCCCTGCTGGCGCAACTTGCCGCCTTCGAGTACGAAGCAATCACTACCTGCTACCTGCAATACGCGTCCGCCACCACGCTGGCGCTGCCGTTTTACGCGCTGATCGACGACGAGTTTGCCGGCCACTGGGGCCAATTTGTATTCGACCGTGGCCAGCTCGACCAGAGACAGGGCGGTTTGCTGGCAGTCGTTATCAGCGCTTCGCATGCCGCCAGCGCGCTGGGCCAGCCGGCCCTGGCGAGCGCCGTCGCGGCCCAACTGGCACTGGTATTTGGCCGCCCCGAACTGGCGACCCCCTTGTCGGTCCAGGTCATCACCGAAAAACGGGCCACATTCGCCTGCAGTCCCGGCCTGCAGCGACCGCCTTGCAATATCGGTATTGCCGGCCTGGCGCTGGCGGGCGACTACACCGCAAGCGACTACCCGGCCACTCTGGAAGCGGCGGTTCGCAGCGGCAGCACGGCGGCAAAATACTTGCTCGAGAGCTAAAACGCTTCCACGGATGCACGGTTATCCCCCTATTTGGTCTTCTGACCCGTCAAAATTGCAGACTGTCGCATTCCGATGGTGAGTAGCGCACCTTTTCCGTAAAGTTCAATCATCGGAACAGGCTTTTGAAACGGGAATACGAAATGAACATCACCTTGGGACTGCGCGCTGTGACCTTGCTGGCCTTCGTTGCCGCAAGCACCATCGTCATTGTCAAACCAGAACTGATTGCCGGCGCGGACGCTGCCGGCACGCAGACCCTGCACTCGGTTGTGGCCCTCGGCCACCCCTGAATAGAATACGGAGCATCACATGGGCAAACTTGACTATCTCGCCGCGCTGAAGGCCGCAATGACCGGCCTGGCGCCGGAAATCCAGGCCAAAACCCTGGCTTACTACGAACAGCGTTTCGTCGACGGCGTCGCCGCTGGCCGCACCGAAGAAGACGTGGCCAAAGAACTGGATGATCCGAAAAAGATCGCCATGACGCTGCGCGCCAATTCCCATCTCAAGGCTTTCGAGGAAAAAAAGAACCCTGCCAACGCGGCCCGCGTGCTGGTGGCCTTTGCCGGTCTGGCCATCTTCAACCTGTTCATGCTGGTGCCGGCCGTGGTCTACGCCTCGCTGCTGTTCACCCTGTATGCCTGCGGCCTGGCCTTTTATGCCTCCGGCGTCATCATCACCGCCAGCGGCCTGTCGGGCGCCAATGAACTGGTGCTTGACGGTCCGCTGCGCAACGTCATCGTGCTCGATGATGATCGTGGCCGCAACCGGGGGCACAATCGGGCCAACGCCCAGACCAAGGTCAGCATCAGCGCCGACGGCATCAATATCTACTCGGAGCCCAAGCCTGGCTCGGCAGACACCGAGCGCACCAGCGTGAGCATCAACGAGAAAATCACCATTGAGGGCCGCGACGCTGCGCAAGTGAAGAAGGATGTGGACAGCGCAGTGCGCGACGCCAAGAGCGCGATGAACGATGTCGATGCCGCCATGCGGGACGCTGACGCCGCGGTACGCGACGCCGACGCCGCAGTGCGTGAAGCCGACGCCGTTGCTGCGGCGGCCACCGCAGAAGCTGAAGCAACTGCGGAAGCCGTCACCGAGACCGGGGACGCACGTGACAGCCGCCGCTCGACCCGGGTCATCCGGCGCGCCGAATCGGTTGCCGACAACGGCATCGTGATCTCTACCGACATGGACGACGAATCACGCGCTACCCAAACCATCATCGGCTTTGGCCTGGTCCTGGGCGGCATCATTCTGCTGCTGTTGAGCCTGGTCGTGACGAAATACACCATCATCGGCGTCAAACGCTACGTTCAAATGAACCTGTCCCTGCTCAAGGGCAATTAAAAAAGTATTCGGAGAACATTATGCGTACTCTCGTCAAAGTCGGTTTCGGATTGCTGTTGCTGGCCTTCCTGCTCATTGCCATGTCCTTCAGCATCCTGCGTGCCAAAGGCACCAGTTCCTCAAGCAGTATGGAAGGCCGCAAGGTAGCCAGCGAAGTACGGGCTTTGGGCAAGGACATCGACACCATCGATCTGAGCGGGCCCATCGACATGACGCTGCGCCAGGGCGCGGTGGCATCGCTGACGGTGCGCGGTGAAGAGCGCCTGCTGGCCAATATCGACACTACCAGCGAGGGCGGCACTTTGCACATCGGCACCAAGGGCATGCTGCTGCACCACCGCCACCCGCTGCAGGTAGTGCTGACGCTGCCATCAATCGGCAAGGTCATGGTCAACGGCAGCGGCGACAGCACCATCAATGGCTTTAGCGGCGAGCGCGTCGACGTGCAGTTGCACGGCTCGGGCAACCTCAAGTTCAATGGCCGCTACAAGGACGTCACCGCCAGTGTGAACGGCAGCGGCGATATGGAACTCAATGGTGGTTCCAGCGACAAGGTCGGCGTGGCGCTGGTTGGCTCGGGCCAGCTCACCGTGGTCGGCTCATGCAAGGAATTCAAGGCCGACCAGCGCGGCTCGGGCGACCTCGATGCCGAGCACCTCGCTGCCGACACCGCCGCCATCAACTTGCACGGCTCGGGCACCTCCATCGTCCAGGCTCGCAAAGTGGCGGAAGTCACCCTGCGCGGCAGCGGCGACGTCAGCGTGCTGGGTAATCCAAATCAGCGCAACGTGCAGAAAACCGGTTCAGGCGAAGTCACCTTCCACGAATAAGATCTTGCTGCGCCAGCCACGCCAGCGCGCCGCTCCCCGCGGCGCGCCCGCTGGCGAAACAGGCAGTCAGCAGATAGCCCCCGGTCGGCGCTTCCCAGTCGATCATCTCTCCCGCAGCAAACACCCCCGGCAGTGCCTTGAGCATCATCGACCCGGAGTCGATGGCATCGAAACGGATGCCGCCGGCGCTGCTGATGGCCTCATCGATGGGGCGTGGCCGCTTCAACACCAGCGGCAGCAACTTGAGCGCGGCAGCCAGTTTGCCGGTATCGGCAAAGTCAGCCGCCGACAGGCATTCGCGCAGCAGTCCCGATTTCACGCCCTTGATGCCTAGCCGGCTTTGCAGATGGCTCGACATTGAGCGCGCGCCGCGCGGGCGCGTGACTTCGGCATGCACGCGCTGGGCGTCGAAGTCCGGCACGAGGTCGAGGTGAATGGTAGCGCTGCCATCGCTGGCAATCTGCTCGCGCAGGGCCGAGGACAGCGCATAAATCAGACTGCCTTCCACCCCGCTTGCGGTGATCACAAACTGGCCCTGACGCTTCACGCGCTGCCCGCGCAGATCGGTCGAGGTAATGGCCACGGTGGTGAGCGGCGCACCGGCATAGCGGCTGCTGAAATGCTCGCTCCAGTCAGTATCGAAGCCGCAGTTGGCCGGCATCAGGGGCGCCACGGCCACCTGTTTCTGTTCCAGCAGCGGCACCCAGGCGCCGTCCGAACCCAGCCTGGCCCAACTGGCGCCGCCCAGGGCCAGCACGACTGCATCGAAGCGCGCAGTAGCTTCCCCATCCGGGCTTGAAAAGCGCATAGCGTCGCCCGCCCATCCCAGCCAGCGGTGGCGCATATGGAACTGCACGCCCTGTTCGCGCAAGCGGTGCAGCCAGGCGCGCAGCAGCGGCGCGGCTTTCATATCGGTCGGGAATACGCGCCCCGACGTGCCCACGAAAGTCTCTACACCCAGCTCATGGATCCATGCGCGTACGGCGGCGGCATCGAAACCGGTCAGCCATGGAGCCACATTGGCGGCGCGCGCGCCGTAGCGCCCGATGAAGTCGGATGTGGGCTCGGAATGGGTAATGTTCATGCCGCCCTTCCCCGCCAGCAGGAACTTGCGGCCGACCGAAGGCATGGCGTCGTACAGATCGACGCAAGCCCCGCCTTGACTGAGGACTTCGGCCGCCATCAGGCCGGCAGGTCCGCCGCCAATGACGGCGACGCGGGATGATCGGGATGTTTCGGTTGGCATGGACGGCATTGTAGTCGAGATCGACGTCCTAAAAATAGATGTAAAGGATGCTTGACACGCGGGCGCGGCCTCCGTAATATGTAAAGCATACTTTACAACCTTGGAGGTCCTTATGTATGAGAAAAAAGTCGGTGGCGCCTATCTTCGCGACATGGGTATTGGCTTCGGCGTATATGTGATCCTGCTGGTCGCCTCGATTGTGGTCGGGCGCGGAATGGAGCCGAGCGTGCTGCGTACCCTCTTCCTGTGCAGTCCCATCATCGGGCTGGTGCTGGTGTGCTGGGCGATTGTCCGCCACGTGCAGCGGGTCGATGAGTTCATCCGCAAGGAGACCTTGGAAAGCATCGCCATCGCGGCAGCGCTCACCGCCGCCATCACCTTCAGCTACGGCTTTCTCGAAAACGTTGGGCTGCCACGCTTGTCGATGTTTTGCGTGCTGCCGCTGATGGGCGCGATGTGGGGATTGGTAGCGTGCGCCCGCAGGCTGCAGTCCCATGAATAATACTATCCGGGCCCTGAGGGCTGATCTCGGCTGGAGCCAGGCCCACTTGGGCGAACTGCTGCAGGTGTCGAGGCAAACGGTGAACGCCATCGAAACCGGAAGATACGACCCGAGTTTGCCGCTCGCATTTGCCATATCGCGCCTGTTCGGCAAATCCATTGAAGATATTTTTACACCCGAGGAGTCAGCATGAACAAACGTACTTTCACCGCTCTGCTCTGCCTGCAATTGCTGGCTATCCCTGCCTTCAGCGCCGATGCGCCACCGGCGGCCAACCGCTACGCTTTCACTCTGGCGCCGGCCGAGCGCTTCGAAGTTGGCGCAACCCTGGTCGAACGCCACGGCAAGGGCGGCGCGCCGCTGATCCTGATTCCCGGTCTGGCCAGCGGACCCTGGGTGTGGCAGGAGGCAGTGCGGCAGCTCATGGGCGAACACAGCGTCTACGTGTTGACACTGCCCGGTTTCGACGGCCGGCCGGCGGTGCCGGGCAAGGGACTGGAAGCTGCGCGCGAATCGCTGCGCGAGCTGATCGCGTCGCGCAAACTGCAGCGGCCCGTGCTGATCGGGCATAGCCTGGGCGGCACCATGGCGCTGGGTTTTGCGGCCGCGCAGCCCGACCTGGTGCGCGGGGTAGTGTCGATCGACGGCTTGCCGCTCCTGCCCGGCACCGAGGACTGGGACGACAGCCAGCGTGCCAAGGTCGCCGAAGGCATCCTCGCACGGCCTGTCACGACCAGCGCGGTAGCATTTGCACAGCAGCAGCAGGAATATATGCGTGGCACCGGCGTAGTCGACATGGCGCGCGCCGACGAAGTAGCCAGGCTCACGGGCCGCAGCGATCCGGCGGCAGTAACGAAGTACATGGGCGAGGCGCTGGCAGTCGACCTGCGCACCTCGCTGGCAAGCATCAAGGCGCCAGTGCTGGTGGTTTCGCCCTACTTCGATGTCGACGCCGAGCAGCAGCGCCTGACCGAAGCTGCCAAGACGGAATACTACAAGGTGCTGATGGCGGGGACGCCGAACCTGCAGGTAGTGTCGATCAAGCCCGCGCGCCACTTCGCCATGATCGACCAGCCACAGCTCACGGTCGATGCGATTAGGCTGTTCCTGAAAGGTCTGCCGAAATAGTCAGAGCGGCGGTGTCGAGACAGGGGCGTGGCGAGCTTCGGAATGGCGCTGCGCCGCATCGGCGGCGATATCGTCGCCGGTCAGGTCCTTGTTTCCGACTGGGGCCGAAAAGATGGCATGGGCGAACATGCCGATCACGGCGGCGACCAGCAAAGCGCACAGCCCCAGCATGATGTAGCGAGCAAGGCCAATGTCGGGCCGGCCCAGCACAGCTTCTCCGGGTCGGGCAGGATCGTAATAGATGTCAACCACGCGCCCGACAGCATCTTTTGCCATCTGGTCCACCAGCTCGCGCCTGGCGCATCGGTTGGTCCCGGCCGCGCGATTTTTGCCGACGTAGTCCTGTTGCGCCACCGTGTACCTATAGGTAGCACGCACGCCCTTGCCGGACTTTCCGCATGACTCAACCACTGCGGAAATGACGGTTCCTTTGACGATATCCCAGTCGCTGAGGATAGTACGATCCCTGACGACTCCCGCGCCGATGAACCAGGTGACTGCCAGCAGGACGGCCACCGGTATGAATAAAATGCCTCCATTAAACCAGAGCTCCCGCAACCGTCCCTGGGACGCCGATCGCGGCATTGGCACGGCAGTGTGGTTCATCGCATCCTCAGCTGATTAAACGAACGTCGAGGCTTTACCCGCCCGTTACTGGCGGGAAGAACGCGACTTCGCCGCCTTCGGTGATCGCAGTATCGGCACAGCACATGACCTGGTTGAACGCAGTGCGCAAGGGCTTGTCGTCGGCCAGCGCTTCAGCCCATTTGCCGCCGCGCGCTTGCAGCAAGGCGCGCACCGCGCCCACTGTGGATACACCATCCGGCACGGTCAATTTTTCGTCGGAGGTGTCGAGCGCTTCGCGGACGCTGGCAAAGAAACGCAGTGTGATATTCATGCTGACCTAGTAAAGTAATTCGTTGAATGGGATGAAGCGTACCGTGTCGCCGGTCGCAATCGCATGACCGGGCGGGTTGTCGATCAGGCCGTCGCCCCACACGGTGGAGGTCAGTACGCCCGAGCCCTGGTTGGGATACAGCTCCAGTCCCCCCGCCTCATTGATGCGCGCGCGCAGGAACTCGTTGCGGCGGTCGGCCTTGGGCCAGGCGAAGTCGGCGCGCATGGCGTAGGAGCGCGGCGCCACCGGTCCGCTCACGCCCTGCAGGCGCAACACGAAGGGGCGCACGAACAGCAAAAAAGTAATGAAGCTCGATACCGGGTTGCCCGGCAGGCCAATGAAAAACGCGGTGCCTTGATCGCGCCGCACTTCGCCAAACGCCAGAGGTTTGCCAGGCTTGACCGCGATCTGCCACATGTTCAGGCTACCCTCGGCTTCCACCGCCGGCTTGATGTGGTCCTCTTCGCCAACCGACACGCCGCCCGAGGTAATGATCAGGTCATTGTCCCGGGCCGCGCTGCGCAGCGTGGAGCGGGTCGCGTCGAGCGTGTCGGGCACGATGCCAAAATCGGTGATGGTGCACCCAAGATTTTCAAGCAGCGCGCGCAGCGTGAACCGGTTGGAGTTATAAATGGCGCCCGGGGCCAGCTTGCCGCCCGGCGCTTCGCCCGGCATGGTCAGCTCGTCGCCGGTGAAAAATACAGCGACCCGCAGTTTGCGGTAGACCGGCAGATTGGCCAGGCCAACCGATGCCGCCAGGCCCAGCTCCTGGCTGCGCAAGCGCGTCCCGGCAGCCAGAATGACCGAGCCTGCGAAGATATCTTCACCGCTGCGGCGAATCCATTCGCCCACGCTGGGCGCGTGACGGACTGTTACCTGGCCCGGCGTCGTTGATTCGCACTGTTCCTGCATGACGACCGCGTCGGCGCCGTCGGGAATCATGGCGCCAGTGAAGATGCGTGCTGCCTGCCCCGGCGCGAGAAACTCGCCAACCTGCCCGGCCGCTATGCGCTGGGTCACGCTGAGCGTGGCGCTGCCACTGGCGCAATCTGCGGCGCGCACGGCATAGCCGTCCATTTGCGTGTTGTCCGCCGAAGGAACGTTGATGGTCGAGGCCTGGCCCGCTGCCAGCACGCGGCCATTGGCGTTCAGCGTGGGGATAATCTCGGTCGCCCCCGGCACGCGCGCGGCGGCCAGCATAAAGTCCAGTGCTTCACGCACCGACAGCATGGGCCTGGCAGAAGCGCTCATGGTTCAAAGCCCGGTATGGGTGGCGATGTATTCTTTCATCTTCACCACGTCGGCCTGCATGATGATGAACTTTTGCGGCAGCGATTCGATATCCTCAAACCCTGCAGGGCGCGGTGCATCAACGCCGAGCGCGTCGAGAATGGTCTCGTTGAACTTGGCCGCCAGCGCGGTTTCGAGCACGATCATCGGCACGCCCGGCGCCATGTACTCGCGCGCGACCTTGATTCCGTCCGCTGTATGGGTGTCAATCGTGATGTCGTAGTCATCCTGAACGTCGCGGATGGTGTCGAGCCGATCCTTGTGAGTCGACTTGCCGGAGGCGAAGCCATACTCGGACACCAGTTTGAATTCGTCGCCATCGCTGCCAGGCTTGCCCGACAGGTCGAAGCCGCCCTGGGTTTCCACCTTGTGGAACAGGTCACGCACGCGCTTGGCGTCGCGCCCGACCAGGTCAAATACGAAGCGCTCGAAGTTCGAGGCCTTGGAGATGTCCATCGACGGGCTGCTGGTGTGATAGGTCTCGGACGATTTGCGCACGCGGTACACGCCAGTGCGGAAGAATTCGTCGAGCACGTCGTTTTCGTTGGTGGCGGCGATCAGGCGGTCGATCGGCAGGCCCATCATGCGCGCAATATGGCCGGCGCAGATGTTACCGAAGTTCCCCGAAGGGACAGTGAACGACACTTTTTGCTCGTTGCTGGTCGTCGCTGCCAGGTAGCCGCGGAAGTAATACACCACCTGCGCCACAACGCGCGCCCAATTGATGGAATTGACGGTGCCGATTTTTTGCGAGACCTTGAACGGCAGATCGTTCGACACCGCCTTGACCAGATCCTGGCAATCATCGAACACGCCTTCGACGGCGATGTTGTGGATGTTCGGGTCCTGCAGGCTGAACATCTGGGCGCTCTGAAAGGCGCTCATTTTCTTGTGCGGGGAGAGCATGAACACGCGGATGCCCTGCTTGCCGCGCATGGCGTATTCGGCGGCGCTGCCGGTATCGCCCGAGGTCGCGCCAAAAATATTAAGCTGGGCGCCGCTCTTGGCCAGAGTGTATTCGAACAGATTGCCAAGCAGTTGCATGGCCATGTCCTTGAAGGCCAGGGTCGGTCCGTTCGACAGCGCCTGCAGCATCAGCGTCTTGTCGCCGTCTTTTTCCAGTACCCGCAGCGGCGTGATCTCGCCCGCCGATTCGCCCTCGCGCGCGTTGCGGTACACCTCGGGCGTGTAGGTCTTGCTGGTCAGGGCCTTGAGGTCGGCCTCGGGAATATCGGTGGCGAATTTTTTCAGCAGTTCGAAGGCCAGGTCGGCGTAGGACAGCTTGCGCCATGCATCGAGCTCGGCGCCGGTCACTTGCGGATAGGTCTCGGGCAGATACAGGCCGCCATCCGGGGCCAGGCCACCTAGCAGGATGTCGGAAAACTGGGGCGATGAGGAAGCAGCGGCCTTGTCGGCGCGGGTGGAAACGTAATGCATAGCGTAGGAAAGTCCGGTTTGAGCGAATACTGGCGGCAAAGTGTTGCGATCTGATTCTTATTATAGTGCGACCGCCCATCGCTTGCTGAAAACCCCGGATTGTCCCGCTGCCTACTCCCGAAACAGCAGTTTGCGTCGCTCGGCCGGAATCCCGTCGGGCAGCATGGAGTTATTGAGCTCCACCACCTGGCGCTCGCGCAGTCCGGAGCGGCGGATGACATCGCCGTAATAATGCTGGAACAGCTTTTCGTAGCTGCCATCGGCGATCATGCTGTCAAGCCCCAGCGTGATGTCGGCGGCCAGCCGCTCCTGCCCTTTGCGGACAAAAAAGTAGCTCGCGGTGGTATAGCGAAAAGCCAGCCTGGGCGCCACCATCAGACTGTCCTTGTGGGCGTCGGCCTCGTACCAGATCTCGCTGACAGCGCGCGGAAAATAGTCGATGCGCTGCTGCTGCAGCATGCTGAATAGAGAGTCGTAGTTGGAAGTGCCGTAGACCTTGAAGCCGTTATCGCGCAGGATGGAAAAATCCGGCCAGTCGCTACCCTGCCCTGCAGTGAGCGACTTGAGCTCGACCACGCTGGCAAAACGCGACCAGCGCTCGGCCTGCGATTTATTGATCAGGATGAGACGCCAGCCGATCAGGCCTTTGTCGATCGGGATGCGAATCGGCAGCAGCGTCGCTTCGCGCTCGGCCGAGGTCATGAAGCATACTATGTCGATGCCCTGATTTTTCTCGAGCATGGCAACGGCCCGGCCCTGCTGCATGCGCACATCGGAATAGCGCAGGCGGTAGGCGCGCCCGGAGCGCTGCAAGGCCTGTTCGAGCAAAAAGTAGGGAAAACGATTGCGTGTGTCCTGTTCGGACTCGGGACGGGGAAAGGTGACCACGGTCGGCGCACCGACAGCCAGCGCAGGCAAGCTTGCCATTAGCGCCATGATTACACGCAGCAGTGGCAGGCAGCGCGGCATCGGGTTCCCTGTTCTGGTGTCGAGATCCGACGTTACTCGTTTTTAGAGTAACTGGCAAGCTCCGATCAGGGCGCTTTTAGCAAGCCGCGTGGTTGACCGTAACGACGTGAATCGCCAGGCCGCCGAGCGAGGTCTCTTTGTACTTATCCTGCATATCCGCGCCAGTCTGGCGCATGGTTTCGATCACGTCATCCAGGCTGACGAAGTGGGTGCCGTCGCCCTTGAGTGCCAGCGATGCTGCGGTAATGGCCTTGATGGCGCCCATGCCGTTGCGCTCGATGCAGGGAATCTGCACCAGGCCGCCGATTGGGTCGCAAGTCATGCCAAGGTGATGCTCGATGCCGATTTCGGCCGCGTTTTCGATCTGTTCATTCGAGCCGCCCAGCGCTGCAACCAGGCCGGCTGCGGCCATGGCGCAAGCCACGCCCACTTCGCCCTGGCAGCCGATTTCGGCGCCGGAGATCGAGGCGTTCTTCTTGCACAGCATGCCGATGGCGGCGGAGGTCAGCATGAAGGCGCGCACCCCACTCACCGGATCGCTCGGACGGCAGTCTTCGGCGTAGTAGCGCAGCACCGCCGGGATGATGCCGGCCGCGCCGTTGGTGGGCGCAGTAACCACTCTGCCGCCCGCAGCGTTTTCCTCGTTGACGGCCATGGCGTACAGGCTAACCTGGTGCAGCGCATCGTGCGGCAGGTCGTTGGCGCGGTTGTCGCCGTTCTTGGCGGCCAGCGCCTGGCTCCACAGGCTGGCGGCGCGGCGCTTCACATTCAGGCCGCCAGGCAGCTGGCCGGCGGTCACCAGCCCGTGCGCTATACAGTCGCGCATGACCTGCCAGATGCGGTCAAGACCGGCGTCGAGATCGGCTTCACTCATGCGCACCAGTTCATTCGCGCGCAGCATTTCGGGGATTGTCTTGCCGCTGGATTTACCGTGGGCCAGCAGCTGGTCCATGGTATCGAAGGGGAACGGGATGGCCGCGGTGCTCTCGTTGGCGCTCTGGCGCGCGTGCGACTCGCCGGCCGCGTGGATGAAGCCACCGCCGACCGAATAGAACACGCGTTCGATTACCGAGCCATCGTCGAGCTTGAGCGTGAAGCGCATGCCGTTGGGATGCTCGGGCAGCGAAGAGCTCTTGTTCCACAACAGGCCGGTGCGCATGGTGAACGGTACTTCCTTCACGCCCAGCAGCTTGATGACACCGTCGAGTTCAACTTCAGCCAGCCGGTCTTCCACCGTTTGCGGATCGACGCCCTGCGGCGTTTCGCCCATCAGACCCAGCACGACGGCCTTGTCGGTGGCGTGGCCCACGCCGGTCAGCGCGAGCGAGCCATACAATGCCGCCTCGACGCCCACTGCATGGTCGAGCGGACCGCATTCGACCAGGAAGCGGCGCGCCGCCACCATCGGCCCCACGGTGTGGGAACTCGACGGCCCGATGCCGATCTTGAATAGGTCGAATACGCTCATGTCCATCAGTAGGCCTCTATCAGTTCTTGTGAAACGTGTCAGGCAGCTTTGCTCAAACCGACGTCGATGTTTGCGAGCATGTCGGTGACCAGCTGTTCGAGTCCAATCTGCGCTTTCCAGCCCCAGTCGGCTGTTGCGCGGCTGTCGTCCAGGCTTTGCGGCCAGGTGTCGGCGATGGCCTGACGGCTGTCAGGTGTATAGCCAATCTCGAAAGCGGGCAGCGCGAGGGTAATCGCGGCGGCCAGTTCACGTGGGTTGAACGACAAACCGGCCACATTATAGGCCGAACGGATGGCGATTTGTTCGGCTGGCGCGTCCATCAGTTCAATGGTGGCGCGAATAGCATCGGGCATGTAGATCATCGGCAGCGTAGTCTCGGGACCGAGGAAGCAGTCATAACGCTCGCCGCGCAGCGCCGCGTGGAAAATCGCGATGGCGTAGTCGGTGGTGCCGCCGCCCGGAGGCGACTTGAAGCTGATGATGCCGGGGTAGCGGATGCTGCGCACGTCGACGCCATACTTGGTGAAGTAATACTCGCACAGGCGCTCGCCAGCCAGCTTGCTGATGCCGTAGATCGTGGTCGGGTCCATGACGGTGTACTGGGGCGTGTTTTGCGCCGGCGTGTTGGGACCGAAAGCTGCAATCGACGAGGGCCAGAATACGCGCAGGGGCGTGCCCGCTTCGCCGCGTTCGCGCGCCACCTCCAGGATATTGAGCAGGCCGTCCATGTTCAGGGTCCAGGCCTTGAGCGGGGCCTGTTCGCCCGTAGCCGAGAGCAGTGCTGCCAGCTGGTAGACCTGGGTAATGCCTTCGGCGGCAATGAGTGCGCTCAGGCCTTCTTTGTCGAGCACGTCGAGTTGCGTGTAGCGGGCCGCCTTGTAGACATTGACTGCGCCGATGTCCGATGCGATGACGTTGTCGGCGCCGTGCTGCTGCGCCAGGGCGCCGACCAGCTCACTGCCAATCTGTCCGTTGGCGCCGATGATAAGTATGCGTTCCATGTTCTTGTTTTCCGTCTGTTCTAATTTTTGAGGATGGCGAGCTCGCGCCCTGCCTGTTCGAATGCCTTGAGCACGAAGTCGAGCTGTTCGCGGGTATGCGCGGCGGAAAGCTGGACGCGCACGCGGGCCTGACCCATGGGTACTACCGGGTAGAAGAAGCCGCTGAGCAGCACGCCCAGCTCGTACATTCGGGCAGCGAATTTTTGCGCAATGGGCGCCTCGAACAGCATGACCGGGACCACCGGATGGGTGCCCGGCTTGATCGTGAATCCGATACGCTCGATCTCCTTGCGGAAGTATGCTGTGTTCTCGTGCAGGCGGTCGCGCAGTTCGGTCGACTTGGCCAGGCGTTCGAGCACGGCCAGCGAAGCGCCGGCGATCGATGGCGCCAGTGTGTTCGAGAACAGGTAGGGACGCGACTTCTGGCGCAGCGTGTTGATTACTTCCTTGCGCGCCGAGGTAAACCCGCCCATGGCGCCGCCCAGGGCCTTGCCCAGGGTGCCGGTGATGATGTCGATGCGGCCGATGACGTTGTGGTGTTCGTGGGTGCCGCGCCCGGTCTTGCCCATGAAGCCCGAGGCATGGCACTCGTCGATCATGGTCAGGGCGCCGTACTTGTCGGCCAGGTCGCAGATCTTGTCGAGCTGGGCGATGGTGCCATCCATGGAAAACACGCCGTCCGTGACGATGACCTTGTGGCGCTTGCCGGCGGCCACGGCGGCCTGCAGCTGCACTTCCAGGTCGGCCATGTCGTTGTGCTGGTAGCGATAGCGCCCGGCCTTGCACAGGCGGATGCCGTCGATGATCGAGGCGTGGTTCAGGGCGTCGGAAATGATGGCGTCGTTCTCATCGAACAGGGGTTCGAACAGGCCGCCGTTGGCGTCGAACGCTGCCGCATAGAGAATCGTGTCTTCGGTGCCGAGGAAGGCGGAAATGGCCTGCTCGAGTTCCTTGTGAACAGTCTGGGTGCCGCAGATGAAGCGCACCGAGGACAGGCCGTAGCCGTACTTTTCGGTCGCCTCGATCGAGGCCTTCTGGGTGGCCAGGTCGCCCGACAGGCCCAGGTAGTTGTTGGCACACATATTAATGAGCGTGCGGCCGTCATCGGCCACCACTTCGGCGCCCTGGCGCGAAGCGATCACGCGCTCCGGCTTGTACAGGCCCTGCTCGCGCAGCGTGTCCAGGTTTTGCTGCAGGCCGCTGAAAAACGCGCTGGTACCTTGATTGCTCGCTTGCTCGCTCATTTCTACCCTCGTCTGTGGTTATCGGCTTGACCGAATGTTGCAGGATGCTGTACCTTGGTCACTGGCTGCTGCCAATTCCGCGATATCGAACTAAAATTCAATATAATGGATATTACCGAAGGCCATTGAACTTGGCAAGCAACAGTTTGCGCCCGCCGCATAAATAAGATTGCAAAACATATATGAATACACCGCTGCTCAGTAATTCCCCGCCTGAAGTCGGCGCTACCCTGCAACGCCTCAGGCTGGCGCGCGGGTTGACGCTCGAGGACCTTTCGCGCATTGCGGGTGTGTCGAAATCGATGTTATCGCAAATTGAAAGGGAAAAGGCGAACCCCACGATTGCAATCACCTGGCGCCTGGCCAATGCGCTGGGGGTGGCCATTGGCGAGCTGCTGGCGGCCGAAACGCGCGTAATCGAAACCATCCGCGTGCTCGACGCCCACGAAACGCCCACCCTGCCCGGCACCCACGCAGGCTACACCCTGCGCATTCTGGGTCCCATGGATCTGGCCGGGAAATACGAATGGTATGAGCTCACGCTGGCGCCCGGCGGCGAGCTGGCCTCGCAGGCGCACGACCCCGGCACCACCGAGCACGTGACATTGCTTAACGGAAATATCGAAATTGAAGTAGGCGCCGACCGGCGCAAGCTCAAGACGGGCGGCACGGCCAGGTACCCGGCCGACCAGAATCACGTGCTGCGCAACTCGGGCAAGAGCGAAGCGCGCGCCCTATTGGTCGTGGTGCACCGCTGAGGCGGGGCCGATCGCGCGCGCAATGACGAGTGCGGCCAGCGTCGCCAGCAGATGCTTGATGGTGTGACCGCTGAGCGCATGTAACTGCTCGAACACGGCCAGGTCGCCCAGTTCGAACAGCTTGGCCAGCACATACAAAATGATCGCCCCACCAAACGCGCGGCGCTGCGCTCGAGGCGCCCTGCCCTGCCACTGCAGCAGCGGAATGAGCACCAGCGGCGCGACTTGAATCAGCAGATAGGGCCGCAGATCGCCAGTGCGGGCCCACCAGTACACACTCGCGATGCCAAACAGGGCCAGAGGCGCCAGCAGCGGCGCACGCGGATAGACTTCCCGCGCCACGGCCACGAAGATGGCGGCGCAGGCCAGGGCAATCGGCAGACGGTCCCACACCAGGCGCAAGTCGCCCGGGGCCAGGTGGTACCAGGCCGAACCCAGCCCGGTGAGCAGCAGCGCGCCAAAGAACAGGCCATGGGCGGCGTCGCGCCGGCCCGACCAGGCCATGCGCAGCAGTCCCCAGGCGCCGACCAGCAGAAACCCGATGTTGGACGCCACGTCGAAAAAATTCGGGATGCCGAACAGCGCGCGGCGATCGGCAAAGTGATGGTAGCCATCGGGCTGGGCGATGGGGCCGGCCAGCGCCATGGCAAGCACGAGAAGCCCGGCTGCAAGCAGCGCAAGTGGTGGACGGGTTGGTGCAGGGTTCATGACAGCTCACTGAAGTCGACAAGGCGCCAGTGTCACTGCGCCCGCCGTTTGCCGCTACCAGATAGCACAACGTCGCCATGAAGGCGACGTTGAGTATTACTTTTTGCTACGGCTGACGCTTACTTCGCGACGACCTTGGCCGGCTCGTTCATGCGCAGTTCGCGGCTGAGGAAGCCCCAGCGGTCCGCTACTTCTTCGATCACCTTGGCGGTCGGCTTGCCGGCGCCGTGTCCAGCCTTGACGTCGATGCGGATCAGGATCGGGGCCGAACCTGTCTGCGCGGCCTGGGCGGCAGCTGCAAACTTGAAGCTGTGCGCCGGCACCACGCGGTCGTCATGGTCGGCGGTGGTGATCATGGTGGCTGGATAGCAGCGCCCTTTTTTCAGGTTATGCAGCGGCGAATACTTCACCAGCGCCTTGAACTCGTCGGCATTGTCGGCCGAGCCGTAGTCCGAGGTCCATGCGTGGCCGATGGTGAACTTGTGGAAGCGCAGCATATCGAGCACGCCCACGGCCGGAATGGCCGCGCCGAACAGTTCCGGACGCTGGGTCATGGCCGCGCCCACCAGCAGACCGCCGTTGGAGCCGCCGCCGATGGCCAGCTTGGCCGGCGAGGTGACCTTGTTAGCGATGAGCCACTCGGCCGCGCCAATGAAGTCGTCGAACACGTTCTGCTTTTGCAGCTTGGTGCCCGCCTCGTGCCAGGCTTCGCCGTACTCGCCGCCGCCGCGCAAATTGGCCACCACGTACACGCCGCCCATCTCGATCCAGGCCAAATTGGCCGGCGAGAACGACGGGGTCAGCGAGATATTAAAGCCGCCGTAGCCATACAGATAGGTCGGATTGCTGCCGTCCATCTTGAGGCCCTTTTTGGACACGATGAACATCGGTACCCGGGTGCCATCGCGGCTGGTGAAGAACTGCTGGCGCGTTTCGTACTGGCTCGGATCGAAGTCCACCTTCGGCTGGCGGAACACGGTGCTCACGCCGGTCTTCATGTCGAGGCGGTAGATGGTGGTCGGGTTGGTGTAGCCGCTGAAGGAGTAGAAGGTCTCGCTGTCGCTGCGCTTGCCGCCCAGACCGCCGACGCTGCCGATGCCAGGCAGCTTGACTTCGCGTACCAGCTTGCCGTTCATGCTGTAGAGCTTGACCACGCTGCGCGCGTCGGCCAGGTACTCGGCGACGATCTGCTGGTTGACCATATTGGCGCCGACCAGGGTCTGCTCCGATTCGGGGATGATGGTCTTCCAGTTGGCCACCTGCGGCTTGCGGATGTCGACCGCGACCACGCGTGCGCGCGGGGCTTTCAGGTCCGTTTTGAAGTAGAAGGTACTGCCGATATTGTCGATGAAATCGTAGGCGGCTTCGAACTTGTCGAACAGCGGCACCACTTTGCTGTCAGGCTTGCTCAGGTCCTTGTACGACACCATGATCTTGGGCGAGGTGCCATGGCTGGTGTAGACGATCAGGTACTTGCCGTCGTCGGTCACCTCGCCGCCCACGCCCCACTCCTTCTGGGTCGGGTTGTGATGCACCAGAACGTCCGCACTTTGCGGCGTGCCGAGCTGGTGGTAGTACATTTTTTGATAGTGGTTGATGCCGGCCAGCGCGGCGCCAGCCGCCGGCTCGTCGAAGCGGCTGTAGAAGAAGCCCTTGCCGTCCTTGGTCCAGGAGGTGCTGGAGAACTTGACCCACTTCAGGTGGTCTTCGGTGTCCTTGCCGGTCTCGATATCGCGCACTTTCCACTCGTTCCAGTCCGAACCCGAGGCAGCGGTGCCGTAGGCGAGGTATTTGCCGTCCGGGCTGACCGCGGTGCCGGCCAGCGCCACGGTGCCGTCGGCGGCCAGGGTATTCGGATCGAGCAGCAGGCGCGGGGTGTCCGCCAGCGAGCGCATGGTGTAGAGCACCGACTGGTTCTGCAGGCCGTCATTGCGGCTGTAGAAGTAGCGGCCCGACTCCTTGTACGGAACGCTGTAACGCTCGTAGTTCCACAGCTTGGTGAGGCGCTCCTTGATTTTCGCGCGCTCGCCGATCTGGCCCAGGTAAGCCTGGGTGAACTTGTTCTGGGACTCGACCCACGCCTTGGTGTCGGCGCCGTTGTCGTCTTCCAGCCAGCGATACGGATCGGCGATGCTGGTGCCGTGGTAGTTGTCGGTCTGGTCCACGGTGCGGGTCGCCGGGTAGGTCATGGCGGGTCCGGTGGCCGGGCAGCTGGTCTGGGCAGTGGCGTTGGTGCCGATGGCGGCGAGCAGGCCGACGATCAGCGAGGCATGTCTGATTTGCATGAGTGAGTTCCGTCTTTCGGTAAAGAGTCGAAGACGGCAGGCCGGATTGCGGCACTGCCGAGGCAGGCATACTGCCGGCGTGGATGATAGCGCGAAATCGGCGCCTGTGGGAGGCGCCTTCAGTTGACGGTGTCGGTGTAGGGCAAAGGGCTTCTGACGGGGGCCACCCAGGCCTGGATCCAGGGCACCAGTTTGTCGGCCGGAAGCGCGCGGCTCATGAAAAAGCCTTGGGCCTGGTCGCAGCCCAGCGCCGCCAGCAGGCGCCACACAGCTTCGCTTTCGACGCCTTCGGCCACCACACGCAAGCCCATATTGTGTCCCAGGTCGATGGTGGAGCGCACAATCTTGGTGTCGCCGATGTCGTTTTCCATGTTCATGACGAAGGACTTGTCGATCTTGAGCTCATTGACCGGCAGGCGCTTGAGGTAGGCCAGCGAGGAGTAGCCGGTCCCGAAGTCGTCGATCGACAGGTCCACACCCATGGCATGCAGGCGCTCCAGGGTTGACTGGGCACGCACGGGATCGTCCATGATGGCGCTTTCGGTGATCTCGAGGCAGAACGAGGACGGCGCGAGCTTATGGCGCGCCAGCATGTCCTTGAATTTGTTGGGCAGATCCTGGTCGAGCAGGTCGCGGGTGGACAAGTTGACCGAGATTTTCAGGTAGATGCCCTGCTCGTTGAGGCTGCGGCACAATTCGGCCGAGCGCTCCAGCACCCAGCGCGTGAGCACGCGAATGAATCCGGTCTGCTCGGCAAACGGAATGAACTCGTCCGGGTACACATTGCCGCGCTCCGGATGCTGCCAGCGCACCAGCGCTTCGACGCCCACCACCTCGCCGGTATCGAGCCTGAGTTTGGGTTGCACGTGCAGGCGGAACTGATTGTCCTCGATGGCGTTGCGCAGTTCCGTCAACAGGCCCAGACTCTGCTCGCTGGCCTTGTCCATTCTGGAGTCGTACACGATGGCGCCGTCGTTGCGCTGCTTGGCTGCGTACATGGCCACTTCCGCCATCGACAGCAACTGCTCGGCGTCGCTGCCGTTGCCTGGAAAGCCGGCCAGGCCCAGGCCGGCGCCGATGTCGACGGTCTGTTCATCGAGCGAGAGCGGGGCTTCGAGCGAACTCAAAATGGCAGCTGCCAAAGCCTGGGCCTGCTCCAGGGTGACCGCCGGCAGCAGAACCGCGAATTCGTCGCCGCCCAGGCGCGCGCTGTGGGCCTCGGCGCTGGCCGCGGCCACGCGCAGGCGGATCCTTTCGGCCACTTGCTGCAGCAAGGCGTCGCCGAAATTGTGGCCCATGACGTCATTGACGTGCTTGAAACGGTCCAGGTCCATCATCAGCACGAACACTGCATGGCCGCGCTGCCTTGCTTCGACCAGCGCTTCGGACAGCAGCACCACGAACTGGGCGCGGTTGGGCAGGCCGGTCAGCGAATCCCAGTAAGCAAGGCGGCGGATTTCCTGCTCGCGTTTGGCGATACCATCGCGCATGCTGCCAAAGGCCTTGGCCAGCGCGCCGATTTCATCCTCGCGCTGCAGCTCGATCTGGCCGCGGTAGTCGCCGTGCTCGAGGCGGCGTGCAGTGCGCGCCAGCTGGCGCAGGGGCTGGGCCAGGTGCTTGGCGGTCAGTACCGAGGCCACGCCGGCGAGCACGATGCCGATCACCGTCAGGAATAGCAAGGTGCGTTCGAGCTCGCGGTACTGGCGGGTGGCGTCGTCAATCGAGCGCGCCAGCATGACGCTGGCATTGAGCTCGCCATCGACGCCGATCGGCAGCAGGCGCGCGCTGTAGTGCACTGCGCCGATAGTGAGTTCGAGCGGAGTGCGCGGCAGGACCGTGGTGCCGCGCAGCGCTTCGGCCACGGCCACGGTATCGGCCGGCGCCAGGGTGGCGTCGCCGGCCATCCAGGCCCCGCCCGCATCGTGCGTCAGCAGCGCCACCTCCAGCGCTGACAACTGCTGCATGGCCACAGCGAGTTCTCGATCGATTCGAAAGCCCATGACCACCCAGGCGATGGTGATGGGCGCCTTGACCGGAATGACGACAATTTGCACCGGCTTGCGGTCGACGATGGCCACCGCGCTGGCGCCATCGGCCCTTTGTTCGGCGCGATCGAGCAGGCCAAGCGCTAGCTGCTCGAGCGAGGCGCTGCGGCTTAAACCGGTGGTCACGGCGACCCGGCGCTCGCCGTCGATCAGCATGGTCAGGTCGGCGCGCGCGCGGCGCCCGAAGGTTTGCAGGGCCGACTCGATGGTGGCGCGGTCGTCCACGCCGCCATTGCCGATGGCCTGAACAAAGGCAGTGTCGCGCGCCAGCACCTGGGCGCTGAAGCGCTGCTTCTGGGCGCTTTGCTCCATCAGCTTGAGGAATACTTTTTCGCCATTAAGCAGTTCGGTCGCGATCGAACTGCGGGCATTGCTGTTGATACCCTGCTGAATTACCAACAAACCGCTGACCTGGACGGCGATGATCAGGACCAGGAACAGGGTCGCGATCTTTCCTTCCAGGCTGGTAAAACGCATCTTCATGTCAGTATCCGGATGAACCCGCTTCTTCGACTACCGGCGGCTTCATGGTCATCTTGAACGTCAGCGCCAGGGGCGCGCCCGCCTTGACCTGAGCATTCTGGTCCAGCTCGGGTCCGATCATATTGAAATGCCAGGCTGCGACCCGGTACTTGCCCGCTGCCGGCAGCGCAATGCGCGCCACGCCATTGGCATCGGTCCGGGCGAAAAAGGGTGTATCGACAACCTTGACGTAGGCGATCATTCGGTCGTGAATGTTGCAACCAAGCACGACCGTGCCGGGCTTGTCGAACACCTGGGTGGCCGCCGCCACGCCCGAATACAGTTTTTGATCGAATTTTTTCGGCGCCGAGAACGAATAGATGTGATGGCGCACCTTGTCGTTGTTGGGAAACGACACACTGCTGCCAGTCTGGATCACGCTGACCAGGGGCACAAACTTGAGGCCCTTCTGCTCGATGATGGCCGGGGTGATATGCCTGGGCATGCTCTCGCGTGCCTCGGGCTCGACGGCGATCACGGCGTCCGCCAGCGGCTTGCCACTGCTGTCGCTGACCTGTACCGAGACTGAAGTGGCGCCGGCCTGTGAACATGCGGCGATCAGGAAAACCGGGACGGCCAGGCGGAAGGCGTTTTTCATGGGGCGCAGTGGAAGATGGAAGGATGAGAACCTCATCCTATTGTATCGTCTGACAGGCGGTTCCGTGCGGAACTTTTTATTCCCGGCAGAGGTGGCGCGGAGTGCGCCGGGGACGATGCCAACTGTATTTACTGATGGGTCAGACGTGCCGCGTGGTGGCTCATTTGCCATTCGCGCGTCAGGTCCAGCGCCGAGCCGATTTCGGACGGGGTGAGGCGGCGCGCGACGATACTCTTGTTGGCGCTAGCGGTTTCGTCGCCGGCTTCGGCCGCCAGCAGCATCCACATGTAGGAGCGCACCGAATCGCGCGCCACGCCGCGTCCGCTGCTGTACATGCCGCCCAGATTGTACTGGGCCAGCGCATGGCCCTGCTCGGCGGCCTGACCATACCAGAACACGGCCAGGGTATCGTCCTGCGGCACGCCCTGCCCGTTGGCGTACATCACGCCAAGGTTGTTCTGGGCGCTGGCGTCGCCCTGCTCGGCGGCGATGCGGTACCAGCGCGCGGCCTGCGCTTCGTCGCGCGGCACGCCCTGGCCGGTGGCATAAATAACGCCCAGGTTGAACTGGGCGTTGGGTGCTCCCTGGTCGGCTGCGCGGCGGTACCATTCCAGCGCGCGCAGCTCGTCACGCGGCGCGCCGCGCCCGTTGGCGTACATGCTGCCCAGGTTGTACTGGGCCAGCATGTGGCCCTGTTCGGCGGCGCGCAGGTACCAGGACAGCGCCCGCGCTTCGTCCTGCTCGATGCCCTGGCCGTTGGCCAGCATGACGCCAAGGCTGAACTGCGCATCCTTTTCGCCCTGCTCGGCGGCGCGTTGCAGCCAGGCCACAGCGCGCAGGGGATCGGCGCGTACACCCAGTCCTTCGGCGTAGGCCACGCCCAGCTGGCGCTGGGCCACCGCGTTGCCCTGGGCTGCTGCCTGGCGGAACCAGCACAGGGCCTGGGCATCGTTCTGCTCCACGCCCAGGGCGCGCTTGTACATCATGCCGAGGTTGAGCTGGGCCGCTGACTCGCCCTGCACCGCTGCTTTGCGGAACCAGGCCATGGCCAGCGGGTAATTGATTGGCGCGCCCTGCCCGTGCAGATAGCATTCGGCCAGCAGACTCTGGGCGCTGGCGACGCCCTGCTCGGCGGCGCGGTAAAACCAGGCCAGCGCCAGTTCGTGGCTTTGCTCGAGTCCGCGCCCTTTTTTGTACATTTGACCCAGGTTTTGCTGGGCCGATGCGTCGCCCTGTTCGGCGGCGTGGCGAAACCAGTAGGCGGCTTCGGCATCGCTGCGGTCGACCCCGCGCCCGTTGTAATACAGCGCGCCAAGATGGTTCTGTGCAAAAGCCAGGCCTTGCAGGGCTGCCTGGCGCAGCCATTTGAAAGCATGGGCGTAATCGCGTTCGATACACTCGCCCTTTTTATACATCAGCCCCAGGTTGAACTGGGCGTAAGCATCGCCCCGCTCGGCGGCCTGGCGGAACCATACGTAAGTCTGATAGTTCTCGCGCGATATGTTCTGGCGGCTCATGCTCATCCTCCGGCGCGAAGCCGATGAAAATGCAGAAAATGCGGAAGCTGCAATGCCGACGCCATGCGCCCGCACTGCCAAGTATTGCTAAAAGTTTAATTGGGTGAAGAGCGCGGGAGTTTGAGCGCGCACAATCGTCGGGGCTGGGCGGCACGATACGCGCCAATGAAAAAACCCCGCCACGAGCACGCCGCGCGGGGTTTGGTAGCAGCCGGAAATTAAACGGCTGTCGAGTTCGCTTCTGCTGCGTTTAGAACTTGGTGCGCGCGCCGAACACCAAATTCCTTCCCGGCAGCGGCGCGAGGTCCTTGAGCACCGAGGTCGAGACCCGGATCTCTTCGTTCAGCAAGTTCTTGCCCAGCACAAACCAGGTGACGTCGGTGGCGCCAAGGCGCGTGGTGTACGACAGATTGGCGTTGAGCTGGGTATAGCCGGGGGTGGCGCTTTCTTCGAAGACTGCCAGGCGGTCAACCGGCTTGGCCCGCACCAGCGAGAGGCCGGTGCGCAGCAGCGCGGTGCGGTAGCCCAGTTCGACCCCGACGCGGGTAGCTGCCTGCAGCGGCAGCGAGCCGCCGCCATCGAGCTTGCCACGCGAACTGTCGGCAAACAGGCGCCCCGAAAAACCCAGCTGGTGGGGATTGAACTCGATTTCCGCTTCGGCGCCGCGGATGCTGGCATTGGCCTGCTCGAAGATGCGCTCGCGCAGCTCGTCGCCCGGATTGCCTTCCTCGTCGAGGCGCACGCCGGTCACGTTGCCGTAGATAAAATTCTTGACTTTGTTAAGGAACAGATTGCCCTTCCACTGGACCAGACCGGTAGTTTTTTGCAGCGACAGTTCGAGGTTGCGCGAGGTTTCCTTGCGAAAGGCGGCGTTGCCAATGTCGAAGGTCTCGGTGGCTTCGTGCGGGCCGGCCGAGTACAGCTCTTCCGTGGTGGGCGCGCGCTCGGCGTGCGAGGCGGTCAGGCCGGTGCTGTAGCCAGGGGCCAGGCTCCACATGCCGCCGACCGAATACGATGCCAAATCGAAACTGCGATGGTTGCCTGTGACCGGCTTGCGCTTGACGCTTTCCAGGCGCAAGCCGGCATTGATGCGCAATTTGCCGAATTCGCGCTCCTGCACGAGGAAGGCGGCGGCCGAACTCGAACGGGTCACTGGCACAGTGTCGGGGCCGCCTTCGGTGCTCTGGCCGGCGAAGTGGGTGTTTTCAGTCTGCACGCCGAATGTGCCCTTCCAACCTGCAATCGCATGATGCGTGGCTTCCAGGCGCGATTCAAAAGCGCGGTTGGTGTAGCGGATCTCGGCCTCGTCGGCGTCGTTCAATTCTTCGTGCTGGTAGTCGGTGTAGCCCAGCTTGAACTTGATTTGCTCCAGGCCTGGCAAGGGCGCCTTGAACAGGCTGTCGGCATCGTAGCGCTTTTGCTTGAGGTCGATGCGCGGGCCCTCCAGGCTTGGTATGCCGTACAGATGGTTCAGGGTCGACACCGACAGGCCGGCGTGGCCCCAGTCGCCTACTACCGACGCGCCCGCGCCCAGGGTGTCCTGCTCGGTGAACGAGCGGCGCAGGCGGCCACGTTCAGAATCCGGGTCGCCCAGTACGCGCGCGCCAGGAATCTTGTAATCGTCTGCGTGGCGGCGGCTGCCATCGATGTGAAAGCCGATCTTGCCTGCCGCGCCGTCAATCGAGGCCGAGCCGGAGCGGGCCCGGTCGACCGTGCTAAAGCGCACCTCGGCCTGGCCGCCAATATGGTCTTCGAGCGCGGTGGGAATGCGCTCGTTGACGACATTGACCAGGCCGCCGATGGCGCCCGAACCGTATAGCAGGGCCGCAGGGCCGCGCAGGATCTCGATCTGGCGCGCGGTGGCGCCATCGGCCGAGACAGCATGGTCATTGGACAGGCCCGACACGTCGGCCACGCCCATGCCGTTTTCCAGCATTTTGACGCGGGTGCCTTCCAGGCCGCGGATGATCGGGCGCGAGGAGCCGGCGCCAAAGGCCGAGGCCGACACCCCCAGCTCCTGCGACAGCGTCTCGCCCAGGGTGGCGCCGAGCTTGTCGCGCAGTTCGTCGCCGGCCAGGATCTTGGCCGGCGCCAGGATCTGGTCACTCTCGGTGCGCCCGAACGGGGTAGCAGTGACGATGACTTTGGGAAGCACAGTCTCTTCCGGCGCGGCCGTGGCGGGCGCCGGGGCGACCGGCGCGCTTTGCGCATGGGCCAAGGTGGACAGGGCGGACAGGACTGCGCTGGCGAGCAGCGTGCGTTGAATTTTCATGGTGATACCTCAAGCAATAAAACATGACAGGCGAACGCCGCCGCGCCACAGTGGGCGCAGGGGTTCAGTAGATGGGAATGGCTGTCAGGCTTGAGGCGGGCCGCGCGACTGGAACGCGAGGATGGTGCCGGCCCCGGCCTCGAGCGCGCGCTCGGGGACTATCGGGCAGGACTTGATAGCAGGTGCGTGATAGGAAAACGGGTGGCTGGGCGGTCCGCCTAATTGCGTGAAAGCCAGGCATTGCTTGCAGCTCTCATCGAGCGCTAGCGCAGTCGACAGATCCTTGCTGTCGGCCAGGCTGGCCTGGGCCGCGCTGTCGAGCTGGCCGGTCAGGTGCGACATGGCGTGCGCACTGGCCAACTGCTGGGAGACCAGCAGAAGCACGGACAGCAACACACGGATGACGGTCTGGCGGATCATGATGGCGATATTGTAAGGCCCTTAGGCCGATTCCGACACAATATTTTCACTTGAATACTTTTGCAGGAAATGCGGGACCTTGGCCGCACTTAATTTGTTCACCGACACCAGCAACTGCGGCTTTACCTTGCCGAGACCGTAAGTACGGCCGATATGCTGCCCGATGTGTAACAACACTTCCGCTGCCACTTCCGCGTCCGATTCGGCGCGGTGGGCGGCGGAGCGGAATCGAATTCCGAGCTGTCCCGAGAGCAGGCCCAGTTTGTAGCTCGGCATGCCTGGGAATACGCGGCGCGAGAGCTTGAGCGAGCACACCAGTGCGCAGTGGCCGCTGGCCTTGCCCAGCCGTTCGGCCTCGGCCTTCAGGAATTTTTCATCGAAGCTGGCGTTATGGGCCGAGAGCGTGTCGCCGCCGATAAAGTCCAGTAGTTCGGGCAGTACCCGCTCCACCGGCGGAGCTGCATCGACCATGGCCTGGGTGATGCCGGTGAGCTGGCTGATAAAAGACGGAATGCGCACCTTGCAATTAATTAGCGAAACGTAGCGTTCCGTCACCCGGCCATCGACGATGCGCAGGGCCGCCACTTCGGTAATGCGGTCGCCCATGGCCGGCGACAAGCCGGTGGTTTCGAAGTCCAGCATGACAATCGGTTGCTCGAACATGCAGGTATTCCTAGTTAAATTTGCGCACAGCGTCGAGCGCCAAACCCGCGCCGATGCTGCCGAACAGATCGCCCTCGACCTTGCGCGCCTGCGGCAACAAGGCGCCGATGCGCTCGCGCAACATGCGCACACCGCTCGAGCCACCGGTAAAAAAGACGGTATCGACTGCGTCCGGCGCGACCCCGGCATCGGCCAGCAGCTTGAGCACGGTCTGGTCGATGGCGCCGACCAGGTGCATGATGGCAGCTTCGAAACCGGACCGCTCCAGTTGCAGCGTGTGCGGCGGCGCCAGGCGTTCGAGCACCAGCTCGACCGAGCTGGCATCGGACAGGGCGATCTTGCCCTCTTCCACCTTCATCGCCAGCCAGTGGCCGGCGCGTTCGTCGATCAGGCGCTGCAGGCGCATCAGCTTGTCGGGCTCGCGCGCGTCGCGCACCACGTCCGCGAGCTGGGTCCAGATCTTCTTGGTGTAAGCCAGGTTGATGGTGTGCCAGGTGGCCAGGTTGAAGTAATAGCTCGACGGAATGGCGCTGTTATTGTTCAGCAGGCTCTGGTAGCCCAGCAGCGGCATTACCGACGACAGGCTCAGGTATTTGTCGAAATCGGTGCCGCCGATGTGCACGCCACCTGTGGCCAGGATGTCCTGACGCCGCTCGCTCTTGCGGGCGCGCTCGGGCGACAGGCGCACCAGCGAAAAGTCCGAGGTACCGCCGCCAATGTCGGCAATCAGCACCAGTTCTTCGGCGCCGATCTGGGACTCGTAGTCGAAGGCGGCAGCGATTGGCTCGTATTGAAAGGCGATGTCCTTGAAGCCGACTGCGCGGGCGATGCCGGCCAGCGTATCTTCTGCCAGTTTGTCCGACTCGGCGCTATCGTCGACGAAAAACACTGGCCTGCCGAACACGGCGCTGGTAAATTCGCGGCCCGCCTCGCGCTCGGCGCGGCGCTTGACTTCGCCGATGAACTGGGACAGCAGCAGCTTGAACGGCAACGACCGCCCAGCCACTTCGGTCTGGCCATCCATCAAACTGGTGCCGAGCAGGCTCTTGAGCGAGCGCATGAGCCGCCCCTCGTAGCCAGCCAAATAACCAGCCAGGGCCGCGCGGCCATAGCTGACCTCGTCGTCGTCGGCATTGAAAAACACCACCGAGGGCAAGGTGGCCTTGCCGTCTTCCAACGCGAGCATGACCGAGCCGGCCCCACTACCTCGATTGGGACCGATCCAGCCTACCGTGGAATTTGACGTACCGAAATCGACGCCGCAAGCATTGGCCATGTGAACCTTTTCCATAAGGGGCGGTATGTTACCAGATTACAGGCGCAACACCGTAATTGCCGAGGCGGCTAGCGCTGGGCGTCCGGCCACGACCGCCGGAATGCACTTGGCGTTCCCTCAAGTTGCCTAAGCCTAGAGGCAGATCAACTTCACTGTTGCGTCCTATCGTGCCTGGGCGCCCCATCGCTATAGTCGCTGAGCCCCATCGATTTCCTTCGCTTCCACGAGAGACCGTCATGCGCATTATTACGCCTGCCGACGCTGGCGCCGGCCATGTTCACGACGAACCGCATGCCCATCCGCACGGCTGGCGGCGCTGGCTGTACGCCACCAATCACAAGGACATCGGCACCCTCTACCTGTGGTTCTCGCTCATTATGTTCATGACCGGTGGCGTGCTGGCGCTGCTGATTCGGCTCGAACTGTTCCAGCCAGGGCTACAGTTCGTGCAGCCCGAACTGTACAACCAGTTCCTCACGCTGCACGGCCTGATCATGGTGTTCGGCGCCATCATGCCGGCCTTTGTCGGCTTCGCCAACTGGATGATTCCGCTGCAGGTCGGCGCCTCCGACATGGCGTTCGCGCGCATGAACAACTTTTCTTTCTGGCTGCTGCCGCCTGCCGCGCTGCTGCTGGTGAGTGCGTTTTTCCTCGCTGGCGGGCAGACTGGCTCGGGCTGGACCCTGTATCCACCACTGTCGCTGCAGATGGGCATGGGCATGGACTTCACGATCTTCGCAGTGCACCTCATGGGCGCCTCGTCCATCATGGGCGCCATCAACATCATCACCACCATCCTCAATATGCGCGCGCCCGGCATGGTCTTGATGAAAATGCCCATGTTCTGCTGGACCTGGCTGATTACTGCCTATCTGCTCATTGCCGTCATGCCGGTCCTGGCCACTGCCGTGACCATGCTGCTGACCGACCGCCACTTCGGCACTACCTTCTTCAATGCCGCCGGGGGCGGCGACCCGGTCATGTTCCAGCACATCTTCTGGTTCTTCGGGCACCCCGAGGTCTACATCATGATCCTGCCGGGCTTTGGCATGATCTCGCACATCATCCCCGCGTTTTCGCGCAAGCCCTTGTTCGGCTATGCCTCCATGGTCTACGCCACGGCCGCGATTGCCATCGTTTCTTTCATCGTCTGGGCGCACCACATGTTTGCTACCGGTATGCCCATAGCAGCCCAGCTGTTCTTCATGTACGCCACCATGCTGGTCGCAGTGCCCACCGGGGTCAAAGTGTTCAACTGGATCGCGACCATGTGGCGGGGATCGATCACGCTCGAGACGCCCATGCTGTTTGCCATTGGCTTCATCTGGGTATTCACGATTGGGGGCTTTTCCGGGCTGCTCCTGTCGGTAGCTCCCATCGACATCCAGGTACACGATACCTATTACGTGGTAGCCCACTTCCACTACGTGCTCGTGGCCGGGTCGCTGTTCTGCCTGTTCGCGGGCTATTATTTCTGGGTGCCCAAGTGGACCGGGCACATGTATAACGAGCGGGCCGGCAAGATCCACTTCTGGAACTCGCTGATCTGGGTGAACCTCACCTTCTTTCCCATGCACTTCCTGGGCCTGGCGGGTATGCCGCGCCGCTACGCCGACTATCCGACGCAGTTCACCGACTTTCATGCGCTGACCTCGGTTGGTGCGCTCCTGTTCGGCCTGACGCAGGTATATTGGCTCTTTGCCGTGGTGCTGCCAACCATTAAGGGCGGCGAAAAAGCTGAGGCCAAGCCCTGGGACGGCGCCGATGGACTGGAGTGGACCGTGCCGAGCCCCGCCCCGTTCCACACCTTCGAGCATCCGCCCATGATCAAGTAATGAGACCGACATGACACATGAATGGCTTCTCAAGCGCAACTGCTCCATGACGCCGCGCCAGTTCGGCATCGCCTACGGCATGCTGGGTGCGGCCATGCTGCTCATCGGCCTGGGCTTTGCGCTGCGCGGAGTGTGGTTCGTGACGCTGTTTGCCGTGCTTGAGATCGGCGCTATCGCGCTGGCGCTGCTGCACTACGCGCGGCACGCCACCGACAGCGAGCACATTGCCCTCAGCGAGGGCTGCCTGCTGATCGAGCGCATCGAGGCTGGCCAGTTGCGCGCCATCCGCCTTGACCCGTGCTGGACTAAAATCGACGTGCCCAACCGCCGCCGCGCGCTAATCAAGCTTGAGTCGCGCGGCGTGCAAGTCGAAGTGGGCGGCTTTATTTCCGAAGAGAAGCGGCAACAAGTGGCGCAGGAACTGCGCCGGGAACTGCGCGCTGCATCCTTCCTCCGCTAGGCGCGCCGACACGCGCGCTGACGCCGGATTCCGCCGTCCCTCACTCCCATAGAAAAAGCTCACGCCCTGCTTGACTTCCTTTCACCTGTCAGATATTCTTTACACATGACAGATAACTCGAAAGATGCAAGCGGAGACGCCCTGTTGGCCAGGCTCGCTGCATTGGCCAACCCTCACCGCCTGCGCATCATTGCGTCGCTGTCGAACAGCGGACGCAACTATGTCAGTCAGCTGGCGCGCGAGATCGGGATTAGCCGCCCTCTGCTGCACCTGCACCTGCAAAAACTGGAAGAAGCTGGACTCGTGACAAGCCAGCTCGAACTTTCCGCCGACGGCAAAGCGCTCAATTACTTCGCCGTCAACAGCTTTGCCATCCATCTCACGCCAACCGCCATCGCCACTGCGGCTGCATCCCTTTCCACCAAAACCGAAACCTGAAGGTCTTGCCATGTCCGAACCCGTCTATCTGACCAGCATTATTATTTTCTTCGGCACGATCATCGCGATCTTTGCCATCCGCTACCGCTCGCTGAACCACCAGGCCAGCGCCCGTCTGGCCAACGACGAGGCCTACCGCAAGCTGGCGGAAAAAGCCATCCTCGCCGAATCGGCCACTGCCGCCGCGCTCGCCGATCTGCAATCGACGCTGGCAGAAGTGCGGCTGCGCGTGTCGACAATTGAAAAAGTGCTCAAGGAAGTCGAGTAATACCTGCGCGATGTCCCGCTGTGCGTCCCCCTACAAAAAAGAGGCTGTCATGAATGAACTGTCGATGTTCCGTTTGAACCTGTTACGCGCGCTCTACCTGCTGATCGCGGTGGGCCTCGGCATCACCCTTTGGCCAGACATCGTGCGCCAGGGTAGTGCCTGGTCGATGTCGAACAAGAGCGGGCTGTGCATGCTGGCTGCCTTTTCCCTGATGTGCGCGCTCGGCGTGCGCTATCCCTTGCAGATGCTGCCCGTGTTGCTGTGGGAAGCGGTATGGAAAACCATGTGGCTCATCCTGGTCGCGCTGCCGGCCTATCTGGCAGGTGAAATGCATGGCGCGATGGCCGAACAAACCTTCGCAGTCGGCTTCGTCATCCTCGTCTACGCCGCTGTGCCATGGGATTATGTGTACCGGCACTATGTGCGCAAGGCTGGCCAGCCATGGCGGACGCGCTCCGCCCCAACAGCGGCGGACAGCCCAATGGCGCGCAACGCTGCATGAGAAACTGCGCCGGCGTGCGACCGCTTTTGGAATTCGCGGATAGTATCGTGGTCATCTGACAAGGGACAATCACGATGCTGAATCGGGTGCTGATATTGCTGTTTTGCCTTGCCTGCGCGGCGCCGGTATGGCCACAGGCGGAAATTGCACCCGAAGCGCGCCAGCGTGACCACGAAGTGGCTGCTTCCTTGAGTGAACTGACAACGCTCGCAGTCAATCCTGTGCTGGTGGGCGGTTACCGCAGCGTGCGCAGCTACTACAACACTGCACCCGAACAGCGCCACACCCTGCCATGGACGGCACAGCCCTGGTTCTGGGGCACCTTGCTGACCATTGGCTTTATTTTTACCGTCAACGGACTGATCGGCTGGGGCCCCCTCAAAAAATTCCTGCACGCCACTGAAGTGCTCGAACAGAAGGCCATGCTCATTTACGCCTCGCCATTGGTGATCCCGGTCGGTATCGAATTGATCCGGGCGATGGGCCTGGCGGGCATCAGCGTCTCCCCCTTAAGCAGCGCACATGCCGCCACGGGCATGGTCGTTGGCAGCACTGATCCCGTCACCAACATCCTTGGCGGCTTGGTCGGCATGACTGTTTTTGGCCTCATGTGGCTGACCAACCAGGCCATCAACACGCTCGTATTGCTCAGCCCGGTTGGGCTGATCGACTCGGCGGCGCGTTTCGTCCAGCTTGGCTTACTCGGCATGTTCCTTGGCATTGCCGCGCTGTCGCCCGTGTTGGGTGCGGTCATTTCGGTAATCTTGATCATCGTCAGCGCCCTGATCGTCGGCTGGAGCTTTCGCCTTACCTTGTTCGGCACCGTGTTCGCGTGGGATTTGCTGGGCCATCGCACACGGGCTCCAGCCGACGCATCGGTGCTGGCTTTCTCAGGCGCGGGCATGCCCTTGCCGGCGCGCACCATGGGCCAGTTGCGGCGCCGTGACGGCCGACTGGAAATGGTCTACAGGCCATGGCTGATCCTGCCGCGGCGCCGTGTGTCCGTACCCGAGCACGGCCGCATTCTGACCCACGGCTATATCTTTTCGCAGATTCACAGTGTGTCACCCCGCCGAGATGTGGCCCTGTTCACCCTCCCGCCGCGCTACCGCGGCAGCGAGGAAGCAGTGGCCGCCTTCACGGGCTGTGAATCGTCGCGGGCATCGCTGCTCAAGGGAGGCGTTCTCGCGACCATCAAGTGGCTGCGTGCATTCGGCTCGAGCGACGCCAGGGCGACACTGCAGCATTAGGGATAGGCAGGCACTCGCTTGCCATTGCTGTTCGTCATATAATCGGCGCACCATCCCTTTTCCGGTACTTTCATGCACAAGTTCACTACCGCGCTGGCCCTGATCACTTTTGCCAATCTGGCGCACGCCAACAACGAGGCCATTGCCAAGTGCCGCCAGGTCGGCGATCCGGCCCAGCGATTCGCCTGCTACGAAAAGATTGACATCAGCGTAGCGCCGCCCGCCCCTGTTGCTGCTGCGCCTGCAAAATCGGACATGTGGGGTTTCCTGAAACGTACCCCGAGCAACGAGCCCAAGTTCATCGAAAGCGAGATCGAGGGCGAGGTCACTGGCTGGCGCCCCGGACAGGTGATTGCACTCAAGAACGGCCAGAAATGGCGCATCGCCGACGGTAGCGATGGCATGCTCTACAAGGGCAGGCGCAAGGTGATCATTGAAAACGGACTGATGGGTGGACACTTCATGAAGTTCGAAGGCCTGAATACGCAGCCTGCAGTAATCCGCGTCCAGTAAGCTTGAATTGGATTGGAGCCGGTCTGCACCAGCCGGCCAGGCGCTAGATACCGAATGCCTTCATGCCCGCCTCAAGCGCACCCCCCAGGGGACCACGTCCAGACTCGCCCGGCCGCTCGTTGCGCGGTACTTCTTCGTAAAGGTAGCAAGCGCCCTCCCCGTCGAAACTATCGTGGAACAGGGCTTGGCGGCCAAGCAGATAGGGTATGAATGGTTCGGCCCGGATAGTACGGTAGCGTGCGTTGCCGCTGAAACCCAGTGTGGCATCCTGGCTGATCGACCTGCCCCCGTCGGCGCTCTCCAGCCGCACGCCGCGGCAGCCCTTCAAAATCAAGGTAGCCGGACCTTCGAAAGCAAGGTAGCGTAACTGGAAGGTCAGCCACGCATGCAAGGTACCCAGGCGCCAGCGACTTCGAATCCGTGGGACCTGGCCGGCCGCGTACACCACCCCGGCCAAAGCTCGCGGTTGCAGAATGAAGGACTCGCCGGCCCGCACATCGAACAGCGCCACTTCATCCAGGGGATCTGCTGTCGACGACAGCACCATCGTAGCACTGCGCGTGACGCTGATGTGCTTCAGTAACCATAGATTGGCTGCGATGCTGGTCAGCGCATAGCGCCAGTCGAACAACAATTTCGTGGTCACCAACACGCTCGCAGCCTGACTCTGACAAAAATCGGGACGTATCAGCATTTCCTGACCCGGCTCCAGGCGAATTTCGCATGAGGTCGAGGACAATTTTGTGCTGCCGGGGGGCTGCTGTTCGCCGGAGCTACTCCCAGCGCCGGGAGCCAATACCAGCGGCGCCAGACGCCCGGCAGCGGGCGCCAGCACAAAGTAACACAGGGTTCGTAGTGCAGCCGGAAGCAGCCACACGCCCAACAGGATAGCCACGGCAGCAGGCAAGACCGGCTGGATGAACAGGTAGGATTTCCACAGGAAAGATGGGACAAGCTGTTCAGGCTCCTGCTGGCTCTGCACCATGCGCAGGTGTAAATGCAGTGGCGCCAGCATCGCCCGCACCCGCGTAGCATCGATCTTGAATTCTGGCACGTCCCCAATGGAAACGCGCGATAACAAGGCTTGCTGCGCAAGATAGGCTTGATGCGCCCGACTATTTTCCACTTGAAAGCGCTGAAGCTGCCGTTGGAAGCGGTCGAGCCGTCGCCCCTCGCGTGTGAACGGGATCAGCGACCATATGTCGGACTGGACGCGCGCCTCGGCGAGTTCCCGCTGCCCGCGGGCAAGGGCCGCAAACGCTGCAACGTGCGCAATGCGCAACTGCTCAAGCGCTTCCTGCGCCGCTTGCCGGTCTCCAATAGCGCGTGCATGGGCACGCACACTGACAAGATGGTCCCTGGCCTGGCGCCGTAGTTCCAACTCGATCCCGCGCATCGCAGCAAGCCGCAACTGCTCACTGATCGATTCGCGCCTGCCCAGCGTAGCCAGTACCGAGATCTCACTTTGTCGCTGCAACAAGTGTATTTCACCGTCCAGCGTGGTGATAGCACGGTCGAGCTCGGCGGAGCTGGCGTCGCCGAGCCTTCGCATGCGCTCGCTCATCCCAGCCTGCAAGCGGAGTTGAGCGTCATTCGCCGAAGCCATGCTGTTTTCCAATGTGGTCAGCTCATCGGTTCTGCTTTGGAACTCGCTCCATTCCACCTGAATCCATCTGCCGCAGGCAAGCACGAGCACAATCACCAGGAAGGTAAGCAGATGGCGCCGCAGGAAACCAAACACGATGGAGAGAAGTTGAGCCAAGCACACCGCCTCGAAAAACAACAGCTTTGTCCAGAAGCGGACAGGCAAAGGTCATGGCATGAGAAACAGCACCGACCGGAATCCGGAAATTGTACAGGCTTCAATCGCTCCTTCTATGTTCCCAAGGAGCAAGGTGCACGCTTGATCGAAGTTGAAAGGCGGCATTGTTAATTCAGAAGCAAGAGATGGCGCAAGTAGGGGAATCATTTGCCTTGGTATAAGAATGATACGAGCCCCCAAACGCGAGGGCGCCAATCCATCTTCAAGGAGCACACTTATGAATCCCAGCAAAAACAACGAGCGTTGGCTGGATTTTGCCCGCTATCACGCCCGGCGCGACAGCAAAGCGGAACGCACAGTCGAAATCAGCGTTGAACTACAGCGCTACCAAAACACCGCGCACGCCGCGGCTTTTTTACATGAGCATGGGATCAAGCTTGAAACAGCATTGCGCGTTCTCACTCAACCAACTGCCCGGCGCGTACTTCCCCTGTCTTAGCGGCTTGGGCAGGGCGTTTTTTTGATGCGCCTTCCATGCATCCTACGAATCCTTGCTCCAGACGCCGACACGGGCGCCAGAAATCGGCTGACATGATCTATCGAACTCAACGTTACGATGGATGAACCTGAACAAGCAATCCGCGCGGCGGATCCTGTTCAATCCATCATGCTAACAACCAGGAGATAGCTATGAGCAATAAGCCAACAGGCGGACAGAACGCATCCCAAGACGGAAATACAGGCGGGGCGGACAAACAAAGCCAGAATCAGCAATCTGGCTCTCACGGCTCAGGCAACCCGGCCGGCCAGACCACTCAAGGCGGCAACGGTGTCCAAAAGCAGCGTGGTGAGGGCGACAAGCAGGATCGCCTGAAAGGCGAGCGCAAGGGAAGCCAGCAATCGGACTCCCAGCAATCGGATTCCCAACGTCCAGGCAGCAAGTCGGGTAACGGTAATCAGTAATCCGACCGCGGGTATTAAGCGCATCAGGCCGGGCTTGCCCGGCCTGATGCTTTTGGTGCGGCGGACGGAAGTCAGTCTCCGTACGAATCAACCGTCAGGTCTTTTTCAACTGGCCGATCACGCTCGCCACCTTGGTGGTGATCACATCGACAGCGGGACCATTGGCCCCATGAGGCAGAATGACGTCGGCGTGGCGCTTGGTCGGTTCGATGAATTGCTTGTGCATAGGACGCACTGTTTCCAGGTACTGGGCAACGACGCTTTCCACCGAGCGACCGCGTTCAGTAATATCTCTTTGCATGCGGCGAATAAAACGAACGTCCGCCGCCGTATCGACAAAAATCTTCAGCGACATCATCTTGCGCAAGTCCGCGTCATACAAAGCAAACAAGCCCTCAATGACAATCACCGGCGCTGGTTTGACCGGGATGGTCTTGTTGGACCGGTTGTCGTTCGTAAAATCGTACTCCGGCATTTCGATTGCCTCGCCATTGCGCAAAGCCTGCACATGTTGTACCAGCAACGGCCAGTCGAAGGCCTGGGGATGGTCGTAGTTTTGCTTGCGGCGAACCTCAGGGGTGAGATCGGATTGATCGCAGTAGTAGTCGTCCTGCATCACGACTGAGACCATCTCAGCACCGAACGACGCCAGTACTTGCTGGGTCACCGTGGATTTGCCGCTGCCGCTGCCGCCAGCAACACCAATCACGAACGGAAGGGTAGAAATCTTATTCATTCCCGCATGATACCGGAGCGGCGGTCGAACTGACAGGGCCGGGCGACTGCTACGGACTTTTTATGTAGAACGGATGCGCACTGGCGGTAAGCAGGACAGCTTGAACGCGCCAAGCAGTTGATCACTTTGCCGGTTTGCTCTGTCGAGCTGCCGTATCGCGCAGTTGCTTCGCCTTTTCAGCATCTTTCAGCACGCCCTCGCCCTCTTCATACATGGCGGCCAGTGACAGCATTGATTTGACATGGCCCATGCCTGCTGCCTGCTGGTAAAACGCTGCGGCCTTGACCATGTCGCGTTGGATGCCAGTGCCGCTGGCATAGTAGTCGCCCAGCTCATCGATGGCAGGAATGTGGCCCTGTTCCCCTGCTTTCACCAGCAAAGCCAAGCCTTCTTCCATGCTTTTTGGTGATGGGTTCAGCAAGATGAGCCTACTGCCCAACTCGGCCTGCGCCCGCGCATTGCCCTGGGCCGCAGCCTTGCCGAGCCAGCTCATCCCATCGGCATTGTTTCGCTCCACGCCCTGACCACGCAGCAGCATGAGCCCAACCATGAACTGTGCATTCGCATTGCCCTTCTCGGCCGCCTTGCTGAACCAGATCCCTGCCTCTTCCATGTTTTGTTTCGCGCCGTAGAATCCGGTAAGTGCAATGGCGAGCGCGTTCTGTGCCCCCGCATGCCCCTGCTCTGCGGCCTTGCGCAGCCAAGCCTCAGACTTGACCAGATCACGATACGGGGTATTTGGCAGCGCGAAGTAGGAACCGAGCTTGAACTGCGCATCGGCTTTGCCCAGCTCTGCCGACGCTCGCAATCTCTTCAATTGCGCTTCCGGATCATTTGCTTTGGAACTCAAGGTCCACACATATTGCATTTGCATCCACGACTCGATTGGCGTGCCCTGATTGCTCCCCGGGCGAAACGCACACTTTCGAATGCCTTGCTGCGCCGCTTCGTCCAGCAGCGGAAAGCCGCTCGATTTGATGATGCGCGAGTCTTTGACGGTGCCATCCGTATCAATCAAGAACTCAAGCGTGACGATGCCGTGTTGGCTGTTGCGCAAAGCCTCGCGCGGCCACTCGGGCTTGGCGCAAGCGCGGAAATCAGTGATGGGTTTAGTCGATACCTGGGCGGCGCAAGGAAGAGCGAGCAGGGCCGCAAACAAAACGGCGCAAAAGCGAAAACGAATGGTCACGTTAAGAATCGGGAGTGCTGACAAGACATTTATCGTAGCAGCTTGATGCGTAGAATCAATTGCGAAATTTCGTTTTAGAGATTCTATTACCGCGACCCGGGTGCCAGAATTAGCGTGGTCGCAATTGCACAGTGTCGAAGGCACTGGTCAACGCGTCAGGGATATCCGCCTCAAATTCCCTCACGCTGCCACTCGGTCGACCATGCATGTGGACGCCGATCCGTAGTTGGTGCGGGAGGTGCACCAGCCCCTGGATTGCTGAGCCGGCAAGCAAGAGAGATTGGGCTTGCTTTGCCCCACCAACAGCATCGTAAAAAGCATTCAGGAACTCGAGTCCGAAGTCCGAGTACAAGTACTTTCGGTCCCCAGATATTTCGTCGCGCAGACAGGGAACGTTGGTAAGCCCTATGACCAGCTCCCCTTCCTTTCCTATCAAGGCAGGTAGCAATTCCGGATGCCAGCTTCGCTTCGAAAACCATCCGAACATCGCTGCCTCCTCGAGTGTGGAAATTGTAGATAAATCGGCCTGAGCTAGCTCAGTGACCGCTCCTGACCGTACTCTGCCGATTGTTCTCGATTGCTTCGTCATGCCGCATGGCCGCTCCCACTCAAAGCCACCCACCCAAGGCCGAAATTTCTCTGCAAGCAGGACTCTAATAGACCTGAACACCTTGTTTCCGGGCCTCGTCAGTCACGCTCATCTTCTTTAAAGTCGGAAGTGTCGAGTTGCCGATTATGTTCTGTACGTCTAGCCGGTTCGTATCAGTAGGAACGGCCAAAACACGTAAGGTTCGCGCGTCGATGACACCCCAGTTCGCAAGGTCCTGGCAGGTGGACCCTCCGCAATGCGCCTGGAAAACCACAAGTGGTCGCACTCCTGTCTCATTAAGACATTGTCCGCCCACGTAATCAACGCCTCGATAACGCAGCACGGTTTCAATGCCTCTCAGGGCCACTGTAACGACAGCTTCTGCTCGCTCCTCCGGGTGGGAACTGTTGCGCGCGACTACACTGACGCGCACCTCTGCATTGTCGCAGGCAAAAACCTGTGCGCCGCTGGACGATGCTGATACCGAACTGGCGAAGGTCAGAGCCAGGACTAGTGCTACAGCTCGCATTAAGGGCTCCTAAATAGATGAAGTAGAAATTCGAAATTACATAGTATGTGCATGGTACGGTTTCGCCTACTAATCGCCGCGGCCTTGCCGATTACGACTGTGTGCTTAGCACTTCACCGCTAGGGGGGCGTCTTGTGGTTGACTAAGAAAAATCGCGGTCAAAGTCTCTCTAAGCTCGGTTGCCTGGTGCATGTCGTCGTCGGACAATTCCCGCCCGCCGCGGTCAAGGAATCGCACCTGCGTGCAGAGCACCAGAACAAGGGGCTTGCCAGTTCGTCGAGACGTCGCCTGAATGCTGTAGGGGCCGGTCCTGCCGCCGGACAAATGCGCAAAATGGTTACCCAGCCGAACCTCCGCATAAGCCATGCTCGATAGTGTAAGTGAGCGGGACACTGCCCACACCTCTGGCATTTGCCGCATCAACGGATGCAGTTCCATAGTTCTGAGCGTACCGCCGGCCACACCAATTTGTGGAACCAGCAATGCGGCGAGGAAGATCGTACATAAGCGCATCGGACGTCTCACAAATATTGTTGATAGTACGGGCGCTGCTGGCGGTAGCAGGTCATCGTACTGCAGTGGCCAGAAACACCCAAGCTGATTTTCTCCAGTCAAATAATACCTGCTCTTCGATGCCGGCTCCGACCCAGCTCACTCTCGCGCAATCTGCTTACTGTTTTATTGAGCTCGTGAAGCGCAGGTAGGTACTCCATGTGGGATCTTCTGCGATAGAGATTTCGATCGGGAATGGCTTGCTCGACTTTAGCGCCTTGTTCAGATCAGAGATAAACGCAGATTCCGAAGTTGCGTAATAGGTCCACTCGCGCAAATCATTCCCGGTCGTTACCAGCGCCAGGGTCGCTAGCCCGGTCGCCTCAAGCGATTCGAGTGCGGCCTCCAGCGCGTCCATGCGGTCGAGCTCAGCCGTCGCTGGCATGCCGCGATTGCCTTTGTAGGGCCAGGTAACGATGACGCGCACTGGTTGGCGCGCCTGAACAAAGCCCGGCTCCCATTGCTGGACATAACGGTACACGATCGTATCCCCACTAAGTGCACGGGTAGACTTGGCAAGGCCGAAGACGCGCTCAGCGACGGCGTCGCCCATGAGCAGCATTGCAAACACAAGAAAAAGGAGTTGCTGCATAATGACTTTTCAAAAAAATGAGCCCTCGCTGCTGCTGCGGCACCGTAGGCAGCTGCGGAACGTCATTGCAGCGCGCGTAGTGCAGCATCCTACGCTCATCGATCGCGCCCGGGTTGATTTAGTGCCCACGCGAGCCCAAGAAGCACTACTGCGATGGAACGAACCTGGCGATGGCGGGCGCATTGCTGGCAACCGCGCTGCTCGGCGATAGCGTTGATAAGGGCGTGCGACGCGCACGGGTTCCACGCACGCTGCTGGACCTCCTTACGCCAACCCTGGTATGGCTCGAAGCGCACCTGAATTGCCTGCGCCGATTGCTAGCGTTCGCGTCTCTGTTGCCCTACCGAGAGCCGCATTCGCGGGAGGTCAAGTTCAGACCGTGCTGGCGTTACTGCAGCGAAACCTAAACGTTCTTGCCGTCACAGCGCGCATTCTCTTCGCCATTAATTTCACTTACAGTGACGTTCCCGCGCAACACGGTTCAGACACTTTTTAATGCTGCCGTACGCAGGTCCAGCCCGAGGGGTAATAAGCGCCACGGAGATTGTGCGGCGCTTTCCCGTACTTTTCCCATACCTGAGTCCAGAAAGCAAAAAAGGCTGGCACCTCTACGGTGCAAGCCTTTGATTCTTAAGCTAATCTTGGTGGGAAGTGCAAGTTTCGAATTTGTCGATGAGCACTTTTGTAGCGTACTCAGCAGCATTCAAGCGCATCCAACCCTAGCTGGTCAAGCGAGCTCGTCATTACCTACGCTTTCCTACGGTAGTCTGGCTCTGCCCCAAGTGCGCCCCAAAAGGGGCCACTCAGCAGTTGCGGAAAAGCTTGTGGGCGCGGGACCAGAACGAACAACAGACAAAGCCATTCAATTGTCTAGCGGACAATGTATACGTCGTATGACTGCCCAAAGCCATGATCGCTGGCTCGGCCAATTTTCGCGCTTCACCTGGGTGAAACCGAGCTTATCCATCATGAGTTCGAGCACGTTAGGCGCGGGCGAACCAAATTCGACAAACTCAAGCCCCTCAGTCCATCGGATTCTCAAACAGGTCAGTCATGTTACGGCCCTGTAACTGAGTTGAATGAAAAGGTCTTGCACAGCAAGGCGCTCGCCGCGCCAAGCGCCAGCCATGCAAAGGCGCTCTGCTGCGCCGCCCTCCTGCGCGGCGCGCGACCAGGCGTCTGCCCAACATGCCGCACACTGCGCCGATGCTGAAGGGAAGTGCAACGGGCGAGTCAAGGTGGCCGCTGGCCGCGCTGCTTGTGACCGCTGCGCAAGAGACAAGCGCGATAACGGCCAGCGAGGTGGCAACGATGGATTCCATGGGCAGATTAGTTGCGCGCCGCAAAGCGGGCACCATGACGAAGCCGCCGCCCACACCCAACAGCCCCGTGCACAGCCGGGACTGGGACTCTTCGATTGGGGCCAGCAAATAAGCCTTCAACATATCGACAGGACTCAGCGGTTTCCCCGGTCGTTCATTGTTTCAAAAATGGCATACGCGTAGCTGTCGTTGTCAGTAGCAATCTCGATCAAACCTACCCGCGTCAGCAACCAATAAATAAAGTGCGGCAGAGCGTCTCCAAGATCGACCAGCAAATCATTGGCCTCAATGTCGCCGTAACGTGCATACATAGTCTGGATGGACTCGTCCTTGCAATCTGGGTTGTAGTCCTTCCCTTGGAACAATGCCTCCATCACCGGCAGCCGCTCGGCGATGTCGAGATTGAACTTGGGGTGACCAAGGTTGTCGCTAAAGATCAGCGGAGCCATGGTCTTCGATACTGGCAACCCTTGCGCTTCCGCTGCACGGTACAGGCAGATCAGCAGCAGTGTTAGCGAGGTTACCCGCTGCTGCCCATCGATTAGGTAGTTCTTGCCATTACGCTTGCTAACGATGATGGAGCCTAGAAAATACTCACCGTAGCCGCTGACCGCAGAGGTTTCATCCTCAGATCTGCGGTGGGTAAAAAACTTTGCCTGCAAATCAGACAGAAGCTCGTCAATGTTCTCCTTGTCCCACTTGTACTCGCGCTGATACTCGTCAATGGAGAATGACTGATTTTGCAGCAACTGTTGCACGCTACGGTAATGTGGTGTGATGGCGCTCATGGGGTTTCCTCATGCGACTTTGTAGATTTAGGCTCGACGCCGGATAGCGTGCGTCTTCAAGACATTGTGAAAATCGTTGGCGCAGAACTGGGCTGGGTCGCCGAAATCGAGGCAAGCGCTGTCGAAACGCTCATGCAGTGTACGATCACTTGAATCTGACCGACTGTCGGCGCTACCATTTTCTCCCCTTTGACAAAGCTGACTTTGCTTTCGGTGCATCGATGATCGCCAGCATTGCAGTTCGCCCACCATCTCGATTGGCTTCAAGTAGATTCTTCAGCAATGTAATGGATTTCGCGCTTGCACCGATCCACCCCATTCGGGCAAGTTGCACAAATTCCGTATTATTCAGGTATCGAGGGCAGTTATGGTATCCAACTAGGGTTCCTCCGCCTTCGCCCTTTGCTTCCGGCAGTGTCAGGAACTCACGAAAATGATGCTCCGCCATCGTTATTCCCGGCACTAGGCTCTCGTCGCGTGCATCTGGACGGAATGCCTCACAAAATTTGAAATAGAAAGGCTCGTCGTTAAGGCGGTAGCTCCACATAGTCGATGCGGAACGAACGTTCTTGATCAGTGTCGACGCAGCGCGAAATGACGCCATGCGCTTTAGCTGGCCGTGAATGTTGGAACTTGGATGAATCGAGTATGCCCATCCGGCAGAGACTCTTTCCATCCGTTTGTACTGAATGAGCAAAAAATTTTCGAAGTACAAACTGTAGATCATCAGGTCTATGCCTAGCACAGTTTCCAAGTCAGTTTTGTCGGCGATGTAAACACGAAGAGCCCGTCCGGTTTTGTCCTCAAAGCTTGCGGAAATCGGGTGCTCGTCCCCAAGCACTACGCGAAACACTGCTGCATCGTGTTCCAGCAAACTTCGTTCTTGAACTGGTAGCGCATCAATCAAATCCAATACCGAGTTCGCGGAGTCAGCATTTTCGGCGACCGCTGTTTTTAGAATGCCTGCGCGATCAATACGCGCGATGTCGAGTGCAATGCCCAAGCCGTCTCGCTGCTCGTTTAATCTAGCGATACGGTTTGATTGTCCAAATAACCGTCGCTCAACATTACGTGCTAATAGGAGTCTGGAGATCGCCTCTGCCGCCTCCGGCCGGAGTTGAGAAAGCTCGACTACCAAAGCTTCCCAAGTTGTGGCATCCGTACGCTTGAGCTCCCCAGCAGTACAGATTTCCGCTGCTAGATCAGCAATCATGAACTCGCCGGGGGCAACTGGACTATCGAAAACAACGGCGTCAGTCATTTTCAGCTTCAACTTTCCTGAGCCTCCACTTCCGTGTCCTCGTTCCATCAGCGCGACCGCAAACACCGCGACCGGATCACGCGAAGCCAACAAGAACAATTCTCTTCGCTCGAATTTCCAGTCAAGCGCGGAAAACGATTCAGAGAAATCCGCTCCTGCACAAATTTTCTCCACAAGCCAATCAGTGCGTTCCGGTTCAAAAGTGAGGACAAAGCCGGAATACTGCGCCACCTCAACGTTCTTCTTCGCCATTTTTATTTTCATTTATTCTGCGAACTGCACTGGAATCCAAAGACGCGAATAATCTGCCCCAGTGGAATGTGGACGCAACATTGGCGTGCGAATCAAAACAGGAAGCGACATTGGAGAGTCAATCCCAACGACTATTGCCTCCCCTTGCCCTAACGTCGGAAGGAAGCTTGCAGCAGCGGAGTCAAGATTTCCGCACGCTTTCTCGACCACATTTCTGTCACGCTCGTTTATCAAACGATGAACAATGAACATCCCCATTTGACTCAACACATCTTCAGGGATGTCGCGCGGGCGTTGCGTTGCAAGAACGCAGGTCAAGAAATATTTTCGTCCTTCCTTCGCAATCAAGCCGAAAGCGTCCAAAGAAGTTTTGGAAAACTCGTCGCCGATATTTTTGTCTAAAAATTGATGGGCCTCGTCCAGCAATACAACCAGCGGACAAGCGCGGAACCGATTTTGACGTGCCATGCGCAAGAGGTGTCGTCCGATGGCATTTGTCACCAACTCCCGGGCGTTATGCTCAAATGGCAGGAACTCTAAGCTGACGCGAAGGATGCGCTTTTCCCCGTTTCCCATGAATCTATCAATCGATGTGGAAAGTGGTTCATTGAAGCTAAGTGGTTGGAACACACAAGCAAGGTGTTGCGCAGTAACATCGGATGCAATTCGCGATATCAATGTGGAACAGTAACCCAAATCGTTCTGCGCCACGCCTCCCCACGTTCCAGGCTGGCGGCCGGTCTGGAAGACGCACTCTTCCTCAATTTGCTCCGCCAAACGTCCTATCGCGAACTCAGCACCTAACTCAGCAATAGTGGTCCCGTGCGCGATCAGGGCAGCCTCAAATGGTCGCTTCTGTTGCTCCGCCTTCCGAACCAATCCGCCATTCGCCAGTGCCGGCACCAAGTGCGCCAACTTCAAACTACGGAGGGCCTCGCGCAACTTCGGAACTTGCGAGCTTGCACTTGGGCGAAACATGGCGAACAAATCGGTTTCAGAAAACTGGGTATACGGAAAACTAACGAAATTGCGTCTATCTTCCGCAGTCACTGCCCTACCGCCTAGGTAAACGTGTTCAATGGCTGGGTCCTGTCCCACGTACTCGCCAGTAGCATCGAGCAAGATCGCCTTTCCACCCAAACGGGCAATCTCAGATACAAGATGGGCCACCGTCCAGCTCTTACCGCCGCCGGTTGCTCCAAGCACTGCACAGTGACGCCCGAATATATGAGCAGCGGGTAGCGAAACGCTTGTGCCGTGCGCATGTGGGAATACTGCTAACCTGACGTTTCGTTCATCGTCCCGATCACCCGGCTCCACAGCCTGTTTGATTACGCGAGGATGCGCAGAAAAGACGTGCTGGCCTATTCGGGGAAAAATTGGGATACCCTTAATTGCGACGCCTGTCTCGAGATCTATTGCCGTGAGCAGCTGCACAACACCAAGCGGATTAGCCTTGATAGAGACATCGGCAGTTGGCTCAACCGTTAATCGCTCACGCTCTGGGAGACGCACTTCGATAACGCGGCCGAGAATGGCTTGAGCCTCGCCCTCGATGACCACAAATTCGCCAACTTGCCCGGACGGTACCGAAAAACCTGCGAAAGTAGAGCCACCAGGCGAAATTGCTAAGGGTAGATTCACTTCGACATTCGTAGGGCGAACATGGCACACCGTCCCCATATAACGGCTCTGGTCGTAAGGCGAAACGCTCATTCCACTCATATCTGCCCCACATTGCGTAGCCGCGCGTAATGCAGCTCAAGTTCTGACTCGGCTGCTATGTCCGGCACGTAAGGAAGCATGTGCTCGAAACCACAATTTAACAGGGCAATGCGAGCATCTCCTGCATGCGCTAACGCGCTAATCCGACGGAGATAGGTGTTCGTCGCACATTCTCCGGGTCCGGCTTGCCCGTCAGCCTCCCATGGTGCAAGCCCAGGGCTAACCACGACAATTTTGAGGCCCAGGTTTGAAGGTAGAGCAGCCATGATGGGCTCAGATAAATGGTTATCGTTAAAACCAAACCCCACTACGAGGACGCCCGTATTCGGCTCGCGTAGCGCGGACTGAAAGGCGCTGATCATCTCAAGGTATGGCTGCTCGAACGCCAACTCATACTTTGAATTTCGCGGATAAATCAGCAAAGGGTTTGGTGAATGAATCCGATAAATTTCGCCGGTTGCTGCATCGCGAGTCCAATCGATGGAACCATGAAGCTTGTATAAATGAAATACATTTGGAATGAAATCGTGAGTATCCCCTTCTCTTGACCGCTGCACAACGTCTTGGGAAAAGTGAATGGCGTCGAACGTTGGCGGTTGGGTATGCGAAAAACCATCGACAATCACGTAACGCCCTTGTCTCCCTGCTTCCTCGTAGCAGCGGTCGTAGTTCGTCGTGAAGATCTTCATACGCGACTTTCGGTTCGATCGCCTCGCCGCTCGACGTAAGAACTCAACGTGTGAGGGCAGAGAATGGTTTGGCCAAACGAAATTTGTGGCGGCTGCAATCTCACGCTCGGCAAACGCTATGAAATTTGTCACGTGCGCATTATTTGGCGAACCGAGAAACGCTTCGGCCAACCGACAGCGGGAAAGGAGAGCTTCAATATCATGTGGTCTACCAGCGAAGCCGACCAGCACAAGCAGTTGCGGAAAGGATGGTGCGCCAGCTACTTGCGCCGCAATGGCGTTCGCGCCAACTTCCACGCGTATCCACAAATCACGCATCGTCGGGGGTGCCGTGCCCCCGGGATGTGGAGCAACGCAAAGTGATGTACCCAGCCCAGAAAGTACAACCAAGTTGTTACATCTAAACAAATCGGAAAAAACACGTCTTGCCTCTTGCCGAGCAGGATCAGGGCGAACATCGTGACCAGCTGGCGGCGGCGGGGGCACATGAGGGGCAAGCCAAGTACCGTTTGTAATGGAAGTAAGCACCTTCATTTTTTCCTCACTATATGGATACGATTACGGAGTGCTTATACCGATCAATCCCAAAAGCAGGTCATCAAATCTCTGTGCCCAGGTAGTACCTGAAAGTCCAGATTTCCAGAAGGGCGTCTGCGTTTGAAATTACTGCGACTGCAAGTGATACGCTCTCTCCAACATAAATTTAAGGACAGGATCAGACTCTATTGGAAGCTCATCTAAAAGCTTATAGTTTTGAATAATTTTGCAGAAATGACCCGGCAACGTCCAACTCTGGTAAAAGAGGAATGTTAGTTCAGCGGGGGATAGCTGAGAACGTAGGATCCGCATATATTCCCACTTTTTTTGAGAAGAGATGGATTGATTTGGCTGGTGGTCGATCCAGTGAAGTAAGCCAATAAGAGACCTGAGTACGCCGTCAATTTGCAGTTCAAACTGTTTTCTAACATTCCGCCATCTTTCCAACACTACACCCTCGGCGAGCTCAGCAATTTTCCCCGACTCGATCCGCGAACTATTCAACAACGATTGATAATGATCGGGCATGTAATTGAGTTTACTGGACAGGAATTTCTGAATTTCCGTACCGGTCATTGAATACTGATAGATCGAAGTCAATGCCGCGTGACCTTCAAGTTCCCTTGTTGGGTTACTGGGATGGTTGAACGAGGCAGCCATAACAATGCCGCGGTAGCTGCTCAACCAATTAAAAAATGTGTTTTGAAAAGTCTGGATTTCGATTGCCGCGTTCTGCTCAACAAGCGCACGATTAGAGTTCTTCATTTCCTCCACCGAATTTTTTAGCTCTTGGCGTTGAAGTCGCACGTTAATTAGAACCAAATAAACGGTCAACAATCCGACGGCAGGGTTCAATAAGCCACCCATGTAGTCACCAAATACGCCCCAGTCACCTTTCGTTGTGGATAAGAATCCTCCGAATGTCTCCACATAGAGAATTAGCGCAACTGCGGCAGTGCCCGCGATAGCATAGAAGGCCTTAGTTCCGAGTGACAGAAGGCGCTCAGCTTCTGCCTCCTGTGCCTGGGCACGCGCGTTATTCAAAAGCTTTTCGATGACGGACATAATTGAGGTTGAATGATTGCAATTGAGGACAGAGCTTACTAGCATGGCCGCACCGGCAGCTGGTGTGCTAGGCTACGTTTAGATTAATAACTATTCACGACTGGGCAATGCGATAGACTCTGCTTGCGCACTAGCTTATATTGATCGGCGAAGTGAAACAAGCCCTGATAGATCTTGCCACTTGACTACCCCACATGCAAATAGAAGAATACTTCCATTCCATATCAGACGAACTCGATGCGCTGAAAAATCGCGTTCGTTACATGATCGCGTCTCAGCATTGGCAAACTGACGGAGAATGGAAGGAGTCAGTGCTGCGCACCCTAATTCAACGTTCAGCGTCTTGCAATGTCACCGTTGGGAGAGGCTTCATCGTCGATCGCGAACGAACGAGCACTCAAATTGACATCTTGGTCTATGACAACTCCTACCCGGTACTCTACAAGGACGCCGATTTAGTCTTCGTCAGTCCAGCATCGTGCCGAGCCATAATTGAAGTCAAGACGGCGATCACACGCGCTAGTTGTACAGCCGCTGTCCTGAAACTGGCAGAAAATGCTGCACTTGCCCGGGGACCTGGTTCACGTCGCCATCCTGTATTCGTGGGATTGTTCGCGTACGAGGGCGCGCATTGGAATGGTACTGGTCAAATATTGCAGGACGCTGCGGACGGCAATTTTCGGCGCATAGTCGACCACGTTTCTGTCGGCCCATCGCGGTTTGTCAAGTTTTGGACACGCGACCCTGCGAATGGAAGACCTACCTATAAGAGCTGGCACGATTATGATTTGAATCGAATGGCACCGGGGTACTTCATTCACAATCTTATAACTGAGTTAACAGCAAACGAAGAAGCACGACGCGAGATGGTCTGGTTTCCCGAGGTCGGAAAGGAGTCGCATCTCCGGCAAGTTGTGGAGTTTGCCGGCGACCTTCCTAGGCCTATGCGTCAATTCGCAATGTCACGAGCCAGGACAACTTAGACATGGTGACGCTATCAAACAGTGCCAGAGTCATTCTGACCGATACCCTGACGCCGAGCCGGCCAGCTATTAAACGGCTGGACAAGCCGATCCTGTTCATCTGAATCGTCTGATACAGGTCCAATCAATGGCGAAACTGTCGTATCGCAATGATATTGCGGAAGAGGAGGCCATCCCCATTGCTACTGTTATATTTTAAAATAAATTGACGTGAACGGTGAAACTCCGATCCGCCGCGCGAGCTCACGCTTCCGTAGATTCCGGTTCGTCCATCTCATCTAAGACCTCGGGGGCAGGGGTGAGTTCTTCTGTCATCACAACATTTGATCGAAGGCGCTGAAACAACGCCTCGCGACGCCGGTCGCAGAATTGCATGAAGTCTTTAAAGTCGAGACTGTCGTTGGGGTCCAAAAGCAGCTGATCCTTTTTAAAACCAGCATCAGGCCCCGCCATCCAATCGGATAGGGATTTATCCTGCTTGGAGCGATTTTGCGATGCACTCAGCAGATGCAAATTGGCCATTGAGTTCCAATTCGATCGGTTTTCGTAATACTTTCGAAGTTCAGTCTGTCCCGCTAAAAATGGGCAAGCGTTGAGTGCCTTTTTGGTGAATGCGCTCGACGGATGAAGATGGTCTATATCGAACTGCAGGTTCTCGTTCACATCCGGGTATAACAAATTAAGAACCGGGCGGCAGCGAGGATCACCATGCTCAATGTCGAGTAGCCCCCGCAGGTAAGCTTCGTCAAAACGCAGGTCCCTGTTGGTGCCCACAAAGGCTTCAATGATTTTATCCAATGGAAAACGACGAATGTCGAGGTGGCGTTTTAACAAACGATACATGCGGGTTAGCACCGCATCTGCTTGACCGCTGAAGGAGCTTTTGAGTAAGACCATGTTGAGCCATCGCGCAATGGCTGCGCGCTCATCGCGCAACCACTTCAAGTTCGTGATCGAGGCGTAGAGCGGCTTGTTCTCGTGCACTTGGCGATACAGATAATATGCGATCGGAATGATCGCATTTTTCGCGCGTATCGATTCATCGTTAAATCCCATGAGTCGCAGTAACTTGAAGGTTGTGGTGAGGCATTCCTTGATAGCCGGCCACTGCTTCTGGATGATACCGACACGGGCGACATCAAAATTTTTGACGCGAAACCGCACATCCGCATCGGTTAGCATTAGGCACGCCTTGAGCACCCAGTCCCGTCCAATACTGAACTTCATGTCGGATCCCTGGCGGACGTCCGTGACGAGCGAATCGATATCTCTGCGCGCATCGCCCTCCCAATTAGCGATAGCGATCGACATCAACAGATCCGAGAAAGCGAGCGGAGTTCCTCCACTATTCGTGCGGATAAAAACGTCTAAAACGTGATCAATGTCCTGGCTGGTTTCGTTGTAGAAGTTAATGACTGGTTCATAACGGATCAGATGATACAGCCTAGTCAGTGCCGCGCAGGCAAACTCATTTTCATGAAGCTGAATCGCCTTCAGATAGGGAAGCACAACTTTAAATGTAATCTGGTCGACCGTCTTGACTTCGGGTAGCGACAACACTTTGCCCACTTCGAACCACTCCCCGTGGGCTTTGAGGTTGAGGTTCTGAAATTGCTTGTCCGTCAGAAAACGAAAATTGTACATGGCGAACTTGTCTTCGTCCTCGTCCCCCTGCATGCCCCGAGCGAGATTAAGGTAGAGACGGCGAGGTGGCAGAACGGTGTCGTTCTGGGTCGCCGGCCACCAGACACGCGGCTGTTTGTAAGCGTACGTTCCCTTCAAACCAATGTAGATAGAAGTTAGGCGCTGCTGACCATCAATGACCGCCTTAAAGTCGTGAAAGTCCCCGTGGGTGGGGACGTAATCGTTTGCTTCGTTAAAGCGCTGACAATAGTGACTTAGAAAGCTATAGAACCGATACTTATCCTTAATGCTCTGGTCGTTAACGTCCCAGAGCATGAACGTATTAATCGGATATTCGCGCATGAGCGAATCGAACAGGATGCAGATTTGCTGGGGCGTCCAAACGAAATTTCGCTGAAGCGCTGGCAACAGAAACGTGCGATTATCGATATTGCGAATGGCCTGAAGGATAGTAATGGCCTTTTCAAAACTACTAGGCATAATCTCACTTTCTACACTTCGATGCGATTGGTGGGTAATTAGAGGAGCCGCCGCTCAGAAAATCAACGGCGACTGCACGACGGTCGCATGTGCAACGCTAAACCGGCCATCCTAGTACACCTGATGCCTTGAAACGTTTCAGCAGCTACCTCGTGTTAACACCGACGGTAATATCCACTGACGTAGGTACCGTTCGAACGCCTGTACCCGTTTACCCAGCACATGCGCGGTCCGACCACAGGCGGCGGTGTCACAACAACAGTAGCCGTCTCCCTCGTGATGTCAGAAGCCTCGCATGGCTTACCATCATTATCGCGATCGAGATAGGTGTGTCCCTGCAGGTACAGCTGAAACGCCATAGCCGATGTGAGTGACGCGCATTTATAGACGCCATAGTCGGCGATGGAAGCTACGGGCGGGCGAGTCTCGTAAGCGATATCGAGCGCGGTACATGGGATTCCATCTTTATCGCGATCCAAATACGTGTGACCACGCGAGTAGTATGTCTTTGCAAGCGAGGGATCGATGACGCGGCAGATGTAGACTCCGGTGTCCGCCACAATGCTATGTGCCGTCACGGTTAACAGGGACGCCGAGTAGCTCGTTGAGATCGGATCCTTTACCCACAAAGCAAGCGTGTAGCTGCCAGGCGCATCAAAGGTAACGCGCGGCTTGTCGAGCGTGAGGTCGGAAATGCGCGCTGCAGGGGCCGTAGCAGGCTTGCTTGCCACCGACCACGCATAGGTGAGCTTGTCGCCATTGGCATCCGTTGAACTGCGCCCGTCCGCTTCAAACGCGACCCCGACGGGGACATCGCTAGGGCCGGTGGCGTTAGACACCGGGATATAGGCAATTCCCGGTTCAGCAAACGCCATCCCAAGGTTAATTGCCGCCGCCGTGCGAGTCATATTCTCAGGCGACTTAGCAAATTCGCGCAGGACAGTAGCGCGTGGGTATCCATTTCGTAGTGCGCTCGCCCAGTATTCCACTTCAGCGGCACCCGCAGAGCGGCCCAGGACGTTCTGATATAAGCGGGCCACGAAAGCGCTGTGGTCGCCAGTGCCGTAAATGGCGGTCGATTCCGCGCTTGCCAGAAATGACGTTGCGACCTGGTCCAAGCTGAACACACCCGTATCGACAACGCTCTTCCAATAGCCGAAGCCTTGAACGTCCGGCACACGTCCAAACGCTGCTTGGTAGAGACGGTACAAGTCACCCGCAGGCCCGTCTTTGTCAAATGTGAGTGAGATATCTTGCAGACGTACCTGATGATCGACCACAGTAAAGTCTACTAAGCCAGTCACCCGCGACTTGCCACTTAGGCTGCGAGGCGCCAGGAAGCCAAATTCATATGAACGACGCTCCCCACTCATTCCAACAGGCGCCTGGGCGATCATTTGGCGTTTGGCGCCCGTATTCATTTGCGCGATGTTGGGAGTTACATCTTGTTGGCCTCCACATGCGACTAGGCCCAGCACACCGAGAGACGCGAAGATCAGTTTTTTCATTTTTTATGCTACCTGGGTGGGAATAGGAAACTTGTGGTTATATTATCGCATTTATTGTCAGAAATAACATATTCTTTGTGGAACTTTCTATGCAGGTGCGCGCCTGGTATGCTGATTGACACGTCAGATTAGTGCACGGAGCACTGTATAAGCCTGGGGCCAGAGACCGCACGCTCTTTGCTAGACGCGGTACACCAATCGTTTTTTAAGTTCATTTGATATCTGCATGCGTCCAGAAAATCTCATATTCGCGGTAATCGCCTTCATCGTCGTCTCATGGTTGAATGGCTGGTACGTAGTTCACGTCGTTTTGGCGATGATCGTGATTGGGATAGGGATCGCGAAATTGTCTGGTCAGGCGCAGATTGAGCAGCATTACCGAGAGATCGATATGGCGGAAATCGACTTAATGGACGGGCTTGAATTTGAACGTTACGTGGGCCGCCTGTTGAAGCACGAAGGTTATTCCGATGTGAAGGTGACCCAGGGTTCTGGCGACAATGGTGTCGACATATTTGCCACGCGAGGAACCCACCGATTTTCCATTCAAGTCAAGCGCCAACAGTCATCCGTGTCACGTCGGGCTGTGAGCGATGCCGTGGCTGGTCGAGATGGCTATGAATGCGATGGAGCGATGGTGGTGACGAACAATTGGCTATCACCTAAGGCACGAAAGTTTGCCGAGCAAACCGCCTGTGAGATAGTCGAACGCGAAACGCTTATTGAATGGGTCGCACGCTACCGCGATCGCGAAGAACGGGGCGCCGCCATCTGTGCTGCCGCTGTTTCGAGAACAACGCCCACTGACGATACTTCGTTCGGTTACGACGAAAACTTCGGGCAACTTAATTCGCCAGCCCTCCCTGCAAAACTTCGCGGTCATACCGCGGACGACGACAGCGCTATTTCCGCCACATCAGGAGAGGTGTCACCAGAGGACCGTCTGTACCCGCCAGAAGTCGTGCGACAGGATTCCCTACGCAAAATCACAACGCCTCATGTTGATCGAAGCTACGTACCGCGCGAGACTGTCGAACAAATGAAAAATGTCGTGCGGTTGCAGTTCCCACATGATTACACCATGCAGGCGTTCCTGCTGAAAAAGCAAACCGATGCATTCCTCGATCTTCAGTCGTTGCGGCCAAACGAGATGACAGCTGAGGAATACTCGGCAATCATCGCTGGTGCTGAATCGAAAACGCCCGGCGATTACGTTTTGCAGTTGTGGGAAGCCAAAAAGCAGATCGCAGCATTTTGCCATTTGCGCCATCTCTAGATGGCCGAGGTCCCCCCTTGGTCGAAGGAGCGACCGCCTTGATCGATACTACGAGTACGCGATTTAGTCCAGTTATGGTGCAGCGCTGCGGCCGACGGGCGCTCTAGCGGATTAGCCGGCAGCGCCAATGCCTGCCCATGTAACACTCCATAGCTAGTGCTACGCAAACTGTCGGCCAACACAACAGTCAGCGACTGCGGACAAATTGCCAGCAAGCCGAGATCGAATAAGGTATGGATGTCGGCACGAAGTAACACACCATTGGTGACGATCTGAGTGGCCACGCCGTTGTAGCCGACCAGGTGCGCGGCCTCCAAGGCATCGACGGCATCGCACCCCGTAACTGCACAGCGGGCCCCATACGCGCTCAGTAGTTTGTTGCGGAACCCCGCCTGGCCGCGTCGCTGAACAACTTCTCGGAGGACACGCCTGCGTGCATCGTCCTCGTTGTCTGCGTAATAGTTGGCAGACTCGAGCTCTTCATGCAGCCTGCTAGTTTGCTCCACTTGCGCCTCGATGTAGACAGCACGGTGGTTCTGATAGGCAGCGATAAACGCTAACGTCGATGTAACAAATGCCTGGCTTTCAGCGCTATCGGCGAACCATATCGGAGAAATTCCGGGGAAGCCCCTTTGCATGCGCGGTACCTCGTTCAAGCGCTCTGTCTCGCTGAGCAGGTAGCCGCGCTCGACTGGTACGCTAATCCAATACCCCGAGACCCCATTTGACGACTGCAAAGCCGTCGGACGCTCGAACAACTGGAAATTGCGATGGATGGATGCACGGTCATACCAACCGACTATTTTTCGACGCTGCTCGACCGGATCGTGGGCAGTCCACACGACCGTGACGTCATGGAGTACGGAGGCATCAGGTGGCGCACCTAAGCGGCCTAGATTAAATTTGCCTTCCTGGTAAAGCCCGTCTCGTTCCTTGCCGACCTGCACATACCCGTACAAATACCCACCGATTGGCAGAAAATTGCAGACCTCATGTCCAGTGTCTTGTTCATCGACAAAGCTGCCGCCCCCGCGTACACAGTCGTCCGCAGTTTGGCCTTGGTAGTGCTTCATCCAACCGATATGAAAGAACACCGTGCTCATCGTTAGTTTCTTCTTTCTGTACTCGTCAGCCAAATAAACGATAAACGAGTGGTGGGTGTACTGTCTATACGCTGTCCTGACTGGTCTTGCTCTGGAAATAAGCCTGCGTGTCATTGTCGAGAAAGTGGACGTAACATCCTTTCATCCCGCGCGATAGCAGCACGCGGTAAGTGTTCTGCACCAAGTGGGTAAATTCCTGTGCCGTTTTGGCCTTCTTTACGACCGTGTCAAATGAAGCGTTCTTGTTGGACACCCAGGTTTTCGCCGTGCTGTCGTAGGTGAGGTCAGTGCCGAAGATGACGCCAACATAATCGAACTCAAACCCTTGCGCCGTATAGACACAGCCGACCTGTTCGATCCCGTTCGGGTCATGCGCCCACAAATCGGACTTCGGAATACCTTTGGCTAGCCGTCCAGCCCCATCCTTTGCATTCCACGGCCGGCGAAATGCCCCAATCTCCACATCTGCAACCAGCGTTCCATCCTTCTCAGGCTCTGACCAAGGCCAACAAAATCCAGCGGTTAAGCGCCCCGTTGCGCCCGCCCCTACCCGCGCACGAATTGCTGCATCTAGCGCATCGGGCGAATCCATGATCCTGAAGTCAAATTCACCATTTGCCGGCCACGGCGGGACTGTTTCATCGCGCAAGCCAAGAACGGCGTTGAGCCACACTAGGTAGGCATCCGAACCATTGCAGCGAAATTGCCCATCGAGCTCATACTCGTGCACATGGCACTGCGCCTTGGCCGCGTACTCGCGAATATACGCCACCGAGCCAATCTCACCTGGGCGTACGATCTGGTCGTCATCGATCAAAAACACGCTGACTCTAGCTGCATTGATCAGTTCTTCAATCTGCTGCAGGTCTGACTTTTTGTCCTTTGGGGTAAATCGATTGCTGCTGACCGCGCGAATCCGATGCGCTTCGTCGATCACCAAGACGTCGACCGCATCAGGCATGGCCAGCATATAGCCGTTTGAATAGGTGAAGAGATCGCGCCCACGCGCACCAATAATTTTGCGTAAGGTTCCAGTAAAGGCCTTTGAACCGGTGACATAGTGGGTGGAATAATCAAGGCTGAGCAAGGCAGCCACCAGATTGATGGCGACCACGGACTTGCCCGTGCCTGGCCCACCTTTGATAATGACCACCTGCTTCTTGCGATTGTGCACGCCCGGCTTAGCGGCTGTCAGCACGGCATCGAACGCGACCTGCTGCTCGTCGAGCAACACGAACTCTGACGACTGTTCGATAACGGAAGCAACGTGGGCCATGAGTTTTTTACTCGGCCGATAACGATTTTCTTCAATCCGCTTGAGCACCTCCAAGCCGTCGCCCGCGCCCACGTTCGCTTTGATGAAGGCCACAAAGGCGTCGACATCATCGGCGGAAAACGTCGGCGCGGCAGCCAAGACCTCACCAAACTTTTTCGAATCTTGCAAAGGGTCGAGAGCGGTTGGGAAGTAATTGTGCAAGTACGCGCAAGCAGAGAGTCCGATCGGATTTGCGTCAGCGTAAAACGCTTCGTGGGTGTCACTTACATAGGTCGCATAGCGGCCAACCTGGGCTGAAGGATGGAGTAAATCGCGCTGGCGCCCTCCTACGAAACTGGTCACCTCATTATCGCCCGCAGCTCCTGTGCACTCACTCCACTGCTTCAATTCAATGATGACCGCGCGCGCACTACCGTCTTGGGCGTAACCGCACAAGATGCAGTCAGCACGCTTGGCAGTCATGGGAAGCTGATACTCAAGCAAAATGCCTTGATTGACCAGGCCAGCGCGCGACAGCACCATTGCCAGGGCCCGTAAGGAATTTTGCCACGACTGCACTTCAGAAGGGGACGTCGGCCGCCCCAAGTTTTTGGCGGCAGCCAACAGCTTTTCGCTGATTTGGTTGCGTTCGCAGTCTTCGATGAACGTTTTGCAGTGATTGGCGTAAAGTCGCGTCACAGTCGGCCTGGGTAGTTGGTGGACTTACGAGCATCGCCTTTGACGAGCTCTGCTGGATACTTATGACGGTTGATTTGCATTTTTACTACCGCTGCCTCAAATAAATCAACATCAAGCTTGTCGGCCAACCGCACCAGGTAGAGGAGTACGTCTGCCATCTCTTCGCGAGCCGATTCACGGCTTGCCGGTGTCAATTCCTCCACGTCGCCGCTGCGAAGCCATTGAAACGGCTCGAGCAACTCTGCAGCTTCGACGCTGAGCGCCATGGCAAGGTTTTTAGGCGAATGAAATTGGTCCCAGTCGCGCTCGTGGGCAAAGGTCCGCATGAGATCACGTAAATGCTCAAGGTCGCTAGGGGGCGGTGAAGTGCTCATCTGGTCTTGTTACCATTGGGTAGAATAATCATTCTAGCAGTCAGTATGGTCCCACGGCGTTCCTTCGCACGCTCTGCGACGAACTATTCGGTCGTGTAACGAAAATCCACTGCCGCTTTCCTTTAGTAATGCAGGAGCAGAGAAAGCGGCCGCCTGTTAGACGCCCCTCCCCTGAAGCCTGAGCAGTAATGCACGGTGTCAGACACGGCCCTTCGCTGGGCTCAGTGAGACCGCTGTAGCCAAGCGCCGATGCTCTAATCGATGACAGTTCGCGCACAGACACATCAGGTGCCGTAAGCGCGTCACATGTGCTGGGGCCATGTCCTGGATTTGTGTATCCCGATGATGCACTTCGATACACGAGCTCGCCAGTGGCGTCCCATGCACCGCAACTGGATCAAATTGGCAGTGCTCGCAAAATAGCCGCCCATGTTCACGGAGAAACTGCGCTTTTTTGGCGCGTGCTAGACCTGCACCCCGTTCGCGCCTGCGATGCGGCCCCAATTTCATATCGCCCTCGCGCCATTCGCGTTCGTCATCCTGTTCGCGCGCAGGCATGCTGGCGTTCGCGGCTTGCTTGAGCACCACCTCGTAGCCAGCGGCGCGCAGCAAGCGAAAGCATGGCGAAGTCTCACCGGCAGTGAAGTGTTCCGGGCCGATGGTGGTGTCTCCCAGTGCCTTTGCCAACGCCACCCCGAAGACCGCTTTCGGTGGCAAAAGGCGGCCCTCGTCCGTAATCAGATCATAATCGGTCGACGGGCCAAACCGATGTACAGCAAGACCTAGGCTCAAGTCTCGGATTGCGAGCCATATATATTCTGGCGTGGCAGCTTCCAGCGTTCGAACGTCCAGGCGCGCCACTGGCGCGGGCGCTGGCACAGTGCTTGGCGCTGCAGCAGCAAGCGAGGCTGTGGGTCCGCGTTCTGGCGGCGGCGCGGCTAGCGGTTGTGTAACGGGCGCAGCATAGAGCGATGCCACGCCAGGACGCCAGGCATAGAGATCTTGCAGACTTGCCGCCGGCGGGCTCGACAGGTCAAGGACATTGAACACCATGTGCACAGGATTACGAGTTGTCGCGTCATAGCTGCGAAAGCCTAAGCGTCCACAGTAATAAAACGGCTGGGTGACGCCGCGTATTTTTTGATGAATGCGCGCGAACAGGTGTATCGCCACCCGCCCGTGCACCATGTGTTGAATCACGGGCGAAGCATAATGCTGGGTGTTTTGACTATCCCAATGAAACGTCGTACCTTCAAAAAAGTCGTTGTAGTGCAGCTGCGCGTTCGCCTGCCCTGCCTTATCCAAGGTCACGAATAAAATGACGTCATCGCCGTGGGTGACAATGCCTTCGCGCGTTCCTGCCAAACGCGGTAGCGCAAAGATGTCGGCCAGGCTGGCCCTCGTGTACGCTCCGCCGACTTTCAATTCCATCGTCCTGCTCCTAACTTCCGACAAATATCGGCGCGTTTGTAACTGTGCTCAATCGCCAGGCCCTCGACACAATCTAAAGGCGCCTCGGACCCCGTTTTGTATCGCCCGACCTACCCACGCGTACTTCCCCTGACAAGGATCATTTTCTCAGTGACAACAAGTAGTGCTGGGCGTAATATACCTTCTCATTGTGTTGTGGACAACACATGCGTCAACATCAGACGTGGGCGAGACGTGCAGGCCAGTCGAAGCGCAGCATTTACCAGGATTACGGCATGAACACTCTTTCCCAGCGTCGCACAACGCTGCCGCAGTTACTCGCGTTGCTAGCGCTGCTGGCTGGTTGTGCGGCCAGCCCCAGCGCATTTTATGCTGACGCGTCGGCTATTACTGACGTCAAGCTCTGTCGTACCTTACGCAGTGCCGACGCTGGTACTGACCGTACCTTTGCAGTCGACGTGCGCCGTACCGTCAACACACGCGGATTAACTGACGATGCCTGTGACGCCTTGATCTCTCAGCAAAATACCAGCATTGCAGCTGCGGTGGTTGTCGGGGCGGCCGCTGTGGCGGTGGCGCGCTATGGCGGAGGTGTCGGCGTCGGTGCTAGTACAGGTGCGAGCCACGACTACGACTGGGATTGGGACCAATTTTATGATCGACATTTTCAATTGGTGTGGGCATGCCGCGGTATCCAGACCGGTCAGTTCGCCAACACAAGCAACTGTGCTTACAAAACACAGACGGACTATCGTTGGCCAGCCAAGCGCCTGTAGCGTCACTAGCGGGCGCCCTACTGCTTGAGCGCGCGAGCACCACGCGCCGTGGATGCCAACATCTTTCATCAATCTTTTAGATTTAGGTCCCACATGCCCAGCTCACGTGTTTACTCCACCGTCTACGCCCCCTTTTTGCTACTGGTTGCGACCTTGATGCCGGGCTGCGCCAGCGTACAGGAGACCTACGGTCAGTATCAGGACAAAATCGAGCTGACCTACGTGGGCAAGGCAAAGATCGCATGCTCTCGCTTCGGATTCACGGAAAACACGGACGCATTCGCCCAATGCGTCAATACCAATGTCAATGCCGAAAAGGATCGGGACACGCGCGAACGCGAAGCGTTTCATTCCGAGGTCAAGAAGAAATGATCAGCGTGGTTCTGCGCTCGAACAACGATAGTCGGTAGCGTATGCCCGCCCCACTCAATACGGCGTCACGCGATGCAATCCTGACGCCAATTCCAGAACTCCATCTAGCTGCCCAGCTGCTCGATGCCGCAGTAACTGCGATACTGATAGACCGGATGGCGTTGGCCGCACAACTGCTCGAACAAGCTCACATCCCTGCCATCATGGACTACGCAAAGCGGGCCGTAGGGTCCATGAGCGTGGAGGTACATCGCATCGTCAAGCGGCCCGCCTGCCTGCCCCGCGCCGAGCGACACCCTACCAGAATGCCGAACACTGGGCTTCAGCAATCCATTTTCATGCGCGACGGCTGGCGTTGCCGTTTCTGCGGCACTAAGGTGATCTGCAAGGCTGCGCGCACTGTGCTCATCAAAGCTTTTCCGACCGAGACACGTTGGGGGAGTAAGGAATTCGAGCGACACGCCGCGCTCTACGCACTGGCTTCCTCCCTCGATCATGTGGTCCCGCACGGGCGCGGTGGCAAAAATGAACAAGCTAACTTTGTCACGGCGTGCTATTGCTGCCAATTTGGCCGCGGCGAATGGACGCTTGAGGAATCAGCACTGACCGATCCTCGGCTGCGCGCGCCACTTTGCGATGGCTGGGATGGTTTGTCGCGTCTGGTCAAACACGCGGAACGCATGAATCGCATAACGGTCCAAGGATGAGTTAGGCATGCTTGATATCGATCGATTCGTGGAGCTCACGCCCAGCATGGAAAACTACTGGCGCTCAATCATCCTGTTTGGACGCAACGTCGCCTCCTACAAATTCGCGCTCGCGCAAGCGCTGCTGGACCTGCGCCAGCAGCCTGGCGATTGCATCAACTTAGAAGACTTGGCGGGACCCTTCTCGCGCCATCTTTGCACGCATCTGCAGCACTCGCCTAAGCAAGTGACCTCGCGCTCGAGTCGCTTTCTCGACGCCTGCGCGCAGTTCAACGCGGGCGCATTAAGCGAGCAGCAGCTCACGGAGACCACAGTCCGACTAGGATTTAATAACGTCATCGACGCATTTCACGTGGTCAACCAGAAAGCGTTACCCGTGCGCTTCTTTGCCGACGAGCGCCGCGCCGGCGTCATTCGCCTCACTGATGCGTTTTACACGATGCAAAGCGCTCTGCCTGCGCGCGACCTGCCGGCCGAAGTGGAATCACGCTGGCGTCTGGTTGAAACGGCCTGGGCGCTCAATTTGTCGCGCAACCTCGTCGCAGTAGGGTACGAACCCACCACGCAGGAGTTAGTCACCCGGCTTGACACGCGGCGCACGACTATCACCTCATGTCGCGGTGCCTTAAACGGCTACCAACAAGGCCGCTGCTTTTATTGCAGCGCGCCGATTTCGATTGCGCCGGGCGAGTCAAACTTGGCGGACGTCGATCATTTCTTCCCCTATGTCCTGTCCACTTTGCACGATGCTTTCAGGCCCATCATCAACGGGGTATGGAACCTGGTGCTCGCGTGCACTGGCTGCAACCGTGGGCCGGAAGGCAAGTCGGCCCGGATCCCCGATCTGCGTCTCCTCGAGCGCCTACACCGGCGCAACGAGTATCTGATCTCGAGCCACCACCCGCTACGCGAAACCATCGTGGCCCAGACCGGCGCCAGTGAGCCAACCCGGCGCGCCTTTTTGCAGACTAACTACAACCACGGCCGATCAGCGATAATCCACACTTGGTTCCCCAAGAACGCTGCCGCCGACTGCCTATGACCGATTCCCCTACGTTGCGCTACTACGAGGCCAACGCCGATACCTTTTTTGATCAGACCGTCGACGTCGATATGTCACCGCTGTACGCACGCTTCTTGGGGCACGTACCGCTCGGCGCTCACATTGTCGATGCTGGTTGTGGTTCAGGACGCGATGCCAAGGCTTTTATGGCGCGCGGCTATCAAGTCACCGCGTTTGACGCCTCCGCCGCCCTGGCGGAAAGAGCCAGCGCGTTGCTGGGGATCCCCGTCCCATGTCGCAGCTTTGCCGATATCACGGAAGTGGACGTCTATGATGGCGTATGGGCCTGCGCCTCCCTGCTGCACGTGCCACAGCACGAACTACTTGGCACCCTGCAGGCACTGAGCGCGGCCTTACGCCGCGGCGGCACCTTGTACGCCTCGTTTAAGGAGGGCACTGCAGAACGCAGCGATCTGACAGGCCGCCATTTTACCGACATGACGGCGGAGCGCTTGCATGCCCTGTTTGCCGGTGTCCCTCAGCTTGCGCTGGTCGAGCGCTGGAGTACAAGCGATCGCCGGGGCGACCGGCCCGAGCAAATATGGTGGAACGTCTTGGCCAGAAAACTGTAGGGCTTCAGTACAGGGCGATACAGCTTATCGATCACCTGCGCGATCACCTGCGCGATCACGTGCGCGAACACTTGCGTCGTCTGGCTTGACCGCGTTGCTGGGATCGCTTTTTTGCCCCGGTTGGCCCTTCTGTATGGCGCGATCGCGACCAGCCCGCAATTCATCGACTATCAACATGGCGGCCTTGACTGCATAGTCGGCAGTGGGGCGAAATTCTAGCGCGTCGATCGCTTCGAATTGGCGCATAAAGTTCGAACTTGGCTGCGTGAGTCGCTTGGCAAACGCGTCTAGGTGGCGGTACATGAATGGCTGCGCCTGCACTAAGGCATCTGGGGCGTGGGTCGCCACCATCGCTAAATCGAACACGTCGCGGGCAGTGGCCGCGTCGCCACGGTGCCACATTTTTTTGGCGATGATTTCCGCTGCGGTTTCAACCCGCACTGACCGCCCACACAGTGTCCACCGCTCGAAGGCCTGGGCCGCTGGTAGCAAGTTGGCGCTGGCGACGAAGTCGATCTCGCCCTCATCAAACTGCAGTTTCACGAAGTTGGCCGCCTCAAGATACTGACCACGGCAAAGCACATCGGCCACGTCGCTCAGGCGCGGCGTGATGTATCCGAGGCTTTGGGGATCAGGGAAAAACAGGTCAATATCCTTGCTAAGCCGATGCTGGAACCGTAGCATGAGAACGGTGCCACCCCCAAAAGTGTAAAAAGGGTCGGCCACGCCGCCGTGGGTGGCGATCTCGTCGACCAAGGTCAAGGCGCGACGCAACAGAGTCTGCCAAACGCCGTCCGGCAAATGATCGGGCTGCTTCACATCCATAGCCCTGTCCTCGTGCTATCGAGCAGTCGCGCTAAACGGGAGACGTTGACCCAAATGGTTGCTGGTGGCACCCCTTCCTGTTGCGCCGTTTCCTCAACTGCCATCACCACCACCTCCACCGCGAGCTCATCTAGAAAATGGCCGAGATGGGCCTCGAAGCCGGGAACGACTGCTCCGCTGGCCAAGATCTGCTCAAGCACGCGGTCTGACAGCTCGCCCCGATAACTGACGCTAGACGACTTGGCCGCCATCCACAGCCCTCGCTTGCGCATGCGCGCAGCGAGCGAAGGATCATTGATCTCAAGGCCGAGGACCTTGAGCACTGTCGATACGCGACCAAAGCTGAGGTCGGCAAGGGTGCCCGCCTCCAGACGCACAATGGTCTGCCGTGAGAGACTGGCAAGACGCGCCAGTCGATCCTGGGTGAGCCCAGTTGCTTGCCGGCGCCTGCGCACGTGCCCGCCCAATGCCTGAATGTCCATGTAGCCTCCCCGGTCTCTGCCTACTCTATGTACAAAATATTGTACACTTAAACCACATGCGTGTACCGTTCTACCTGTAATCGCTCGCCTGGCGTGCGAGCCTTGTGCGGGTTTCGGCGAGCGGACAAAGAAGCTTGCGCAGTCTAACGATGGTACGACTGAGCGGCGCACTTGAGTGATCTCAAATTGGCAGCTTTGCCAGTGGTTATAAGGAAGTCTAGCCGCTAGACACGCCCGCATAACGTTATGAATGCCCCAAACAGACCGTCCCTTCCCCGCTGGCTCAACTTTGCCCAGTACCGTCCCCGTTGTGACACCGCCGGGGAGCGTACTGTCAATATAGGGGTCGACATCCAGCGCTACTTTTGCACGGTCCACGCCGCCGACTTCCTGCATGCAAACGGAATCGCATCGCAGGTACCGTGCGCGTTTTGAGCCGCCAGGCGAGGCGGCGCACAATCCTGTTCGATTGACGATGCAAACGCCTGCCCTGATGCAGACACTGGCAACTGTTTGCAACTTCAACCAAGGCTCGCGCTGAAGCACGGTTGATCAACCGGGCCGAGGGCGAGTTCGTCGCCCTGTGCAAACTTACCACCCGACTTCGCGGATGTAACCCGGCCGATCGCGCAGTTTTCTGGCTGCAAACAGTTGCACATGCCCTTGCAGAGCGCGCAAACTTGGCACCCGCTCGTTCCAGCTGTCCGTCACGCAGCGGTCCCCGCCCGTCTCGGTGAGTAGTTCAACATCGCCTTGGCCGAAACTGGGGTCATTCCGCTTCTTTCGACACACGCCCAAATCCATGACTGGCGAAGCCTTCAAGGCGTCATTGATCTGGTACACGCCCTGCGCATAGGCGCGCTCCTGACCATTTACTTTTTCCGTGATGATCTTGGTCGCGATCCAGCACCCCACCAACAGCGACCGCTCGCTGCCATCTTGGGACGACACTTTATCGGTGAATCCGAGCGTGCCAGATATCGCCGAGGTTTCGATCAGGCCCGCCCTGCGCGCCCAAGCATAGATTTTCGGTGATTCAGTATCCAAGTGCAGCAGCGGGAGTCGATGGCATTCCAGTAAAGACCCGACCGCAATGGGATGGCGCCCCAGGTAGTAGCGTTTGCCGGAGAAGTCCGCCCCGTGCGCAGATGCGTTGAGGGCGAGTAGTACGATCATTCCTAATACTATTCGCATTGCAGTACTCCTATTGAAATGGCCGGTGAAAGATCATGTGCGTGGGATACTGCTAAGGAACTCAAGACAGTTCCAAGACGAATACAAGTCATTGCACTATTCGCCGACACGAGCCGGAAACGGGGGCACTGCCTCCGGCGGGCTCCACTCCCAAAAGCGGGTTCCGCTGGCCTGGTACAGTGCGCGCTTGACCTGTTTGCGCGCCTCATAGACCGGATTTCCGCTGACGCCATACACCTCCATCGGCACACTATCCAGGCCGGCATCACTGAGGAGAAAATCGGGGAAAACTTCCTCCTCGGCCGCGTCAAAGCGCATCGGTTTGGTAAAACGCCGCTCCTGCTCAACCAGCTGGTCGGCAATGAGGAGTTCATACGCGGACTCCACCGGTATCGAGCGCCAGTTGGTCATCATCAAGGCGCCCTGCAGGAGGCACAGACACGGCGCCCCGCGCACGACTTTCCAGTGCACGAGCCCCAGACAGATGACGTTAGGCCTGTCACGGCTGCCCGCCACTGGGGGGTGCTCCAGGGTGTGCAGCACGCGCGGATAGCTGCGCGCCAGGGCCCCCAGCACCGACTGGGTCACTAGAAAGGCGTCGCCGCTGGTGGACTTGAACCAGGCGCCGCCATGCGGGGTCGCCACGGCCGTAGCTATTTTGAAGAGCACCAATTTGTAGTGACCCCAGTCTTCCTCTTGCACCGGAACGGTCGGTAGCCAATTAGCACGCGGTTCCCCTTGCACGAACAAGTGGTCAACTAGGCGCCGTTTGCCAAGGTAGATTGCATGCGCCGCTCCCACCAACCGCGTGTGCACGCGCACCCACGGCAGTACCATGCCAGGCGTCCAGCTGTTCAGGCCAGCGTGGGTCCACAGCAGCGCCAGCACCCCACCCATACCCATCGAACCGCGCCGCATGCCTCCATGCGCCAAAAGCGTCACTGCTGGGGCGCGTGACTGGCTAAGCGAGGCGTGCAGCGGAAACGACACCTTCACCTGGGCCATCTCGCCGCTATAGCGCAACGCCCCCTCGTACTCGACCACACCGCTATGCGCCGGATCCTCACTGAACATGGCGCAGCGGCGCTCATGTAAGTGCCCGGTGTCGGGCATGCGCGCCACGTAATAGTGGTCACCGAGCAAGCGCACCACGAGCCCAGGCTGGCGGGCCGGGTCAAGCTGACAGGTACAGCGCAGCCGGTGGCGCCGCTGCGCCGGATGGCTTTTCCCAAGCAAGCCCTGGCCGCCCGGAGTTGCGAGCAGCCAGTCCAGGTCGTAGACGGCACTGCGAACGGGGACGAATATGCGATGGGCGCACATGAGCAGCTCCTTGAAAAAATCACTGGTACCTCAGGGCGCCAGACGCCCGGGCGGATCAAGCCGGCATGGACCAGTTGGCCACGAACAGCACACCGGCGAGCAGGATGCCCGCCACGCCAGCGAAGATCAGGAAGCGACACAGGGGCGGATAGTGGTCGAGCGACCAGATACTTTTGGACGATTCGATAAAGCAAATGGGATTGAGCAGAAAGGCGAACGCGCACAATAGCCCAGCTATCGTCTGGACCACCACAGCAAGCGACGTCGCGTCTTCAATTCGGAAGAAACTGCCAAACAAAAGAACAGCGGCGAGGAAGATCGCGGAGATCTTCTGCCGCAGTGACAACAAGGTCCAGGCCAGCATCATTGCTCCATACCGTGTGGGCAGCAGGCCCGATGGAGCAATCTTGACGGAAAGGCATGTGCGTCGTACTGCGATTTCCCAAGGGCACCTTGGAAATTGTCGTGTCGGACCTTTGACAGGAAGCTGCCGATTGCCTGGGACGGTTTGCCTGCGAAGGCGAGGCTGGGACGAACCTTGCTACCGATGAGCACTAGTGCCGTGAAAAATAAGGTCGTTGTCATCAACGACTCATCGTAGTTCGCTGCGGTGCTCAAGGCCAGATAGCGCGCTGCCAGGGTGTCCCACGCGCGCACAATGGTAACGAACACGAGAACAACGATGAGGTGAGAGGGGCGAGGCATGGGCACGCCTAGGTTCAAGTTAGAATCAGCTCAGACTGTCCGCAAGCCATGCTCGGGTGTGCGCGGCTATGCGTTCGGATCCCCTGCTTACGATCTCCCCCCTAGGCACCGGTGGCGCGATCGAGACCGGCAATCAGATAAGAAGTACGCAGGAAGACACACTCTGATCAGGCTGGGCGGCGAGCATGCGGTAACGGATGTGATTGAACGATCGCTTAAGTAAGTGATACCTCCGTGCTAGCCCCGCTCGGGCGCAGGCCCTTGCGCGCGCTGCGGTTCAGGACCGGCGTCATGCGCGACGTCCCGTCCACTAAAGCGGCGCATCAAGTCCAATGCCAAACGACGGTCACCTGGCTGGTCCGAACTGGCAAGCGTTCGGACCAGACGCTGCAAGCCACCGACCATGTCTTTCTCGAGCTGTTTCGATCGCGCGACACGCATAGGTGATGCAGGCGCCTTGCCGATCTGGTCAAAGCTCTCGCCCCGCTCCTTCTTGCGGCGCACGCTTTGCTTGTCACCGCGCACGGGCTGCAGCCGATGCAGGCGGCGCGTTGCGTCGGCTTCAACGCCATGCTCGCGCAGGTGATGCGCAAAGCCCTCGCGCCAGCGCTGCAAATCGGCCTTGCGTGGATTTAAGCGCGTGCCGGTCAACGATGTGGCCTTAACACACAGGTGCACGTGTGGATTGCGCGACGGCTTGCGCCCCGGATCGCTATCCTGTGTGTGCAGTACCAGCGCGTATTGGTAGTCGAAAAACTCAGCGCGGGCGAAGTCGCGCGCAGCGCGCAGGAGCGCGATTTCGTTAGTTCCAGCGGGCATGGAGAGCACGATATTAAAGGCCTGCCGCCCCTTGTTGCCGCCGCCCTCCTCCATAGCCACACCATGGTCGCGCCACTCGTCGCGCAGAGCATTCACGTCGTCTTTGCCCCAGAACTGGCCTCCGGCCTGGTCTTCCAAAGCAAGCTTGCCATCCCGGGAGATATAGTCCAAATGGGCTTTGACGTGGCCAACGCTGCGCCCGCCACCGGAGATGCGCACCATCACCTGGGGCGTGCGCTTGACGAGGGCGTGCAGCTGACGCCGCACAGAATCGGGGCCAGCCGCGCTGGCGCCCTTGGCGCCTCCCGCCGCAGCACCCGTGCGCAGCCCGGTCATGCTGCGGCTTGCTTTCACGCGCGTGACCTTGCCGCTATTGAAGACACGCTCGCCAAGTTCGCCCAAGGTGGCACTGATGTCAGTGCGTGTGGGAATGCGGCCCGTCATGATCGCCTCCAGCGTTGCTGGTTGGCTGCCAGTACACGGGACACGATGGCAGCGTGCGCGCGCACGGCGTCCGCGGTGCCTGTGACCAGTTCGGGCGGCACGGCGGCGAGACCGTCGGGACTGGTGTGGAGGATGCGGGCGATCTGGTTCAGAGAGCGTCCCAAGGCCAGAATGTGCAGATTCGAGCGCACCAGCAGGTCCAGTTCGTGCTGGCCCAGCTGGGGCGTGTTGTCCAGGCGGGCCCGGATCAAGGCCACAATCCAGCGCGGGCCGGAGAAGCCTTCGCGCAATGCCAGGTCCTCCACGGCCTGCACTTCGTCGGGCGTCAGGCGGATCTCCTTTCTGATCAATGGCGCGGACTTACCTCCGGCGCCAGTTGCGCCGCCCGAGGCCAGGAAGGTGCCGGCTAGCAGCTTTGCAATGACCTGGCGCAGCGCCTGGCTCGGCGTCACCCCATGCGCAGCGCAGTAATCGAGCCAGGGTTGCTTGTAGGCCTGGAGGTCGACCATGAGACGGTTCGGACGGGACGGGACGGGCATGATGAATTAGGCATCAAGAATTGTTCTTTCGATAATTCATCATACCCAACGGTGCGTGGTGCACATTGACCGGCCGCAGGCCTATCCAGCAATCTAGAGTCCGTCTATAGAAGCTTGATAATATCAAGTTTTTTCACGCCCAAAGCCGTTCCAAAAGGCAAGTCAGGCCCCGATTTCAAGCGCGCCATGATGCCTAAAATCATTTCGGCTAGAGAAGCAGGAGGTCGGGCAAGGTGAGCGCGGGACGCGACATGTCGGCGGAACAGGAGATCGGAAGGACAGAGCCCCTAACTGGTTTCACTGTCAGGCGGCCGATCGGCTGGCGGAATGAAGGCAGCGGGACCGGGCAGGTCACCGCGCTGGGGCAGCATGAGTGCCCTGCCCTGGCGAGCCAGCAACTGACCAGGGGCTAAGCAGCCGGACTAGCGCCGGTGCGCTCGTAGCGTGAACTCAACCCGGGCAGGTGCTTCGGCTTCCTGCATGCCGGCCCGCCTGGCCTGGTGGGCCGGCCCCTGCGGATGCTGGCCGCACAGCGGGTGCGTGCTGCGGTGCGGGTACGGCCTGCCATTGCGCCCGAGCGGACCTTCGCAGCGGCAGGCGTGCGGCTTGCTCGGTTCGCGCGGGGCGACTTGCCAGCCGGCGCGCTGGCCGCAGGCCTGGCACGGGACGATCAGGACGTAGTCGGCCGGATGGATGCGCGACACGCGCCGCTTCAGGCAGGCAGCATTGCAGCAGAGGAGAACGTAGGTGGCCATGTCAATCCCCTACTCCAGCGCGTCCACGCTCCCAGGTGCGTCCGGGAAGCCCGACCCGGGCTTATTAGCCGGGCTCCGGCCAGCTCCCCCTTCCTCACCCTGTCCACCGAGAACAGCGCCGCCGGCATCGGAGCCGGGCAGGCGAGCCCACGCCCCCTTAGGGCCGCTCGCCAGCGGCACATAGTGGTACTCGCTGTCGGGTGCAGCGGCACTGGCGCGCCCGTGCTTCCAGTAAAACGCCAGCGTGCGCAGGATCACGTCCTTCGTTACTCGCCTCAGCTGCCCAGGTGCTGGCGCTGGCGCATACGCGCAGCCGGTGTCGTCGGCCGGAGGTGCCGCCGGCGCGGGCCGCTGCGCCCCAGGTGGACAGGCAAGCCCGGCCACCAGCAGGCAGGTGGTTCGGCGCACCTTCTCGATTTCATCTGAGTCGAGTTCGGTCTTGCCGGCCGTGCGCAGGCTCCCGTCTTCGCGCCGCAGTATGGCGCTAGTGATCGCCTCGCGCAGCAGGTGGCAGTTGCCCACGTACGGCGCGTGGCTGGCTCGCTGTTCCCAGTGATGCGGGCACACTTCGCGGCTTGCGGCAGGATCGGGCGGTGGCGTGAAAGCCGTTGTGCCCGGTGTTGTGGGAGGTGTCTTTGGCGTAGTCATGTGCGGCTCCGAAAAGCGAGCGCCAGACTGGCGCCCGTTAGCATCAGCGCTAAGGCGGCGGGGAAGAACACGGGACGCGAGTCCCGTGACAAGCTGGCCCAACTAGCTGCCCTTGAGTTCGCGCATGGCCTCAGCCAGGATCCACAGTGCGCGGTTGATCTTGACGTTCTGGTCGATCGCCGTGATGGGACGGGTGGTGGCGCGCCGCCCGTCAAACCTGCGCCCGCGGATCCCGCCCCGCACCAGGTGTTCCTGTACCCGGTTAAACGTGGTCCACAGGTCGGCCGCATTGTCTTCCGGGCGCTCGATGTGCAGCAGCTGGTGCTCGGTCACCGGCGGGGCCACGTCCGGGTCATCGTATTTGAGCGCACGCGCAGCGCGGGCAAACGCGACCTGGTCGCCGTGGGTAAGCCACAGGCCTTTCATGGCGACTTTCTGGGCGTCGACCGTCTCGAAGTCTTTCACGACACTGAACGCGCCTTCGATCACGTTATCGATCACGTTGCCGTTATGGCGCACCCGCACATCCGACATGGTCGTGCCGCACACCATGCCGTTGCCGCACACGAAACGAAACACCCCGGCCAGCATCTGGTAGGCTGAAGTGCCGTCGTGCGAATTGATCAGGATGATTTCGTTGGCTTCCTCTCCGGTGATCTGGCTGGCGTGGCGCAGGCGCACCATGTGCTTGGTGTGCTCGCGTCGGGCTGCATCGCGCGACCGGCTCTGGCACGCCAGGAACGGCGAGAAGCCCTCAAGCTGCAGGCGCCGCAGCACTTCCGACGTCGGAATGTAGGCGTAGCGATCGGAGCGGCTCGCGTGCGGCTCTTCAGCGAAGATCGACGGCGCCACAGTGCGCATCTGCTCGAACGTGAGCGGGACATCCGAGCGCAGCATGGTGTGGCCGGCGGTGAATTTGGTGGCGAGTTGCATGATGTAGTCCTTCGGTCTGAGTGGTCAGGAGCCCGGAAAAATCAGCGAAATGACAGCGAAAACCAGGCTGGTTGAAACGCCGGAAACGCATCGCGCTTCCATAGTTAAAGTATAGATAACCGAGCCCTTTGCACATTGATATAAGTGGACAAAGGAGACGTGAAATCCCTGAAAAATCAATCACTTACACAATTTTCCGAAGCATGATTTATCGCTTCCAAGTTAGACGTGCCGGCTCCTTTGAAACGACTAGATTCATCTTGCCAAACAGAGGGGCTCGCGCGACCGAGGTGCATGCTCCGGCGCTCCTCCAGCGTGACCGGCCGATGCAGCATGGGTGTCGGGGGTAGCGAGGGACGTAGCCACGCGTGGTGTTGTCGTTGACGTGGGCGTTGGGAGCAGCCCATCGCGCGGGGTTGTCGTTGTCGTTGACCTTGCGAGAGGAGGACTGAAGGCAGGCCGCAGGCCTGGTGCGCAGCACGGAGCGCAGCGACCCGCAAGGAGGACGGGCCCGCAGGGCCTCGCCCTGATCGCCAGCATGTGGGTTTAGCAAGGCCGGCCACCTGCCCTGCTACGGCTCGTACTTCCAGGCGTTCCCGCGCTGCAGCATGTAGCCGATCCGGGTCACAAAATGGCGCAGAAATGCAGGCCGATCCACACGCCCCCACGAGCACGAGCATCACGTCGCCGTTATACGACGGGTCCGGGTCGAGCGCGACAGCGAACAGTCCCAGCCACAGGAACGGGTGCAACAGCAAACAGAACACGACCACGCTAGGGGCACAGGGCGGGCATACCACTGCAGCGCCGCGCCGAACAGCAAGTCGGCATTTGGGCGCAAGTGCCAACATAGAGTTCGGGTACAAGACAAACAGGCATGGTTGCGAGGGGACGCGGCTCAGGAGACGGGAATGAAAGTGCACGGCCGGGAAGCCCGGTCTGGACGGCGACGATGCGCGGCCCGCACAATAGTCGAGCTTGCTCTGGAGTCAGGCCGGTGGGGCCGGGTCTGGGTGGCGATGCAGGAACAGCATAGCGCAACGGGTGTGCAATTTCGCCTGTGCTGATCCAGCGTGCGAAAGCGTGCCGTGCGACCGGTACCGCAACATAGACTCTGTCAGCAAGCCGCGTACTTCGGTAACTTCGCCAGCTCGGCGATAACAGGCAGCAGCTTGTCGCTGACGTACTTGCCCGGATGCCCTGTTGATCGCGGCCGGAAGCAGCTGAGCTTAGCTCGCCATGGACCTGTAGGCGAACAGAAGTCCCAAGCGTGGCCCATTCAGCCAGCGCGATGATGGGCTCATTGCTTTGCAGTCTACCCCAGCAGACCGGCGCTCTATTGATCAGCCGCACATAAAGCGAGGTCCCCACGCAAGAACACTAAGTAACAGCGGCAACTGGCGGCCGAGCTAGGGCGCCAGCAACACTCGATGGAAGCCTTCACCGCCGTTGCAGCGGATGGCGCCATCCACAGAGGTCGGGAGCTCCTTCGTTTAATATGACCAGCTCACGGCTGTGGAGAACTACCTGCCCCTGTCTACCATCGTCACCACCTATCCTTACGGTTGGGAAAGTTTTGCGCTGGACCTAGATGCGCTGCCACCCAACGATTGCAACGTTTAGGTGCTCGGCTATTGGCCTGATGAAAGCCGCTATGCGACCTATCCAATGCGATTTGCGTACACGAGGGAAGCGGGTAAGTTGGTACTACGCCTAACGATCGGCGCGGAACTGATGGCGAACCTGGATGTGGATTTGGAGTATTGGCTTGGCAAGCTGGTGCTGACCTTGCGGACCGATCGCGGGAGCGTCGAGGCGCGCCTGGACAAGCTTCATGGCGAACTGCACGTGCCCATGGGGGCCCTGGCTGCCGAACTGGTAAGTGAACCGGCGGTGCGCAGCATTGAGAAGTATAGGTGGAACGCATTAAACGCAAGCAGGCCGCTTTCAAAGCGCAGCTACTGGCAGCTAACGGCTGCTGCGTAATCACGCTTGAGACTGCCGGTAAGGCGCTCGAAGCCGCGCACCTCATGGAGTGGGCGAAGAAGGCACGGACGAGATCAGCAACGGCGTTTTGCTGCGCGCCGACCTGCACCGTCTGTTCGATGCAGGCCATTTCCATTTCGCTCCAGACGGACGGGTATTGCCAACAGCCTCCCTGAGTGCCAGCTATAGCGACCTGCTGGCTGACAAGTGTATGGCCGAGACCGCGCGATTGCGTACGGCCCCCGCGGCTGCGACAGCTGGCTGAGCGCGCGAGGTAATACGCTAACGGAGGGCTCGCGCAGCGCGGCGAAACACGCACAGACAGAATGGCGCCATCGCAAAAGCAAGTCTCCAAAAAACGCAAGCTCTTTTATTCGAAAGACAACAAAACAACTTGTCTTAAAAATATTTCTTTTTTGAATCTTTTTGCGACGATACTGGGATGTTCGTGCCATCGCTGAAATCCAGCCAAGCAATTTGGGGCTAGCGAAGGGGTCACTCTAGCTAGGGAAATCATTACCTCAGCCGCAGCGAAACCCAGGGCATCTACCAATTTTGATTTCCGCTAACGGGTGCCTATGAAAATCTACTCAATTGTAGTAATCGCCGCGTTGCTGCTTCCGGCCGCTCACAATGCGCGCGCAGGCTTGGCCGAGGATTTGGCCGGGCGAGGCATGTGGGTGAATGCTCCTGCTAAATTCGATACTGCTCAGGTATCGTTTTTGCAAAGTATCGGCGTGCGCCGGGTGCATCTCATGCTCACCAACGATATCACGCCCTACCGGGACTGCAGCTCAGCGACGGCGCCAAAGCAAATCGTATCGGCAGAAAAAATGGCGAGAGCTATCGGTATTGCTACAGATGCCGGACTCAAAGTATTTGCAACTTCCTACATACCACCGTCCAAGGACGTGATCGACCGGATGGTGCACACCAACTCACTGCTCGGCCGGGCCATCGCTGCATCCGATCTCGCCGGCGTCGAATACGACATTGAGGGCCAGTGGGTGAAAGCGAAGGTGTGCGGGTTTGCCAACCATCGGGCGGCCGTTGACTATTTGGTAGCGCGCACGCGCGCCTTGCGTCCAAGCTTGGCAGTAGGCGTCACCGTGCACTACGGAAGACTCACCTCAGCTGAAATCGCTATCGAAAAATTCGACTGGATCTCAGCGCAGGCGTACAGCAAGTGTCCGCTGCTCCAGTGTGCCGAGCATCGTGCCGATGTGCGGCGACCGCCCAAGGGCGCCGTGGCTCCACTCAAGTCCTACCGACGAGCCGTGAGCAGTGCTTGGGACAACCCCGACAACCAGCCCGGAACAATGCAACGCAATGTCGCCCGCAGGCTTGGTACCGGTAAGCAGATCGTGGTCCTCGGTCTGCCAGCGTATTCCCAGTTCTGGAACAGTAATCATACGGTCACTGAGGCGATGCAACTGGCGCACGAGGCGGCTGCCGACTTGGGTGTTCAGGATGCGCGCTACGTCGGCGTGAATTACTGGGCCCTGTCCAGCGTGCTGAAGCCAACGTCGCGCCCGGAAATTACGAAATTTTTGCTTGAATCGGCCGCCAAAACCCCGGTTGCGATGATGCCACCACCTTAAGCGCGGACATGCCCGGACACGGCTCGCGCGGGTGGTGTTGCGCGTGACTGATCGAGCGCCTCCTTGACATCTCACGGACGGGAACTAACAATGGGCTATAAAGACGAGTTTGCAAGTGATACAGGGTGGTCCGCAGTCGACGTCAGCGTGCGCTTGAACAATGATCGCGGGACGAGATTTGCGACCTATCTCCGACTAAATGGGGTTGTTACCGTCATCCGCTACTACGCCAGTACGCAGCGTCCCAAGACTTTGACGCGAGAAGAGGCAATTTTTCTGTCCGAAGCGGGGTTCGCTATCCTGCCTGTTTTTCAGGATCGAAATCGGGAGCTCACAGACTTCTCCGCGCACAGCGGGAGGGAGGATGCAAAAAGCGCGCTCAAGTTCGCAGAACTTGTTGGTCAGCCGCGGGGCAAAAACAGCACCATTATGTTTGCCGTTGATGCCGATTTTTCTGCCCAAGATCATGACAGAATCGTTGACTACTTCGCCGCGATCAAGGAAGAACTGAACGGGGAGTTCGCCATTGGTGCCTATGGCAGTGGCGCCGTTCTCGCCAAACTGCTGCATGAAGAACTCATCAGTGTCTCCTGGCTGTCGATGTCGCGCAGCTTTCGAGGAACCGAGCAGTTTTTCTATTCCAGCCAGTGGTCACTGCGCCAGGTTCCGCCAGAGCGATTTCACGATGCATCGGAGATCGGTTTTGATCGCAACGTTGTGCGCCAAAGCGCGGCTCGCCTGGGCGCTTTCCAGGTCGACGCCTCCGGATTAGGCCGGCTTGCATCGGACGCTCATGAGGCGGCGATACTGGACATAATCAAGCAGCTAACGTTTACTGCTCCCGCAGCAGGTGGCGCACTCCGCTATGTCACGACAGAGGGGCTGCGTTTCCGAGCGAGCCCGGATGGCGTCGTCATACGCGATCTGACCATCGGCGAACCAGTGACCGATTTGGGCCCTGCAGATAAGGAGGGTTGGCGAAAAATCGATGTCGCAGGACAGCATGGCGTTGCTTTCGGCCTCTATCTACGTGCGCCAGTGCGGCCGGAAGTAGAGCGTTTATTACAGGCTGCGATTTCTGAATGGGTTCGTTTTGACAAAGGCCGGGCAAACGAAACGTCCTCTCCCTACCATGCTTACATCGGTGAAATGTGGGCCGCGATTGGAAAACCATATGATGGGCGCAGCCGTTATGCAGACGGCAAAGAGGTGCCATGGTCGGCCGCATTCATTTCCTGGGTAGTCCGACAAGCCGGTAGCGCTTATGACGACTTCACTTTTGCTGAAAACCATTCTGCGTTTGTCAACAGCGCGATCAAGGCGCGCATCACTGGCCGAACAGACAAGCCCTTCTGGGGCTATCGCATCAATGAGGAAAAGCCGGCGCTAGGCGACATTATCCAGCGCAACCGCGAGAACAATAATTTCTCCTTCTCCTATGCTGAGAACCATTCGAGCTACTTCAGTCATTCCGATATTGTCGTCGAGGTTACGCCCGATGTGGTTCGCGTGATCGGTGGCAATATCTCCGATACGGTGACGCTGTCAGGAAGCCCTCAGGAATATGACCTGGATGCAGCGGGATATATCCGGCCGAACCAACGAGTTATCGCTTTGCTTAAAAATAGAGCCGGCCTCCCACCAGCGGAATGAAGTCGTCTCGCACCTTGTTACAGACCAGATGCCCAAAGTCGCCCATCACAATTGAGGAGAACAGAATTGAAAATCCGCGTCCTGCACTACATGACACTTGCTTCATGCGTTTTACTTTCGGCCTGTGCCAATATGTATGGGCCAAACGCCCGAAACAACACCTCTGAAATGCGACCGAGCGAGCGCGACAGCGTTCCTGCGTGGTCGGAAGAATGGGCCCAATGGACAGTTGTAGAGAGCGCAGAGAACGATCTCCGGGTTGTCAGCCGTATGCATCGCTTGCGCGCTTTGCACCTGATGCGGGTGCGCGATGGCAGCAGCGATGTCGCCACCGGCGCGTTAAGTTTGGGAACCATTGCCGGACTTGCTGCAAAACTTGATCCAGCAATGTATTTGACCGGGCTCTCGGCGCTACTGACACTAGGCACCGACCGCTATCAGTTGGCCATCCAGCGGGATAATCTGATCCGGGCAGCGAATGGCTACGCCTGCCTGGCCGACAAGCTGGCAGGGATTTCCACTGCCGACCTTGGAGGCGAAATTGCTGCCGTCGGCACCGACGAAGCTTCGCATACCCAAGCGGCTGAATGGAATCGCGTTCGGGTGGAACTGCCTAAAATGGTAAGCAGCAGCGCGCGATCGATTCGGAACGCACTCGAAAAAGCGATGGTGAGTGGTGTGACCTTAACGCCGATCACGAGCAAACAGATTGAGGACATTGTCCGGGAAAAGCCTCCCAAGACGCCCTCTCCGGAAAAATTTTACGCCCCATCCAATTCATCGAATGCCGTGACCCACGCTATGACGGCAACATCGCTGTCGACCGCGCTTACGAATGCGATGGCCACTTATAAGGCCGAGCAAGCGGCGTTGGTTACCTTAGTTGCTGGGAAAGCGTCTACCGAACGCAATCCGGCGATTGATGGGAAAGCCAAAGTATCGTCACTGGCCAATTTTGATGCAAATATCAGGGAAAAGCAGTCGTCGATTTTGCAGCTTGAACAGACAATCAGCGGAATGGTGATGATGAGCGTGAGAGGAACGGCGCTAACTTCAATGCAAACCTTCAACCTCGTTGCGAAACTGTCTGATATGCCCAATCAACTGAGGATTTGTACGACGGGAATTGCCGAATAAAACGACTATTGCTGCAAGAGGTGTCGACCGGATGGTCCGCCGGTCGAGTGCTTGCCGATCTAGCACGACGCAAGGGCGTTGTCAGGGCAGCGATGGCACGCTAACGCCATCTATACGTAGCCGCGGTGCCACTCGGTCTTTCAGACGGTTTGTCTTACGCCGCAAATAGGCGGCTATTTGATAACGCCGCTTCGTACCGTTAGCGTCACCCTTCGCGCGCGAACGCTGCACGCTGGGGTGCGCCGATGCACTCAATCTGCGCGGGGTGCTGGCCGGGGATGCCGGGCATGCGGCCGAGGTGAAGATCTGCGGCCCTTTTACTTCGGACTAAAAATTGCCTCCCTGGTAAAGATTACGCCAGCGGCACAAAAACGACGCGATGAGGAAAAGAAAGCCGACACCGAACACGCTGCCTTTGGGGCACCGGCTTACAAACATGAGCACGAGCCCGACAGATGAGCCGAGCATGATCGGAGCGACCCTGTCGACTAACACGGTCAGTAGCCGGGGGATGCTGACAGCGACAGCGAGCAACGCCAGTAATGCCAGGATCGAAACCACCCAGCCACCGTGCGGGCCAGCCACACCGGTCCGTAGGAACACAGTGATCACCCACCCCAGCAACAAGAGGGCAGCGGCGCTGGCCAGCGCAGCGCCATTGGCCACGATGAAATGCACATGATCGTCAAAGTCGGCAACTATCCTCTTTTTGGTCAACTTCGCGCGCGCCTTGATCATGGCGTTGATGACGTCCCGTTGTTTTTCAGTGAAAAAATAGTCTGCCGCCATCAAAACTGCGGCCAATGATTGCAAAAGCAAAATTGTAAATTCAGAGATCATGATGGGAAAAAAGAATGAGGGATTGATGCATACAGGCGCTGTTCCCAACGCGTCCAACTACGCCAAGCGCTTGGTCGGAACTGTTGTGCTAAGAACGGTCCCACAGCCAATGGCCGCTGTCATTAAACGATGACGGCTTTTAGGAACTGGCATCAGCCAGCGCCATAAAACGTGCCGCGGACGATCCGGGAAAAATTGAATTCGTGCGTAAGTGACCGACCTCAGGCCTGCCTTGGCCTGAACGGCCCGGGACGTTCCTCCAGCTCGTCCTTGAGCGGCCCCCAGCCTTTCCCAAGAAGGGGCGCGTAGCGTACCGCGTTTTGCCAGAAGAACTTGTCGATATAAGGTGCAAAGTAATCTTGCTGCATTAACGCCAGAAAAAAATTATAGTAGTCGCGCACGCTGTCGACCATGCTGGGCATGTGCCAGTCCGATCCATATGCCACCTTATCCATGAACCAGTACTTGCCTGTCGCCGCAGCGGCCTCCTTGAAGTTATGGATGAAGGCAGGTTGGTCGCCCCGTTCGAACAGCTCTGTGATATACCCCAGCTCGCAGTAGACGTTCCGATGCGAGACGCACAGCTCGACAACAAGACGGGCAAAATTATCCTCGTCTTCCCACGCCTCTGGCGTGCTGGCCGTCCAACCATGGGAGACCTCCTGACTGTTCTGGCTGTTGACTGACTCCCCGCCACCGGCATGGCCGAAACACAGACGCAGCGTGGACCAGCGTGGGTTGTCCAGCACTGTGCGCCAGTGTTTCGGATGGGCGTTCCAGCCGAGCTGCTCGCGCGTCTGGAATCCTTGCGGCGTGCAGTGCACGAAGATGGGCGCGTGATGCTTGACACAAAAATCGAAAAACGCGTCAATCCTGTCTTGGAATTGGCCGTCGCCCGATGGTGTGTACCCCATTGCCGGGTAAAATTTGAAGCCGACAAAGCCGTGCTCGATGGCATACAGGGCGTGCTCTTCCCAGTTTCCACGATGCGGATCGAAGGCCGAAAATCCGAACACGAGGTCATTGTTATCTCTGGCCAACTGTTCCATGTGCCGGTGCTGCTCGGGGTGAAACGCGTAATGCGGCGACTTCGCCTGCTTGAAGCCCTTCTGCATATCCATCATAAAGTGCGCTACGCGCAGTGGCGCCTGCAAGCGTCCATATTCGGACACTAGTTTGTCAGCGAGCGCCTGTTCGGACTTGAGCATCGTCAGAAAGAATTCCAGGTAGTTTTCATTGCGGCCCCACATCTTTGGATCCATCAAACTGGTCACCGCCTTTATGGCAATGCGCACGATTTTTCGCGCGATAGGCAGAAAATCGGCCGGTCCCATCAGCGCCAATGCGCTCTTTTGCACCGGCAATTGCGGGGGTAGCTCGCCCTTCCACCCTTCGGCGGCATAATCGACCACCGACAGCGCAGCAATTAAGGGCAGCAGGCGCGCACTACCGTCCAGCCCAGGGACGAAGGGCACTGCTGCGCCCACACCCGCTACTTGCTCGACCGCCTCGGTCGGCGTATGTAGTTCGTATTCCGTAATGGCCCAGTATTGATCGAGGAAATACGCTTCCTGTTCGTCCGGATCGCTCGGCACAGGCACCAATGCGCCACTGTCATAACTCGACCCGGTCAACGCGTTTAGCAATGCAGCCGCAGCGCTGGCGAGCGCGCTGTCGTTTTTGTTCATGGCATGCGCGATGATGCCGGCCAGGGGAACGTAGCGGGCGTTAAACAAGTGCGTGTGCAAATCGATGATCTTTGAAGGGTGCTTCATGGGAGCTCCTCGGTCGACCTGGTACGGCCGCGCTCGCTATTTAGATTGGGAAACCAATTGCAATTTAGCATTATTTTATGTGCAAGTCGATTTTTTATTGGAGGGAGGTTCGGGGGGATTCCACAGCGCCGCGCTAACCTATTTTCCCAGCCGTCGCCACCCAAACCGCCGCTCGCATCGTCACACTCGCCGATCGAATCGACATTATTGGCGACCCTACAAAGGTATTTTGAAGACAACAAAATTGTTGCCATTTGGAACATTGACGCGTACGCTGATGTCAGGTGCTTGGACGCGCAAGGCCGGTTATGCGAACCGGGTAGTGACGGCGAAGATGTTGAATTTTTCGGCGAATGAATGATGCCGACAAGCGAAGAAACGGAGTAGACATGAGCCAAATACGTTCCGTGCTTGCCACGCCGCTCGGTGTCATTCTGAGCTTCGTCGGCGTGTGCGAAGCTATAGGTGGCGCGACCCTCAGTACCAGCTCGTGGGTCGCCCAGAATGGTACTGTGCAGATTATTCTGGCCGCATTTATGGCCGTCTTCCCGCTCACTGTAGCCTGTGGGTTTTTCGCGGTGATCTGGTTCAGACCCACTCACCTGCTCACGCAGCCCAACTTTGCCTCGGCAGCTGAAGGCGTCATGTACATCGAGGCATTAAAGGGCTCAGCCAAGCGGGCCATCGAACTGGAAACGGAAATGGTCGCAACAGCCGAGCAGATGAAAGCCATGTCAGCACACACAAAAATCGCCTTCGACGGCATGGTCGATCTCCAGACCCAGCTCAATGAGCAGGCCAAGGCACTGGATTTCTCGCAGCGCTCATCGGGTCTTGCTAAGGCCGTCGCTATGAGTGCACTTTGACGCCTTGTCCGCCACTGTTTTCTCCAACAAGCGCGTGTCAAGCGCGCCCAATCCTGACATGCGCGTGGCGCAATCGTGGTACAGGTTTTTTCGCAAGGGTTTTGAGCCGATGGCCGGCATGGCCAGATCAATTTATTCTCGGAGGAATTTTGAAGCCAATCTTATTTGCTATCTGCCTGCTATCGCCTCTGCTGGTGCACGCCGCGAGCGCAAAAAAAGCATGCCCATTTCAGTCAAGTCAGCTCGCCTTTGAAGGTTCTGCTGTTGAACAGGCCAGCTGCCTGCTGCGTCCAGTGGGGATCTCGGCCAAAGTGCCTACGGCCCCGGTCAGTTTGCCAGATGGCTTGGCCGCCATTGTGGGGATGAAAACCGACCTATCGGTCGACGCCGTGCGCGCGTATCTCAAGACGGAAAACGTTAACGAGAACGACGTCGGCGGGCCCCTCAGTGGCGCCGTATCGCACGCTAACGCGGGGCAGTCGTCGGCGCCAATGGCGCGCTATTTCGTGATCCACGATACCAGCACCGAGATCAGTGAGGCCAGTTTCCCGGACAACAATTCAAAGGACATCAATCAGCTTGCCAAGTACATCAAGCCCGACTCAGTTGCCCATGTGTTCGTCAACCGTCGCGGCGAGTCCATGACGGGCCATGATTTCAAGGTGCCTTGGCGCGCGACGAAGCTGGAGTCAAAGCAGCTCGGAACGGCGGCCAAAGGCTTGTTTCTACACATTGAACTGGTACAGCCACGCCGCACAGACAAGTCGAAATCAAGCCAGAAATTTGCCGTTGCACCCGTCCCCGGCTTCACCGACGCACAGTACCGTCGGCTTGCCCTGCTATTTACGATCGCGAGCGTGCGTGCCGGCACTTGGCTCGTCCCCGCCTATCACGCGGTCCTGGACGTCGATTTGCAAGGACACGACGATCCGCAGCATTTTGACCTGCAAAAATTTGCGACAGCGCTTGGAGCCGTGCGCGGCGCGATCGTTGCCAAGTAACCGTGCCCGGATAACTTTTCTTAGCCGATCCGGTTCCCAAGCTTGCACTGCTTGATCAACATAGTACCCACAACCCTAGGCTATAGATGCAAGGAAGCCGCCAACGCTGTCCTTATAGGTCCGCCCCAAGGCTAGAGTCACTCGACTCGGGTCTAGTTCTTGAGGCGCGCGCGAACAAATGAAAATCTTGCGCTCAGCCCGCCTAGGCCGCGCTTAAGGCGTATCCGTACCGACGAGCCTGCCGCCGGCCTCAAGCGGCAGGCTCGGACGAGACCGACACCTTTCGTCGCGTTCGCTGAGGTGGATTGACAAGTAACGGTCTATTAGGGCATCGGCCGAGAATGTATGGCGCCGGCGCGTAGAACAACATGGGTCTCAACGACCCGGCTTATTCGGTGCCGACGGGCATGCCAGGCGCGAGCGGTGAGAGCCGGGACAGGTTCGGCTGTGTCCCTATCTCGGCGCCCACCCAAAGGGGCTTACGCTCACTGGCAGCCGAGAAACGGGTTGTACGCCGGCGTCTTGCCCCACACCGCAACATAGCGTTTCACAGAACAAAACGATGGTCCCGGTGATACTTCAAATACGCCATCCGCGCGCCCGATAACAATCTTGGGTTCAGTGACAGCGCGGGCGCGGGTCCCGCTCGGTTTATACCCAGTGCAGTTGCAACCATCAAAGGCAATTGAGACGAAATGAGCATGCAGCCGGCCGCATCGAACGAAATGAAGCCCTGATCGAAAAGTAAGTCGAGGTGTCCACTTAGCGCAATGCCATTGTCCGGGTCGAGTCTTTCGACATCATTCGATGCGGCCCAGGGTTTAATGTGCGAGGCGCGTAACACTGCAGGAAAGGCGATTTGTAAGACTGCACACGCGCCGCCGCATGCGCTCAACAAGGCCTTGCGAAATTTGTCCTGTCCAATCCGGACTTTAACCAAAGCATCGGCCGATGTCGCCGGTACCACTACCACCCCGTTCGCATCCAAGCGGGGCGCTGAAATGCCCGTTGCGGCATTGAAGCCCAACTCGTAGAGCAAAGCTAGTCCGGCCTGATCAGAGATCGAACACGCGTACGTTTGCGACGTGCTGCCAGAGACGGTGATGAGCTTCGGAATAGCCGACGCTAACGCGGCATGAATCAGCGTATTGGCGTAGAGATGACTGGCAGTGCGTGGGCATGGCGCGGGAACATACTCGGCGACGGCAAAATAGCCATTTCCAGCCCAGCCGCCAATATGACTGGCCGGGACTGGATGATTGTTCACCGCGGCGCTCTTCACGATCGCTACATAGTCTATGTCAGCAAAGCCTTTACAAATGATGATGTCGCCAGGCCGAAAAAGGCCGACATTTGTGTGGTGTTTGAAAACTGGACTGGTTTGATTCGGGGCCCAGAAAAATCCGCCGGCTCGTTCAGCAACAGAGCTGCTACCTTGATTGACCCAAAAATATGCCATAGTCCGATCTCACGTCTAACCTACAGTTGAAAATGCCCGACTGTGACGTCTCGACGAAAGTCGCAAAGTCTGATCGAAGCGTGTTTTTGTGCTCGATTGCTCTGCCATCTGATGGTACTCACGTCGATGGCTGAGGTGACGGCCTTATGTAGAGCCGACGCCAGACCAGCACAGCGTCGTAGCGGTCGTCGGCCAGATGCACCCTGCCCCCGCCAGAGGGTGAATCGACTATCGCGAAGGCGCTAAAATGCAGACAAAATACTTTCGTGGCAAGGCGCGAGAGTTAGGCACGATCGCCTGCCAGCGGACACTGTGCGCCCTCAAACTACTTTTCCAGAGTCTCTAATGTAGGCGCAGGTCCTCTAGCGCCAAGAATGTCATCGTTTTTCAAACCGCGACAACACCGCTCTCGGCTAGTCATTTTCGCCCTCATCCTCGTCCTGCCCCTGATAGCGCTCGTTGTTGGGATTTAACTGATCCGCGCGGTTGTCCTGGCTGTCGTCATAGGCGTCGTTATTGGGGTTCATGCTATCGCTGCGGTCATCGTTTGGGGTGCGGCTCATACTGTTCTCATATGGTTGTTAAGCGGCGAGTGCCGCGCGATTCATTATGCTCGAGCCCTGAGATGCAGGCACGCGACAGCCCGGACGCATCAGTGGGCCATCCTAGAGATACGGCATGCCGTAATAAACTGCACTGATCGCAGTGATGCAAGTTAGGGACCAGATGACAGTGAGCTTCTGGTAACGCTGCATCTGCCTAGTGCCACTTTCGGCTATCGTCAGTTGCTGTTGTCTCATTGTCTCGCACTCTTGCGTTTGGGTGGCAATGAGTGTTTGCAGCGCTGACAACGAGGCGGCCAAGGAAGCGTTGCGTTGCTCTGCATGTAGCCGGTCCATAGCTGCCTCGGCCTGGATATCCTTGGTAATCTGTCCCATCCACTTGAGCATGTCGCTTTGCGCTTCCGTGTTCGTCGCGGCCAATTGCGCCGCATGCTCCGCCTGCTCGGACATGTCTCGTAGTAGCTGGGCCTTGACCTCGACTAGCCCTGTCTCCACCGCAATTGATAGCTGCGCGCTGCGTTCAAGTAGCGTCGACGTCATGACAGCGTGAGCAATTCTGATGGCATCGGAAATGCTGGCAAGATGATGTTGCATCGCTCCAGCGGTCTGCACGCTCTGCGCACTTAATTGCACAAAATGCTCGCGTAAATCTCGGCGCCCTTCGTCCTGCTGCAACAGGAGCGTATCGAACAAAGGAAGCATCTTGTGTTCGACATCGAGGAGGCCCTCCTCAACACATGATTTAAGCTTGCGAAAGTTCTTAGTCACGTCCTCAGCATGTATGTGGAGCGTTCCAAGGTCCACTTCGCGCAGATCCTGTAGCAAGTCTGTCATCGCGCCCAGCCTTGCGTCGAGCCCCCTGACAGATTCAACAACCGGCGTTAGCGGCTCGCGCATCACCCTTGTCAGTAGGTCTTTGAATTCGCGCTCATGGCGATCAATTTCACTCTGCGTGTTCATGCCTTTTCCCACATTGTCTGGGCCGCGCTACGCGGCAGCTTAATCAACCTGCAATAGAATCTGTTGTCGCACCTGCTGAAGATCGACGGCGGCGAAGAGGCCGAGCAAAGCCCGTGTCGGACTTGGCTCGCTGCAAATTACGCTGCGACGCGACTGCAGTTCCAATAGATATTCACTGTCAAGCAGTTCAACGAAGCGCTTGCTCGCGTCAAGCTCGCCATCCATCCTCGCCACCAATTCCGTATAGCGAGTCTCGTGCTGAGCCAGCTGCGCGTTGAGCGCGGCCAGTGAGCGCTCCTGTTCATCGACGACGTGTTGCCACATCGAGCGGGTGACACGGAGTGCTTCCACTATTTTGCTGTCCGCCTTACTTTTTTCCAGTGCCGCAACACGCCACCACCTCTGGAGCAGCTCGGTCGCTACGTAACGGGCGCTACTAGCACAGGCATCAAAGGCGGCGAGGTCACGGCAGTAGTTCGAACCAGCATCGGTCCTTCCATACCAATCGGTCCAATAGCTCCCTAGATGGACAAAAAAATCGCGAAAGGCATCATCGACGACCGCATTCATGTGACGCTCGTCCACCGCGGCGCGCACCCCGCTCCAAAACGAAGCGAGCACGCTCCCATTCCCGGTCGGACGGGCCTCGGTAACGTGCCGCCGCAGCACCGTTTTTTCCAGCTCAACGGCTCTCGTAAAATCTGGTACGCGCTCAGGAGGTACATCCAATCGGACGAACGTTGGTATGCGGATGCGCTCGACTTCTGCATCGATGGTCTTGAAAGTGACCTGTTGCATTTGCGCTTCTCCCTGCGCGCACCGTCGTTCAGTTTGCCTAAGAGCTGCGCAGGCCAGATCGCGCTGGGCCAGCACTGCATCACGCTCAAGCTTGAGGGCGGCCGCCGCTTCCGCCATATCATCGAGCCGGGTTGCCCTAAGGTTAGTGACCACGATATGAGCATCAATTGCCGCACGCAGACGCGAGAGTTTGCTCGTGGACGCGTATATTTCGACTAGCAATTGCTGCTTGAGCGCCGCGATCATGGGGTTGACGCGTTCAAACAATGCCAGGTCCTGGTTTTCGGCGTCGATCCAGGATTGTCCGAATTCCAATGGAAAAAATATTTCCGCGTTGCTTGCGAAAGCGTTGAGGGGAATGGAGCGAGTAATCTCTGCTATCAAATGCCCACGAAAAAAATCGAGTGTCGGCGGGGTAGGAGAATTGCGCACCAATTCGCGAATCGACTGCGGCGTGAACGAATAGGTCGTGATAATTTTGAAGCGGCGAGGGGCGCTTTGCCAGTCTTCGATTATCGGCAGGGTCAACGCCCCCTTCTTCAAAAACGACAAATCGTCGCCGCGCCCCACCAGCAATATCAGGTTGGCCAGAGGAACATACTGCGCCGCCATCGCCGTCACATGGTCCTGTTCTTTGGCGTTAGATGGCTTGTCGCCCGGCAGATCGAGAATGCGGACGGGAGATCGATCGCTGTTGGCGAAGAACTCAGCAGGTAAAAACACTACGCACGGTGCCGTCGCACTCAAACCGCCTTTTTCCATGTCCTGGCGCAGAGCGCGCAGAGCGTATTCCATGTCTAAGTCAAGCTCAAACCAGACAGTATCGGCCTGGCTACGCCGCAAGCCCCAGCGCTGGTCGGGTGATTGCTGATATTCCATCGTGGTGGCGGTTGCAGATCGTCCTCGCGCTTGCCCACCCCGCAACACCCCTGCTACGCGTTGCGCATGCTGGGCGTGGACGCCCATCAGGTCCAACAGTAACGTGGTTTTTCCGACCTGGGTCTTGCCAAAGATGACCACGTAGGGTTCCGCATGCTGCTCTTTAAGCGCTAGGCGGCTGCGCGTCTCGGCGCTAAGCGACGCATTAAAACGCGCATAAGCCCGAAATCCCCACGCATGCTGGTCTTGCTCGTAGTTCAAATAGCTTGAGCCTATCTGCGCTGCACCGATCCCACTGCCGGCAAGTGGATTCACAAGGGCGTCTCAGGCTCGAAGATCGACAGCGTTTGGCCAGAGCGCCCGATATGATCGAGCAGGTCGCGCTGCAAAGACCGTACTTGCCCAAGGCTAACCGAGAGGCGATCCTTCTCCAGCAATGTCTCATTTAATCGGTAGCGCTCGCGTAAGGACTGCCGTAAGCGTGCCCTGAGTTGGCCCATCAGTTGTTTATAGTGGGACATGAAGTGACTGAAGTGCTGCTCCTTCAGGCTCATCAGCATGGCATGGGCCATGACGCGGCCACGATCGTCATGTGCACGCGTCGCGCGTACAGCGGAGTAGGCAAGATAGCCAACCGCGACCACGCCCACCACAGCGGCGCCGATTCCCACAATGGCCCCGCTGGCGTCCGTCACGGACCCATCGGCCGCGCTGGTGGCGTCACCTTTAAAAACGTTCAACAATGCGCCAACAACGTCAGTATCGCCGTCGCTTAGGACATCGACGGTCAAGATTGTTGCCAGGCTGCGCAGCACCGTCTGGCCGAGATTGACACTATCGCCGAGCTGTTGGGCAGCCTGTTTCATCATGTCGGCACGCGCCGATTCGACTATGGGATTCTCAGCATTCGGATCAACGCCTACCAGACCTGGCAAGGTTGCGCCGATGCGCATGTACTCCAGCGCCAGGGCCGGTAGCAATTTAACCGAACGTTCGAGTTCCTTCGTGGCACGCGGCGCATGCCCGTCGTCGGAAAATTGATTACCCGCCATTAAAAGACGCAGATTTTGGACGTCCTTGTCGTCCGGGCGAGTCCATCGAATGGGTTCGCAATTAGCGTCGACGTATCCAAGTTGTTGGGACACTGACGAAGGAGCATTCGCTACGGCCATCTTGGCACTTTCCGGGGCACCCAGTAATCTTCCTGTGAGTTTGCCGAGGGACAGGCCAAACTTAGCCAGGAAATCAGACGATTTACCCCAAGCGCCCTGAATATCTGCCAAAATCGCCTGCTGGCTTTGGGTCGAGGTTTGGAAAAAGCCCTTGACGCCATTCCACAGGCCTTCATGATCGGTCTTTAATCGCTCTTGCAGCTCTATCCAGGCTGGTCCGAAGTGCGCGCCGAGGAGCGTACTAACTTCATCCTGGTATTGTTCACGTAGCTCTTCTGCCGCATCGTCGAACGCAAGCAGACACGCCTCGACAACTTCGAGAGGACCTGAGTCGCCTCCTTCACGCTGGTGAAAATGCAAGCGCGACTTGGTCGTGATCAGGCTAAGTACCGCCGTCAGATCGCGGCTCAACACAGTATCGAGGTGGCGCAGCTGAACTTTGCGGTCGGCACCCCCAGCGCGCGCCAGTTCTGCAATAGCCTCCTGCATCTGTGGAAGCCACACGTCCATGTATTGGCGGTTGTCCGAGCCTGCGCAGATGATCGACTGCGCCGCGGTCTCGGCTAACAAACCATAGACCTCGCTGGCCGTCTTGCGCAGCTCATCGAGGCGGGCTGGATTTTGCCAGGCCGCCTCGGTCTTACTGATGACAACGAGCGGCCGCGCGCTACGCAATTCGTTCTGGAGCATGTCCTTGACGATCTGAACCTGCTGCTGGTTGGCCATGCGTGTTTCATCGGTGACGATGACACACCCCGCCGCGCCAATTAAGGCTTGGCGCATTAGCTCCTGCCACGGCTTGTTATCCCGGTCCTCCGGCTCATAGCCCGGCAACAGCAGCCATGCCTGGTTGGGCCGCGTAAAGTAGCGTTGTGGAACCATCAGAACAGGCAGCAGTACGCCGGGGACTTTCGTTGTGATTGCAGTTTGAAACTGCTCAATACTGATGTCCTCGTCCGTAACGAGCACATAGTTGTCATTTTCTAAGACCAAGCGCATCAACGCGCCGCGGACGCTTGTGTGCGAAGCGTGTTCGATCACCAACACCGGTACGATCTCGCCGGTCCCTATATTGGGCGATAACCACTTGGAATCGTCCGCATCAAATTCGTATAAGGAGCGCAAGAACGTAGTCTTTCCGGCTCCCTGCGAGCCACCGATGGCCAGAATTGTCTTGTCTCCTAAGATCTGTGCCAGCAGCAGCTTACGCATTACGAGCGGCAACGCCTCTCCCAAGCGATCGTCTTCAATCAGTTTAGCTGCCCCGTACAGCTCGCGTAACGCGTTGTTTAGATTAGTCAGTAGAAGTTCGGGGGTTTGCATGACGGTCTCCAGCACAGTGATTCATGCAGTATCGCCAAGCAAATAGTTTTGGTAAAGAAGTATTTAATTACCCGAGCAGTTGGTTATAAATCTTTGGCGGCACCTCCCATATCGGTCGAACACGACAATGGTTACACGGCGACTTATGAATATTTGAGCGCACTACGCCATAGCCCAGTTCGCGTCTCTCATCGCTTTGCAGCTGAAGGGATGGCTCCACAGTCTCAATCTGACGGATCTTAGATCGCAGCTTGCGCAGGCTGCCACTTCTCACGCACCAGGTCGCGCGATTAAAACAGCGCTACTCCCTTCAGCAGTTCCTCCGCACGTTGTCTGTGCAGCCTCATGGCGACTTGCATTCTCGGTTAGTGGGAATATCAACCATAATGTTACATTTGGGCTATCATACCCTGCTGCAAAAACCGGTTAAGTAAAGGCGCAAGGACCTCAACACCGATGACTGAAAAGAAAAGCCTGTCCGAACGCGACATTTGTAAAAATACATTACACCGGCCATTACCGCCGCTGTAAGCATCAACAAAAGAAACTAGCCGAGATTTTGGTGGAGCACGCTGTGCTTGGATGGGATAGGACTTTGATCTGAAAGTGCGGTTCGGTCATAGTACAACGGCCCGCAATCTAACCTGATATTAACTCACCAAAAATGCTAAAGATCTCCCGCGCTGCCGCAACGCCACCCTCCTCGCTGACCAATGATGGAGCCAAAATAGCGCGCACCCAGCTGGCGGAATTTTTTTCAGAGCTGCCATCATATCGAGCGACCCGTCGCGCGCCAATCGAACGGGAACGCATTTACGGTGTCGACATCGTAGCGCAGCTTGAAGCGGAGTTTAATGCGAAGTGCGCCTACTGCGAAATCGCTATTGGTGGGCTCAGCGGGATGATTGACCATTACCGCCCACTTCGCGATGCGGGTCAGCGATTGGGTGATAGCACGGGGAGCATCGAACACTACGGATGGTTTGCCTATGAGTGGCGCAATTTCTTCTTAAGCTGCAAAGACTGCAATGCCGCAAAGCTCAATCTGTTTCCGGTGACAGGGCCCCGCGCTTCCGTATTATGCACTTGGGAGGAAGCCAACCGCGACGAGCGTAACCGTATTGTCAATCCTTGTGAAGACGTTCCCTATGCCCATTTTCGCATCACCATCGAAGGCGTGCTCGAAGGCGCAACGTCACGCGGCCGGCGCACCGTCGATGTCTTCCAGCTCAACCGGACAAGGTTAGTTGCGGCACGATCTCGAAAGCTTCAAACATTGGTCACTCACCTGCAGGCGCTGAGGCAATCGGGCGCGAGCAGTGAGGCAGCGGACAGATTGCAAGGTGAGCTTCACATCTCCAGTACCCATGCTGGCTGCGCAGACATTTTTCTGCGCTTGGTACTGCGCTCTTTAGCAAAAAACCGCGGGCTTCGGCAAAACAACAGCGAAGACATCGTGCAAAGCCTGCAAGAGCTTGTGCCGACCGTCTCGCAAGACGACCTCGCCGAAGCCCTGCCAAAGTACCGCCCGGAGATAGATTTATTGCCGGTGCGCGGGCCAACCGCACTTCGAATTCGGCCTAAGCGTGTAGCCAAAATGGCCAGCTTCATTACCCGTATCAGCATCGTTAACTTTAAGGGCATAGAGTCACTGACGTTGGAAATGAACACAACGCTCGATGCTCTGGGGCGGCCACCGTGCCTAATGCTGCTCGGCGAAAATGCGACAGGAAAGAGCACAGTCCTGCAGGCTGTGGCATTGTGCCTAGCAGATCCTGATCTCCGCGATAGGCTAGGTCTTCAACCGCAGGATTTTTTGAGTCGAGAGTCCAAGGGCTGGCGCTCCACATCAACCCGCGATTGTCATATCACGGTCGATTTTGCGAACGGCATGCGTTCCGAATTACGCATCGATGCACTTAAGCGGCGATTCGACGGGTATGGTATGTCCGAAGCGATCGTGCTCGGCTTCGGTGCGCGCCGCTTCCACAGCGACGCGCGTTCGCGTGTGACAGTGACGGATTATCTGCGAACACTTTTCGACTCCTCCAAACCCTTGGTAAATCCCTACACTTGGTTAGGGCAGCTGCACCAAGACGAATTCAATGCAGTGGCACGAGCGTTGCGTGAGATCCTTGTGCTAGACATGCAAGACGAGATATTCCGCGACAATCAAGGTCATGTACGCATTCGCGCGCATGGCCGCGAAAGCCCGTTGACTGAAACCAGTGAAGGCTATAAATCATTCTTCGCCATGGTGGCCAACATCATGCGAGCTATGGTCGATCTTTGGGGTAACCTTGAGCAAGCGCGCGGCATCGTATTGATTGACGAGATCGAAACACACCTTCATCCGAGATGGAAAGCCTTGGTGACGGGCGCCCTGCGCACCGCCTTTCCAAATGTGCAGTTCATCGCGACAACGCACGATCCATTATGTTTGCGCGGCATGGACACCGGGGAAGTTCACGTCTTGTACCATGCCGACGACGGCACTGTCCAACAACTGCACGATCTTCCTGACGTGAAAAACTTGCGCGCGGACCAGTTGTTGACTTCTGATTTTTTTGGTTTGGCGAGCACGGCAGACTTAAGCTTCGAGGCGCACCTGGATCAGTTGGCTTCTTCCCAATCTGGGGTCCGTGCTGGCACCAAGTCCCCCGGGACGACAAGCGCAATCGACATTGTGATCGGTGACACACCCTTCGAGCAAATCGTCTCGGAAGCGCGCCGGCGTTTTCTCGACGAGTTCGAATCCGTTGCACTTCCCGAGCGCGCCGCCTACCGCGAGCAACATGTTCAAGACATCGTCAACGCCTTGCGAAATCTGAGACAACGCAAATGAGATACGTTGTCCGCCCAGCGGCTCCTGCCTCCCTCGACGGGGACGAATGCGCCGGAAAATTCGAGCTGCTCAAAGCGACGCTGCACTACGCTGCCCCCGATGTGAAGACCTACCCGTTTAAGGCGTACAAGCGCGCGGACGTTGTGCAAGCGCTCCTGGATGCCTTTAGCGATAAATGCGCGTATTGTGAAACCAATGCCAGTGCGGCTTTCCCTATTGACGTCGAACACTATCGACCGAAAGGTGGCGTAGCTCCGCGGGAAGATCCTGCGCATCCTGGTTATTGGTGGCTTGCAGGCACCTGGAATAATCTCCTGCCCTCATGTGGCGACTGCAACCGTCGGCGCAAACACCGCATTGCCATTGCTGGGGTCAGTCTCGACCAGTTGTCGCGGTTCGGGAAACAGACCAGTGGTAAGCACAGTGCTTTTCCGATAGCGGGCACTCGCGCCCGCGCGGCGACGGACGATCATGATCAGGAACTTCCTTCTCTTATTGATCCAACGATCAGCGATCCAGCGCGATTTATTGGATGGGATGTAGATGGAAGTCTCAGTCTCGCCGTACCGAAAGCGATAGCCGGCCAACCGGATCCAAGGGCGACAGCGACAATTTTCACCTTCGGGCTGAACCGCCAAAAGCTCGTTGAGCAACGCACCAGGCTGGCCGAGGAAATAAAAATCGAATTTACGCAAATCGAATTTTTATTCGATGAGTCGATAGCAACGGCAGATCCGGCGTCCCGAGGCCGGCTCATTCAACGCGCCCTGGCTACCATCGCTTCGGTCCAACGCCGCGCAGCACCAAACGCTCCCTATTCGGCCATGGCGCGCACGCTGATTGACGCGAAGTTGGCGGACATCGAGTCCCGTTACGCCAGCGCGCCGCCTCCCGACTAAACTGCTCGGCCCCGGCACCTAACGAGATCACGCGTCCGGCACTTAATGCAGGCGCGGGCGAAGTCGACCAGTCGCGTACCAGCACTGGGGGCAATAGGCGGTCCCTGCCTCTCGAGGCCGCCGAGTACCAATCATCCTGGTTGAAAGCCTCATATTCTGCGTTCTTCCTTCTCAGCTGAGACGCCGTGAGCCCGGCTGTCTGCGATCGACGCCGACTCGGCTACCCAGTACTTGGCACCTTCGCTCCTTAGAATGCCAATATCTGAACAATTCGCGACCAAAGGTGCTATTCGACGCCAAGACCGGGGGCAACAAAGTTAAGTCCACGGTATGGTCATATGCGCGTCGTTGCGCTGAGCGACTGCATAAAGATCTCCGCCTGATTCATCTGCCTGGTACCCTCACTTTACGCCTGATGCACTGGTGCGGCGTTGACCGCGTGCTTACCGTGCGCTGTTCCTGCGCGAAGACAAGTTCAGCCGGAATGTGCCTACCGCCTTAACGGAATCGCAAGCCATCTTGAACCATGGTAGTCATGAGTCAGGAAAAGATCTAGCAAAGGGCTCGACAATATAGGGATGGAACGTAAGCAGCGCATCAAAGATGCAGGGCAGCTTACTAAGGTAGAACTGTTCGATGCGGCCGCATTGATCTAACCGGAGCGGGTCCCGCAGTCGTCGCCCGGCCCACGTTCGTGGCGCGGACGATCGCGCACTGATTCTCTGTCTGATGCCAGCGAAAATAGGACGCTAGTTGAGGAGGCAGTTTTGGGATTCACGCCAAAATTTCTCGCAGATCCTTAGAGTAAGTAATATGGGTCGAAGAGAATGCACCGGTCGCCGATGCAGACATATATGCAAGCACGAACGTAAGAGTGGGCACCCAGACAAGGGCTATCATTGCCGGCCTAGAAGACTTTTTTCACCATCGCAGCTCTGCGTTACGTAGATGGATTTTCGTCCGAGAGCCTGCCGTCACTGAGAGTTACCACCCTACCCGCAGAGGCGATCGTTTCCGGGCGGTGCGCGACGAAGATCCTTGTAATCTGCAAACTTGCAATCGCGGCGTTGACGCGCCGCTCGAGCGCCACATCCAGATGACTTGTGGCTTCATCGAGGATGAGCACAGTTGGCTTTTTGTATAATGCACGGGCAAGCAAAACCCGTTGCTTCTGCCCACCGGACAACGTGCTGCCCATGTCGCCGGACAAGGTCTCGTACCCCATCGGCATAGCCGCAATATCGGCATGGACTGCGGCCAAATCTGCGCAGGCCTCGACATGACGCTGATCGGTCGGCTGATCGAAAAAGCTGATGTTGTTTCGCAGGCTGCCGGCGAGCAGCTGGTCGTCCTGCATCACCGCACCCAGCGCTGAGCGATAAGCGCGCAGGCCCAGCTGGCGCATCGGCACACCGCCATAGCGAATCTCGCCTTCTAATGGTACCAGCACGCCCAGTATCAGTTTGATCAGCGTTGTTTTGCCACCGCCGGACGGGCCAACGATCGCCAGCGACGCCCCGGGGTCGATGACAAGGTTCACATGGCGCACTACCCAAGGGTCACTGTCGCTATAACGAAATCCAACATTGACCAGCTCGATGCGTGGCACCAGATGGGCCACACCGATGCTGCCGGCCGCCTCCGGTTCCGGCGTCTCCAGGACGATATCAGCCAGCCGCTCCGTATGCAACGACAGCATCCGGAACTCAAAGTACTTATCGATCAGTGAAGACATTCTTGCGCCAAACTGGCCAGCGTACGCCGTGAACGCGAACAGCATGCCAATCGTGAAGGTGCCGTCCATGACCATGCGACCGCCCAGCCACATGATCGATGTCCCGGCGATACCGGTAATGGCCAGATTGATGTTGCCGTACCAGAGTCCGAGCTTCTCAGTGCGCACCGCACGATTAACTGAGTCCACTTTGGCATTGAGCCAGCGGCTACGGCGGTCAAGCTCACGTCCGAACAGCTTAATGGCCTGTGCCGCTCTGATTGTCTCCATGAAACACGAACTTTCCTTCGCCGCGAGCATGATACATTCCAGGCCCGCTTCGCGCAGCGGCCCATAGGAGCTCACGCGCAGCGCACCGTACAGCAGCATCATTGCCACCACCACCAATGACAGCGTCACGCTGTAACAAACCATCATGATGAACGTGAGCACTGCCATCAACCCGTCCAGGATCACGGAGATAAATCCGTTGGTGATCGTACTTTGTATGGCGCTTACCGAGCCGAAGCGAGAGACCACATCGCCAAGATGGCGCTTCTCGTACCACCCGATCGGAAGTCGTAGAAGGTGGGTGAAGACGTTGCTGACCCACTGCAGGTTTAGATGGGTGGCGATGTACAGCACTGTCCAGGCGCGTGCCTGCGCCACCACAGACTGCGTGATCATCAGCAGCAGGGTACCAAGCGCCAGCGTGTTGAGCAAGCTGCGGTCGGCCGATACCAGAGCTTCGTCGACGACCCACTGATTGAGTAACGGTGCTACCAGCGCCATGGCTTCTAGCGCCAGCGACATCATTAGCACCAGGGCGAGCGGTTCGCCGAAACCCGTCAATGTGCCGATCACGCTACCCAGCGTGACCCGCCGCTTCTCATCGGCTGGCTGAAAATCAGACGACGGCGTGAGTTCCAGCGCGAACCCACTGAAATGCTTGTCAACGTCCTCGTAGGCGAGGCGGCGCACACCAACGGCCGGATCGTGTAGCACTACCCCTTTTGCGTTTGCCGAGCGTAGCACGACGAAATGATTAGTTCCCCAGTGCAGAACGCAAGGCATTTTTAGCTGGCGCAGCTCATCGAGTTCAAGGCGCAAGGCACGACTGCTCAACTTCAAACGATCGGCAAAGTCCATCAACTGTGCCAGCGTCAGCCCTTTGAGCGAGACACTAAAGCGCGCGCGCATTGCCGCCAGGTCGGTCCTGAAGCCGTGATAGGAAGCGGCCATCGCCAAGCAAGCAAGACCGCATTCGGCCGCCTCCGTCTGCAGCAGCAAAGGCAGACGGCGCGGGCCAAATTCGAGATTCAGTGACTCCATTGTAGCTTCGCTCCAGACATGAAACCTTTGGTCGCAAGGGCACCAGGTCGGGTCAACACCGCCGACAAACGTCCACCCACGAATCGATCCTACTTCGCGTACGCCGCGACGTAGCGCTTACCTGCCGACCCGCCCGCCCGCACTGAGCAGTGGCTCAATTACCCATTCAATCAAGCGGCGTCGCTCCTGCAAAATATCTGCTTCCAGCGTCATTCCCGCTTTGAAGTGCTGGGTTCGCCCGTAAGCAGTCACGGATTGGGTTGCGAGGCGCACAGTGATGCGATACATCGGTTCTGCGCTCGTGCCTGCCAGCGGTTCGGCGATCGGACTACGCTCCACGCGGGCAACGACGCCTGCCACCTGCCCGAATTTCTGATGGGGGAAGGAAGACATGCGCAACAGCACGCGCTGGCCTCGCTCAATAAACCCGATAGCACGCGAAGGCACGCTCAGATGCGCCTCCAGCTCACTACCGACCGGCAAAATCGTGGCCAACGTCGCCCCCGGCGACACCGACTGGCCCGGCTCGACGGAGATTGCCGTCAGGGCACCGGCAGCCGGCGCCAGCACCATCATCCGGCTCCGCCCTTCATGTTCGGCAGCTTCTTGACCGAGCGTGGCAAGATTTTGCGCAGCCTGGCTCTTTGAAAGTTTTATCTTGTTGGCGATCGAGACCGATTCCTCCTGGACCGCCAGCAGTTCCCTCTGGACCGCTAACACCTCGCTCTCCAACGCCCGTTGCCGCGCAATCTGCGCAGTAACTTCATCGCGCAGATCGGCCAGCTGTGCCGGCGACATAAACCCCTTTTTCGCCAGATTTTGGTACCGTGCCTGCTTGGTTTGCGCGCTGCCAACCTGCATTTTTTGGAGCATGACCTGTTCAAGGCGCTTGGTCACTTCTGCCTGGATGGATCGCTGTCGTGCAGCCAAACTCACGGCACGCTGCTCTAGCTCGCTGGCCTGCAAACTCGCCGTCACTGCCAGTTCATTCGTGCGCGCTTGCAGCAGTGCGCCGATACGCGCGTCGATGTTGCCTGCGCTGCCTGCGCGCTCAGTGGTGAGCTCGAACAGAGGCTGGCCGAGTTTGACGACTTCGCCGTCGGCGACGCGCTTGCTCGTGAGCACGGCGAACTGATGCGCCACGACCTTGATGCTGCCAGCACTCGGTACTATCTGACCTGAAACACTCACTTTGCGCGTGTATTGGCCGAAATACAGAAGTGATCCAATTAGGCCTACGAGGGCCAATGCGATGTAACCGGCCACACGCATTGGCACCCGGGTCGCCAACACGATGGTACCGGCCCAATGATGACTTAACGATTCCACTGCGCGCATGCGATAAAGCGGCTCATTGCTGGCCGGTGGTGGGGCGGGCTCACCGAACTTCGCGCGCACCTCAGCGTCGACGGGCACCCGCGCGGCTTTCTGCGGACGGGAAAAAAGAGCGGGCCTGCCGGTCGGGCGCAAGGGACCCGGCGGCGTGCGGAATTTAGTCTGTACCATAATGGGCTGCGCGGGCTAGTCCACGCACAGCAACCGCTCTTGAAAATTAAATTGAACGTTGCGGCCAGCGAAGAATTGCGCACCCAAGCTTGCCGAATAATTTCCCATCATGAATGGAATAACAAATGCATGGCTTGTAGACGTCAGCGTGCCCAAATTGAGCTTGACCTGTGCCTGCTTCGGCGCTGCCAGGTTGCCGCTGCGATCGATCAGACGCAAGTTCCCGCCCGACTCGAGCTTCGTAGTGGGCAGCGTGGCGTCGCCGTAGATCATCAAGGAATAGTTGGCACCTGTATCGATCATGGCCCGCAATACCTGCCCGTCGACGACGATAGGAACGACGATGACGCTCACCAGATGCAGTTCATCGAGTTCCAACTCCATCTGAACGCAGTTTGGCCCCAGTTCAGCCGAGTTAAATAAGAGCTGCCCCTTCTTGAGATCCATGGTCACGCTGCGAAAGTGCAGCAGGACGTCCAGACCAAACGCACCAAGCGGCCTAGCAGGATCCAGACTCAACGTGTTCTTGTTCAATCCCGCGAGCATATTGTGAATCTTTGCAGGACCGAGCCGCAGTTCCTTCACCGTCGACAAATCGACCCGCGCCGACTTCACCAGTGCCGTCGCACCGCTTGCTTCCACCGGTAACGGGGTCAGTGTCTGCCGGACCGGTCCGTCTGGTGGAATCGTGAGCGTTCCGGCGGTGTCCACAATGAAATCCAGGTTGATGCCGTTGATCAGCATCGCCACCGTGGGACGTAGTTCTGCGCCAACCAGTTGCGGTCCATGACTTGCCTGACGCGGCTGTTGTCCCCAATTGGTCATTGGCAGCTGGAAGCGCTCAGCGATCTTGCGCGGATGAACTCTGGGCAGTGGTTCAAACTGCCGTACCGCGTCAAAATTCTGTTTAATGCCCTTTCCGGCAGCATAGTCCGCCATCCCGGGAATATTTAGCCGCCGGGCGTATTCACCTGCATCGCCAAGAGCCATTGCCGTGGCAGCCCAGATCAAGTGACAGCTATGTGCCGGACACGGCGGCACCTCCCCGTCGAGCTTGTCTAACTGAAACGATTTGAGGTCAGCAAGCGCAGCTGCAGCTTGGTCGGCGGCAGCCACTTGGCAGGGCCAATACAGCATGAAGGACAAGAGAACTACAGTAGGCGATATTGATACCTTAAGCACGCTAGGCTCCTTGGAAAATGAGGTTCCTCATGCTCGACCAACAGAGAGGTCGAGCATGCTGGTTACGAGCGGCGCCTAGTTGGCCTGTTTGGACGGTGGTGGTGGCGGCGGAAGTTTAGGCACCTCGATGACCGTGCACCATCCGACAGACGCGTTTCCCTTCACGCCCGCGCCGCCGGGGAGTGTCAGCTCGACGTTGCCACTGACCACTACCGGAGAGGTGCCCGGTGGACAGGTCAGCGCGGCGCCTCCCGCACCTCCTGCAGAACCGGAAGTGTTTCCACTCGGCGGCGTTGGGGCCGGGGCCTGCGCTGGGGCGCCACCGCCAATTACGTTCAATATCCTTCCTGTGACTAACTGCATTTTGCATACTCCTCGATGAATGGCCGCCCTGAATGGACGGCACACGAGCTCACACCCTGTTCGATGCTAACTTTGCAAGACGCCGTCGATCCGACGATTCGAGCTGCCCCACAGCCATGGACTGCCAGGAGTCAGAAAAAAAGGGGGTAGCGGAGACCGAAATCCGTATCGCATCGGCAAGTTAAGTACGATCAAGTTGACAAGCCCCAGTAAGGCTAGGGTATTTGAACGACAAGAGTTTGAGATAAGCGGTCTTCAGGCCATTTTCGAAAGCGGTTTCAGCCGTCTGAATGATTCTGGCGAAGCGAGTGTCATCTAGACTTTCTCTGCCATAAGCATCGCTTCTTCATCTCTAGTCAATTCAGGGTGGAAGAGCGGAGAAAAGAAAACGATGGGCGGCAATAAGCGTGTACTTCGGAAATTATCAACCGTGCTGCAAATTCCCCGCTATGACCGCCGTCGCTTTACGTGCGCGCCACGCACCAAGCCCTGCCTCGTCCAGCCTCGCTGCGAAGGCTGCACCGCAGCTCAGCCGGCGCCGCGGCACGATCGCGCAAGCTCATCGTCGGCTAGGGCAAGCGCGTTAGCCTAGCCCGATAGCACTGCACCCTCGAAAGAACCTTGTGCGCGCGCACATATAAATGGTTTTACTGGCGCTCACGGCAACGCCCCGACTGGCCGACGATTGGCTCCTGATCGGCCAGGTCCAGCCGATCACCCTGCCCCCGACGGGGTTGGCTCGTGCGACGCCGGCTGTTCCTCTTCGAAAGCAGCCTGGACTGGCATGCAGCACGTATGCACTGCCAGTACGCCAGGTCGCAGACATTAAGTTGCTCAGGCCATTCATCGGGACGGCGTCGAATTTCCACAACTTGGTAGTGCGAGCATGCCGCGCCTGCCACGGCCATTGTCTCCGCACGAATCGAAAGGCTCACCCCACCGTCTCAACGCAGCCCGCCTCGGGTCGGCTGCAGATCTCGTTCAAATGTTGAACAATTGTGCAACAATGTAATGTATGCGCCCGCCGGTCGGCAGCGTCGACATTAAACTAAACGGGATGGCCTTCCGATGGCACGCAAGAGCAAGAGCAGTCCCGCAGAAGACATCATGGAAATCGTCGCCGCGCTCCCCTGGTGGCTGGGCGTTGCGCTGGCGGTGCTCTCCCATGTACTGCTGGCGGGCGCAGCCCAGGCCCCGATTGCCAGCGCAGCGCGCCCTGATCAAATGGCGGGACTGTTAAGCGGCGTGCTGTGGCGCTCCCTCGCCGGGGTCGGCCAGTTCCTTATTCCTCTGCTGTGCCTGGTGGGTGCGGCGGTCTCAGCCGTGCGTGCGCGCCAGCGGCGCTCTCTGCTGGGCCAGGTCGGTCAGCACGATAAAGCGGCTGCCTTGGCAGCGCTGCAGGCGCTGAGCTGGCAGCAGTTCGAGCTCGTCATCGGCCAGTGGTTTCGCACCCAGGGCTACAGTGTCACGGAGCAAGGCGGCGGTGGCGCCGACGGCGGCATTGACCTGCGCCTGGCCAAAGGCGGGGAGCAGTTTGTCGTGCAGTGCAAGCAGTGGCGCGCCACCAAAGTAGGTGTGACGGTCGTGCGCGAACTGTATGGCGTGATGGCAGCCTGTGGTGCGGCCGGGGGCTTCGTTGTCACCACCGGGCGCTTCACGGTTGAAGCCACCGACTTTGCTAGCGGGCGCAATGTGCAGCTGCTCGACGGGGCCCAGCTCGCGCGCATGATGGGCACCGCGCCCGTGGGCGCGCCAACGACACCGCCGCGAGGTGGCGGATTTCGCCCGAGCCCCACGCACGGCGCCCTTTGTCCGCAGTGCGGTAGCGCCATGGTGCTTAGAACGGCTAAACGGGGGGCTAACGCCGGCGCGCAGTTTTTCGGCTGCATCACCTATCCCCACTGTAGAGGGACAAGACCCGCTTGAACGCGGCGAGTGTTGCCTGCCTCGCGCGCCTGTTTGCCCGGCAACCTGAAAGCCCGCCGCGGCGCGCCGCACTTCGGTGCGCACGAACGCATTGCGCCCGTGCGCAACACGGTGGAGTCCCCCAGGGCGCAGCGCTAGCGCAGCACCGGAAGACGGCAGCAATTTGGTGCGCGCGGGAAAATCGGTGCCGGCGCACTGTTGCATTGCAAGCCAAGGCTCGCCGCCCTGCGCCGAGCAGATACTGGCGCCGCCTACGCGCCAAGATGCACAGTAATCTAAGACGGCAGTGAAGGCGAAATGACTAATCGCTAAGTAGCGTGGCATATTCGGGGTCTGTATGCGCCCGGCACGAATGGCGGTGATGCGCTCGCCTGGGCAAAGTGGACAGTCAGGGCCAGGCATTCGCGCTGGCCGTAGTGCAGCCCCCGTCTTTGATGCCCCGACTTCTACAGCGCTAGCGCGTCGCCCTGGACGCAAGATGGCCGAGCACCCCGCAGTGTGTTTGCGGCGCTTAGCCGAGCATGACGTTGTCGGGCCAGAGGAAGTAAGGCCCGAAGCGGGACTTGGCGACGAACTCGACGCCAGCGTGCTCGCCCTTGTCGGCCAGGACATGCTTACCGTCGTGAAGTGCGATGAAGCCATGGCTCACGGCACGCTCAAGAAGCTCTGCAGTTTTGATTCCCAGTTTTTGCGCCAGCTTCGACGAAGTGAGCTTCCCCGCTGCGTCTTCATCCACCAGCGCTTCCTGCGCGGCGACAACGGTCGGTGCGGCGGGCGCTACGCGCTCGAGCGAGATTCGCACTTCGTCGCTGATGCGAATGATGCGCTGGGCTTCTTCGTAGGTATCCCGATACAGCTCGGCGTCGTCGCTGCGCCGCACCAGAATGCCCATCTCATTGTTATTGACCTGGCTGAATTCATACAAATTCAGGCTCGTTACGATACAAAGCTCCTCGTTCATATAGCATTTCGCATGCAGGTTTTTGCAAAAGCTGGTGCGGATATAGGTCAGCTTACGCAGCCACTCGATTTCCTGGGGCTGCAATTCGCTCTTGCCGTACACGATACGCACGTCGATTTTCAAACGGTTCTTGTCCTCGAGTAGCTCTTTGATTCGGTCGTTTAGTTTGAGAAATGGACTGATCAGGATTAAACGGTCGGTGGCGCCCTTGATGAGCTCTTCGAGGAAATAATTGATCGCGCTGGTATTGAGAAATTTTGCCATGTACAGTCCTATGCTGGCCTTCAGGGTGAAGCCACATTCTACTCGAGCTCGCCTGCTGCCGGGATGGGTAGCATGGGGGTCTGCGCCCTCGGCGCTCGCGACCCACAAAGATTGCGGACAATCACAACGCGAGCCGGCATAAGCGCTAACGTGCCAGGAAGCGCGGTAGCGACTGCCGACTGCGGGCCGGTCAGCGCGGTGAAGCGAACGCATACGGCGTAGCGCCTGGCCGATACGAAAGTATGGCGCGCATTGAAGCGGACGCACCGCACGGTTCCCTGCTGGACAAGCGAGGTGACAAGGATGTCCGAACGTCATGTACTGGGACTATCAGGCGGACGCGACAGCGCTGCGCTCGCCGTGTACCTAAGCCAGCAGCGCCCCGATACGGCGTTCGACTACTATTTTGCCGACACCGGCAAGGAACTCCCCGAGACCTACGAATACCTGGGTCGACTGGAAGGATTTCTCGGCAGGCCCATCATCCGCATCAATGCCCGGCACGACTTCGATTTCTGGCTACGCGAGTACAATTATTTTTTGCCGTCGCCGCAAACACGCTGGTGTACACGTCAACTCAAGCTAGCGCCCTTCGAGGAGTACATTCGTCCCATGCTCGCCGCGGGGGACAGCGTGGTGTCGTATGTCGCCTTGCGCGCCGATGAGAATGATCGGCAAGGTTATACGCCGCGCAGATCGCGCGTGACGATTCGCTACCCCCTGCGCGAAGGCGATATCGATGCCGCAGGCGTTACCGCGATCCTGCAGGGCGCAGGACTCGGTCTGCCTGCCTTCTACGACTGGCGCAGCCGCTCGGGCTGCACGTTTTGCTTTTATCAGCAAAAAATCGAATGGGTCCGCCTCAAAGAGCGCCACCCGCGAGCGTTTAAGGAGGCCAAAGCCTACGAAAAAATCGCCAGCGAGCACAGTTCTCCGTTCACCTGGAGCCAGGGCGAATCGCTAAGCGATCTGGAGCAGCCCGAGCGTACGGCCGAGATTATTGCTGATTTTGAGAAGCGCGTGCAGCGAATTGGCCCACCACCGAACCCGCTCACGCCAGCGCCTGCAGCGCCGATGCTCAACATTGACGAACTGTACGGGGATGATGAAGGCGGCGGTGCCTGCGCGGCTTGCCGCAGCTAAAGGGCATCGACGCGAATTTGCCGCGAAACAGCCGGGATTGCCAGACTCGACGCTGGCCATGGAGCAGGGGCGCCGCCGGCCTTCTTGCGCGGCGCCAGCCGGAAGTGCCCCCTTGCAGCATCGGCTCTGCCGAGTAGTTGACTGACTGTCCGGCGCTGACAAAACACGGATGGCGCGTCACCGCCTAGGTGCCGCGCATGAGCCGCTGCTGCCGCGCCGCCACGAACGGCGCGCAAGTGCCGCGTCCCCTGGGTGGCAAAACCTGGTTTTATCCCAGCAGGTCAGCGATAAAACTGCCGGCGGTATGGAGCGATTCATCGCTGTTCAAGCCGTTTGAGCCGCTGCTGATGTGGGGCACCACCACCAAAACTGTGCCGTTATGGACTGCGTAGCGCAGCTTCTTGCTGCGTCCGTTGACGGTGAACTCGTGCAGCGCGAGCGGCACGGAGCGGCCAAAGCAGGCCTGGGCAAACTCGTCGGCCATCATCGATCCCACCCCAATAAACAGGCGCGGCTTGTGGAGTTGCACCGCTTGCGCGATCGCCGGCAGGCGGTGCTCGCGGCACCACTTGACTAACTCTTGCTTCCTCTCGAAGCCGGTGTCACGCTGAGCCTGCTCGCTCCAGGTGCCCAGATTGCGGCATGGGTAGGGATACAGGTTGCCCTTAAAATACCCTCGCGCGCCAGGCACCCACGGCTGGTGCTCGCGCGCGAACTGTACATAGCTCTCCACCGGCCTGCCCTCGATGGCGGCGAACAGCTTGAAGGCATTGCGGTTGAAGGGGTAGATAAGCTGTTTGGCGACCGAATAGTCGCGCACACCGCGCCCTATCGCCTCTTCCTGCACGAGGTTAACGGCGTCGCCATGCTCCATGCCGAACAACCAGATCGATGGTGTCTCGGGCGAGCCGGCGTCACCGCCGTCGCCGCCCTCGAATAGATCGCAGGCCCAGGCTTCGCACAGCTCGCGCGCAGTAGCGGCCGGGGCGGCCGGTCGACGCGCCGCGGCCCGCTGTGTCAGCGATCGGAACCCATCCGCCCCGGGCGCCGTGACAAAACCGGCCTTTTCCAGCACGTGGACCAGGCCCAGCGCCGTGCTGTACTGCATGCGAAAGTGACGCTGCAGCAGCGACACGGAGACGGCGTTCAGGCGCACCACCAGGTCCCCCGCCTGTTGTGCTTGCTCGGGGGTGTGGGTCAATGGCATGTAGGTCATGGATGTCTTTCGGTAAAAGGGCGCCGGGATGGCGCCTTGAATGAATAACCGCCTTTCAGTGCTGCTTATCTCGTGCTGTTATCAGATCAATTAGTAATTGATTTCGTTTCTCTTATAACCGCCTCTCCTTTACGCGCTGGCGTCCTGTCGCCTAGTCCTTTTCCCTGAGCAGCTCGAACTCTCCGCTGAGCTTCTGCCCGAGGCGCCATTCCCCGCTAATGACCGTGTTTTCTTTGTTGCAGTAGCCGTAGTAGTGACTGACGACGGTCGGCGCAACAAGGTAGTACCGCTCGAACACCATCCCCTGCGCGGAGAGCACGCCGGCCCAGCGCGCGCTGACAGCGCCGCTTTGCCCCGCCCGCATATCGGGCTCGGTGGATTCGCCCGTGAGTGCGCCCGCAGCGTCCTTCAGTGTCAGGTCGAACGGCACCAGCACGCCGTTTTGAGCGTACTGCCCTTTCCACTTGCCCGGCAGCTTGGCGACGTTACAGTACTGGTTCGATAGCGTGACGCGCTCGGGCCAGCGCTTTGGTGCAGCTTCACCGGCAATAGCCCCCTGGCCGGTAGGCGGCGTTGGCACCGGCGGGCGCTGTTCGCTCTGTGGGCCTGCCTGCACGGGGATGATCCCGCGCGTGCGGATCAGTTCCGGCGCACGGTCAACCAGCATTTGCATGCACGCGTGGCTGTTCAGACAGCGGTCGCGGAACCGGCGCAGGCGTTCGCTGGGAGGAAGGTGCGGCGACGCCGGACCAGAAGGACGGCGCAGCTGTCCCGGTTGCCACGCCGCTGCCGCATCCGGCCGACCGTGCCCGGGCCTGCCGCGCTTCTCGCCCTTCTCAATGGACGAGCCGGTGATCTGCAACCGTTAAAAAAAGCTCTCGATTACTTTTGACGGTATCGACTAAACCGTCAGTGCTGAACAATCGCCGTCTAAGGACGCTTCGGCATGTTTTGAGACGGATATGACAAAATCGCCGTAGCAAAAGCGACGAGTGCCGCCGAACATGAGTTAGTTGAGCGTTCGCTGTGGCCGCACGTACGGCTGAGCCGGCGCAGTCGGCCCGCGGCCCCATGATTGCGCCTTCCTTCTAATAACTCCTGACTAGTTTGATCGGGGGTCGGCGAAAGCAGTCTGCCAGAAGAGCAGGTCCATCTTCAACCCTCGTTTTTTGCTCTACTCATCTGCCTGCTTTCCAGCGAACGCCTTGTTCCCCTTTTTTTCACTCAAAATTTCCACATACCAGGACTGCGCGGTTGCCTTGCGCGTGGCCGCATCGATCTCCATCCCCGTAATCGTCATCACGCCCTCCCCGATGAACAGCACCACCGCGTCATACAGTTCCAGGGTGATCTCGGTGCCTGCCAGATTCGCTATGCGCGCCTTTCTCACCGCGCGCCGCAGGCGCGGGGCATGCGACTCGTGCAGCGACAAGACACCCTCATGGCTGGGCGCGAGCGTTAAGGCCCGGTGGCGCGCCAGCGGGCGCCCGCCCTCCTCATACAGCTTAGCCAGGATCACGTGCATTGTGCGTCCAGCCTCATTGATCCAGCAGCTGGCCGATGCGCCCGCGCTTGAGCGCTGCCGTGCGTGCCGGCTCGGCAGGCACCGCCGAACCTGTAGCGACCGTGGTTTGCTCCGGTAACGGATAAGAGCGAGTGCGCTGGCGGGCGGACACGCCGATGGGAGCCAGTGGCAGAAACAGCGGCGCATCACGCTGCGGCCCGCGCCGTTTGACAAAACCGATCTCGATGCCGCCGGCGGCCGGGCGCAAGGCCAGGCGCAGCGGCGCCGGCGAGGAATCCTGGGCGCTCGCGAGCGGGCGCAGCATGAAAAACAGGGTGGCGCCCGACTGCGCCGCCAGGTGCAGGCGGCGCAGGCTGTCGGAACGGATGTGTGCGGCCCAGAACAGCAATGCGCCGCAGCTGCCGCTTTTGAGAACCTGCTCGGCGGCCCACAGTGCATCGGCACTGTTTTTACTTTTGATCCACAACAGCTGGCTCGGTGCCAGACCCATTCCGCCCAGGGCCAGCGCCTGCGGCGGATGGGGCGGCTGCAGCAGCACGATGCGGCGTTCGATACGCCCGCTGCCGCCACCTCCGCCAACCGTTTTCAGTGCCGGCGCCAAGAGGCGCAGCTCGCCGATCCCGGCCTGCTGCACCAGCAGGTCGATCAGGTTCCCGCTCGGCCAGCCTCCCCCCGGCAGCTGCTGGGACAGCGTACGGTAGCCCGTGTCGATGCAATGGTCGCTGGAACGGGCAAGCTGCGAGGCGCGCCACAGCCCGGGATGCACGGCGAGCGGATCGAATGCGGCGTCACTCCCGGGCTTGGCGTCCTGCGCGCCAGGGCCTTCCTGATCCGGATCAGGGGCGGGAGCCGAACCTGGAGCAACGGCGACATTTGCCACGGACGCGGCCCCGCTTCCTGGCTCACTCTTGCGATGGTCACTGCGTGCACGCGCGAGCGCATCGGTATCGGGCGCCGGCGGGAACAATGAGAGCGAGGTGGTGAACATGACTGAATCTGCGCGCACTCAAAGTGTTGCGGCGTCCAGCGGCGGCGCGTAAGTGCGCACGCAGGCCACCACCACGCCCCAGACGAAGGGCTGCGCGCGGCACGCCAGCCGTGCCGGTTCGCACCCGGCGCGTTCTGAACGCAGCTCGAACTTGCCGTTGAAGCGAAACAGGCGGGCAGGCAGCAGGCGCTCATCGATCAGGGCAACCACAATTTGCCCGTGCTGAGCAACCTGCGAACGGTCGACAATGACCTGGTCGCCCATCAAAATCCCGGCGCCACTCATGCTGTCCTCCGGTACCGTGATCAGGGCTGATGCTGCGCAGTGAGGCACAAGGCCCTCGCCGAGGGAACTCATGCGTGCTGCCAGGACCGTATTCGGCAGCACGACATTGGGAAACGCACCTGTTTCAAAACAGCTATGAAATTGCCAGGGCGCACCAGTGACGGTACCAACCGCCGCGCGATGTTCCTCGTTAGCGCTCAACTGTGTGATTGACATGTTGGACTCAAATACTACTGTATAAAAATACAGTATAACGAGCTTGAGGAAAAACGGAAAGGAGGTTTTCACCTGACGTGTTAGCGGTCCGTCTTTGCTCTCTGGCGTGGTCGCTAAATTATCGATAGCACCTACCTTGCGGCTGTTCGCCGCTGGCGAGGCCGAGTCGACCGTACGATCTGATTGTACCCTTCCATCGCAACCTGTCCGCCGCCCTCAACATACCGACCGGCGCACTGAACAGTGAGCGACTTGTTAACCTGACTCGCGCTATCGGGCACATCCAAGCAGTTCGCGCCAGTTTGCTAGGCCTGGCGGCAGTTGGTTGTAGTTAGCCATGGCGACGAAGTGTGCCAGTTCAGTTTTCGATTGGCCGACTTCGCGGTGACTGGGAACCTCGGAGAGACTCAATCCAGGTTGACTTATCTCAATACTCGAGGGTATCCTTCGTTTAAGGGTTTGGAGACACCCTGCAGGGTCGTCGGCGCCGCCAACGCCGAGAGCAAGCGCTCCTCGTTTCGAAGATTCAAACGACTTTTAACGCACTTACAATCCAACTTCATCACACGTTCCCACTTGGCGGCCCTGGGGAAGGGGTGATATTTTTTGGAGAAAAGTGTGTCTGATATTTTCAAATCTACCGGGCGCCGTCACGGTTACCTCCTTCTGCGCGACGGCCATGCCGTCCCTCTGCGCGGAATCTCACCAGAAGACATCAAAGATGGCGCGAAACATCGCGTACTTCATCCTGATGTTGATTCTTTGAAGTATCGACAAACCCTGAACGCTATGGTCGATCGCTTGGGCTTCAATGGAGACTTCGGGACTTATTTACACAAGAGTTGGCCGGAGTTTCAAGTCTTCCTGAAAAAGCATCATTGCACCAACCAGGCTGGTTTGTTTCCGATGGACCATGGTGGCTGTATCGATCTTTGCTTTTCAAAGCATAGCGGCCCAAGCCCTCGCCAGCTGGCGGATCGCATATTCTTCGGACCACAAGAGAGGCGGCCTCGCCGCGTATTTCTTGGATACGGCGTTGGCTGGTCTGTTTGGGACACCGGGAATGGCTTTGACGTCCCCTCAGCGGCAATTGAATCCATTAATGCATCACCGGAAATTGCTGCTCAACTTGGAAAGGAACTGTTCGCGCGGCGGCTCGACTTGATGGGTCAATGGGGCTTTTTGGACGACAAGCTGGTACATGTCCCGCTCAACTCCATCATCGACAAGAGCTACTGGGAATTGAACTACGGCTCTGAGGAGCGGGCGAAACAACACACAAAAACTTTTGCTGCAGTCAGTGCGTTCCGCGCTGTTTTTGACGCTCAACCTGAAGGGTGGGTTGACGTAATTCCTTACAACGACCGGCTGGTCGTCCTGCGCGCTCACGATGGTGGCTGGGACCTGCTGTGGCAGACCTACAGGGAAACTGAACCGCCCAAGCCAGAAGATGTGGCCGATTTATACAAACTCGCGATTACAGATTTGCCGTCAAGGCTGATGAGTGAAAGCGACCTAAACCGAGCCATTCATTTCCGACAAGAAGTCTGGGAAGAAGACGAAGCCCACAAGGCAGAACAAGCTTTCTACGACCGAGGTGGAAGCGTTGCGGAGCGGCAACTGACAACTTCTGCCAATGTGCGCCGCACATGGATGACCGAGCAAGGCATTTGGCCATCTTTATCGCGAGCAAAATGGGCTACGCCGCTACCAAGCGGGTTCCATATTGTGGAAATTGATGGCCGCAAGCTAGCGGTCAGTGACCTGATCAATCTCTCTTCGTTCCGACAGATGCTAGTGGAAACGGCATTCGGGGAAAGACAAGGCGAACGTTGCGAGCCTTTGAATCGAGCCAATGAAGGAAATTCTGATGCGGCTCCCGTAAGTGCCTCGTGGGTTGATGCTCAGGCCTACTGCGCATGGCGCGAGCGGCAGCTGGGCGTCAGCCTCAGGCTGCTCACCCAGAGAGAGCTGCGTGCTATTCGTCCTGCTTATTCCGAGCACTATGAATCGATGTCGTTTTCTGACTTTCCTTGGGAGAACTGGCCGCCCCGTCCGTTGGTCGAAGCAAGCGAACACACTGATCGCCAAGATGTTCCATCCGCAGTCAAATGGTCTGAGCCGAGATTTTTGGAGCCCGGTCCTGACGTTGCGGAATTTCCCCATTCGAACGGGGTGCAGTCTGTCCAGGTCAGCTCCAAAAACAACGGTACTCGAAAGATCTGGATCAGGGATTTTCCACCTAGTGCCGCATGGAAAGACCAGATCCCGTGGTCAGAACATCATGGCATCATGTTCATTGATGCATGGGACGCCTACGAGTGGTGTCAAGAAGCAGGGATTATTAGCGGCCGCTTTTGGGAAGGCTGCATCGGATCAACGTCTTGGGGAGCCTACAAAAACAGCAAGGTCTCGTTTCGAGTAGTTATGGACATTGAGGGATGACGCGATGCTCAACAAATCAATCTGCCTCAGCTTCCAGGGCAAGCCTCGGCGCGCCTATCTCAATCGGCAATGGGCCGAGCAAGGCTCGCATCATGCTTTCAATACCTATGGCAAACGCATGGTTCCCTACCATTGCGACCAGTGTGGGTCCTGGCATTTGTGCCCGGCTAATCGACATACACCGGGACATTACTGCCACCACTGCTCGAAACAAGCATACATCTCAGAAAATGCAGCCCAGCTACGTTCCTCAATTTTGGAACAGGAAAAACGCACCTTTCTTCGGGTGTATGAGTGTCCTTACAGTAAAGGTTGGCACTTAACGAGCAAAATTTAGACGCTTTGAAACGGGGCGAGCATACGTGCCCTGCCCCGCTCTCTACCCGAGTCGCTTTACTTACGTCACCGAGAATGTCGTAATCAACCTGTCGGCTACCCAGCACAGGTTTCCTATCTACGATAAGCTGCGCATACGGATATGCATTAAAGAGTAACAATAAAGAGCAACAAAATTCGCATCGTTTTCACTGGCCCCTCCCTCAGAGCGTACGCTTCGGCAAAATTCGGTTCGCCCCGCTCGTCCAGGTCGTGGTTCATCGCTCACTTTGTAAGACTGTTTTGGCCGGTAGGGGCCGATTGTACTCGACGTGTATCGTCCGGTTGTTGCACAGCATTCTCCCTCGACAAACAGCAAAAGCGGCTCAGGGCACCCGTGGCGCCGGCCAGCTGCTCCACCATGCGTGCCCGCCATTCACTGGCAAGGCGCCGCGCCTCTTCTTCTCCATGCTTCCTGATGGAATAGACCTTGGTCTTGTAACCGCGCGCGCGCGCATAGTCCTCGCCTGGTACCGTACAAATGAGGGCGACAATGCAGGGCACAGTGTAGACCGCCACGGTCCCGTCCTTGCGCCGCTTTGTGTTTTTCTTAAGCACCCGGGTCACGCCTGGAATCGCCGTATTGGAATTGGCCTGCTGGCGATGGAACATGCGCAGCGGCGGCACGCTGGTGCCGTACAGCGCCTGATACGTCCTGTCGCGCCAGGCGATGGCCTGCTGCAGACGCTCGCACTCCGTGCTGTCCACCGCGACAAAGTTCTTGCGCCGATAGGCGCCAGGCTGTGTCGGATGCGGAATCGACACCATGTAGCCCGCACGCGGCGCGGTAATGCGCACGAGGTAGCGTTCCTGCGTATCTCCGATGGCATGTGCCATGTTGCTCCCTAAGATGATAAAGGTCATTGAAGCCAGGCGCCCTTGCCAACACCATTGGGCTTATGGTGCCCAGGCGGCCCGTTCTCCCCGCCACTGAGCGCGCATGCTGCGCCGCCCGCCACTGAGCGCGCATGCTGCGCCGCCCGCCACCGGGGCGCGCGCCACAGGCCAAGGCCACCGGCGAGTGCCGTAACAGGCAGAAAGGAGCCGGCGGCGTGCGCCAGGTGGGGGGCATTGCGCGCCAGGCCGACAAAGATGCCGGCAATGTAAAAAAACGCGTAGCTTCCGGCCAGCCATCGCCGCGATTCATGAGCGCGTGCTGCGCAAAGTGGTTGACTATTTTCGCCACCAGGAGCAGGCCGGCCAGCCGAGTAAAGCGACAAGGTCCATAGGTATGCGGTCAGTAAGTGTAGTGCAGCGCGAGGCTGTCGAAATCGGCGTCTTCTTTAATAAAGGGCTCTATATTGTTCATTTTAAAGTGGCCGAGGTAGCCTCCAGCTTGCATCAGAGCAAAAATTGATTTCGATCATCTTTCTGGCCTTAAGACACCCATACTCCGCCGGCCACCCCGCGACATTGGTGCACGTGGCAGTGACCCCGGCATGCTGTGACGAGAGGGGTGGGATGGCGCTGCCAGTCGAAACGCGTCCCGTCCGCCTTGACATTTGCGGGCCCGCATGGGGGATCACAGATGAAACCGGCTCGCGTGGCATACGCCCTGAACGGATAAGCCAGGCGCGTGGCTAATGACCATACACTAGGCTGTTCAGCGGCCCGGCCAGCGGCAGGTGGCGCAGCATCTCGGCAAAGAACGCATTGCCCCGCGTCCGCTGCAGCGGCGCAAAGCGCGCTAAGGCGCGCTCGCGCGTGAGCGCCAGGTAGTCCGCCCCCACCTGCAGGACCAGCCCCTGGTGCTCGCGCGCCTCGCGCAGGGCAGCCAGCTGCCCTGCGCGCACAGCGATGAGCGGCTCGCTGACCCAGGTCGTGGCGGTTAGTTCGCAGGCGGCGAAGCGCCCACTCGGGGCGCTGCGCCTGACGATCAGCATGCCATGGGGCGTGGGCACGCCCACCGACATCGCATCCTCAATCACCCCGCAGAGCACGGGATACCAGGCGCAGATCACCTGCACCGCCGCCGCCAGTTCAGCCAGCACCACCTCCTCGTCGACCGTTTTCAGGCGATAGAACAAGCGCTGCAGGGCATGGCAGGCAATGGTGGCGAGGTGCCAGCGCAGCGGCAGCGTCCAGCCGGGCCGCCCGTACGTCACCAGCACCTGCAGGCGGCGGACCTCGGCGATAATGGCCCAGTGCACCACGGCGAAACCGGCACGCTTGTCCAGCCCTCCCTGGTCACCATGGCTGGCTTCGAGCAGGCGATGGGAGGCCGGAACCAGGCCGAGTGAACGTTCGCGCAGCACCCGGTACCCAAGCGCGCGCCTGGACGGCAGGCGCGACACTTCGCCGCGCCGCACTCTCGCCAGCTTATCAGCGCGAAATTGTGCGTCGATGCTGGCCCAGTCAGCCAGCAGGCGCGATACCAGGCCGTCGGCAAGCGATGTGCTGGTTGAAAATGGCAATGCAGTCACGCTGGCAGGTGTGGTCGCCGGCATCGGATCAACCACGGGCAGCCCGGCGCTGCAGCCGGACGGGTCGCAAGCGCGTTTCACTGGGGGCGAGAAATGGGGGATGCATGCCAACCTCTGCTTCAAGTCAGGTAGTTTACGGCCTGGCCCCCGCGATGTTGCTGCGCCTGCTTAACAAAACTGTTGATCGCACGCCAGACTCACAACAGCGTCGAGCAGAGTCGGCGACGCCGTTCGGTGCAAGTGAGCGGCAACAGCTTGAGATAAATGCGATCCGGGCCATGCCTTTCAAAATGCGCGAACAGGCTTGTGTGGAGGCCGGCTGCCTCAGCAAGTCGTACGTTTCCGAGCTGGCCAGGGCACGGAAATAGTAAACTTTTCATGGCGACGCGGCGGCCCATCAGAGTCCTTTCCACCGGCGACGGGGGGGCGCCGGGATAGCACCTGGCCGTCTGCATCAATGGCTGATCTCGAGGTAGTGAAAGCATCCTTGCTGCGTCACCGTGCGGGTGCGGGTACTCCCCTCGCCGATACCCTGTCCCAGCTGCGCCATCTGCAGCGCGCTGCGGGGAATCATCCACCAGTCCATGATCGCCTCGCAATAGGCAAGGTTGCCTGCATCGGGAGCGAGATTGGCCACCAGCAGCGTGCCCCCGGGCGCCACGCGCTGCCACATCTTGGTCAGCACGGCCCGGGCGCGCGCGTCATTGAGGTAGTCGAACAGGCCCAGCGAATAGGCGAAATCGACCTGCGGCAGGTCGTCGAACCCGTCGGCGATCACATTGCGGCGCACCGGCGTGAACTCCATGCCCTCTGCGCAGCCACGCGCGGTGTCAAGCGAGGCAGCGTCGAGGTCAATGGCAGTGAAGTGTTCGATCGCCGCGCGTTCGCCGGCGGAGAGACACTCGAGTTCGCGGGCGTGACCGGACGCGAACGACGCGACGCACGCGCGGCTGCCGTCGGCGCTGAGCGCGCGCAGGCGTGCCCCTAGCAGGGCAATCCGATGGCGCGCCGACTGCGACTGGCGCGCCATCGAAGTGTGGTCATAGATCCGCCCTCCGGCGGTGCCGGCCGCAGCAATGCTGTCACGGACACTGGCGTGTCCGTAGGCGAAATCCATTAGCGTTGCGTCACCCGGATAGCCACGCGGCTTGAGCAGGCCCCAGCGCGTGTAGGGGTCCGCCGCCAGGAAAAAGCGCCAGCGCCGTACGGTGGCGTCGGTACGCGCAAAGTCGTGCCACGCTTCGCGCGGCAGGCGCCGCCGTACCGCTTCAAGCGCCTGCATGAAGGTGCTCACCGTATCGAGTGAAGGCGTTGCGCAGTCGAAAAAGGGGTTCATGATGACGTGTACCGGAGGTTTCATCGATCATAGAGCACCCCTGCTGCCCGGTGCGGTAAAGGGTCGACTATATCGCTGGTGCTTGACCTAGCACAGGCGGGCTCTGCCGTTAATTTAGGCGCGACAAATTTGCTCCTTTAGCGAAGGTCGGCATGCGCCCCGAACCGGACGCCCACCCGACCAGCTAGTGCATGGACTGCGGCAGACCAAAAGTCTGGTCATTGGTTGAGCGGGAATTTCTGCAGGATATGCTCGTGCTCGGCTTTCAGTCTGACACTCCAAGCTGGTCTTAGAGACATCATCAACTTCTCTTGGTAGGGGAACCAAATGGCCCTACCATCCCCGCTCGGCTTCCGATTGCGTAGCTCGTACGATGTAGCCATCCTAAGGGTGATCCCCTCAAAGAGCAGGTATAAAACCTCATCACTACTGAGACCAGATGTCCTGTGAGTTTCGGAGCCACGCTCAGTTGCCACAAACTCAAACAGCCCAGACCTTATCTCAACATGGGGCGACCCGTCATGCTGTGGACACGTGTGAAATTTTTTGTAGAATGGCTCTACGTCAAGGCTGTCAACCATGGAACGAAACTCAGCCGCAAGATCTGATAAGGACAGTTTTTCCATCGTCGTTTCCAGTAACAGCTAGCTTTCGATGATCGCGGGGAGTCCGCTGCTGGCCGAACATTGACGATCGTACTCGACCGTTGCGGCGCCGAAGCTAGGCATGCTAGGTGTCTGTCGTAACTTCATCCCACGGAAGGCCGTCATAACCGATGACCCAGTTTATTGCACGGTGCCGCTCTTGAACAACGCCGATATCGAGGTGAGAGGGATCGGGATTGCCGTGAATTCGCGCATCTCTTGCTTCCCAATGGCAGTTAAGCAAAGTATCTGCGAGGTCGATAAGTACTTCGTCTGACCGCCTCGTCGCCAGTTTGATGAACTGACTAACGGAGACATCTGCAAATGGCGGGAGAACCTGCTGAAAGTCGCTTGCATTGCATTGCTCATTTAGCGCCGGCATTTGCTCTACCGTGCCCAACGCCCACAAAAGAACAAGAATCGATTCACTTTGCCATGACGCATCCACATGTTGCTGCCTCGTGGGACTCGCTGAAGAGACGTAGGCAAGCTCAGACGGAGTTAGTTCGTCCCACAGCGACTCCTCCTTCAACCAGGCCAAGGTAACGTCCTTTGGTGCACCAACAGCTAAACCAAAAATAGCAAACAGTACTAAAGCTCTGCGCGCAACTTGTTGAGGGTCGCGAACTTGGTCAGGAGAATAAACTTCTTCAGCGACGTGAGTCATTTAGGTCCCTAGCGTTCGCGCCAACCAAGACTGAAGGGGGCGCCCTTGAAATGTTTAAGAATTCGACCGCGACGAATGATTGCAGACCAATGCTGAAGGTCCGCATTTGGCCGACTACTGCCGATTGTACTCGACGGCAAACCGGCGCTGGCCGACGAGCCTCCCGTCGACCCGAAGCGACCTTGTTAGCCTGAGCTCCGCCGCGCAGCACGTGGAGTCAATAATTAGACTAAGCAAGGTATAGGGGGCACCTCGCACTTGGCGCATTCGACCGCTTACTTCTGCAGTTTTGAAAGTATGTCGTCTACCATCAAATCGTATAAAAAAACCTGCGTTCCGAAGTCGCTCTCGCTCTGATCAATGGCTCGCACCGGATTGTCCTTATCGACCTTTGAACGCCCGGATGGCATAAGATATACCCACAAGGTAATCGATCTGAGTTGTAGGCTAACTTTGCCGAGTTGTTGCCTTAGCGCATAGAGGTTGGTTGCAGTTGGATTATCTCTCACTTGCTCAATTGCTTGTGATGTCGACCGTGTGGAGTCCTTAAACCGGACAAACTCCACATAGTATTCTTGCCGCAATTCGGCCGGGATCTCCAGATTGCTGGTTCGTATCCTGTTAACCACAACGGTTGCGTCATCAAGGCTTGCTCCAAGTTTCAAGAGAGACTTTTGCAGCTCAGATGGATTCTCTGCCGCGAAGGCAGAAGAGGAAGCGACTAAAGCGACGATCACCAGGCAAAGCTCGAACACTGCTATTTTGATTGATCGCCTTAGCGAAAAGATTTCAATGTTCATATCTTCCTTTACTGCTGATGTGCAGGACGTCGCTCATGCTGAACGGTAGCTCCTGGCCGCTTTACGACATCATACCTGTTCAACTATCGCCCCGAGGTCGGCCTATTCCCCGGTTTCGCTCCCCCAGCTACATCCGCCACTCAAAAAGCGTCAACCCGAGAATTACGTAAATGCTGAAAGCGAGACCTGGCGCCAGCACTGCAGCGCAGAGAGTGCGAAGTGCCCTGACGACTCTCGAAGAAAATTCGTCGCTGGCGAGCGTCGAAAAAATCAACGCAGATAGGGCCACTGCAATCCATTCGAATAGGATGTGACCTGCTAACTGGGGCAGCCCATCAATTTCAGGAAGCCACCTAAGCATGCACAGCAAAAAAGCGCCGGCGATTAGCGTGGCAAAGACGAACGCTGATATAGGATGGAGTCGTGGTAGAGACGGTTTCACGTTTTTTTGCTTAAGTCAGGAAAACGAACGGCGGCTCCTAGCCGATCTCTGCCGATTGTACTCGACGGCATTCAGTGCCTAGCGCCTTCGGCCGAAAGCGCCCCAAACCCGTCACTCATATTGCCCTAAGCACGTCAACGAATCAGCGCCGTCCTCGCCAATGCATAAGCTGTCCAGAAACTTATCGCAGGCTGAGCCCCCCGTGGACTCAGACACGTATCGGCTTTTGCTGCGTCAACCCTTACTGCTTGAATCGACTTTTTTTAAGGTAAAGGTCGCGGTTGGGGCCCGCTCGCTTGAGCTGGAAGCGATACGTGTCACGAGTGATTATTACTAGTCTAATGTTTCGGCCATGCGCTAACGGAACCGCCTCCACCGCCCCTTTGCTTGTTCCGGCGTTATTTAGACGACAGGCTGTGTCCGGTTATACGGGCCGAGATCACGCTGACTGTGTCTACCACGCATACCCGTACTTTGCCTTATACCGTTCCTCGATTGTGCGGCACGCTTCGCTGAGAAACCGTCGCTCATACTCGCTAGTTGCCCCTTTGAGGTCGCTTCGGCATCTGTCGATCGCCAACTCGTCCGCAAATTTCTGTCTGCCCTCGGGTGTATCGCTCGCGATCCCTAAACCTAATACCAACAAAAACAAAAACACTCCTAGTGCGCCCAACGTCAAAAGTATTTTTTTCAACGGCCGATCCCTTATACGTTAGATCCAGACTCCAGTATTACGGCCACGAATCCGGTATGCTTCACTCTAAATCTCGACCCGGGTCGCAGCCGAAACATCCGTGCTTTCCGACTTGTCGGTCAGGCCGTGCGTTGATTTCGTTTTGAAAACCGGACTCGATCCAGCTGCACCGCCGATTCTCAAGTGTGGTTGAACAAGATATTAAGTTTGGCCATCCAGTGTTTGCCGTCTTGCACAGTCAGTATAGGAATATGGAGTTGCGGGCGGCCTAAATCATTTGTCTCTAAGACGATTTTGTGGCGGTTGCCCGGTTCGAAGCGCCAAGCGATGATGTATGAGAAATCCAGTATCTCATGTCGACGTCGCCCGAAGAACACGCAGAATTTTTGGGCGTCCCGGTCAAATAGAACCCCTTTGCTGATCGTTCCAAGAAAATCCTCTCCGAGAGAAATGCCGTGTTCAGCGTTTATTCGGGCGATCAGTTTGTCAGTTTTCGCCATTTCGTAATTCGCCCATCGGTAAAGGGCATAGCAAAATGCGATGGCGATTAGTGCGTAAAATGCATATTCGATCATTAGTGCCTTTCAGAGTGGCTGTCGGCGCAAACTCAGCCTCAGCGCGTCAGTGTGAAACGGGCGGACGAACCCAATGCGCCGATCAGTCAATAGTAACGGTCTGATAGCTACCGTTTAAGCGAAACTCGTTGGGCTTGCCAGCAAAGAGAAAAAATTCAATCTTTGCCCCCTAGGTCAGGCGTCCGCGAACACATAGTGACCGTCCGTATGGACTCCTCCTCTTTTGCAAACATTCCGTCTTTGGCTGGTAGGTTCGACTGCTCACGTATATTCGGTCTTTAGCTACTTCGCCCGTCGTTGGGGCGTGGACCATAATGGGCTATTCGCGCGCTAACTCCCTATCGCTCCTACGGGCTCGTTGGCCTCAGACGGTGTCGGGTTTTGTCAGCGCCGGTTCGACCTGGTGGCCATCAACGGCATGTCTTGCAATCGTGGTTGGATACTCCTTTTTACCTACTGCATTTCAGGCTCAAGCCGACATCATACCCGGCTCGTAGTCTGTCCCTCTGGTAATCATCGCCCAGGCAATGCGCGCCGTTTTGTTCGCTAAAGCGACGGCTGCAATGTTGTGATGCCTGGTCTCTGCTATCCGCGTCACCCAGCGACTCAGTCGATCCGCTTTGCCTGGCGCCGTTCGCAGCATCGCGCGGGCTCCATGAATCAACAACGTTCGCAGGTACGCGTCACCACGCTTGGTAATGCCAAGCAATCGCTCTCGCCCACCCGAGCTGTTCTGCCTCGGCGTCAGCCCAAGTGAAGCGGCCATCTGTCTTCCATTGCTAAACTGTTTTGCGTCACCGACATTGGCGACGATCGCAGTTGCGATGACTGGGCCGACGCCTCGCAACTGCTGCAGCCGAAGCGCGACCGGATCAAGCGCGGCGACTAGTTCAATCTCGCGATCCAACTCTTTGACTCTGTTGTCCAGCGCCTGCAGGTCTTGCCACAAGCCGTCAAGCAGCCGCCGGAAGTGCCTCGTCAAACCGTTTTCCATGTCCTCGAGCCAGCGCGGGATCGCGGAGCGCAGTTGCAAGAGTTCCCTCGCAGCTGTCAGACCATACTCCCCACACAGGCCGCGGATCTGATTTGCCTTCGCAATCCTCTGACTGCACAGCTCGGCCCGGATGCGATGCACAGCCTGGAGGTCTTGTTGCTTAACGCTTTTGACTGCGACAAAGCGCATGCTCGGACGACTCATTGCCTCGCAGATTGCCTCGGCATCGTTGGCATCGTTCTTATTACTCTTGACGTAGGGTTTGACGAACTGCGGTGCGATCAACTTCACGGTGAATCCATGTTGCTGCAACAGGCGCGCCCAGTGATGCGCGCTGCCACAAGCTTCCATGCCGATCTCGCAGCCAGGCTCAATCTTGTCGAGCAAGACCCTCACCCACTCTGCACGATTCAGTTTCCTACGCCAGACTACTTTCTCGAAGCGATCAACCCCGTGCACTTGAAAGACGTTCTTGGAGAGGTCGACGCCGACGCGCATAATCTTCATGGTGGACTCCTTCTTCAAACTGGTTGCGTGCAAACTCCAGTTTAGGCACCACGGTGCCCGTTGGGGAGGAGGAGTCCATCCCATTGCTCTTGGCCGGCTACTGCCGATTTTACTCGACCGTAAAGACCAGGCGATAACCAGACTGCAACGACCTTGTAGCCGACGGTCGCGTCCTATTCGCTGAGGTCGTAATGCGCTTCGACACCACGCCAGCCATGGGTATCAAGCACATCCCCAGCAAACTTTATAATTTCGTGCCATGCTTTAGTTTGCAACATTTCGTCAAGAGAGTCCGGTAGCGTAGCGAACCGAGTTTCGTAGTACACATTGAATGAACGCAACGACGCTAATTCCTCGTCCGAGAACTCACTCTTGAATATTTCGTCCCGTGGGTGGTAGAAGTCGCCGAACCATTGATCCACTAATTCGCTTGCCACATTCACCGGCGCACGCTTTTGGTAATCGATCTGGTCGCTTTCAGACGCGATCAAGTTCAACAAGTTGACGATATTCGCACGATGGGGAGACATAGAATCCTCGTTGACACACTAACCTGGATGACTGCTCCTGGGCGAACTAAGACGCTGGATAGGTGGCGAATATCGCTGGTCTACACCTCACGTCCAGGCTCCGTTGCGAACCGCAAAAAAAATGTGCACATCGTCACCTCCCGTACGGAAGATTCCCTCAGCGCTGGTAACTTTCAAAGCGATTGCACAAAGGTAGGAAAGGAACGTTTCGTCTTTAATCGGGATCATTCCCTTGCGGAGGTATGCGAGCCCGAGCTCCTCGCCCTTGTTCCTCACCCGCAAACTGTCACGCGTGATATGGCTTGGAAAACGCGGATTGTTCCAGGCCCACTCAAAAGTATTGTCTGATGCACAGAACGTTCCAATAAGCTGTGCGTCGCCACGCAGCCAGCGGCCGTCTGCAAAATCCAGCCGCAAGGAAGCATCCCCGGGATTAAATTCGGAGCGAACATAGCTATCGGTACGCCACTCGTCCCGAATACGCTGCTGCTTGCCATCAAACTGGGCAACCGCTTCGGCGAGCAACTTGTTGGCCTCTAGCGTTAGAGGCGCTTCGGAATTTAAGGGAGCATATCGCTTGCTCAGCATTTTTCTTCCTCGAAATAGCACAACCATCGTCCGGCAGCTCCCAACCGATGACCGTCCGCTGCTGGCCGGTTCCTGACGAGCGTACCGGACGCGTCGCTATAGTCTGCTCTCGGGCCGCCGCCCCGTGGCTGGACCTTTTGACTCATCCTCATGCCAAGGCATACCCAAGGCAGAAATACTTCTGCCGTAGTGCCACTCGTAAGAAAGGTGTCCATGCTAGTGCTGCAATATAGCCTCAGACTTTCTGTAAAAGCACGGAGTAATCTTGAACCTCGTTCTTCCAGTCACCATAAACCGCTGTCAATTTGCATTTAGGACATCGGCATCCCAAGTACAACCACCGTACGTCTTTTGAATTATCAAACAGAGAAACACCAATCGAGATTTCCAAATCGTCGTTACCACAAGGGCAGCCGTACTCAATCAGCTCAGCGTTATCAAGGTACTCCTCGCTATCGCCGATTGGATGCTTCACCGCACATTTGTCGCATTCGCGAACAGCCGCCCCTTCCACTTCGTCCATCGAAAGCCGGAATGCGTTGCTACCGCATTTACATAATGCATCTGCAAATTGTTGGGCGGGATAACCGTTGAGTTTGCTGTAACGCTTGATCTCATCGTGAATGTCGGCCTGACCTTCACCGTACCAATATTGCCCTTGCTTCGTGAGCATTCAATTTATCCTCATACAGGAAATGCCTTCATTAGCTGCGAGAGCCCAGCTCCACTGTCTGCTTCTGGCCGGGTGCAGTCTGACGCAGAGGTCTTTATGAATACGCGCCGAAACTGTCCGTTCTTTGCTGATTCTTTCAGTCCGATCAACCGTTCTCTAGGAGCCCTAGATCAGAGAACGTTTTGTCAAAATCTCTCAACCGTAGCCAGTTTTCATCATACTCCGCGGCTACAAGCAAGTCGCGCCAATCTATTTTCGCTAGCACTATTAGCTCCTGCAGACGCGCAAGGTCCCCATGTGACAAATAAACTATGCTCCTAATTATTCGGTCTGTGACCCACTCTTGGGCGGATGAACGTAAAGCCGAAATCTCTTCGAGCGCAACGTTCAGGTCTGAACCAAAATCTTGATTCATTCTCTGGTATATATCAGTCTTCACACTGCACCTGTATGGTGGAACACCAGCGAAATTACGCGACCGTCGGCTTCTGGCCGTGTGCCGAAATCATACTCTACGAGGAGTCGTCATAGTCGGCGACATCCGCGCCATCCACGGTTTTACTTCAACGCAACCAGTTGAACATCAAAATAAATTCGAGACAGAACTAGCGCCGACAAAATCGCTCCGGCGATTGCGGTAAGCAATGTGAATGCAGGCTTTTTTGCTTGTCGCGAAACTACTAATCCGAGCCCTACCAATGAAGAAATGGCGAGCCCATGACTAAGAAAAAATGTCAGCGCCATTCCGATAAAGACTATTCCCCATCCAGCACTGGGGGCAAAAGTGCCGACCGCCCAGACGATGCAAAACGAAATACCCATTAGCGCAGCAGGCAGCCATACCCCAGCGATCGAAAGCCATCTCAAATAGTGAAGCATGCCCAGCCCGTGGGTGATATGAGCACTTCGTGCCCCCTTTCGCGTTTTCCTGAAGGTCAGCTTCTGGCCGATTGCAGGCGTCATACAGCGTGGTTCGGGCGCTTCATCTGCGCCTGAAAGAACATAACAACATCCTTAACCGTATTGATTTTTCCATAATGCGGATTTGTTTCCGAACAATCCAGACTTATGCCAGTCCGCTGTTCAACCTGAGCCGCGAGGTCCATATCCAAGTCCTCGTCATCGAGCCGAAGCTCCGCTTTCAAATTGTCCGAGGCGCGGACAGGAAATGCTGGATGAGCATAGGCAAGGCTCTCTTGGAGCTGTTCGTACACGGCACGAATTATCCAAGTGTCCACTTCTCGGGTATCAAACTCACGCGCAAACTCGCAGATGGTGTCCCCATCTCATCGTGCGGCGAGACGACAAAGGTGCTCAGTATTACGTTTAGTTTCTCTGCTCCCCGAGAAGATTGCCCCGCATATCAGCAGAGCGAGGCCTGCAGCTCCAGCAGGGCTCGAAAAGGCGCCATAGATGAAGACGAGCACAAAGATGGACGTCACGCACACCAGCAGTGCCGGATGTGAGGTGTTGTGACGATATTTCGGCATGTGTCGCGATGGGTTACGCGTACTCAGTACTGTCAGGTTGATTTTTCGGTATTTCTGCGAGCGGCGGGTTCTGGCCGGATGTAGTCATAATACTTCAGCGCTTTACCTATGCCCAATATTTTCCATTCACTGTTCCACGATGGCGCAACGCAGCTCGGCAGACTGGTCTGCGGGCGACGAGCACAGCTCAATGACGATGCTTGGAAACGCGAGTTGGGCTTCCTCTCGACGCGCCACGATGGCGCGATAGCCAGGCAGGAGAGATGCATGATGTCTTAGATCGGCCCAGGTGCATGAATGCATAATGCCAAAACCGTCAATGCCCATTCCTGTCGATCCCCATCGCGACCTGATTCAGCGCAAACACTAACGCCAGCCCGCCGCGCCGCAGCGCTGCGTCAATGGTGAGTGCGCCTGGGCTGGTATAACAAACGCTTTAGGCCACGTGCGAGCCTGACCAATGCCAATCAATTCGTCAAAAAATCTTGTAGCGGCGCCCTTCGATCCGGCGCTGCGCCCGCGCTGGCTGGACTTCGCCAGCTACCGCCCTCGCCAGGACAGCAACCAGGAGCGTGTTGTCGTGGTCGGCGTCGACCTGCAGCGCCACGGCGGAACGGCCCGCGCGGCCGCTTACCTGCGTGCGCGCGGCATCCCGCTCCCGATCGCCCTGCGGGTTCTCACAAGGCCACATCTGCGCCGCAAGGTCTTGACCTAGTCGGTATCGCGCATCTAGCGATCGCCCACCGGGGAAGCACCGACACAGGGCTTGTTCCGTGCACCTCGCCCCCGATGCATGGGCAACGTGCGGCAGGTTAATGGACGGACACGCAGCGATGTGGGCGCCGGGCCGCGAGTTCGCCGTCGCCCTCGATGATCGCCTGCACTACCCCGTCGTGTTCGGCGAACGCCGTCGGCAGGCGGCGCGCAACCGTGCGCGACGATGTGACAACTTTCTTGGACCAGATCGGCCGCACCGGGCACCCTGCATTGGCGTACTCGTCCACGGCGGTACCCCGGGCTCACAAGATCGAAGCTCCAGCGCGGCGCAGCAGGCGTGTGCGCCATTAATCAGAGTCGCAGAATCCGCTCCCCGCGGCGCCGTCAGCTAAGCCCTGTTCCGGCGGATCTTCAGCGCACCCGTCCTCGCACGCATCTACATGGTCTGCGAGCACGCTCCCAAGTAGCGACCCGGACAAAGACGGCCCCAGGTTCGGCACACCCGTCACCATCCCCAGCGCCATGGACGTGGCCATGTCAGTCTGCCCTGCGAGAGCGGTATCGCGCACGCCTCCCGGGCGCTGTGTAATCGCCGCCGCTCCGCTCGCGGTACGGCGCTTAAATATATTGATGATCCAATTAAACATGATCGACTCCAAAAAATGTCGGTCGCTGATAAGCGGCCCGGTGTCCTGCCCACTGCATTACCCCTTGGCGCTATTCTTGATCAGCCAGTTGCGCCTTCCACTGTTTCAAAAGGGGCTTCGGCGCCGTCATGACTTCGCGCCCCCAGCCGCGCGGCAGTTTGCCGCCAGCGCCCTCCTCGGCCGCCTTGGCCAGGCGGAAGCGCTCGGCTGCTTCCCACACCACGCGCTCTGCATTATTCACCGCGGTGCGGCTCCATCCATAAAAGGTACCCACCGCCTCGGCTGTCATGCCATCGACCAGCGCCAGGCGCGCCGCCGTGCGCCGCTCCGGCGACATATTGGTAATGAGGACCATTGCCGCCGCGAACTGGGCAGCAGTCAGGCGCCGTGTTTTGATCCTGCCCATGCGTCAGACCCTTCTGCAATCAATGCCCTGCGGGCAATGCCCGCACAAATGCTCCCGGTCATGCAAAGACCTCACCCGCGCGCACCCTCGAGCGACGTCAGGCTAATCGATGACAGTGCCACCTCGTCCACACTGCCATCGTCGAACAGCACCACCGTTTTATCCGGTGCACTGGCGCGCAGGTGCAGCGCCAGCTGCACTTGGCGCTTGCCCACGCGCCCCAGCAGTTTCGGCTTAACCAATGGCGGCCACTTGCGCTGTTCTGCTGCCGGAGCATCAGGGACCGGGATAGTCGCCACCTGCGCCTTTGCCGCGCCACTTGCCGGATCCGACCCTACAGTTCCAGCCTGGGCCAGAGCTGCCCCTGCCCCCGCGCTGGGAGCGGCGGCAGCTGCGCATTCGGCGGCCAGCCGCTCCATAAAATTGCGGTCAATCTCGCTCGCTTTGGCGCAGCGCTCGGCCACCAGCTCAGGGTGCGCCAGCGCCAGGCGCCGCAGCCCGTACAGGTACTGCGGCGTGCGGCAGCGCTGCCCGTGGTACAGCTCCAGCAGCCAGCCGGGCGCATCATCGACCAGGGCCAGCAGGTGCGTCATCGCGCTCGGATCCATCTGCAGTCGCGCAGCGATCGCGCGCCGCCGCTCACCCTGCGCCAGCTTCTTAGCCACGAAAGTAGCCATCTCCAGAGGCTGGAGCGGCGCGCGCCGCGCATTTTCGGCCACCTGCGCGTAGTCATCGAACTGGCGTTCGTCATCGGTCGTCACATAGGGCGCATCCGTCAGCCCCAGCTGCAGCGCGGCGCGGTAGCGCCGTGCCCCGAACCGGATCCGCAGTACGCCGCCCGGCTGCGCGCGCACCACAATCGGCTGCAGGATCCCGCGCTGGGCAATGTCGGAGACCAGGGCTTCGAACGCGGCCGCGTCGTGCTCAAAGCGCGGATTGTCGGGATCCTCCTCGAACCGGGACAGGGGCGCCCGCGCCGGGGTGCCGGGCAGCGCCACCTGGCCGTGCGGGACGGAGGAGGCAGTGGCGTCGAGCGCCGACAGGTCCAGCGCCATTACAGTTCGAACCCCATGCGCCGGGCGATCGTGTCGAACACCGGTTTGATGTCGCGCCAGGCCTCCCGGGCTGCCGAGCGCACCGGCATCGATTCCTGGAGCGCCAGCGCACCCGCGCCCACCGCAGCCACCTGGCGCAGCTGCCACAGCGGCACGCCCGCCGCCTGCGCCTCGGCGATCGCGGTGCGGTTCGCGATATAGGCGTAGCGCACCGGCGAACTGCCGTCGATAGCAATCAGGAGCGGCGCGTAGGCTGCCACCAGCTGCGCGAAATTGGCGCGCTGAAACGGGGTGGCTTCGACCCGGTTGGGCAGGATACCGAGCAGCTCGAGCCCAGGATTGAGCCGGGCCTTGATCCTGTGGTAGCCATAGCGCTGATGGTGCAGCAGCGCGGCGATGCCATCGATGGCTTCCTGATTGAGTTCGATCGGCGAGAGCAGGAAGTCGGCGCAGATCAGGGCCGCGGCATAGCGAATGTCCGGATTGGGATTGGTGTCGATCACGCACACGTCGAAACGCGTGCCCATCGACGCGATAAAATCATGGAGCGCATTGACGATTGCGTTGTGCTGCTCGGGCTGGCGCTCCAGGCTGCTCAAGGCATCGTCGCCCTGGATCGACACAAACGGCGCATCAGGCACCGCACCGGCGCGCCCCAGCAGCAGTTCGTTACTGGTAAACGGCGCCAGCTGCGCCCTGCCGCTGACCGCGAGCGGGCGCGAGGCATTTTTCTGGTGGTCCAGATCGATGTGCAGCACGCGCAGCCCTTCCTGCACGAGATAAAACGGGAACTGGCAGCCAAAAAAGGTTTTGCCCACGCCACCCTTCTGGCAGGCCGGTACTAGGGTCTTCATCATGGCGTCTCCCCGGCGCGCGCTGTGGGGGTCGCGAGCACATTCCCGGCTCCCGATCCTTCCGGCTGCAGCATCCAGGCGTGGATAGCCTCACGCGTGATGCAATCGAGATCGCACAACTGGGTGTCGGAATGGCGCGCATAGATCATGGTGCCGTACAGCGTGGCCAGCGCATTGAAATGTGCCTGCAGCCCAGCGCTCGGCCGCATCGCCGCACGGCAGCGATTGATCGCCACCTCAAGTTCAGTAATGTGCAATCGCGTCATCAATTCTGCATCCATGCTGCCCGCCGACCGTTAGCCCGTAGTGAGGTTGTACGCGACAGCATGCAGGCCCATGTTGACCAATCGCAATATCAAAGCGACATCGCGCGGTGGAGGAGCTGCTGGGCGACGGTGGCTGCGTACGCACGCCCGGTGGTGCAGCACGGCGTCAATCACCGTGCCGGCGCTTCCCTGCACGCGAGATCGGCCGGCGTAAGCTGGCGGCCCGCCAGATGCTGCTCGATTGCAGTCACGGCTACCCCGTAGCGCGGAACGAAGCCACCCTCAGTGCTGCTGAACAGCTCGGGGTAACGCAGCGCTTCCGCGTGCCTGGGATGGCCCGGCCTGATCTCGTAGTGCTGCAGGTAAGCGGGATCGAGTTCCTCTTTGAGTCTGGCCACCGAACACGGTAGCCAGCGCAGCACGACCGGGTGCAGGACAGGAACGAAGAGCGCGCCGCGGGGCCCTGCAACCAGCGCCGTGATCGCATCCTTGGGCATGACCCGGTGCGGCCCGTGGATCAGAACGGGAAACAGCGCCGGCCCGCTAATTCTTCCGGTGATCTCCGAAGCCCAGTGACTGAAACTGACCACCTCAATATCGGTAATACCGCGCCCTCCAAGCCGGCCGAAAGGAACGGACGCGACCCGGGCCGGAAACCAAAAACGTTGGTTGAGCGAGACCCACACCTTGTTCGGATCGGGCGGATAGACCGGCGCCGGGAAGGTGACGAGCGGTCCGATGGTGGCCACTACCAGCGCCACTTCGGCCGCGTCGGATCTGAAGTCAGGATCATCCCAGGGCACTGCGGGAGGACTTGCGGGCGCGGCCGAGACCAGCGTGTTGACCAGGGCAAGGGCAAGGAGGGAGAAGGTTTTCATGAGTGGATCGCAGGGTAGGAGGAATTGGAACGCTTTGTACCACCATAGCCCGCAATGAACGCAGGCAGCTCACCTGTCGCCAACATCTCAGGCGGAACCATTCCGCACCCTGCTTGTCGAGCCCGCAGCTGCGGCCACCCCACCTACCAGCCACGCATCGGCTCGCATTGATGCGGCGCACGATCCGGACAGTTGACCACAGTCTTAGCCCGCAGTTATCCAAATATCAATAATTTGCTCCTTAGCCGTTGATGCTTCAACCCGGCAAATGATACTGTTTAAACATTGTTTTTTGCTACTGATCGGATGGACATGACTACCGCACGTGCGTTCTGCTCGTTTCCAGCTTACTCAGGCAGCGCCGGTGCGCCCTCGTCCATCAGCGCGCCGCACGCTGCATCAAAGGGCGCTCACCGCGCCCCGCGAGCTCGCTATGTTTGACTTTCTTGCCCTCGCCCAAACCTGCGCCCCCGCGGTACACCCGGACACCATGCGCCGCCTGGTGCAGGTCGAATCGTCCTTCAATCCCTATGCCATCGGCGTCGTCGGTGGCCGCCTGGCACGCCAGCCGCGCAGCCATGCCGAAGCGCTCGCGGCAGTGCGCCTGCTCGAGCGCCAGGGCATGAACTACAGCGTGGGGCTGGCCCAGGTCAATATGAAGAACTTTCCAGCCTACGGCCTGAGCGCCACCACCATGTTCGACCCGTGCAGTAACTTGCGCGCCGGCAGCCGCATCCTGGCTGAGTGCTTCGGCCGCGCCCAGCGCGCCCGCCCGACCGAGCGCGCCGCGCTCCTGGCTGCATTTAGCTGCTACGAGTCGGGCAATTTCAAGACCGGATTCAAGGACGGATACGTCAGTAAGCTGGTACAGGCAGATCCAGGCCAGGCAAGTTTCCGCCGCCCCGCGCCCGCGCCAGTCCAGGCGCGCCACCCGCCGCCAGCGGTGACACGAAACCCCGCTTCCCCGCCCGCGCGGGTGGAGCGCTACAAATCCGGCACCGCGCCTTTGCTCGCGCACGACAGCGGCCTGGCCTTTTAAGCAGGGACGCCACGAAGACTTTTTCCACCTGAACTCTGGAAGGAAACGAACATGAACGATCGCCACGCCACCCGTTCAACAACCCACATCGCGGCGCAGCTGTGCCTGCTGGCGTGCGCCATGATCGCCACCCCGGCGTTTGCCCAGATCGCCAAGGTCAACTCCACCATGACCCAGCTGCAGTCGATCCTGACCGGCGTGGCCGTCACCATTTTCACGATCGCCCTGCTGTGGGTGGGATTTAAGATGGCGTTTCAGCACGCTAAGTGGGCTGAAGTGAGCAACATTGTCATCGGCGGCATCATCTGCGGCGGCGCCCCCGGAATTGCCGCCTGGCTGATCAACTAAGCCGGTTTGCGGCGCCATGCCCACCTTCCACGACCCCATCTTCCGCGGCTGCACCCGCCCGGCGATGTTCGCCGGGGTGCCCATGCTGCCGTTCCTGCTCGTCACCGGAGTGTTCATGCTGGCAACCGTCTGGACCTTCTACCTGGCCAGCGCCTACGTCGCGCTCTTTCTCATCATGGCATACGTCCCCATCCTGCTTGCCATGCGCCAGGTCACCCGGCGCGACGACCAGCGCCTGCGTCAGCTACTACTGCGCGCGCGCATGCGGGTGCGCCAGCGCGCCGGGCGTGCCCTGTGGGGGGCCAGTTCCTACGCCCCGCTGCGCTACAAGCAGCGCAAGGGTGCATGATGCGTACCCGCGCCCAGGTCCAGCAGGCAGCCAACGCCCAGGTTCCCAGCGCCGACTATATCCCGTTCGGCACCGAGCTCGCCCCTGGCGTCATCAAGCTGCGCCAGGGCGGCGGCTATATAGCGATCTGGCGCCTGGAAGGCATCCCCTTCGAGACGGCAGACCCCGGCACCATCCACGCGCGCAAAGAGTCTCTCAATAACTATCTGCGTTCACTGGGCGGCGGCCACTGCGCTATCTGGTCGCACAAGGTGCGGCGCGTGGTGCGCGAGCGCCTTGGGGGCGAGTTCGACAATGACTTTGCACGCCAGTTCAACGAGCGATATTACGCCAGCTTCGACGCGCGCCACCCCACCACGGGAGAGCTGCTGCACCGGCAGATGGTCACCGAGCTCTATCTCACACTCGTGTATCGCCCGCAGCCTAGCAAGGCCGGGCGCCTGTTCAAGCGCCTCACCACCCGCAGTGCCGCTGATATCCGGGCGCGCGAAGACGAAGAGCTCGACGTACTCGACGACTTGGCCAAGCAGTGCGAGAGCAGTTTGAAGCTATATGCCCCCACCCGCCTGGGCACCTGGACCCGCGGCGCCGTGGTGTACTCCGAGATGGCGTCGTTTCTCGGCTTTTTGGCCAACGGCGTATGGGAAGACATCCCGCTGCGCCGCGCGCGCCTGGCGGAATACCTGCCCAGCACCCGCCTGCACTTCGGTGACAAGAACGGCATGCTCGAACTGTGGCACCCGCAAGCGCACAAATTCGCCGGCTTTCTCGACTTCCAGGACTACCCAAAGTTTTCCGAGCCAGGCATGAACAACGCCATTTTGTATGGGGACTACGAGTACATCGAAACCCAGAGTTTCTCGATTCTCGGCAAGGGCGACGCCTTGGCTGCGCTGCGCCGCCAGCAGGGGCAGCTTAGCTCGTCGGAAGACGCGTCGGAAACCGAAATTGGCGAAATGAGCCAGGCGATGGACGACGTGGGCAGCGGCCAGATCGAAATGGGCGAATACCATTACACGCTCGCCGTATTCGGTACCTCGCTCGCCGACGTGGCCAGGAATATGTCCGACGCCAAGGCTGCGATGCAGGACGGTCCCGGCTTCAAGGTCGCCGTGGTCGACGCCATTCCCGAATGCGCCTGGTTTGCGCAGCTTCCGGGGAACTGGGGCATGCGCCCGCGCGAAGCGTCGATCAGCAGCCGCAACTTCGCCAGCTTGAGTCCCCTGCACAATTTCGCCCAGGGCAAGCGCAGCGGTAACCCCTGGGGCGAAGCGGTCACAATCTTCCAGACGCCCTCTGGCCAACCGTTCTACTTTAATTACCATGTGTCCCCTGAAGACCACGACGCCACCGACGAAAAGAAACCCGGCAACACCGTCGTGATTGGCCAGATTGGCGTCGGCAAGACCGCGCTCGTCATCAGCCTGCTGCTGTTCTCGCTCAAGTATCAGGGACTGCGCGGCGTGTTCTTTGACAAGGACCGTGGTGCCGAGATTGCTATCCGGCGCCTGGGCGGCAAGTACAGTGCCTTGAAACGCGGAGAACTGACCGGGTTCAATCCGTTCCAGCTCACCCCTAGCGAGCACAATATCGCGTTCTGTGAAAAGCTGATCCGCTTGTTGGCAGGAGCGGCTGTGGCGGAGCTGCGCGCCGCCGAAGACGCCGAAATCAGCGCTGCCGTGCGCACAGTAATGAGCGAGCAGGTCCCGTGCGAACTACGGCGCCTGTCGGCTGTATGGCAAAACCTGAAGTTTGTCGGCGGCGGCAACAGTGTGCGCGATCGCTTAAGCAAGTGGATCGGCAATCACCCGCTTGGCTGGGTGTTCGACAATCCGGACGACACCCAGGACTTCGGCAACCGCAGCATCCAGATCCGTGGCTACGACTACACCGAGTTCCTGGACGACCCCGAGCTGCGCACCCCCATCATGGCCTACCTGCTGCACCTGACCGAGTCGCAGTTCACCGGCGCTCCCTTCATCTACTGGATGGAAGAATTCTGGAAAGTGCTGGACGACGACTACTTCACCTATTTTGCCTACAACAAGCAAAAGACAGCTCGCAAACAAAGCGGCCTGGGCGTCTACATCACGCAGTCTCCGTCAGACGTGGTGCAGCACGCCATTGGCAAAACCATGGTCGAGCAGTCGGTGACCCAGATCTTCCTGCCCAATCCCTCCGCCGATCATGACGACTATGTCATCGGGTTCAAACTCACGGAGCAGGAGTTTGAGATCATCCGCAATCTGGGCGAAGACAGCCGGCTTTTCCTGATCAAGCAGGGCCACCGCTCAGCTATCGTCAGGTTTGACCTGGGCTCCATGCCGGACCTGCTGCAGATTATCTCAGGGTCGCTAGACAACGTCGAACTGCTCGACACCATCCGGACCGAAGTGGGCGACGATCCGAAGGACTGGGAGCCGATGTTGATGAAGCGCATCGCTGGGCGTAGGGAACACATTCGGACGATCTAGGAAAATATATGACGCGCGGAAAAACGGATGGCTGTGTTGCGAATTCGCGTTTTAGCGGCGCTGTAGGGATGCTCTAAGGGGAACAAGAATATCAATTGAAGCGGGGGGGTTGGCACCGAACCAATGGCTCAGTCCCATGAAAGCACTTAGCCCAATCAAACTATTTACTGACCCAATCCGAGTTGGCAAAGGCGAAGATTTTTTTCCGAATATCCCGAGTAATTGCGTGATCACGTTACAAACCAGAAGGACGAACGACATCCGCGACAGAGCTACTAATGCACTATTAAATTTTAGACTTGGGAGGTAATCATGAAGACCATTTTTCTCTGCGTTTTGCTAGGTTTCCCTACGCTGGCACTACAAGGATGCACCGACAAGGACAGGGAGATAGCAGCACGAAAGAGCAATGGTCTTGACACTTTCGTTCCGGGCAAAGCTCCGACCAACGAAGAAATTGAGGCACGAGCTAAAAAGAGACGTGCGGAGTCTGCCGCTGCAAACGCACGGAAATAGGGGCAAAGCCATGGGGATAGGTACCAAGTTGGATGGAGCAGTGACAGCCACGTTAATTAACTATGTGAATAAAACTAGCACAACTTTATGCCAGGACCTACTTCCCCTAGCGATTACCGGCGTGACTGTTTATCTCCTCATGATCGGCTTCTCAATTATGCGAGGAGAGGCAGAGGATTCGGTGTATACGCTTATTTCGAAATGGCTTCGCATTACGATTATAGCCGGCATAGCACTATCAGCTGGGACATACCAAACCTTCGTAATCGGTGCTGCAAACGGGTTGGAGGTTGCCCTTGTAAAGGCTCTGTCCGGCAAGGATACCGTAGGAATCCTAATCGATGATTTCGCAGAGCCGTTCGAAGTACTGGGAAGCCAGATATGGAACGAGGCCGTAAATGAGGCTCTTCCAAACTTAAGCCTTTGCGCGGCCGCCGCGCTTGTGGCGCTCGCCGAGTTCTTCATTATACCGATCAGTATAGGAATCTACTTACTAGCCAAGGTGGCATTCCACTTGACGTTAGCCATCGGGCCCGCATTCATCCTCTGCGCGATGTGGCCGGCGACCGAAAAGTATACCGAAAGCTGGATAGGACAACTTGTAAATTACGTCATCCTCAAAGCGCTAATCGCTGGCTGCTTAGGAATGCTTCTCTTCTTTGCTCGGGACTACGCGGAACACCTGGCTAACAAAAAAGACATGGTGAATATCCTGACTGCATGCGTCACTCTTATGATTAGCTGTATCGCCCTTGGGATCGTACTTCTAAATCTCCCTCAGATCGCGTCAGCGCTTGCTGGTGGAGCTTCGCTCGCGGGAATCGGCAAACACGTTGGGCGTTCGTTGATGGATCTGCTGAAAAAGAAGGATCAACCGAATCAAAAGGGTGGCGAAATCTCACCCGGCGGGAACGGGCGAGGTGGTCGCACTGGAGCATCCAAAGGACAGCCAATTGCTGCCCCACCGCTTTACAACAGAAACGCAATTTCGAAATTAAACAGGAAATGAACTTCGGGAGATCTGCCATGAGTCATCGTCATACAGGCGTCGCCGTATTACTCGCTCTGCTCGCAAGTTCGAACACGCACGCGCAGTGGCAGGTCATTGACAGCGCTAATTTGCGACAGTCGATCCAACAGGTCTTAGCCTGGAAACGCCAGTACGACCAGATGCAGCAGCAGCACCAGGAGCTCAAGGCGCAACATGCTGCGATGACGGGCTCCCGCGGACTCGGCATGATCGCGACGGATCCTCGCCTGCAAAGCGTCGTACCAGCAGACGTGGGCGAGACTTTTAGCAACCTGGGCGCCCGAGGAAGCAGCGCGCTCACACCCGCGGCTCAGGCGATCAGGCAGCGCACCCAGATCTACGACTGCGCCAAACACTCGGGCAGCGATCTGGCAACCTGCCAGGCTGTCCTCAGCACAAACGCTCAAAATCAGGCCTACCAGGAACGCGCAATGGCCATGCTGGCACAGCGCGGAAAACAGATTGAGGCGTTGCAAGCGAGGATCAATACCACCACAGATCCAAAGTCGATCGCAGAACTACAAGCCCGTCTGCAAGTGGAAAGCGCGCAGGTGAGCAACGACACAAACAAGCTCATGATCATGAATGCCCTGGCCGACATCGCCATTCGCTTAGCCACCCAGTCGTCCAAAGAGAAAGAACTGAAGAACCTCGCCATTAAGAGCAATGGTCTGGACACGTTTGTCGTGCGGCCCTATCGCACGAAGTAGATTTGAGACCGAAAGCCTCCAATGCGTGATACGGAATCAATTACCCCCGCCGCCGAAGCCGCTCACTTCCGCGATGCCCGCAGCTGGGAAGCCGAACGCGAGGCCGCCCTCGCCCGGTCCGAGCACCGCGCCTGGATAGTGGCCGGCATCGCCTGCGCCGTCGCCGTGATTGCCGTCATTGGACTGGCCACCCTGGCCCCCTTTCGCCGGACGATTCCCTACCTGTTCGCGATGGACAGGGCAACCGGCAATGTCGAATACGTCGGCGCGGTCGACGACCGCAAAGTCATGGGCTACCAGGACCTGCTCGACAAGCACTGGGCGCAGCGCTACATCGTCGCGCGCGAGTCCTACCACTACAAGCTGCTGCAGGGCGACTACGACACGGTGCTGGGACTGAGCGACGAGTCCATTGGACGCGATTTTGCGCGCCTGTACGAAGGGCCCAACGCGCGCGATGCAAGGCTGGGAGCGAACCTGGAGATCAGCACCGCGGTGCTGAGCGTGCAGCTTTCACCGAACGCCGTGGGCTCGCAGGCAGTCGTGCGTTTCTCCAAGACGACCCGGCGTGCCGACACCGAAGCAAGCGAACCGCCCCAGTATTTCGTCGCCACCCTCGCCTACCAGTACCAGCCGACCATGACGGGTAAAGAAAAAGACCTGCTCGCCAACCCGCTGGGCTTTCAGGTGACCAGTTACCGCGTCGATGCCGAGCTGGCCCCGCCAGCAGCCGCGCCGCAGGCCGCTTCGCTGTCGGGACTGTGATTATGCCAGCAGCCGACCGCTTCCCCAGCGTCATTGCCCGGCTGGCGTTCGCGTCTGTCTTTTGTCTGCCATGGGATGCAGTTGTCGCCGCCCAGGTCCCCGTGCCAACGGTCCACGACCAGCGCGTGCGCTACGTGAACTACAACAAGGACGACGTGACAGTCATCCTGGTCCAGCGCGGGACCGCCACCCGCATTGTGCTGGCTGACGACGAAAAAATCCTGCGCGACAGCTCCGCAACAGGCTTCGCGGCCGACTGCAGCCGTCCCGAACTGGAATGGTGCATCCGCGCCGACGCCGGCTCTAACCAAGTGCTGGTCAAACCGAAGGAAGGCGCCTCCCATAACAACCTCGAGCTCAAGACCGACCAGCGCGACTACAGCTTTTCGTTCACCGTGTTGCCCGATGCCCGTCAGGCCCAGGGGAGCGCGGGCAGGCCCCGCAGCGCCAGCGCAGCCGTGCCGATGTACCGAGTTAGCTTTCGCTATCCCGCCCTTGCGGCAGCGCAGCCCGGCGCAGCGCCCGATCCGGCCACCGAGCGCGCCCGCCTCGCCGCCCGCCTTGCAACGAGCCGCCCCGCGCCGCGCAACTGGCACTACAGCGTGCAGGCGGCCAAAGGCTCGCATGACATCGTTCCCGCCCTTGTCTTCGACGACGGGCGTTTCACCTACTTCCGTTTCCCCGCCAACCGCGAAATCCCGGCAATTTTCTTTATCTCCCCCACCGGTGAGGAAACCCGCGTTAATAGCCACATGAACGCGCACGATCCCGCTATTGCGGTCGTCGAACGCCTCGGACGCCGCTTCGTCCTGCGCCTGGGCAACGCGGCCGTGGGAATATGGAACGAGGCCTTCGACCCGGAAGGCGTGGCTGCACGGGACGGCACCACAGTGGACGGCGTGGCGCGCCACCTGCGCAGGGGGAGTCAGCCATGAAGCAGCGCTTTGACCAGGCCCCGCTCGGCGAGGTCCCGGAGCCGAGCGGCATCGTTTCGGTCAACAGCCGCGGCGGCACCTCAAGCGGCATCGGCGGAAAGCTCGCGTTCGCGCTGGCCGCCGGTGGGCTCCTGGTCGTCGGCAGCGTCATGGCCTTCAACAAATACAGCCTGAATCCGGCCGCAGCCAGCGGCGCCGGCAAGGCGGCCGCAGAGGTCGTCCGGCAGCGCCGGAGCTTTAATTCCGATCCTTCCCCTGCGAGCAGCCGCGCCGGCACCAGCGCGCCCGCGGCGCCTCCGGCCGGCTGTTCTGACGGCAAACCCAGCATGCCTTTACTGACGCCGGACGGGCAGCCAATCCCCGACGCCGCCGGCAATCCGATACAGATCTGCAAGAGCGGCCACATGGCCGTGTCCGCGACCGCGTCTGCGCGCGAGCTCGCAGCGCCCAGCGCGCCGCCGCCCCCGACGACCGGCGTGCCGACGGCAGCGCCGGCCAGCCGCTACGGAGGCGAAGTCGTACTGGGCCAGCCGGTGATGGCGCCATCGCCGGCCAGTACAGCTCCGGAATCGGAGACGATGCTCGCTGCGGACAGCACTGATGCAGTCGCCCTCCCGCCGGGCCAGGCCCACACGGGCATTTACGCCACCCGCCACCCCGAGCGCGCAGCGGGCGTCCCGGCCTTCCTGGACCACAACCGCGACCTAGTCTTGCCGGAGGGGCGCAGCATCGACTGCAGCCTGACGGTGCGCATCGTTACCGAAGTCGATGGCATGGCCACCTGCGTGCTCACCTCTCACGCCTACAGCGACAGCGGCCGCGTCGTACTGGCCGAACGCGGCTCGGTCGTCACCGGCCAGTACCGCGCCACCCTGGCCCAGGGCCAGCGCCGCCTGTTCGTACTGTGGACACGCCTGCGCACCCCCACCGGCGTGGTCATCGCACTCGACTCGCCTGCGGCCGACGCCCTGGGCACGGCCGGCCTGCCCGGGCAGATCGACAACCGCTGGGCCGAGCGTATCGGGGCGGCCGTGCTGCTCTCGCTAGTGCAGGACGCGGTCGGCTACCAGACCGCCAGGGCCTCCGGCACCGCCGGCGCCGAGGGCATCGCCGTCTTCGAAAAGTCGACCGAGACCGGGCGCAATCTGGCCGAGCGCATCCTTGAGAGCACGATCAATATCAAGCCAACCCTGTACAAGAACCAGGGCGACCGTGCCACCATCATGGTCGCGCGCGACCTCGATTTTGCGAGCGTGTATGCACTTCGCGCCCAGTGAACTCCTGGCCGGCGACGCCATGGTGCGCGAGCTGCTGCGCCCCTTCGCCGAGTTCCTCGCCATTCCCGGGGCTACCGAAATCGTGGTCAACCGCCCGGGCGAACTGCTGGTCGAGGCCGGCCCGGTGTGGACCCGCTATGCGGCGCCTGGCCTGACGCTCGAGCGCTGCCAGTCGCTGGCCAATGCGATCGCCTCGTACGCCGGGCACAGCATCGACGCGGGCAACCCAATCTTGTCGGCCCAGCTGCCCGGCGGGCAGCGCATCCAGATCCTGGTCCCGCCGGCGGCCGAGCGCGACACCGTCTCCATCACCATCCGCATTCCCGATTTCGCCGTGCGCAGCTTCGACGACTACCAGGCCGAGGGCTTTTTCGCCCGCTACCTGTGGGCCCGTCCAGAGGGTCTGGCCGAGCGTATGCACGACCTGCAGCCAGTCCAGCAGCGCCTGTGCGCACTGCTGCAAGCGAACCGGCTCGCCGACTTCCTGATCCTCGCCGTGCAGTCGCGCCAGAACATCGTGTTCGTGGGCGACACCGGCTGCGGCAAAACCTCGCTCATGAAAGCTGCCTGCCAGTTCATCCCCCTGGACGAACGGCTGGTCACCATCGAAGACGTGCGCGAACTGGTGCTCGAGCGCCATCCCAACCGGGTCCACCTCCTGTACGGCAAGCCGGCGCAGGGCCAGGCGCACGCTAGCGTGACACCGAGCGACCTGATTGCCTCCTGCATGCGCATGAAACCGGACCGGGTACTGCTCGCAGAACTACGCGGCGGCGAAGCGTTCGACTTCCTCAAGCTGCTCACCACAGGCCACAGCGGCTCAATCTCGAGTTTCCACGCCGAGTCCTGCGCCCTCGCCTTCGAGCGCTACGTCTTCATGTGCAAAGAGCACGAACAGGCCGGCATCTATGACGCCGAGGCCTTAAAGCGCCTGGTGCACCTGACCATCGACGTGATCGTGCATATCCGGGTCGAGCGGGCCACAGGCGCCGGCGGCCAGGCCGCGCGCAAAGAGCGCTACATCTCCGAAGTGCATTACGACCCGGTCGCCAAGCTCACCAGCCGCTTCGGCGGCGCCCACCTTTACCACGGGAGTGCCCATGTTTAAGCCCAGCTTTGTCCAGATCCTCGTCGTGCTGCTGTTCATCGCGCTGGGCATATTCGCCGTCCCGTATCTGGCCGCCATCGTCTACTTTGCCTTTAACAAGACGATTCCGGCAGAGCTGCTCTGGGACAGCTGGTACCGGTTCTGGCAGGTCGCACATGACGATCCGGTGCAGCGGTTCCGCCTCTTCGTGTCCGCCGGCGGTGCGCTGGGAGGGTATCTCGGCGCCGGACTCTATCCCCTGTTCCGCGCCTGGAGCAAGGGCCGCTCCCTGCACGGGGACGCGCGGTGGGCCACTGATCGCGAAATCCGTAAAGCCGACCTGCTGTAAAGCACACCCATGAGCGAGATCATCGTTGGCAAGTACGGAGGCCGCAACCTGACCTGCAAGGGCCAGCAGTTCGTGCTGCTGGCCGCGCCCACGGGCGCCGAAAAAGGCGTGGCCGTGGTCCTGCCGAACCTGCTCAATTTCGACGGCTCCGTGGTCGTGCTCGACCTCAAGATGGAAAACTTTCGCCTGACCTCCAAATTCAGGCAGCGCCACGGCCAGCAGATTTACCTGTTCGCCCCGTTCGCGGAAAACCGCATCACGCACTGCTGGAACATGCTTGACACGGTGGCGCGCGATCCGGTGTTCCGGGTCGGCGACGTGCTGGCAATTGGCCAGGTGTTTTATCCGAGCGACTGCGACCCGCGCGAAAAATTCTGGAACGACAACGCGCGCAACCTGTTCCTCGCGTTTGTGCTCTACCTGATGGAAAGCCCGGAGTTGCCCTGTACCCTTGGCGAAGTGTTTCGCCAGTCGTCCGGCAAAGGACTGCCGCTTAAAGACCATATCCAGGCGTGCCTTGCCGCGCGCAGCCGGACCGACGCGCCGCTTAGCACCGAGTGCCTGGACGCCTTCGGCCGCTTCCTGGCTTCCCCCGAAAACACGCTGGGCAACATTATCTCCACCTTTAACGCGCCCCTGCTGGTGTTCGCCAACCCGATTGTGGACGCCGCCACGAGCAGGTCGGACTTCGATATCGCCGACCTGCGCAAAGCGCGCATCTCTCTCTATATTGGCATTGCGCCGCAGCGCCTGAGCGACGCGGCGCTGCTAGTTAACATGCTGTTCTCCCGTATCATCGAAACAAATACCAAGGAGCTGCCCGAGACCAATCCGGACCTGAAGCACCAGTGCCTGCTCATCATGGACGAGTTTCCCGCGCTGGGCAAAGTGAACATCATCGCCAAGGCCAATTCCTTCATACGCGGCTACAACCTGCGCCTGCTCACCATTGTCCAGAGCATCGCCCAGCTCGAAGCGGTGTATGGCGCCGCTGACGCCCGTACCCTGATCACCAATCACGCGGTCCAGATCATTTATCCGCCGAGCGAACAAAAGGACGCTAACGACTACAGCGAAATGCTCGGCTACAGCACCGAGACCGCCGTGTCGACGGGGATCAACCGTCCACGCGCATTTGGCCAGCCGGGTTCCGCGTCCGAAAACCGCTCCGACCAGCGCCGCGCGCTGATGCTGCCCCAGGAATTGAAAGAAATGGCGCAGGACCAGCAGATCGTTCTCGTGAAGCACTGCAAGCCGGTGCGCTGCACCAAAGCGCGCTACTACGAAGACCACCGCTTCATCGACCGCCTCAAGGAGGTGAGCCCGACCTTGGCTGCCCTGGACGACAATCCGAAGAGCGCGCTACTGCGCCGCTGGGGCCTGGCGCGCTTTGCCAAGGTACGCCCGACCGAACAGCAGATCAAGCACGCCGCCTTTGTGATGGAAGACATGAGCAGCCCGATCCCCATGCTGGATCTGGACCTGCACCGCGCCAGGGTAGAGCGACGCATACGCCCCCTTCAGGCAGGCGAGCCAATCGATCTAGACCGTCTCGCACTCAACCTGGACGCTATCGCACCCTTGGGCGCTAACGCCACCCACGCCGACATCGAAGTCGTAGTCGACCAGTTCTTCGCCCAGCTTGACCAGTACGCGGGCGAAGGTGGGCCAGGCGCGCCGCTCAAGTCCGCGGCCGAGCGGGGGCACCTGCGCGCCGAAAATGGCGCCGGCGCTGCCGAAGCCAACGCCGGCGGCAGTTTGCCTGAAAAGACAAAATCGTTCCTCAACACCGTCGACTTGTCTCAACTGGACGAGCCGAAACCCTAGCCGCAAGCGATGAAAGGACCTCGTATGTCTGTTTCCGTCCCCGACAAGCCGGCCCGCCCCGGTGTGCAGGGCTTCGTGCGCCGCCAGAGGGCGCATCCGGTGCGCCGGCGCGAGCGCTGCCCAAGCCTTGACCAATGGCTGCATCGCCACGCCTCCACCTTCTACTGGGGCTGCTTGCTAATCTTCGTAGCGATGGTCTCCGGCTGCGCCAGCACCGCGCGCCCCCTTCTGCCAGACGGCACATCGCGCACCCCGGTCAACAGCGCCGCCGCGATCCGCGCCTACCAGGACAGCCTGCGCGATGCCACCGGGAGCGGTGACACAACCCTCGTGACAGTAGCGCAGGCCCGCAAACAAGCGCCCCCCGTGCCTGGTAAGTCGGCAATGCCAGCGCAGCGGCAGGCCGACCTTGCGCTGAAAAATCCCACGCTAGCCAGAGGTTGGCAGGTCCCCGCTCGGACGTACCGCGTGCCCGCGCTCGGCGCGGCCGGCGCCCATGGCCCGGTACAGCGTGACGCCAACGCGCGTCTGGGAGCGTCGCACGGCGGCCGATGAGTTGGTAGGGCACGACCATTCACAGCACAGTCATTCAATAAGGAACCACCATGAACAGCATCGAAAACGGCTCCCCCCGTGAGCGCGCGCCGGAAACGGCGTCGCAGGTACATGTGTTCGCCCGCCTGCCGGGGCGCGGCGTTCCCGACGACGTGGCCCGGCACTGGGCCGCCACCGACACCCGCGCTGTGCTTCGCCTGAGCGATCCGGTTGAGCGCGAGATTGCCTTTACTTTCATGGCCCTGAATATGCGTGACAATGCACCCTACGCCGCCGCTATTGCAAAACGGGCGCCGCAGCTCCCCGAGCGGATCGAGCAGGCATCGCAGCGCAATCTGGGCTTGGCTGCTCTCGAGCCCGGCTTGCCAGAATCGACCGGTCCTGTGCCCGCTGCTGTCGGGCCTGAAACGGTGCAGGATGCACCCCGGCCCCGTGACAAGGCCAGGGGCAAGGTCGAGGCCGAGGAAGAATTCGTCCTGCCCGAGCGGCTGCGCAAGCGCTATCTGATTGCCGATAACAAATACTATTTGCGCGACAACGAGACCACGCTGGCCTTTGAAGACAGCGGCAAGCGCCTATCGACCAATCACGATGACCCCGACATCGCTATCTCCATGGTAGAACTGGCCCAGGCGAAGCACTGGCGCAGCATCCGGGTCAAGGGCACCCTCGACTTCCAACGCGAAGTCTGGCTCGCCGCGCACCTGCGCGGCATCGAAGTCACGGGCTACAAGCCCGATAAGCTCGATTGGGCCAGATTCGCTGAACAACGCCCCGAGGCGCAGGAGCGCAGCGCCAACCACATTGAACGCGCGGCCCAGCGCGAACCGATTCCGGAACCCGAAGCTGCACTGAGGAATGAGCCTCCCGTCGCGTCGCGAGACCACCTCGTCCAGCCGGGGCCTTCGCCGGCCACAGCCGGGCGCTCGAAAGACAGGCACGCCGCCGGTCACGCTGATCGTGACGCCAAGACGCCCCTGACGCCCCAGCAGCACACGGCAGTCGATACCCTCAAGGCGATCCTGCGGGCGCGCGGTGAAACCCAGCGCGTGATTGACACCGCCGCCGCACTGGCGGCAGAGCGCTTTACGCACCCGCGCGTGTACGTGGGCAAATTGGTCGAGCATGGCCCTGAGCGCTACGACTTCGATGACGAAAACGAACCGAGCTACTACGTCAAGCTTGAAACGAGCACGGGAACGAAGACAGTTTGGGGCGTGGACATGCCGCGCGCACTGGAAGCTGGGGATGCGATGCCCGGACAGGACATCGCCCTTTCCTACCAGGGAATGCGCTGGGTAACCGTCAATACGCGCGAACGCGACGCTGAGGGCAAGCCAACAGGTCGCATGATCGCCGCTGAGGTCGAACGCAACACCTGGGACGTTACCCGGCTTGACCGCCTGCAAGACCGGGCACGGGATCGCGTAATCGCTGCGAGCGAGCGCGCAAACAGGCCCAACAATATGGCACCGGCCGTTGGAGTCTATGACAAGAACGCACCACGTCCACCGCAGAGTCCGGCGCCGATGCCAACCCAGGAGCGGGCCAGGTCGCCCAAGCCGGAGCGCCAGCCTGGTCGGTAATGCCCGCCTTGCCAATGATGGAAGGCAAGCGCGCGCGGCGGTGCAAACAACTTTCTCAATCATCCTTTGTCGAAACAATGAGGCACGATATGGAACAGCAGGTCGCGTGGGTGAAGTTGAAGAAATATGAAGAATTGACGGGAGACAGCGCAGCGTCCGTACACGCGCGCCGGCGCGCTGGAAAGTGGCTCGATGGCACCCAGTGCAAAGTGGTGGACGATATGCTTTGGATAAATTTGGTGGCAGCACAGAGATGGGTGGAGACATGGGGACAACATTCGCAAGCCCGGGGGTAGAGCTGCGCGCCGGCATTCGCTCGCAGTCGATACGGATCGATTTTCTGTTTCGGGGCGTGCGCTGCCGCGAAGCACTGAAGCTGTCGCACACGAAGCAGAATATCGCCTATGCGATCCGGCGGCGCGGCGAAGTATTAAACGCCATTGAACGCGGCACGTTTGTGTACAGCGAGTTTTTCCCCGACTCGCCACGGGTGCACGTGTTCGAAAGCGACGACGAAAGCGATAAGCCGCGCGTGCAGAAACACAATGAAACGGTTGGCCAGCTATTGCGCGACTATCTTCAAATTGCCGATCGTAATTTGGCACGCTCATCGGCAAACTGTTATCGGGATGTGGCTAACACCCACCTATTCCCGCGCTGGGGTGAGGCCGTCGCTGGCGACGTGACCTCGAAAGAATTACGCCTATGGATTGGTGGACTAACGGCGAAGCGCAAAACAATCCAGTTGATTTTGACGCCGCTGCGCAATGCCTTCGAACAGGCCGTTTGCGACGGCATCTTGGAGAGCAGCCCGCTCGATAACATCAAACTGAAGAAAATCCTGGCGCGCGAACAGCTCGCCTCCGATTTCGAGGCCGATCCGTTCGATATCGACGAGATTGAAGCCATCCTCACCAGTTGTGACCGCGAAGGCGAACACAATATGTTTGAATTCGCCTTCACCACGGGAATGCGCCCATCCGAGTACATCGCGCTCACTTGGGGCGCGGTCAACTTCGTGAAACACGATATTGCAGTCCAGGGCGCCTTTGTTGATGGCGAAGCCAAGAAAACCGGAAAAACCGACGCCAGCCTGCGCAGAATCGATATGCGCCATGGCGCCTATGAAGCACTGCTGGCGCAGCAAAAACACACCAAGCTGGCAGGTCAGCATGTTTTTCTCAACCCCGTCACCCGCGAGCAGTGGGACGGCGACAAGCAGATCCGCTGCCGCTGGCGCCGTATTTTGCTAGCAGCCGGTGTCCGCTATCGCAACCCGTACCAAACCCGCCACACGTTCGCATCGAGCTTGCTCATGCTGGGCGCCAATCCGCTCTATGTAGCAACCCAAATGGGCCACCGGGACACGACAATGGTCACCCGCCATTACGGCAAGTGGATTGGGACTGGCCTCGATCGGGATAAGCGCGAGCGACTGCTGCGCATGTTCATTCAGCGCGACGACAAGCGACGCGACGAGTTTCCCGTTTTTGCCTGAAGCAAAATACCTGGGTTGAAAACAGTGGGGGGAGGCATGCGCGCATGCTTGCTACGGATGGTTGCAGCTCAAGGCAGAAAACCAGTTTGCCCCAAATCTGCCCCAAATTTGATTTCAGTCCGGATGAGTACGGCGTAAGCCATTGATCTGAAAGGAGAAGTTTTGGTGGGAAGTGCAAGTTTCGAACTTGCGACCCCTGCAGTGTGAATGCAGTGCTCTACCCCTGAGCTAACCTCCCAAACGGCTAGTATTATCGCACAAGAATCGCTCCGCGTCACGCTTCTGCGTAGCTGCGCCAGACGCAAACGCCTTTGACCTGCTTGTCCAGCCCCGCCAAGACGCTTTCGTGCTCGGCCAGTTCGTCCGCCGTTGCCGCCAACACCATGATCGGCGCCAGCGCGACAGCCTCGAGCAAGCCCCCCTCCGATCCTTGCTCCACCTCCAGGTCCATCGACAGGCTGTTCTGCCCGCGCGTCATCGACAGATAGACATCGGCCAGCAGTTCGGCGTCAAGCAGCGCGCCGTGCAGCTTACGGTGCGAATTCGATACGCCGTAGCGATCGCACAAGGCATCGAGCGAGTTGCGTTTCCCCGGATGCATCTCCTTGGCATTGACCAGCGTATCGATCACGGAGCCGCAATGCTCGGTAAAAGAGGGCAATCCCAGCAGCTTGAATTCGTTGTTCAGAAAACCCAGGTCAAAGGGCGCATTGTGGATGATGACTTCGGCGCCCTGAATGTAGTCACGCAGCTCGTTGACGATCTCTGCAAACTTGGGCTTGTCGCGCAAAAACTCCGTCGTCAGCCCGTGCACCGCCAGCGCGCCCTCTTCCGAATCACGCTCCGGGTTGATATAGCGATGGAAGTTGTTCCCAGTGAGCATACGATTCTTGAGCTCGACACAGCCAACTTCGATGACACGGTCGCCTGTACGCGGATTCAGACCAGTGGTTTCAGTATCAAGAACAATTTGGCGCATGGTATTTCTAGATGAGGGTGAGCAAGCTTGGCGCGCAGTATAACAAAGCGCGCGGGCAATTAACGGCGGACAGTTTCCACGCCACGATTGGCCAGGCTATCTGCCCGTTCATTGCCTGGATGGCCGTTGTGGCCGCGCACCCACTTCCACTGCACTGCATGCTTGGCCTGGGCCTGGTCTAGCGCCTTCCACAAATCCTCGTTCTTGACCGGTTCCTTCGCGGCAGTTTTCCAGCCGCGCGCCTTCCAGCCGTGGATCCATTCTGAGATGCCCTTTTGCACGTACTGGCTGTCGGTGTACAGCGTGACTTCGCACGGACGGTTCAAGGTATCGAGCGCCTCGATCACGGCACGCAGTTCCATGCGGTTATTGGTGGTGTTGAGTTCTCCACCGAAAATTTCTTTCTCATGCCCCTCGGCCACCAATAGCGCGCCCCAGCCCCCGGTACCGGGATTGCCCTTGCAGGCGCCGTCGGCGAATATTTCAACTTTACTCATGCTTGCTTTCTGTGTTTCGGTCTTGCTCATAGTATTTTCGATTTGCCGCCGGCACTACCTGGCGCGTGGACGCGGCTTTCTTGTTCCACGCCGGTCCGATAATGGTCATGCCCTTGACGCGCTTGACCGCGTGCACCATGTAGACCGCGCCCAAATAGGGCCACCAGCGGCGCCCGGCCGATTCCATGAAGGCAAATCGGTCAATCCACTTGTCGGTGCGGCATGGCGGCGCATAACAGCCGAAATGGCTGCGGCTCACGCCAAGATTGAGCAATTTTAACCAGTCTTTCATGCGCGGCATAGAGATGAATTCGCCTGCAACGGGCAGGTATGGCGAACCGGTCAGACGACCCGCGCCCTGGCGCAAGCCCCACAGACTGGCCGGATTGAAGCCGCAGATGATTACCTGTCCCTCGGGAATGAGCACCCGCTCCACTTCGCGCAGTACCTGGTGCGGCTCGGCCGCAAATTCGAGCACATGCGGCAGCACTACCAGGTCCAGACTTTGCGAGGCAAACGGCAACTCGGCAAAATCGAGGGCCACGGCAATCTGCTTGCCGCCGGGCGCCACGGCCAGCTGTTCGAGCGAGGTGGTGCGAGTGGCCGCCTGCCATTTGTTGGGCATGCGGTTCGCTGCCAGCGCGTCAAGCTGGGGCAAGCCAACCTGCACGGCATTAAAGCCAAAGATATCGGCCGTAAGTTCGTCCAGGCAAGCCTGTTCCCAGGCCAGCACGTAGGCGCCGGCGGGCGTTTGCAGCCAGTCGTCGAGCGCTATAATGGATTTCTCGGATGCTGCACTATCCATGCCTGCCCTTTGTCGATCTGCCAAACCCACCGGAATTGTCCATGATGCCATCCTTGCCGCAAGCTACGTTGAGCGTTCTCGCCGTCCCCGCCTTCCAGGATAACTACCTGTGGCTGATCCATGACGGCGTCCACGCAGCGGTGGTCGATCCCGGGGCCGCCGAGCCCATCCTTGCCGCATTGGCCGATCATCATCTCACGCTCACTGCCATTTTACTCACCCATCACCATGCTGACCATATCGGCGGTGTCCCTGCGCTGCTGGCCCATCATGCAGTGCCCGTGTTCGGACCGGCTGCAGACAATATTGCCGCCGTCGAAGTCAAGCTGGTCGAAGGCGATCTGGTCCAGGTTCCGGGACTCGCGCTGACCCTGCGGGTGCTGGACGTGCCGGGCCACACGCGCGGCCACATCGCCTATGTGCGCGCGTCGGCCGGCGAGCCCTGGCTGTTCTGTGGCGACACCCTGTTCGGCGCCGGCTGCGGCCGCCTGTTTGAAGGCACACCGGCACAGATGAGCAACTCGCTCGCCAAACTTGCAGCCTTACCTGCAGCGACCAAAGTCTATTGCGCGCACGAATACACCTTGGCCAACCTGCGCTTTGCTCTGGCGGCCGAGCCGCACAACGCGGCCCTGCAGCAGCGCATGGAGGCCGACAGCGCACAGCGCGCGCGCGGCGTGCCGACCATCCCTACTACCATCGGGCTGGAATGCGCTACCAATCCCTTCCTGCGCTACCAGGCTGCGGGCGTGGTCGAACGGCTCGTGGAACTCGGCAAGCTGGCGCCCGGCGCGCCTGCGGTGGACGCCTTTGCCGCCTTGCGGGAATGGAAGAACAGCTTTTAATTCGCGCAGCGGGATGGCATACCTACTTAGTAGTTGCAAGGTATGCCAAGTGGGTTAATATGTTCCATATGGAAACTATTCCGCCCGTTGGCCAAGCGCTGTGAAAGTCTGGTCCTTGCCGAAGGGGCCAGGTCGGCGCTCCAGGCGCGCCCTGCTGGCGGGCGGCATCACCGCGCTGGCAGCGCTCAACCTGCCACAGCTATCGTGGTCGCAAACTCCGCCGCCTGCGACGGCAGCCATTGCAGTATTGTTCCCCGACCTGGGCGAACCATTTCGCGCAATTTTCACCGAGATAATCAGCGGCATCGAAGAACAGGCGCGCCAGCCGGTGCGCTCCTATCCGATTGGCGCCAATCATGATATGGCCGAACTGGCCGCCAGTCTGAAACGCCAACAGGCCAAAGTGGTCGTGGCGCTCGGGCGCCAAGGCATCAAGGCGGCCAGTGCTCTGGACACGCCGCTGGGTCTGGTGGTGAGCGGCGTCTCCTCGATCCCGGACGGTGACCGCCAAGTCGGCATCTGCCTGACGCCCGATCCGGCCCTGCTGTTTGCCCAGCTGCGCTCGCTGGTGCCTGCCACGCGCCGTGTCCTTGTTATTTACAATCCGGCGCACAACCAGTGGCTGGTTCGGCTGGCGCGCGAGGCCGCCCGCACGCTTGGCCTGGAACTGGCAGCCTTCGAAGCGCGCGACCTCGCCAGTGCTGTCCGCCTCTACCAGAGCGCCTTTGACGGCGTCGAAGCGCGCGGCGAGGCGCTCTGGCTGCCGATCGATCCGACCACGGTCGACGAAACTGTCATCCTGCCCTTGGTGCTGCGCGAAGCCTGGAATCGCAACGTGCCCATCGTTTCAAGCAGTGTCCTGCATGTCAAGAAAGGCGCCCTGTTCTCGCTCTACCCCGACAGCATCGAACTCGGTCGCTCGCTGGCAGATCTTGCAATTGAGATGCTCGCCGGAGCGCCGCCCACACCAGGAGTCACGCCGCTGCGCAGCGTGCACGGCGCCCTTAACCTGCGCACTGCCAGCCACTTCGGCATTCCGATTACGCCCCGCATTCAACGCGCTTTTCGGATTCTGCACGGCGATACGTGAGTATTCATACCGCCGGGAATTAACAAAAATATTTCTTTAAGGCTATTTTCCTGACGTATACTGGGCGGATATGTCCTGCGTGGCAGGCTGCGTTTTCCCTGATACAGGACTGATGTGCTTGACGCCGCGGCAATGAAAAAATCAGACGATTGCATGCCCGGGACAGCGGTGCCAGTCCTGCGCCTGCTCATGGTCATGATGCTGAGCCTGATTCTCGGTCTGGTGCAGCTCAAAGGCGCCCGTGCCGGCCCTCTGACCCTGCCCGCGAGCTCGCTGGGCGTCATGGTGGCCGGACCGTTCGAACGCTATAGCAGCGCAGTGGCGGCCGCGCCCGGCAACTACGACCTGCGCCCCGTGACGCTGGCCCAGCTCGAAGACCAGTTGCGCCGGCCGGAACTGCAGGCCTCGGTGGGCAAAGGCAGCATCGCGGTGCTGTACCCCAATGTATCGGAACCATTTCGCGGCGCCTTCATCAGCATAATCCAGGGGATCGAAGAGCGCACACGCCTGCGCGTGCGCAGCTATCCCGTAGACCCCCGGGTCGATCCTGCCGAACTCAATGCCCAGCTCAAACGCAATAACACCCGCGTCGTGATAGCCCTGGGCCGCCAGGGGCTCAACTTCGCCGCCTCGCTCGAGCGCGACATCGTGGTGCTGGTCGGCGGGGCGCTGCTGTTGTCGGACGCCGAAATCGTCAACCTGAACGGAATCAGCCTCACCCCCGATCCGGCCATGCTGTTTGCGCGCCTGCGCACCCTGCTGCCCGAGGTGCGCCGGGTGCTGGTGGTATATGACCCGCGCAAGACCGAGTGGCTGCTGCGCATTGCGCGCGAAGCGGCGCGCAGCCAGGGCCTGGAACTGCTTGCGCACGAGGCACGCGACCTTGGCCAGGCCGCCCAGCTCTACACCACCATCATCAACGCTGCCGACGCCAAACGCGATGCCATGTGGCTGCCGCACGACACCACAACGGTCGAGGAAGGCACCCTGCTGCCCCTGATCCTGAAGGAGTCCTGGAACAATGGCCTGCCCATCTTTTCAAGCAACGCCCTGCATGCGCGCAAAGGCGCGCTGTTCGCCATGAGTCCCAATAACGTCGAGCTGGGCCGCTCGCTGGCCAGTTCCGCGCTCGGCCTCATGTCGGGCGAGCTGCGCCGCAAAGGCGTGCAACCCCTGCGCGAACTGCATAGCGCGATCAATCTGCGCACGGCCAGTCACATGGGCCTGACCATCGGCCACCAGCAGCAGCGCACCTTCGACTTCATTTATCCGGAGCCCTGATCCGATGATCCGACATCTCCTGCGACGTACCGGGTTTCGGCGCCAGCTGACAGTCATCGTCACGGCCGCCATTCTGGGGCTGGCGGTGTTTTCCTCTCTGATCAACTCATGGGAGGCGAATGGGCGCATGGAGGAATACCTGGCCGACCAGGGTCTGGGCATCGCCGAGAACCTGGCGCGTCAGAGCACGCTGGCCCTGCTCTACCAGTCGGCCGAAAACGCCCAGGAGGTGGTCGCCTCCACCCTCACCTTCCCCGATGTCCAGAACGTCCAGATCACCGACAACAAACAGCAGATCCTGCTCGCCAAGAGTCGGCCCGGCGCGGCCGCCGTGCGCGCTCCCGCTGTTGTCGCACCACTGCCCCGCGCCATGCTGGCTGAAGAAACTGCCGACGCCTGGCGCTTCATCGCGCCCGTTATCAGTGGGCGCCAGGGCGACGCCTCGCCCTTCGAGCTGCAGGTAGCTCGGCCGCAGGTGCTCGGTCACGTGCACATCTGGATCGGCAAAGGCACCCTCAAACGACTCACCTTTTCTATCCTGATCGGCAACCTGGTCATCACGCTGTCGTTTGCCGTGATCCTGCTGGTGATCGTGCGCCTGCTCACGCGCCACATGATCAATCCGCTCAACGCGCTGTCGCAGCTGATGCGGCGCGCCGAGGCCGGCGAATCGGGCATGCGCGCTGCGCCCCATGGCCCGCGCGACCTGATCGAGATGGCCTTCGCCTTCAACAAAATGATGAAGGTGCTGGAACAGCGCGAGACTGAACTGAAGCACTCGCGCGACGCGGCCGTCAGCATGGCGCTGATGAAGGCGCAGTTTGCCGCTACCGTCAGCCACGAGGTGCGCACCCCGCTTAACGGCGTGGTCGGCATGCTCGACATGCTCAAGGAGATGAATCTCAACAAGCGCCAGGCTGAATGCGTGGAGGTGGCCTGGAATTCATCGCGCACCCTGATTGAACTGATCAACAACATCCTTGACTTCTCCAAGATGGAAGCGGGCAAGCTCTCGCTCGAAGCTGTTGACTTCGACCTGCGCAATTTGCTCGAGGAAGTGATGGAACTGGTCGCCAAACAGGCCCAACAGCGCGATGTCGAACTGGGCTATTTGCTCGATGCCGGCGTGGCCGACCAGGTCAACGGCGATTCGCTGCGCCTGCGCCAGGTGCTCATCAACCTGGTCGGGAACGCCGTCAAATTCACTGAGCATGGCGAGGTGGCGGTAGTGGTTTCCCGCGCCCCCGAACTGGCCTACGGCCTGCGCTTCGAGGTGCGCGACAGCGGCATCGGCATGAGCGCCGAGCAGCAGACCCACCTGTTCGAGTCGTTCGCCCAGGCCGACCCGACGACCACGCGCAAATACGGCGGCACCGGTCTGGGCCTGGCCATCTGCAAGCAGCTGGTCGGACTGATGGGCGGCGACATCCAGGTTGTCAGCGCGCTCGGTGAAGGCAGCAGCTTTACATTTTCCGCCGCGCTCAAGCCCGCATTTGGAGCGCAGCAGCGCGTCGCGCACGATAGCCTGGCCGGGTTGCGCGTGATCGTGGTCGATCAAAGCCCGATCGTGCGCAGCTTTCTCGAGCAGACCCTGGTCCGTCACGGCATGGAGTGCCACGCCACGCGCTGGGGCGGCGAGGCGCTGCTCAAGCTCGGTGTCGGCAAGCAGGAGGCCAGGCCCTATCGCCTGGTGATCATGGACATCGGCGCGCTCGACGACGACGGCAAGGATCTGGCGCACCAAATTGAAACCCAGGCCCCGGGCACGCACGTGCTGATACTGGACCGTTTCGGCTCGCCCTCGGGCGCTACCCTGGTCGACGGCTACGCCGCGCTGGGCAAGCCGGTGCGCGCACAGCGTCTGCTCGACTTGATCGAGGAACTGCTGGCCGGACCTGTCGCGCCGCAGCACGCGCGTGCGCAAGCGCCGGCCAGCCGCCAGCGCTTCCGGATCCTGGTGGCCGAGGATAACCGCACCAACCAGATGGTCGCGGCCGGGATGCTGGCCATGAACGGCTGTTCCTGCGAATTCGCCTCCAACGGCCGCGAAGCGCTCGAGGCGGTGCGCGCCGGCGACTTCGACCTCATTTTGATGGACTGCAGCATGCCGGAGATGGACGGCTACCAGGCCACCGCCCACATCCGCGAACACGAGGCGCAGTCGGGCAAGCGCACCCCGCTGGTGGCCATGACGGCCAACACCCAGCCCGGCGACGCCGACAAATGCCTGGCAGCCGGCATGGACGACTATCTGGCCAAACCCATCACCCTGGTGGAACTGCGCCAGAAACTGGAGCGCTGGCTGCCCGGCGGCGAACAGCAGGGTTCCTCTACGGATCTCGACGAGGGCAGCGAGCCCCCGCTCGACCAGTTGGCGTTTGCCAGGCTGCGCGCGATCATGGGGGCATCACTGCCGCAAGCGCTTAGCCCATTTTTGGAAGATACCCCGCACTATCTGCTCGAACTGGAAACGGCGGTGCACGCGCGCGACGCCGAGCTTGCCCGCGCCAAAGCCCACGCCATCAAGGGCGCGTCGGGCAACCTGGGCGCCAGCACCCTTGCCGGCTTGGCCAGGGAAGCCGAGGAGCACGCGCTGGCCGGCCATCCCGAGCGCATAGCGCCGCTGCTGCCGCGCCTGCGCATCGCCTACAACGCTGTGGCCGGCCTGCTGGCGCGCGAAGTGGGCGGCGAAGATCTGCGCAGCGCCGGCGAGGCCGACGACACGCCGCAGGTGCTGATCGTCGATGACGACCGCAGCACCCGCAGTACCTTGCGCCACACGCTGCAGCGCGACGGGTTCCGGGTCGAGGAAGCGGCCGACGGCGCCCAGGCGCTGATGATGTTGCGGCGCTTCCAGCCCGATGTCATCCTGATGGACGCGGTCATGCCGGTCATGGACGGTTTCACTGCGTGTGCCCGCATGCAGGAACTGCCCGGTGGGCGCGCCATTCCGGTCCTGATGATCACCGCGCTCGACGACAATTCCTCGGTCGAGCGGGCCTTTGCCGCCGGCGCTAGCGACTATATTCCCAAGCCGATCCACTACGCCGTGCTGTCGCAGCGGGTGCGCCGCATTATCGAGGCCAACCGCGCTGAAAAGCGCATTCGCCACCTGGCCTACAACGACCTGCTGACCGGGCTGCCCAATCGCACCCTGTTTTTCGACCTGCTCGGCCAGGCAATCAGCCAGGCTCGCAGCGACAACACCAAGCTCGCTGTGCTGTTCATGGACCTGGACCGCTTCAAGTACGTCAACGACAATCTTGGCCACGATGTGGGCGACCGCCTGCTGGTCGCGGTGGCCCAACGTGTGCGCCGCACAGTACGCAGCGTGGACGTGCTCGCGCGCCTGGGCGGCGATGAATTTACCGTGGTGCTGGGCGATATCGCCGATCCCGCACCGGCCGCCAGCGCCGCCCAGAACATCTGCCGGGTGCTGGCGGCGCCTTTCAATATCGACGGCCATGACATCTTCGTCACCAGCAGCGTTGGCATCGCCATGTATCCGAGCGACGGTCTGGATGTGCCCACCCTGGTCAAGCATGCCGACAGCGCCATGTACCGCGCCAAGAAAACCAATAGCGGCTTCCAGTTCTACGAAGCGTCGATGGAACAGACCATTTCCGAGCACGTGCGGCTCGAGAGCGACCTGCGGCGCGCGCTCGACAACCAGGAACTCGATGTGTATTACCAGCCCCAGGCCCTGGTCGACAGTCAGCGCATCATCGGCATGGAAGCCCTGGTGCGCTGGCAGCACCCGGTACGCGGAATCGTGCCGCCCAACGAATTCATCGCGCTGGCCGAAGAAACTGGTCTGATCAATCCGCTGGGCGAGTTCGTGCTGCGGCGCGCCTGCGCGCAGCTGCGCGCCTGGATCGACCAGGGGCTGCCGCCATTGCGGGTGGCGGTCAATCTGTCGGTACGCCAGCTGCTGCAAAAGAATTTCGCGCAAATCGTCGAACAGATCCTGGCTGAAACCGGCCTGCCGGCCGCGCTGCTCGAGCTCGAAATCACCGAGAGCACCCTGATGGAACAGGCCGAGGACACCCTGCAGGCGCTGCACCGCCTGCGTTCTTTGGGTCTGCGCCTGTCGATCGACGACTTCGGCACTGGCTACTCATCGCTGTCCTACCTCAAGCGCTTCCCGGTCGACATCATCAAGATCGACCGCTCCTTTGTGCGCGACGTGCCACACGATGCTGACGACGCGGCCATCATCGCCGGCATCATCGCGCTGGCGCATAGTTTGAGACTGGAAGTGGTGGCCGAAGGCGTGGAAACGGAAGCGCAGTTACACTACCTGCGCTCGCTCCATTGCGACATGCTGCAAGGTTTCTATCTGAGCCCGGCCGTGCCGGCCGACGAATTTGCGGCACTGGTGCTCGAACGCGCGGCCAGCCTGCTGCGCGCGTGATCGACGCAATGCGCAGGCCTTAAATCTCTTCGTACAAAGGCAGCGTCAGGAATTCGGCAAACTGCTCCGAAGTCGACATCTCTTCGAAGATCTGGGCCGCCCGCGCGTAGGTCGGGCTATCACCGTTTGGCGCCACTTCCTTGACCTTGGCCAGCTCCTCCGGGATCATCGCGCGCACCATCTCGGCGCTGACCTTGCGGCCATCGTCAAGCACCCCCTTGGTCGAGCGGATCCACTGCCATACCTGCGAGCGGCTGATCTCCGCAGTGGCAGCATCCTCCATCAGGTTATGAATCGGCACACAGCCGTTACCGGCCAGCCAGCTGCCAAGGTAATGAATGCCGACGTTGATGTTGTAGCGCAGACCCGCTTCCGTGATCGGCGCTTCCGGCTTGAAGTCCAGCAGTTCCTGGGCGGTGACGTTGACGTCGGGGCGCTGCTTGTCGATCTGGTTGGGCCGATCGCCCAGCACCTTGGTGAATTCTGCCATCGCCAGGTCGACCAGGCCAGGGTGCGCTACCCAGCCGCCGTCGTAGCCATCGGTCGCGTCGCGCGCCTTGTCGTTGCGTACGCCGCCCATGGCGACTTCGTTCCTCTCGGGGTCGTTCTTGATCGGGATCAGCGCCGCCATGCCGCCGATGGCCGGTGCGCCGCGCTTGTGGCAGGTCTTGAGCAGCAGTAGAGCGTAGGCGCGCATGAATGGCGACGTCATCGTCACTTTGGGGCGATCGGCCAGGCAGAAGTCTTTATCGAGCTTGAATTTTTTGATGCATGAGAAGATGTAGTCCCAGCGGCCCGCGTTCAGGCCCGAGCTATGCTCGCGCAGTTCGTACAGGATTTCATCCATTTCGAATGCCGCAAGAATGGTCTCGATCAGCACCGTGGCCTTGATGGTGCCCTGGGCCAGGCCCAGCTCTTGCTGGGTCATGACGAAAATATCGTTCCACAGGCGCGCTTCGAGGTGCGATTCCATCTTGGGCAGGTAGAAATAGGGACCGGCGCCGCGCGCCAGCTGCTCCTTGGCGTTGTGCACCATGAACAGCGCGAAGTCGAAGATGCCGCCGGAGATGCGCTTGCCGTCGACCAGCACGTGCTTTTCGTCGAGATGCCAGCCGCGCGGACGCACCACCAGGGTCGCGATCTTGTCATTGAGCTTGTACACTTTGCCGTTCTGCTCCAGCGAGATCGTGCGCCGTACAGCATCCTTCATATTGATCTGGCCGGTGATCTGGTTATCCCAGTTGGGCGTGTTGGAGTCTTCGAAGTCGGTCATGTAGCTGTCCGCGCCCGAATTGAAGGCGTTGATGACCATCTTGCGCTCGACCGGCCCGGTGATCTCGACCCGGCGGCATTCCAGCGCCGGCGGAATTGGCGCAATTTTCCAGTCGCCGGCGCGGATGTGCGCTGTCTCGGCCAGAAAGTCGGGACGCTCGCCGGCGTCGAGGCGCTTGGCGCGTTCCACGCGCGCGGCCAGCAATTCCTGGCGGCGTGGTTCGAACGCGCGCGTCAGCTTGGCCACCAGGGCCAGCGCTTCGGGCGTGAGGATCTGATCGTAGCCGGGCTTGATGTCGGCGCTGATTTGCATGCCGGTTGGGAGTGCGAGGGTCATGACTGCTCCTGTAAGGGGAAAAAAGATCGGGAATGGCTGGGTAGTTCGTCTGTGTTCTAGTATATTCACTATCAGATAGCTAAACGAGACAATTTATACATTCATCTGTGCGTTTTTGTCATAGATGAGGAAAGGAAGGCGTGGGGCAGTTCCGGCAGATTTCCACTTTCGTCGACGTAGTGGCGCGCGGCAGCCTGTCGGCCGCAGCCCGGGCCGAAGGCATCGCCCCGGCCATGATCGGGCGCCGCCTCGACGCGCTCGAAGCGCGCCTGGGCGTCAAGCTGCTGGCCCGTACCACACGCAAACTGGTGCTCACCAACGAAGGCACGGCCTTCCTCGAGGATTGCCAGCGCATCCTGGCCGAGCTCGAAGAGGCCGAGGCCGCCGTGGCCGAACGCAGCGCCAAAGCCAGCGGGCGCCTGCTGGTATCGGCGCCGGCCGGCTTCGGGCGCCAGCACGTAGCGCCCCTGCTCCCCTCCTTCCTGGCCGAGCACCGCGACGTGACGGTCAATCTCAATCTGAACGACCGTGTGGTCGATGTGGTGGGCGAAGGCGTCGACGTGGCCATTCGCATCGCCCGCCTGGAAGACTCGACCCTGGTGGGCGTCAAACTGGCCGATAACCAGCGCGTGCTGGTGGCCACGCCTGCCTACCTCAAGCGCCACGGTACGCCGCGCACGCTGGCCGACCTGGCGCGCCACAACTGCCTGGCCATCAGCAGCGAAGGCAGCCAGCGAGGCTGGACCTTTCGCGATAACGGCAAGCTGGTGACGCTGAAAGTGAGCGGCAATATGATGTGCAACGATGGCGCGGTACTGCATGACTGGGCGCTGGCGGGGCGCGGCCTGGCCTGGCGTTCGATGTGGGAAGTGCACGCTGAAATCGAGGACGGGCGCCTGCGCACCGTGCTGGACCAGTTTGCGGCGCCGGGCAACGATATCTACGCGGTATTCGCGCAGCGGCGCCATCTACCCTTGCGCATCAGGGCTTTCGTGGATTTTTTACGGCACGCGTACGCGCAGCCTGGCTATTGGCGCAAGGGCGGCGACTAGGCGATGTAGGGGGACTTGCAAAAACAATAGACAAAAAAAATCCCCGGAAACCGAGGATTTTTTTGTCGTTGACTCAGCGATTAGATTGGCTGAATGTTCGAAGCTTGCTTGCCTTTAGGGCCAGCGGTTACTTCGAAAGAGACGCGCTGGTTCTCTTGCAAAGATTTGAAGCCGTTCGACTGGATAGCCGAGAAGTGAGCGAACAGATCTTCGCCGCCTTCGTCAGGGGTGATAAAGCCGAAGCCCTTCGAATCATTGAACCATTTTACGATGCCAGTTGCCATTACAATTTCCTATTTCAGTTAAGTTGGGCTTGCGCCCGTTTTAGATCGTTTGAAGAAGCAAGAAAGAAATGACAGACAGACTGCACTACTACCTCGAATCCAACGATCCCGCATTATACCGAATAAAACATAAAAAACACGTTCTCTGCAAAATAAACCTGATGCGGCCTTAATAATTCAATTAATCAACTATTCAGACAAGGCATTTGCAGCGGCAGTACGTCGAATATAGGGCATCGATGCTGTCGAAGTTTGCGCAAGATCAAACGATCCGCGCTCGTGTTGTTGCTTATGCTCATTCCCAAGCATTGCAGCTTGTGCTCATGATAATGACCGATCCGGATAAATGCTGGCGCGCGCATCCAGTTCGGCCCAGGCGATGAACTCGTCAAAAGCGAGCAGCCAGCGCTCCCAGTCGGCCGCGGCGACCTGCTCGAACACCACCAGCACACGCAGGCTTTGCTCCAGGTTGCGGGCCTGCTGGCCGAACATGCGAAAGCCGAACGTGGCCGCCGAGCCGGCAATGGTGTGCAGGATTTCGTGGATTTCCTTGAGAGCTGCCGCATCCGGCGCGCGCGGGTCGAACAGCGCGCGCTGGTTTTTCAGGCGCGCGACGGTGGCCGGCACGCCGGCGGCGAATTTATCGTTGAGCGCACTGAGGCGCGCGAAAAACTCCCGGTCGATCGGTGTCGCCATTGACTTTACTTGGTGCCGAAAATACGGTCGCCCGCGTCGCCCAGGCCGGGAACGATGTAAGCGTGATCGTTCAGATGCGAATCGAGCGAGGCCACGTACAGCTTCACGTTCGGATGCGCATCCTGGAACACCTGCACGCCTTCCGGTGCGCACACCAGGGCCAGGAAAATGATCTGGTCGTCGGTCACGCCGCGCTTTTTGAGCACGTCGACCGCGTGCACCGCCGAATTACCGGTTGCCACCATCGGGTCGCACAGGATGAAAATGCGGTCCGAGGTATCGGGCAGACGCACCAGGTACTCGACCGGCTTGTGGGTCTCGGGATCGCGAAACACACCCACGTGCCCGACCCGCGCCGACGGCACCAGCTCGAGCAGGCCGTCGCTCATGCCGATACCGGCGCGCAGGATCGGCACGATGGCCAGCTTTTTGCCGGCGATGACGGGCGCATCGATGGTTTCAAGCGGGGTCTCGATCTTGCGGGTGGTGAGCGGCAGGTCGCGTGTGATCTCGTAGCCCATCAGGAGCGTGATCTCCTTGAGCAGTTCGCGAAAGGTGCGGGTCGAGGTATCGCGCTCGCGCATGTGCGACAGCTTGTGCTGAATCAGCGGATGGTTCAGGATGAACAGGTTGGGAAAACGTGGATCTTGTTTCATGTCGTCGGCTTCATTGTTGTGGCTTATCCGGCATTATCCCAGCCGCAGGCGCGTTTGTCCGCAATTTGGCGAATATACTTATATTATAAGCATGGCGCCGCCGGCGGCGGCAAAGCGCGCGCCAGAATCGCAGCGCAGTCAACGCCCGCCGGCAGGCGCCCGAAGGCGCCGCCCACCTCGGCGGCGATGCGCGAGGCAATGAACGCCTCCGACACGCAAGCCGGCGCGTGGCGCAGCAGCAGCGCGCCCTGCACCGCCAGCACGATGCGCTCGGCCAGCCGGCGCGCCCCGAACTCGTCGCCCTGCATGCCTTCCAGATCGGCCAGCAGGCGCGCAGTGTAGCTGTTCATGGCTGGACTGGCGCTGCCGGCCAGCGCCAGTTCAGCGGCCAGCGCCTCGCGTGCGGCCGGCGTTTTGCCGAACGCGCGCAGCACATCGAGGCACATCACATTGCCCGAGCCTTCCCAGATTGAATTGACGGGAAACTCGCGGTACAGGCGCGCCAGCGGGCCGTCCTCGACATAGCCGTTGCCGCCCATGACCTCCATGGCCTCGGCGCCAAAGGCCGGGCCGCGCTTGCACAGCCAGTACTTTCCGGCCGGGGTCAGGATGCGCCCCAGCAGCACCTGGGCCGGATCGTCCTGCTGGTCAAAACAACGCGCCAGGCGCATGGCGAACGCGGTTGCCGCCTCCGATTCGAGGGCCAGGTCGGCCAGCACGTTCTGCATCAGCGGCTGCTCGGCCAGCTTGCGTCCGAACGCGGCGCGCTGGCGCGCATGATGCAGTGCGTGGGTCAGCGCGGCGCGCATGATGCCGGCCGTGCCTACCACGCAGTCAAGGCGCGTATAGCCGCCCATTTCCATGATGGTCGGGATGCCGCGCCCCACCTTGCCCAGCAACCAGCCGACCGCGTCGCAAAACTCCACTTCAGAAGATGCATTCGAGCGGTTGCCCAGCTTATCCTTGAGGCGCTGCACCCGGATCGCGTTGCGGCTGCCATCGGGCAGATAGCGCGGCACGAAAAAACAGGACAGGCCGGCGCTGCCCTGCTCATCGGTCTGGGCCAGCACCAGGTGCGCGTCGGACTGGGGCGCCGAGAAAAACCACTTGTGCCCGACGATGCGCCAGGCGCCCTCGCCTTCGTCGCCAAAACGGCTGAACGCCTGGGCCGGATCGAGCGGCTCGGCCCGCGTGGTATTGGCGCGCACGTCGGTACCGCCCTGCTTCTCAGTCATGCCCATCCCGACCAGCGCGCCGCGCTTTTGTTCGATCGGCAGCGAGCGCGGATCGTACTGGCGCGACAGGATCCTGGGCAGCCATTTGGCACCGATGGCGCCGGCCTGGCGCAGCGCCGGCACGCAGGCGTAGGTCATGGTGACGGGACACTGAGCGCCGTTTTCGACCTGGCCGAACAGCAGATACTGGGCTGCGCGCGCCACCTGGGCGCCGGCCTTGCCGGAATCCCACGGCGCTGCGTGCGCGCCGGTCTCGATCATGAGCGCCATCAGCCGGTGCCAGGCCGGATGGAACTCGACTTCGTCGATGCGTCTGCCGCTGCGGTCGAACGATTGCAGCCGTGGAGGATGAAGATTGGCCAGGCGGCCCAGGTCGAGCACCTCGGCGCTGCCCAGCCGCGCACCAAGCGCCGCCAGCTCGGGCCTTGCCCATGCGGCACCCTCGCGCACCAGCGCTTCCTGCAGGGCCGGGTCGCAGGAAAACAGATTCACATCCTGAAACGGCGCAGCCTGGTTAAATACTTCATGGGTGTCGAAATGCATGGTGCCTGACTCCTGGCATGGACAAAGATGATCGCTTATGCGATTTTGCCACGAGTGGCGCCAGCCTGGCTGCCAAACGACAGGGCAGCCGCGCCCATGCCAGCCAGCGCCAGGCCGGCCGCTGCATAAAACATCGCTTCCGGGCTGATTTTATCCCAGCAGGCCGACATGAACAGGCCGCCCAGGGTGCCGCCGATGCCGTAGCCAATGCTGGTGTACAGGGCCTGGCCGCGCGCCTGCAGCGGTCCGGAAAACCAGGTCTGCATGGTTTGCACCAGTGCCGAATGGTGGGCCCCGAAAGTGACGGCATGCATCATCTGCGCCGCGATCAGCACCCACAGAAAATCGGCGCCCGCGCCGATGATGGTAAAGCGCAGCACCGCCACGCCAAAGGCCACCAGCATCACGCTGCGCGCACTGAAACGGGCGAACACGCGCGCCTGGAAATAGAAAAACACGACCTCGGCCATCACCCCCAAGGCCCACATCATGCCAATCACCGCCTTGCTGTAGCCGGCCCGCTCCAGGTACAGCGAATAGAAGGCATACAGGGCCATGTGGGCCGCGCACATCAGCGCGACCGACACAAAAAAGCTCCACACGCCCGGCGCGCGCATTACCTGCAGCAGCGGCGCACGGGCATGGGCCGTGGCGCCCGGCGCCGTGTTGGGCAAGGCCAGGCTGGCGCACACCACCATCATCAGCAACAGGCCGGCTATCGTCGGCAGCGCGTCGACACCGAACCACTCGAGCAGGTAGCCGGCCGCCGACACCGCGACGATAAAGCCGATCGAGCCCCACAGCCGCACCCGCCCGTAGTGACTCAGGTCGCCGCGCATTTCGGTGAGCATGAGCGCTTCGCCCAGCGGCGTCTGGGCACTGGTGAACAGATTGAGCATCACCATCGCGATGATAAATTCGGGAAAGGAATCGGCCACGAACATGCCCCCGAACGAGAGCAGCGCGGCGCAGCCGGTCAGGCGCAGCACCATGACACGCTGGCCGCTATGGTCGGCCACCCAGCCCCACAGATTGGGGCCGAGGATGCGCATGACCTGCACCAGCGCGAGCAGCACGCCGATTTGCGGCACGCTCATACCGCGCGCGGCAAAAAATAGCGCCGCATACGTAATGAAGGTGCCCGCGTGCGCAAAGTAGAAAAACAGGAACAGCGAAAAGTGGCGGTACTGCGCCGGCATCTTGGTGCTCAAGAGTCGGTCGGCCCGGTTACTGGATTCTTGGAGTGGCGACCTTGACATCGCCGCACTGGGCACGCTGCATCAACGCGTGGTCGATCAGCACCAGGGCCAGCATGGCTTCGGCAATCGGGGTGGCGCGGATGCCCACGCAGGGATCGTGGCGGCCGAAGGTCTCGACCATGACAGGTTTGCCTTCCTTGTCGATTGAACGGCGCGGAGTGCGGATCGAGGAGGTCGGCTTGATGGCGATCGAGACCGTGATGTCCTGGCCGGTTGAAATCCCGCCCAGCACCCCGCCCGCGTTATTGCCCACGAAGCCCTGCGGAGTCAGTTCGTCGCCGTGCTCGGAGCCGCGCTGCGCCACCGCCTTGAAGCCGGCGCCGATCTCCACGCCCTTGACGGCGTTAATGCCCATCATGGCGTAGGCGATGTCGGCGTCGAGCTTATCGTAGATCGGCTGGCCCAGGCCTACCGGCACATTGCTGGCTACCACGTCGATGCGGGCGCCGATCGAATCGCCGTCGCGGCGCAAGGCGTCCATTGCAGTTTCCATGCTGGCGATCAGATCGGCGTCGCCGGTGGCGGCAAAAAATGGATTCTGATGCACGTGTTCGAAGGACTGGAACGGCACCACGATGTCCCCCAGCTGGCTCATGCAGCCGTGGAATACTGTGCCGTACTGCTGGTGCAGCCACTTGCGTGCCACGGCGGCCGCGCCCACCACGGGCGCGGTCAGACGCGCCGACGAGCGGCCGCCGCCGCGCGGGTCGCGCACGCCATACTTATGCCAGTAGGTGTAGTCGGCGTGTCCCGGCCTGAAACTTTCGACAATATTGCCGTAATCCTTGCTGCGCTGGTCCTGGTTGCGAATGATCAGCATGATCG
>JAZKGU010000024.1:0-82912 GCA_040385745.1 Pseudomonadota bacterium
CGCACAGGTCCGACACGTCCGACACGATGTGGGTCGACAGGATCACGGTCTTGTCCTGGCCGATATCGGACAGGAGATTATGAAAACGTACCCGTTCCTGCGGGTCCAGGCCGGCGGTGGGCTCGTCGACGATGATCAGTTGAGGGTCGCCCAGCAGGGCCTGGGCAATCCCGAAGCGCTGGCGCATGCCGCCCGAAAAGCCGCCCAGGCGCTGGTTGCGCACGTCGAACAGATTGGTCTGCTGCAGCAGGCCGTCGACGACTTCGCGCCGCCGGGCCCGGTTCGACAGGCCCTTGAGCACAGCGAAGTGGTCCAGCATTTCGTAGGCCGTGACCTTGGGGTAGACCCCGAAGTCCTGCGGCAGGTAGCCGAGCAGGCGCCGGATCTCGTCCTTTTCATCGAGCACGTCGTAGTCGCCAAAGAACACCGAACCTGAATCGCATTCCTGCAAGGTGGCCAGGGTGCGCATCAGGGTCGACTTGCCGGCCCCGTTCGGGCCGAGCAGGCCGAACATCCCGGTGGGGATGGTAAGCGTGACCTTGTCCAGCGCCACTACGCCATTGGCGTAGGTCTTGGACAAGTTGCGGATGCGTAATTCCATTGCCTGACTCCTGATCCTGTGCAGTTCCGTGGGCTCGGCAGTACCGGCGCACTTTTTCTATAGTTGCATTGTATAAAATTTGACGCCGCCCGGTCGGGGCCTTGCGATACACGGCAGTTTGGCGGCCCTGGAGTGCACGATCAGGGGAGTAGTTGGCGGGCTGGCCGCTACATTTACAGTTCGTATTGACGCTCCCTGCCGCCCTGGGGCAGGGCGGGGGAGGCTGCAATCTGGGTTGCCTAATTGCGGAACAACACCACTTCGCGGGTAAAGAACCAGCGGCACCATGCCAGCAGCAGGCCGGCGATCAGCGTAGTCGAGAACAGGATGGCGGCGAACATGCGGTAGTCCATGGTGCCTTTGACCAGCTCTTTCATGGCCAGGGACACGTTCGTCAGCGGCACCATCGACCAGAACCAGTTCAGCTCCACGCCAGGCAGCATGGCAATGCCGATCGGCAGAATCAACAGCATCATCAGCGGAGAAATCATGCCTGTGGCTTCCTTGTAGCTCTTGGCGTAGATGGAAATGGCCAGCAGGATCGAGGCGAAAATGGCGGCCGTAGGCAGCAGCATCAGGGCCACCATCAACAGGTCGAGCGCGCCCACCGCGCGCACCATTTGCTGCAGCTGTCCTTGCAGCGAGCCGGCGAACAGGGTCAGCATGACGCCCATGGTCACCACCATCAACAGGGCCGACACCAGGCCCACCGTAAACAGCACCAGGAATTTGGCCAGCACCAGCGAGCTGCGCGGAATGGGCGCGAGCAGCAGCGTTTCGAGCGTGCCGCGTTCCTTCTCGCCCGCGCCCAGGTCGATCGCCGGATACATGGCCGCCATCAGGCAGACCATCAGCAGGATGTAGGGCAGGAAGCCGCCCAGGATGGCGCCCATGCGCTCGCGGTTGCCGGCAGTGGAATGCTCCTCCAGGCGGATCGGGTTGAGCGCGAAGCGCAGTTCGGCTTTGCTCATGTGCAGGGCCGACAGGGCGGCTTCGCGCAGGGCCGCGTTATGGGCGTCGATGATGGTGGTGACGCGCTTGCGGGTCAGGTCGACCGCCACGGCATTGTTGTAGTGAAGGGCCACGCCGACCTGCTGGTGGGCCCCGAGCTGCTGCTCGAAGCCGGGCGGGATCACCAGCGCAAACTTGATCTTTTCTGCGTCGATGGCCTTCTTGATGTCGCCAGGGTCGGCCAGCGCGACTTCACGAAAGCCCTTGTCGGCGGCAAAGCGCGCCGACAGGGCGGGCGCGTACTGCTTGCCGAACACCGCGTAGGTCAGCTCGGCCACTTCGGATTTCTTGAACATCGCCGTGGTCAGATAGCCCATGCCGCCAAAGATCAGGGGCATGACGATGATGGGCACCAGGATGGTAAATATGAGGGTTTTGCGGTCGCGTATGAGTTCGAGCAATTCCTTGAGATAGACGGTCCACATGCTTACTCTTCCTCGTTGATGACGTGGACAAAAGCGTCGTACAGATCGTCGCTCTTGCCAAGATGGCGCAGCTGCGCCAGGCTGCCGTTGAAGGCGGTCTTGCCGTGGTTGATGACGCACACCCGGTCGCACAGCTTTTCCACCTCGTGCAGGTGGTGCGTCGAAAAAATCAGCGGGATGCCAAGCGCCTTGTAGCTGGCGATAAAGTCGAGCAGAATCTTGGCTGACATGACGTCGAGCCCGGTGGTCGGTTCGTCCAGGATCACGATCTGCGGATCGTGAATCACGGTGCGCGCGATTGCGCATTTTTGCTTCATGCCGGTCGAGAGATGGTCGGCGCGCTTGTGCGCATATTCGTGCATCTGGAGCTGCTCGAACAGCTGATCGCAGCGGCGCTTGAGCAGATCGGGGGCCATGCCATGCAGGCGCCCGAAGTATTCGACATTCTCGCGCGCCGACAGGCGTCCATACAGACCGGTGCTGCCCGACAAAAAGCCAATCTTCTGGCGCGCCAGCAGGGGCTGCGCCAGGATGTCGATCTCGTTGATATGGGCGCTGCCCGCGTCAGGGCGCAGGGCGGTCGAGAGGATACGCAAGGTGGTGGTCTTGCCGGCGCCATTGGGGCCGAGCAGGCCCAGTACCTCACCCGGGGCGCAGGTAAACGACACGTCGCGCACCGCGTGGAACCAGCCATCATGCTCGCGCGGATCGCGCTGGCGCTGGCGCCGCTCTTTGTGGACCGGCATCGCAAAACGCTTGGCCAGTCCTTTTACCTCGATCATGGCGGTTCCTAAAACGATTAAAGCAAGAGGGTAGCACGCTCAAATTCTCCAGTGCAAGGCGCAATGCAGCACAGATGGGCGAAGATATGTGCATATAATGCCCGCCAGCGCGCGCGCGCGAACCGAATGTGGCCGCTGGCGAGGCTGGCGCAGTGTCTGCGCGCGAGGTCTTATAATGGGTTTTTTGTCCCGGAGCCGCGCCATGTCTGAAAACCGCTCAATCAATCCGCTCGACCAACTGATCGTCGGTGTGGACCGGGCCCTGCGCGTCATCGGCGGGGTGGCCTTTGCCTCGCGTCCCAATCCGGCGGCGCACGCGGCCGACGGTCAGCTCGACGCGGCCGAGCAGCGCCACAGCGCAGGCCTGATGCGCGTCAACCACGTGGGCGAGGTCTGCGCCCAGGCCCTGTACAACTCGCAGGCGCGCTTTGCCAAGAGCGAGACCATGCGCGCCCAGTTCGCGCAGGCCGGGCGCGAGGAAGAGGACCACCTGGCCTGGACCGCCCAGCGTCTGACCGAGCTGGGCTCGCAACCGAGTCTGCTCAATCCGCTGTGGTATGCCGGGGCCTACGCAATGGGCACGCTGGCGGCCCAGCTGGGCGACCGCCGCAGCCTGGGCTTTGTGGTGGAAACTGAACGCCAGGTGGAGGAGCACCTGAATGGCCACCTCGATCAATTGCCTGTGCAGGACGCCAAGTCGCGCGCCATCGTGGAACAAATGAAGAGCGACGAGGCGGCCCATGGCCAGGCGGCGCTGCAGCTGGGCGCCGAGGAAGCGCCGGCGCCGGTCAAGGCGGCCATGTCGGTCATGGCCAAGGTCATGACCACGACGGCGTATTACATTTGAACACGCTGCATGCCGCCGGGGGCGTATCGCTATTCAAAGGTGCTATGGGCACCCGCCTGCGCGGGTGAGACGGTGGATTTTGCGGTAATGCGCTACGTGGGCGATCTCTATTGATTACTGTGCTATGGGCACTCGCCTGCGCGGGTGGGACGGTGGATTTTGCGGTAATGCGCTGCCTGGGCGAGCTCTATTTAATACATGTGCTATGCGCACCCACCTGCGCGTGACGGTGTATTTTGCAGTAATGCGCTACGTGGGCGAGCGCTATTAATTTCGTCTCACCCGCGCAGGCGGGTGCCCATAGCACATCGAAACAGCGTTACCAACACCGCCGGCGCAAGGCGCACTGATCAGCCCTCTACAATCTCGAACGAATGGGTGATTTCAGCCGTCTTGGCCAGCATGATCGAGGCCGAGCAGTATTTGTCGTGCGACAGGCTTACTGCGCGCTCCACCGTGGTCGGCTTGAGCGCCTTGCCGGTGACCACAAAGTGGAAGTGAATCCGGGTGAAGACCTTGGGGTCGGTGTCGGCGCGTTCGGCCTTGAGCGTGACCTCGCATCCGCGCACGTCTTCGCGTCCGCGTTTTAAAATCAGCACCACATCGTAAGCGGTGCAGCCGCCCGTGCCCAGCAAGACCATCTCCATGGGCCGCGGCGCCAGGTTATGCCCGCCGCCTTCGGGCGCGCCGTCCATGCTCACCATATGGCCCGACCCGGTCTGGGCCCTGAAACTCATTCCCGACGGGCCGTTCCAGCTCACTTTGACTTCCATGCGTTTCTCCCTTGTGCGCGATCGCCTTATTGTAAAGCAGGCCAGCCTGGTGCGCTGACGGCGCTCACACCGCCAGCACGTAGCGCTCGCTCTTCATGCGCCAGCTGGCGAACAGGATGATCGCCAGCGCGGGCAGCAAAGAGCTCAGAAAGGTCAGCGCAAAGGGCAGCATGCCCATCTCCTGCCCCTTGGCCAGCTCGCGCAGCAAGGTCTGGTTAGCCAGCATCGGCACCGTGTACATCCAGTCGGCGGTATCGAGTTCGAGCATCGACACCGCCAGGCCGGGCAGCATCGGCACCAGCGTAAAGATACTGAGCACGCTTTGCGCTTCCTTGAATGACTTGGAGTTCATCGCCAGCGCAATCTGGGCGGCGGCGGCAAACAGCGACAGCGGCACGGCAGCTACGCACACCATGGCCAGGCTGAAGCTGGTGACGCGCCAAGACATGCCAATTTCTTCCAGCGGCAGCCAGCTCAGAACCGCGTGCGCCAGCGCCAGTTCGAGCGTGATGCCCACGATCGAGAGCGTGCCGGCCGCCAGCCATTTGCCGCTTACCAGCGCCAGCGGATAGACCGGCTGCGCCATGAGAACCTCGAGCGAACGGCGTTCGCGCTCGCCGGCGGTGCTGTCCACCGCGGCCGACAGGCAGCACAGGAAGGCCGGCAGGAACAGAAAGCCGAGCATGGCGCCGATCATGGTGGCCGAACGGGCAGCATTGCTGCCGGTGTCATAGCGCTGCACCTTGACCGGCTGCAGAGTGGCCGGCGAGACGCCGTGGGCCAGCAGGCGCGCGCCGGCGATGTTGGAACTGTAGCTGCTCAGGACCTCCTCGATGTCGCGCTGGCGCGGCCCGTCATCGCTGGCCGAGTCGTACCACAGCTCGATTTTGGCGGGCCGCATTTCCTGGTAATTGTCGGCGTACCTGTCCTCCAGCCGCAGCAGGGCCACCGCCTTGCGCGCGCGCAGCAGTTCGGTGATGGCCGCCTCGTCCATCGTCGCGACGTGTTTGACCGTCACGTTCTTTTGCTTGAGCGCGGCCATCAGCGTGGGCGCTTGGGCGCCGCCGATGACGGCCAGCTCCATGCCTTCGCGCTCGGGCTTGGTGGCGCGCTCGATCAGGTGGTTCAAGCCCCAGCCCATCATGATTGGGTACATCAACACGAACAGGGCCACCATGGCCAGCGAGCGGCGGTCGCGCAGGTGTTCGCGCAGTTCTTTCAGGTAGACGATCAACAGGCGCGATCTCATGCGGCGATTCCTTCCTCGGTGCCCACCAGGCTGACGAAGGCGTCTTCCAGGTTGGTGATGCCGGTGCGCTGACACAGCTGCTGGGGCGAGCCTTGGGCCACCGTGTGGCCCTTGGCGATCACGATCACGTCGTCGCACAGGTGGGTCACTTCCTGCATCACGTGGGTGGCCATGATCACGCAGCAGCCATCCTGGCGCAGCGCGGTCAGGGCGCTGCGCAGGGCGCGCGTGCTCATCACGTCCAGGCCGCGGCTCGGTTCATCGAGCAGCAGGTTGCGCGGCCGGTGCAGCAGCGTGCGCGCCAGCGCCACCTTGATGCGCTGGCCCTGCGAAAAACCTTTGGAGCGGCGCTCGAGAATATCGTCCATCACCAGCAGCTGCGACACCTCGTCGACGCGGGCATCGGCGGCGCCCGGCGCCATGCCATTGAGCTCGCCGAAGTAGACCAGGTATTCGCGCGTGCTCATGCGCTCGTACAAGCCGAACTGGTCGGTAAGAAAACCGATATTGGCGCGTACCGCCATCGGATCGCGTTCGGGATCGGCGCCATCGATCATGATGTTGCCGGTGTCGCGCTTGAGCAGGCCCACCAGCAGGCGCAGCAGGGTGGTCTTGCCGGCCCCGTTGGGTCCCAGCAGGGCCGTAATCTGGCCGTCGCGCGCGCTGAAACTGACGCCGCCCAGCGCTTGTACGCTGCCGAATTTTTTTCGCACGTCGTGTACTTCGATCATGGCTGCCTCGCTAATCAGGGTTGGGGGCCGGCGCTGCCGAGCTGGAAGGTCGGCGCTGGAATCTCGCTCAGGCAGGCGCTGTCGAGGGCGCGCTCGGGCCTGTCGAGAAATTCGCGCAGCAGGCGCGGCACGCAGCCGAGCTGTGAAATGCCGTGGCCCGCGTTGGCCACCACCAGGTGGCGTGGACGGGCCATGAATTTGGCTGCAGCTTCGGCGCGGCGCGGCGGCGTGACCGGGTCCATGGCGCCCGAGAGCATTAGTACCGGCGCGCCAATCGGCGTGGGCACGCTCAGGGCCACGGCCGGCACCTTGACCTTGCCGCACATGGAGTCCACCCGTTCGAGCAGCGGCGCGGTGAGCGGCGCGCTGTCTGCGGCGCGCAGCTGCGGGGTCAGGCGCGGATAGTCTTCGGCGCACACTACGGCCAGGTACATCAGCTGCGACACCGGGCCATCGGCCGAGAAGTCGCTGGCAGCATTGCGGCGCGCAACGAAGGGCTGCCAGCGGCCGTTGTAGGCGCTGTGGATCAGGAAGGGCAGGCGGCGGCTGTCCTGGGGGCTGTACAGGATGTTATGCACGGTGGCCAGGAAGCGGTCGCGCGTCATGCGCACTTTGACGGGGCGCGCGGTGCGCGGATCGGACAGCTCGATCTGGAGCGGACCGGCGGCGACCTTGGCGCTGAGCGCGGCGAAATCGCTGCGCAGCGTGGGGTAGGCCTTGTTGCAGGCCTTGTCGGCTGCGCACTGGGCAAACAGCAATTCGAGCGCGGCCTGGCCATCGCGTCCGCCCGCCGGGATCACCTGATCGGGCGCCGCCACCCCGTCCAGGATCAGGGCGCGCACCTGGTCCGGATAGGCGCGCGCGTAGGCCTGGGCCAAGCGGGTGCCGTAGGAAGCGCCCCACAGGTTCACTTTGCCGTAGCCCAAGGCCAGGCGCACCTGCTCGATATCGCGCGCCGCGTTGGCGGTGTTGTAAGCTGCCAGCGGCTGCTTGACGCTAGCGATGCACAGGTCGGTTTCGCGCTCGATCTCAGCCTCGCTCAACTCTTCCTCGGACAGCTTTTTTTCGCAGTCGAGTTTGCCCGACAGGCCGGTGCCGCGCTGGTCGATGAAGACGATGTCGCGGGCGGCGCGGGTGCGCCGGAATACCTGGTTGAGCAGCACCAGCACGTCGGTACCGGCCTGGCCGGGGCCGCCGGCCAGCACGAACAGGGGGTCGGGGCGGGCCGACTCGCGAAAGGCCGGGGCGACGGTCACATGCAGCCGCAGCGTGGGGCCAGGCTTGGCATAGTCGAGCGCGACCGGCAGGGTCACGCAGCGCAGGGCCTCTTCCGCCCCGGGGAGATGGCAGCTCTTCCCTTGCTGGATTACCGGCGCCCCCAGCGCCGAGGCGCACAGGGCGGACAATGCCGCAAACATGGTCAATTTCACTCGTTTCCCCCTTGGTGGATGCCGGGACATACTAAGTTGCTGTGAAGACAGCAGTCAACCCCCGGGGCGGATGCGTTGGGGTGTTGGCTTGTGGCAACTTCAATGCTGATGGAGAGTCTAGTGCGGCAGCAGGCAAGGCCTCTTGCGCTGGGTCTAGTCGGGACCTTGCGGATGGGAGGGCAATGCAGCCGGGAACTTGACCGCAGAGCAGAATCCGGGTTATAGTAGCCGGCTTTCCCGTTTGCTCAGGGAAGAACATAAGGCAGAGTCCGCGGGCAGCAAGAGCGGAACCACCATTTGAGCGATTTACATATTAGGAAGTCAACATGAAAACTTTTTCCGCTAAAGGACATGAAGTCCAGCGCGATTGGTTCGTGGTTGACGCGACGGACTTGGTCCTCGGACGTGTTGCCAGCGAAGTGGCACTCCGACTGCGCGGCAAACACAAACCAGAATTCACTCCGCACGTCGACACCGGCGATTTCATCGTCGTGATCAATGCAGGCAAGTTGCGCGTTACCGGCACCAAGGCAACCGAGAAGACGTACTACCGTCACTCCGGTTATCCAGGCGGCATCTACGAAACCAACTTCAAGAAAATGCAAGAGCGTTTCCCGGGCCGCGCCCTGGAAAAAGCGGTCAAGGGCATGCTGCCTAAGGGTCCGCTTGGCTACGCCATGATCAAGAAGCTCAAAGTGTACGCGGAAGGTTCCCATCCGCACGCTGCCCAGCAACCTGCAGCACTCGTTCTGTTCAAGTAAGGAGCTGACATGATCGGTAACTACAATTACGGCACCGGCCGTCGCAAGAGTGCAGTCGCTCGCGTCTTCATCAAAGTTGGCACTGGCCAAATCATCGTCAACGGCAAGCCAGCGTCGGATTACTTCTCGCGCGAAACCGGCCTGATGGTCATTCGCCAGCCGCTGGAACTGACCGGCAACGTCGAGCGTTTTGACATCAAGGTCAATGTGCATGGCGGCGGCGAGTCCGGCCAGGCAGGTGCAGTACGCCACGGTATCACCCGCGCACTGATCGACTATGATGCAGCACTGAAGGGCGACCTGGCACGTGCCGGTTTCGTCACCCGTGACGCACGTGAAGTCGAGCGTAAAAAAGTTGGTCTGCGCAAAGCACGTCGCGCAAAGCAATTCTCGAAGCGTTAATTCGTTTCCCGCTGCGCACAAGCTGCGCAGCAATTCAAGCCGCCCACCGCAAGGTCTGGCGGCTTTTTTTCGCCCGCCCGCAAGTGCGTGATGTAGGTGGCGGCGGGGCAAGCGCTGCGCTGGTAAAATTGCCGCTCTGGCTATTTAAGTTATTCTAAAAGGAACACAGCATGATCAAAGTTGGCATCGTAGGCGGTACCGGTTACACGGGCGTGGAACTGTTGAGGCTGCTGTCGGTCCATCCCGATGTGCAGCTTACCGCCATCACCTCGCGCAAGGAAGACGGCCTGCCGGTAGCGGATATGTTTCCGTCCTTGCGCGGCCATGTCGATCTGGCGTTTTCGGCACCCGACAAGGTCGATCTGACCCAATGCGACGTGGTCTTTTTTGCCACCCCGCATGGCGTGGCCATGGCGCAGGCTCCTGAACTGCTCGCTGCCGGCGTCAAGGTCATCGACCTGGCCGCCGATTTCCGCCTCAAGGACCAGGCCACGTTTGAACAGTGGTACAAGATTCCTCACACCTGCCCGCAATTGCTGGAAGAAGCCGTTTATGGCTTGCCGGAACTCAACCGCGAGGCCATCAAGGGTGCGCGCCTGATCGCCAACCCTGGCTGCTACCCGACCACGATGCAGATCGGCTTCTACCCGCTGCTCAAGGCTAACTTGATCGATACCAGCGCCCTGATCGCTGATGCCAAGTCGGGCGTGTCCGGCGCGGGTCGCAAGGCCGAGATCGGCACGCTGTTCTCCGAGTCGAGCGACAATTTCAAGGCCTACGGCGTGTCGGGTCACCGCCATACCCCGGAAACCGTGGCCCAGCTGCAGCGCTTTACGGGCATGCCGGTCAATCTGGTGTTCACCCCGCACCTGGTGCCGATGATTCGCGGCATGCATGCGACCCTGTATGCGCGCCTGACCAGTGCTATCGACAATGAAGCGCTGCAGGCACTGTTCGAACAGCAGTACCAGGATTCGGCTTTCGTCGATGTGATGCCGTTCGGCTCGCATCCCGAGACCCGCTCCACCCGCGGCTCGAATATGTTGCGCCTGGCCCTGCATCGTCCCGGCAACGGCAATACCGTCGTGATTCTGGTGGTCCAGGACAACCTGGTCAAGGGCGCTTCCGGCCAGGCAGTCCAGTGCATGAACCTGATGTTTGGCCTCGAGGAAACGAAAGGCCTCAAGCAGATAGCTTTGCTTCCGTAAGTCGAACCGGCGCTCGCGCCGGCGCGGACAATGTGTAGGTATTGGCAAGATTCGGGATGCAGATCAAGAACCTCGGCAATGATGCGGGTAAATTGAAACTGAGAATCTGGTCACTTTGCCGCCCACATTTTCCGCACGCATGCCCGTTCCCAGGGCAGGTGCACTTTTCCAGCAACCTGCCACTTTGAGGAGCGCCATCATGTTTGGTCGAAACGCGAAAACGGATATTGACAGCCTGGTCGGGATTTCGGCCCGGATCGAGGGTGACATCTGCTTTACCGGCGGTCTGCGCATCGATGGCGAGGTCCACGGCAACGTCATCGGCGGCGAAAGCAGCGAAAACGTCCTGGTCATTTCCGAGCACGCGCGGGTCGAGGGCGATGTTCGATGCGCAACACTGGTAGTGGACGGTTACATTTCCGGCGACGTCTACGCCACGGAAATGCTTGAATTACGGCCAAAGGGCCGCATTATAGGCAATGTCCACTACAAGGCGCTGGAAATGCACAATGGCGCCACGGTCGCCGGCACCCTGACCCATCAGCAGGGCTCGGTGGAGCCCTTGTTCCACCTGGCGCCGGCCGGAACTTACCCTCACGCGTTTGATGAACCCATCCTCACTGCAGTCTCTGAAGCGAGAGAGGAGCCAAACGTCTATAATGACTGAACGTGTTTTAACCAGTAGGAGTTTCAAATGAATGCAGTTGCCCAACCGCAAGACGTCATGTCCGCACCAATCGTCTTCACTGACAGCGCCGCCCAAAAGGTTGCCCAGTTGATCGAAGAAGAAGGCAATCCGGACCTGAAACTGCGCGTATTCGTGCAAGGCGGCGGCTGCTCAGGCTTCCAGTACGGCTTCACCTTCGATGAAATCGTCAACGAAGACGACACCACCATGGTCAAGAACGGCGTCCAGCTGCTGATCGATTCCATGAGCTATCAGTACCTGGTGGGCGCCGAAATCGACTACAAGGACGACCTCGAAGGCGCCCAGTTCGTTATCAAGAACCCGACCGCTACCTCGACCTGCGGTTGCGGCTCCTCGTTCTCGGTCTAAGTAGTCTCTCAGCGCTTGCGTCAAGCGGGGTAAAGGGCGCCCAGCACTCTGGGTCCCTTGGCTCCGGTTACTGCCGCAAGATTGCCCGGCAGGCGCTGCGTGAAGCAGTAGCCCAGCCACGCGAAGGCGAGCGCCTCGACCCGATTGGGCGCCACGCCCAGCACGGCGGTCGATTCCACCTGTACCGTACCTCCCAGGGCGTCCGATAGCGCGCTCATCAAGGCCGCGTTGTAGGCGCCGCCACCGCACACATACACAGCTTGCACTTGGTCGGCCTGGCTTTTGATGCCGGCGGCAATGCTGTGCGCGCTCAGCGCAGTCAGGGTGGCCTGGATGTCTTGTGGGGCCAGATGATCGTAGCCAGCCAGGCGGGCGTCTAGCCACTCCATGTGAAACAGGTCGCGCCCCGTGCTTTTGGGCGCAGGCAAGGAGAAGTAGGGTTCGGCCAGGAGCGTGGCCAGCAGGCTGCGGTCGACCTTGCCGCCAGCGGCCCAGGCCCCATCGGCATCGTAATCCAGGCCTTTATGGCGCCCGATCCAGCCGTCCATCAGCACATTGCCCGGCCCGGTGTCGAAGCCGCCCACCCGTCCGTCCGCGTGCAGGACGCTGATGTTGCCAATTCCGCCGATATTGACCACAACCCGGGTCTGCCCGGGCAGGCCGAACTGCGCCTGGTGAAACGCCGGCACCAGCGGTGCTCCCTGGCCGCCCGCGGCCACGTCACGGCTGCGGAAGTCGGCGATGACGGCGATGCCGCTCAGTTCGGCCAGCAGGGCCGGGTTATTGGTTTGGCGGGTATAGCCCAGTTCGGGGCGGTGGCGCGTGGTCTGGCCGTGCACGGCGATCGCGCAGATCGACCCACTGGCAGCTGGCAACAATGCGTGCACGCACTCGGCGTAACTTGCCGCCAGGCCATTCGCAGCCAGGGCTTCACGCTCGATTTCATTCGGGCCGCTCGCCTGCAGGGCCATGAGCGCCTCGCGCAGCGCTGCTGGAAAAGGGACGAAAGCAGCCTCGACTGTGCGGATCGCACCGTCGGCAAAATCGGCCAGCACGCCATCCACGCCGTCCATGCTGGTGCCCGACATCAGGCCAATATACAAGGTGGATGTGTGGCTCATGGGCTACTCCTGAAAATGACACTGAAATGACACTGGAATGCAAAACGCCTTCCACCAGCTGAGCTTAATGGAAGGCGTCGGTTTTATCCACCCCTGGAAGGGGCGCGTGGCTTAGCGTGCGGCCATGGCCGTGCCGCCCGGGCGCAGCAGCGCGAAGCGGTGGGCCATGTCGGCCGCGGCCATTTTAAAGCGTGCCATTTCGCTTGGCGACAGCGGCGCTTGCGCAATTGCCTTCACCCCTGCAGGATCACGCGCTTCATTGTTGACCCGGAACTCATAGTGCAGGTGGGCGCCGGTCGACCAGCCGGTCGAGCCGACATAGCCGATGACCTGGCCCTGGGATACTTTGGTGCCCTTGCGGATGCCAGGAGCGAAGCGGCTCATGTGCGCGTAGGCGGTGGTGTAGTTGGCCCAGTGCTTGATGGACACGAAGTTGCCGTAGCCACCTTGCACGCCAGCAAAATCGATCACGCCATCGCCCGAAGCGCGAATTGGCGTACCCAGCGCGGCGGCATAATCGACGCCCTTGTGCGCCTTCCACACGCCCGAGATCGGGTGCACGCGGTTGGAGAAGCCCGACGAAATACGGGAAAATTCCAGCGGCGACTTAAGGAAGGCCTTTTTCAGGGCCTTGCCGTCGGCGCTGTAGTAGCCGCCTTGCTTGGTGACAGGGTCTTCATACCAGACCGACTGGTAGGTCACGCCGCGGTTGGTGAATTCGCCGGCGAGGATGCGGCCGGCGCGCACCATTTCGCCGTCTTGCCAGAAGGTTTCATAGACTACGTTGAAGCGGTCGCCACGTTTGAGGTCGGTGCGAAAGTCGATGTCGGTCGAGAACATCTCAATGATCTGGGCCACGATGGTGTCGGGCAGCTTGCCGCCGTCGGTGGTCGAGTCGGTGGCGCCATAGAGCGAGTTGCTGATCTCGCGGGCGCGCATTTCCACGCGGCGCTCAAGCTGGGCAGGGGCTTCCTGCGCGCTGAACTTGTCGCCATTGCGGGTGATCGAAATCTGTTTGACAGGGTTGTCACGACCATCGACGACGCTGGCGCGCAGCCATTGCAGTTCGCCGTTGGCGCCGGTCTGGGCCTGGACGCGCTTGCCGGTCTTGAGCTGCATGACGCCACGGGCGACTTTGTCGGACTTGATGAAGTTGACGGCGGCAGCGTCGTCAACGCCCAGGCGCTGGAGCAGGACGGCGAGCGTATCGCCCGGCCGGACCTTTTCTTCCTGGATGAATTGGTGTTGATCTTGCTGGAGCGCAGCGATCTGATCCGCCAGATTCGGCAGTTCGAGATTCTGTGCAATGGATTTGACTGGCATGTCGGACGCATCAGGGGCGAGCGGCGCAACGCCGGCGGCACCAAATGCGCACACTGCAAGAAAGATAGCGCCAGCGCTGATGATGCGCGCCTTTCGCGTAGTTCCTAGCAGGCCAGTGATCCTTTTGCCTGTGAATTTGTTTATAGGGTTCATGCAATCAGTTAAAATTTGCCGCTTGAACATTCGCGAAGAGCTAACTATTTCTTGTTATTGTTTTGTTTAGTTTTCGTTCGGCAAGATTAATCGGATCGAGCATTATATCAAACTCTCACGCCACACCAACTTTTTCGACATTCCAAGATTATTTCTTACAAAGTTTTTATGACCTCTCCTGCTGCCCAAAAGAACGCTGCCCCAGTGCATGGTTCGCCTTCCTTGCCTCTGACAGACGCCGTTCTGGAGGCGCTTGCCGTCACCAAAAGAGGGGTGGACGAGCTCCTCATCGAGAGTGAATTTGCGCAAAAGCTGGCCCGCTCCGAGCAGACCGGCAACCCCTTGCGCATCAAACTGGGCCTGGATCCGACCGCACCTGACCTGCACTTGGGGCATACAGTCGTACTTAACAAGATGCGGCAGCTGCAAAATCTCGGTCACCAGGTGATATTTCTCATTGGCGACTTTACTTCGATGATCGGTGACCCCTCTGGCCGCAACGCCACCCGGCCACCCTTGACGAAGGAGCAGATCGAAGCGAACGCGATGACTTATTTCAAGCAGGCATCGTTGGTACTCGACCCGGCGCGCACGGAAATTCGCTACAACTCCGAGTGGTCGGACCCGCTGGGTGCGCGCGGCATGATTCAGCTTGCCTCGCGCTACACCGTCGCCCGCATGATGGAGCGCGACGACTTTACCAAGCGCTTCAAGAGTGGGACACCAATATCGGTCCATGAGTTCCTCTATCCTCTGATGCAGGGCTACGATTCCGTCGCCCTCAAGTCCGACCTCGAGCTCGGCGGTACCGACCAGAAATTTAATCTGCTGGTCGGGCGTGAGTTGCAAAAAGACTATGGCCAGGAACCGCAGTGCATCTTAACCATGCCCTTGCTGGAAGGCCTGGACGGCGTCGACAAGATGTCCAAGTCCAAGAACAATTATATTGGCATCACCGAGCCTGCCAACACGATGTTCGGCAAGCTGATGAGCATTTCCGACGTCATGATGTGGCGCTATTACGAATTGCTGTCATTTAGTTCACTGGCAGACATTGCCAAATTGAAAGCCGAGACCGAGGCCGGCCGCAACCCGCGCGAGGCCAAGGTGCAGCTGGCGCAAGAAATCGTCACCCGTTTCCACTCGGCCGAGGCAGCCGAGCAGGCCCTGGCCGACTTTGTGAACCGCTCCAAGGGCGGCATTCCGGACGATGTGCCCGAACTGTCGCTCGCGGGCGCGCCGATGGGCGTGGCGCACCTGCTCAAGGCGGCCGGGCTGTGCGCCTCCACCTCCGAGGCCATGCGCATGGTCGATCAGGGCGGGGTGCGCATCGATGGCGCGGTGGTGGCCGACAAGGCGCTGCAGCTGGTGGCCGGCACGTATGTACTGCAAGTGGGCAAGCGCAAGTTCGCCCGCGTCACTTTCAGCGCATGATTGCTCTGCTGCAAAGGGTTAGCCAGGCCAGCGTGGTAGTCGATGGGGCGACCGTCGGTGCCATCGGCGCCGGGCTGATGGTCCTGCTGTGCGCCGAAAAAGGTGACAACGAGCAGCAGGCCGACGCCCTGCTGGCCAAACTGCTGGCCTATCGCGTGTTCGGCGATGCTGCTGGCAAGATGAATCTGAGCCTGAGCGACGTCGCCGGCGGCCTGCTGCTGGTGCCCCAGTTCACGCTGGCGGCCGATACCAATTCGGGCACCCGACCCTCGTTCACGCCGGCTGCCGCGCCCGCCGACGCCAGGCGCCTGTTCGATCATGTAGTGGCCCAGGCCAGGGCAAAGCATGCTCAAGTGCAAACCGGTCAGTTTGGCGCGGACATGAAAGTGAGCCTTACCAATGACGGACCGGTCACATTCTGGCTTCAAGTCGCGCCCAAATGAAACCTGGCGCGCTTATTATGGTCAATACCCATACGGGCGGGAGGCAATATGAGACTGTGGAGTGATTCTTTTTGCGATGGTGGCCTGATCCCGCCGGAATGCGCGTTCGCCGTGATCGACCCGGCCACCCATGTGCGCCTGTCCACCAACCGCAATCCCCACCTGGCCTGGGACGACGTGCCCGCTGGCACTCAGTCGCTGGTCTTGCTGGTGCGCGACCTGGACGCACCCACCGTCGGTACCAATGTCAACAAGGAAGGGCAGGTGGTGCCCGAGGAGCTGGCGCGCAGCGAGTTCTACCACTGGACCCTGGTCGATATCCCAGCCGCAATGCGCTCGATCAGCACGGGTATGTTTTCCGAACTGGTCACGCCGCACGGCAAGCAGGGGCCGCTGGTACCCTTCATGGTCAAGAACGGCACCGAGCACCAGCTGCGTCAGGGCATCAACGATTACACCAGCTGGTTCGCCAGCGACCCCGGCATGGCCGGCGAATATTACGGCTACGACGGCCCTTGCCCGCCCTGGAACGACCAGCGCGTGCATACCTATGTCTTCTGCATGTACGCGCTCGACATTCCGCAACTGCTTCTCGAAGGGCGCTTTACCGGCCCCGAGGCGCGCCAGGCCATTCGTGGTCACATCCTCGACGAAGCCCAGACCTTTGGCGTGTATTCCCTCAATCCCGAGATTGCCGCCACCCTGGTTTGAGCCAGCTCTATAAAGATAGCGCAGTAAATGACAAGCACGCAGTTGACGACAAGTATCGTATTGATCCGCCACGGCGAGACCGCGTGGAATGCGGAACGCCGTCTGCAAGGGCATATCGACATTGCGCTGAACCAGGAAGGGCTGCGCCAGGCCGGGGCCCTGGCCGCTGCCTTGGCAGGCGAGCATTTTGACGCCGTCATCGCCAGCGACTTGCAGCGGGCGCACCAGACTGCGCAGGCGATCGCGGCGCCGCGCGGCGCGGCGATACTGAACGACCCGGGTCTGCGCGAACGCTGCTTCGGCGGTTTCGAAGGTCTGCTGTATGCCGATATCGAACAGCGTTTCCCGCGCGAGTTTGCCGCATGGCAGGCGCGCGATGTCGACTCGGTCATGCCGCCCGGCGCCCGCCCAGGCGAAAGCTTTCGCCAGTTCTATGATCGCTGCACGGGCGCCATTGCCGCCCATGCCATGCAGAACCCTGGCGCCCGGCTGGCGCTGGTGGCCCACGGCGGCGTGCTCGAATGCGCTTACCGCGCCGCGCTGGGCCTGTCGCTGACGACCGCGCGCGACTTCAAGGTGCTCAACGCCAGCATCAACCGCTTCGCCTTCGCCGATGGAAAATTGCGCCTGCTCAGCTGGGGCGAGGTCGGCCACCTCGAACGCGGCGTGCTTGACGAACTCAACTGAATGTCAAGCCCCTGACAAGGCTTGTTTTGTTCTGCCAAGCTCGTTCTTCAGAAAAAATAGTGCTTATTATTTGAGCAGCAAATCGGTTAAAATGGCCGGCTCCCTCTTATTCCCATCGGCTCGCCTGTGCAAATTGGTCCGTACTTGCTGCGTAATAACGTTTTCGTCGCGCCGATGGCGGGCGTGACCGATCGCCCGTTCCGCCAGCTGTGCAAGCAGCTCGGCGCTGGCTACGCGGTGTCGGAAATGGCAGCCTCCAATCCGCGCCTGTGGGCGACCGAGAAAAGTTCGCGCCGCACCGACCATGCTGGCGAGATGGAACCCAAGGCAGTGCAGATTGCCGGTGCCGATCCGCAGGACCTGGCCGATTGCGCCAAGTTCAATGTGGACCGCGGGGCCCAGATCATCGACATCAACATGGGCTGCCCGGTCAAGAAGGTGTGCAACAGCTGGTGCGGTTCGGCCCTGCTGCAGGACGAAGCCCTGGTCGAGCGCATCCTGCACGCCGTGGTCGGCGCGGTCGATGTGCCCGTCACGCTTAAATTTCGCACCGGCTGGAATCGCGAGAACAAGAATGCACTGCGCATTGCCCGCATTGCCGAGCAGGCAGGCATCGCCATGCTGACCCTGCACGGGCGCACCCGCGCCGATGGCTACCAAGGCCAGGCCGAGTACCAGACCATTGCCGCGGTCAAGGCGGCAGTAGCGATTCCCGTGGTGGCCAATGGCGACATCACGACGCCGCACAAGGCGCGCCTGGTGCTCGACGCCACCGGCGCCGACGCCGTCATGATCGGCCGCGCGGCCCAGGGCCGGCCCTGGATCTGCCGCGAAATCGATCACTACCTGCGCACCGGCACAGAGTTGCCCGCGCCCATGGTGGCCGAAGTGCGCGCCTTGATGGACGAACACTTGCAAGCACACTACGCTTTTTACGGCGAATTCCTCGGCGTGCGTACTGCCCGCAAGCACATTGGCTGGTACGTGCGCGATCTGCCGGGCGGGGAGACGTTTCGCCAGCAGATGAACCTGCTCGAAGATACCGGCGCCCAGCTGCGCGCGGTCGATAATTTTTTTGATTCACAACTTCAGTTCGGCGAGCGGTTACAATACCGGCCCGCGGACCTTGCTGAAGTGGCATTGGCAGCCTAGGCGCCGCAGGCACAGAGCAAAAAGAAGAAACGTTTTGGGGACCACACCGCCACAGAAGCGGTGCTTAGAAATCAATCACCAAGCAAAGCACAGCAAAATGAGCAAAGAAAGTATCCAGGAAGTCGTCCAGAAGAGCCTTGAAGAATATTTCAACGATCTGGGCGAACAGCAGGCGTCCAATATTTATGACATGGTGGTGCTGACTGTCGAGCGTCCCATCCTCGAAGTCGTCATGACGCGTGCCGATGGCAACCAGTCTCACGCGGCCCAGATGCTCGGCATCAACCGCAATACCTTGCGCAAGAAGCTGCAGGAACACGGATTGCTGTAACACGATTTTCCGCACTGAGTGGCCCGCGCCAGTGTTCATGAGCGGCGGGCCCAGCGCGCCGGCGGCGCGCCAGTGGACCCGAATACTCAACTACCCAGGCCACTCCCATGATCCAACAAGCTCTGATCTCCGTTTCCGATAAAACCGGCGTGCTCGATTTCGCGCGCGCCTTGTCCGCCATGGGCGTCAAGATCCTGTCCACCGGCGGCACCGCCAAGCTGCTGGCCGACAACGGCGTGGCCGTGACCGAAGTGGCCGACTACACCGGCTTTCCGGAAATGCTCGATGGGCGCGTCAAGACCCTGCACCCGAAGGTGCACGGCGGCATTCTGGCGCGCCGCGACTTCCCCGAGCACGTCGCCAAGCTCGAAGAACACCAGATTCCCACCATCGACATGGTGGTGGTGAATCTGTATCCCTTCCAGCAAACCGTGGCCAAGGACGATTGCTCGCTGGAAGACGCGATTGAAAACATCGACATCGGCGGCCCCACCATGCTGCGTTCGGCGGCCAAGAACCACAAGGACGTGGTGGTGGTGTGCGATCCGGCCGATTACGGCCGCGTGCTGGCCGAAATGAAAGGCACCGGCGTCGCGCCCGGCAGCGTCGGCTACGACACCCGTTTCATGCTGGCGAAAAAAGTCTTCGCCCACACCGCCCAGTACGACGGCGCCATCACCAACTACCTGACCAGCCTGGCCGAAGACAAGCTGCACGCTAACCGCGCGGCCTATCCGCAGACCTTCAACATGACGTTTGAAAAGGTGCAGGACATGCGCTACGGCGAAAACCCGCACCAGTCGGCCGCTTTCTACCGTGACCTGGCCCCCGCGGCCGGCGCGCTGGCCAGCTACCGCCAGCTGCAGGGCAAGGAACTGTCGTACAACAATATCGCCGATGCCGATGCTGCCTGGGAATGCGTCAAGTCGCTGGGCGGCCTGGGCCAGAGCGCCGGCTGCGTGATCGTCAAGCACGCCAACCCCTGCGGCGTGGCAATTGGGGCCGATGCGCTGGAGGCCTATTCGCGCGCGCTGCAAACCGACCCGACCTCGGCCTTCGGCGGCATCATCGCCTTCAACACCGAAGTTGACGCCAAAACCGCCGAAGCGATCGCCAAGCTGTTCGTGGAAGTGTTAATCGCGCCATCGTTCTCGCCAGAAGCGCTGCAAATCATGTCGGCCAAACAGAACGTGCGCCTGCTGCAAATTGCCCTCGGCGCGGGTGTGAACGCCTTCGACATCAAGCGCGTCGGCGGCGGCCTGCTGGTGCAGTCGCCCGACGCCAAGAATGTCGGCCTGGAAGAACTGCGCGTGGTCACCAAAAAGCAGCCCACCCAGCAGCAGCTGCAAGACCTGATGTTCGCCTGGCGCGTGGCCAAGTTCGTCAAGTCGAACGCCATCGTGTTCTGTGGCGCCGGCATGACGCTGGGCGTGGGCGCCGGCCAGATGAGCCGTATCGACTCGGCCCGCATCGCCTCCATCAAAGCCCAGAACGCCGGGCTGGTGCTGGCCGGTTCGGTCGTCGCGTCGGATGCGTTTTTCCCGTTCCGCGACGGCCTCGATGTGGTGGTGGACGCTGGCGCGAGCTGCGTGATCCAGCCGGGCGGCTCCATGCGCGACCAGGAAGTGATCGACGCGGCCGACGAGCGCGGCGTCGTCATGCTCTACACCGGTGCGCGTCATTTCCGCCACTAATCAAGTACGGCTTGCAGCAAAGCATGCCCTGAGGTATATCATTCGGGGATGATTATTCTTGGCATAGACCCGGGCCTGCGCACCACAGGCTTCGGGCTCATCGAAAAACAGGGCAACAAGCTGCGCTACATCGCCTCGGGCACCATCAAAACGGTGTCGGAGGGCGCGCTGCCCGGACGCCTCAAGATTATCCTGCAGGGCATCGCGGAAATTGTCAGTACCTACCAGCCCGACTGCGCGGCCGTGGAAAAAGTCTTCGTCAACGTCAATCCACAGTCCACCCTGCTGCTCGGGCAAGCCCGCGGCGCTGCCATCAGCGCGCTGGTGGGGGCCGATCTTGATGTGGCCGAATACACCGCGCTGCAGGTCAAGCAGGCAGTGACCGGCCACGGCAAGGCGGCCAAGCAGCAGGTGCAGGACATGGTGGCGCGCCTGCTGGTGCTGCCGGGCCTGCCTGGCACGGACGCGGCCGATGCCCTTGGTGTGGCCATTTGTCACGCCAACAGTCACGACACACTGGCGCTGCTCGGCGCGCTGGCGCCCTCGCTCTCCGGCCTGCGCATGAAGCGCGGCCGCCTCGTTTAAGGTTCCCCATGATCGGACGTATTTCCGGCATTCTGCTTGAAAAGAATCCACCCCAGCTGCTGGTCGACTGCAATGGCGTCGGCTACGAAATCGATGTGCCGATGAGTACCTACTACAACTTGCCGCAGCTAGGCGAGAAGGTCACCCTGTTTACCCATCAGGCCATTCGCGAAGATGCCCATTTGCTGTTCGGCTTCGGCAACGCCGGCGAGCGCGCAGTGTTTCGCCAGCTGATCAAGATCAGCGGCGTGGGCGCGCGCACCGCCTTGTCGATCCTGTCGGGCATGACGATTGCCGACCTGGCCCAGGCTGTCACGCTGCAGGAGGCAGGGCGCCTGGTCAAGGTGCCCGGCATCGGCAAGAAAACTGCGGAACGCCTGCTGCTCGAACTCAAGGGCAAGCTGGGCGCGGACCTGGGCGCCCCGGGCGGCGCGCTGGTGCATGACGCACAGTCCGATATCCTCAACGCGCTGCTGGCTTTGGGGTATTCTGACAAGGAAGCGCAGGCCGCGCTGAAGAACATGCCGGCCGGCAGCAGTGTTTCCGACGGCATCAAGTTTGCGCTCAAGGCGCTGTCCAAAGGCTGAGACCATGAGCATTCAGACCGATAATTTCAGCGAGCAGCGCATCGTCGCGGCGGCGCCTGCGTCGCCCAACGAAGAGGCGATCGAGCGCGCCCTGCGGCCCAAGCACCTCGACGAATACGTCGGCCAGGAAAAAATCCGCGACCAGCTTGAAATTTTCATCACTGCAGCGCGCCAGCGGCGCGAGGCGCTCGACCATACCTTGCTGTTCGGCCCCCCTGGCCTGGGCAAGACCACGCTGGCCCATATCATCGCGCGCGAAATGGGGGTGAACCTGCGCCAGACCTCGGGCCCGGTGCTGGAGCGTCCCGGCGACCTGGCCGCCATCCTCACCAATCTCGAAGCCAACGATGTGCTGTTCATCGACGAGATTCACCGCCTCTCGCCGGTGGTTGAAGAAATTCTCTATCCGGCGCTCGAGGACTACCAGATCGACATCATGATCGGCGAAGGCCCGGCCGCGCGCTCGGTCAAGCTCGACTTGCAGCCGTTCACGCTGGTGGGCGCGACCACGCGCGCCGGCATGCTGACCAACCCGCTGCGCGACCGCTTCGGCATCGTGGCGCGGCTCGAGTTCTACACCGCCCAGGAACTGACCCGCATCGTCACCCGCAGCGCCGCGCTGCTGAATGCGCCGATCGTGGAAGATGGCGCCCGCGAAATCGCGCTGCGCGCACGCGGCACCCCGCGCATCGCCAATCGCCTGCTGCGCCGCGTGCGCGACTACGCCGAAGTCAAAGGCAACGGCAACATCACGAAGGCCATCGCCGATGCCGCGCTCAAGATGCTCGACGTCGATGCCGTCGGCTTCGACGTCATGGACCGCAAGCTGCTCGAAGCGGTGCTGTTCAAGTTTGGCGGCGGGCCGGTCGGCATCGGCAACCTGGCCGCTGCCATCGGCGAGGAAGTCGACACCATCGAGGACGTACTTGAACCCTTCTTGATCCAGCAGGGCTACTTGCAGCGCACGCCACGCGGGCGCATTGCCACGCCGCTGGCCTACCGTCACTTTGGCGTAGCCGCGCCGCGCACCAGTCCCACTGGCGACCTGTGGGATAGCCTGCCGGGCTAGCGCCGCGGGCTTGTTGATACAGCGCGTGGTGCGCCTGCCGGGGCCCATGCGCAAGCGAAGGGAAGCACAACGATGATGCAAATTTGGGTCGATGCCGACGCCTGTCCGGTCGTCATCAAGGAAATCCTGTACCGCGTGGCCGAGCGCCTGCAGTTGAATGTCACGTTGGTGGCCAACCAGCTCATGCGCGTGCCGGCTTCGCGCTTCGTGCGCGCGCTGCAGGTTCCGTCCGGGGCCGATGTGGCCGATGCCGAAATCGTCCGGCTGCTCGCTCCGGGCGATCTGGTGGTGACGGGCGACATTCCGCTGGCCGCGGACGTGCTGGCCAAGGGCGGCTACGCGCTCAATCCGCGCGGCGACTTTTATACCGAAGACAATATCGCCCAGCAGCTCACCATGCGCAAGTTCATGGACGAGCTGCGCGGCAGCGGCGTCGACACCGGCGGGCCGGCGCCATTCGGCCAGGCCGACCGCCAGAATTTCGCCAACCAGCTCGACCGCCACCTGGCCCGCCACGTCAAACGCCCCTGACCCCGAAAGGCACCCATGCACAAGCTTCTGACCCTCTCTTTCGCCCTGACCATGCACGGCGTGGCGACTGCTGCCTGCCCGCCGCGCGCGCAACTGCAGGAACTGCGCGAGGCCAAGTTCGTCGTGGCCGATGGCGCCAAGCGCCAGGTCCTGGCCCTGGCGCTGCAGGATTGCCTGGGGGAGCGCGACCCATTCGTACGTGACGAGGTCGCCTTCGCTGCGCTGAGCAGCTGGATGCGCGGCGCGGCGCTGGAGGCACACACCTTGCGTCGCCTGCGCGTGACCCAGCTGGCCAGGCTGGGCGTGCGTGACAGCGACGGATTCGCGCAGCCGTTTGCGGCCCTGGCGCTGAGCGAAGTGGCGCGGACCGACCGGATCAAACCTTACCTGAGCGAAGCCGAGCGCGCCGAGCTCGTGCAAGCTGGCAGCGCCTACCTGAGCGCCGAGCGCGACTACCGGGGCTACGATGCCAAGGACGGCTGGCGCCACGGCGTCCCTCATGGCGCCGATCTGATGCGCCAGTTGGCGGCCAACCCGCTGGTGGGCAAAAAGGCCCAGCAGCAGATTCTGGCGGCGGTGGCGGCCCAGGTGATGGGCGCCAGCGCCCACACCCCGACCCAGTCCTTTCATTCCTTCGAGGGCGATCGCCTGGCCAATCCAGTCTTCGCGCTCGCCACCCGCAGCGATTTTGATGCCGCAGAGTGGGATGCGTGGTTTTCCAGCCTGGCCATCACCCCGGCCGAGCGCAGCGGCGACGCAGTGGCCCTGGTCGCGCGCATGCACAATCTGTCAGCATTTTTGATGCCCTTGTATGTGACGCTCAGTGAAACCAAAGACCTGGCAGCGCGCGAACGCATGCTGCCCGCCGTCGCCAAAGCGCTCAGGCAGGCGAAATAGGCGGCGCGGGGGGACGGGCGGGCCAGTCACAGTACGCAAACAGCCACAGCGCAATCACATTGAGTATCGGGATCAGGCCGGCAAGGGCCCACCAGCGCGGCAGGCCTGCCTTGCCGAGGATGCGCCAGAATAGCAGGGTCGGCAGCACCAGGAACACGATGCCGGCAGCCCAGATGAAAGCTGGCTCCATGTTAGGCCTTTTGGCGTGGCGCATTGGGCCACGGGGCAAACGCGAGCAAGGCCAGTACGGCTAGCAAGCCGATGATGGGAATCGCCGCCAGCAGCGCCACGGCCGGGTGAAAGCCGGCGCGTTGGCAGATTCGCCATAGCGGAAGAATTAGTAACAGCAGTCCGATAAAAGCCATTGCGGCAGTTTACCCCTTTTCCTTCGGCTGCTGATTCCCTGAGCGATGTTCTACTCCTGGCGCACCCAGATCTGCGAGCGCCCAAACATGGGCACCCCGATATAACCGCGCACGTTGAGCTTGCGCCCGCCATCGACCAGGGTCATCTTGCTGCGATAGATCTTGCCGGTATCGGGGTCGAGAATTTCGCCGCCGCTGTAATCGTTGCCATCTTTGCGCAGGCCCGACATAAACACCATGCCCAGCACCGGCTGGTCCTTGTTGGCGCCCTGGCAGCGTTCGCAGCGGGGATTCTGATCGTCGCCGGCGGCGCGGTAGAGCTTTTCGATCTGTCCGCGCAGTTCGCCCTTGACTTCGGTAATACGGATCAGCGCCTTGGGTTTGCCCGTCACGTCGTCGATGTTTTTCCACAAGCCGACGGGCGAGGCGTCCTGGGCCGCGGTAGGCGCGACCACGGCAGCAAACACCAGCAGTCCCGTAGAAATGTGTGCTTTCATAATCAACCTCGCAACGATATTTACGCTGGCGGTAGTTTAGCAAACTGCTCGCGCAGTTTGGCAATGGTTGCTGAGAAATTTACCAGTCGCTCGTTCTCCAGTGCCACTACGGCTGCGGGTGCGCGCGCCACGAAGCTTTCGTTGCCCAGTTTGCTGTCGATCTTGGCAATTTCAGCCTCGATGCGCACGATTTCCTTGGACAGGCGCTCGCGCTCCGCAGCCACGTCGATCTCAACTTTGAGCATCAGCTTGGTGGTGCCCACAATCGACACGGCAGCCGGCGACTCAGGCAGGACGTCGACGATGTTCACTTCCGACAGCTTGCCCAAGGTTTTCACATAGGGTGCGAAGCTGTCCAGGCGGGTGCGGTCGGCGCCATCGCTAGCCTCGATGATCAGTGGCACGCGCAGCTGGGGCGAAATTTTCATTTCGCCGCGCAGATTGCGGGTGGCGTCGGTCATGGTCTTGAGCTGGCCCATCCAGTTTTCCGCGCTTTCATCGATCAATGCCGGATCGGCAATCGGATAAGGCTGCAGCATGACCGAGTCACCGGTCTTGCCGGCCAGGGGGGCGATGGTTTGCCACAGCGCTTCGGTGACGAAGGGAATGATCGGGTGCGCCAGACGCATGATTACTTCCAGCACGCGCAGCAAGGTGTTGCGGGTGGCCTGTTGCTGCTCGGGCGTGCCGTTCTGGATCTGCACCTTGGCCATTTCCAGATACCAGTCGCAATACTCGTCCCACACGAACTTGTAGATGGCGGCGGCGATATTGTCGAAGCGGTAGTCTTCAAAGCCCTTGGCGATGTCGAGTTCAACACGCTGCATCATCGACAAAATCCACTTGTCGGCCTGCGACAGGGCGGCGTCATGCGCTGTGCAGTCGTGGCCTTCGGTATTCATCAGCACGAACTTGGTGGCATTCCACATCTTGTTGCAGAAGTTGCGGTAGCCCTCGCAGCGGCCCAGGTCGAAATTGATGTTGCGGCCCAGCGAAGCGTAGCTGGCCATGGTGAAGCGCACGGCGTCGCTGCCGTAGGCCGCGATACCGTTCGGGAATTCCTTGCGCGTAGCCTTGGCGATCTTTTCAATGGTGCCCGGGCGCATGTCCATCAAGCCCGTGGTGCGTTTGGCCACCAGCGATTCGAGGTCGATGCCGTCGATCAGGTCGATCGGGTCGAGCGTATTGCCCTTGGACTTGGACATTTTCTGGCCGGTCGAATCGCGCACCAGGCCGTGCACATACACGGTCTCGAACGGCACCTTGCCAGTGAAGTGCGCGGTCATCATGACCATGCGCGCCACCCAGAAGAAGATGATGTCGAAACCGGTCACCAGCACCGAGGAGGGCAGGAAGGCCTTCATGTCGGGCGTGTCTTCGGGCCAGCCCATGGTCGAGAACGGCACCAGGGCCGAGGAAAACCAGGTATCGAGCACGTCGTTGTCGCGCCGCAGGGGGCCGCTGCCGCCCGCTGCCGCCTGCTTGGCCAGCGCTTCGGCTTCGCTCTTGGCGACGAAAATATTGCCAGCCTCGTCGTACCAGGCCGGAATCTGGTGGCCCCACCACAGTTGGCGCGAGATGCACCAGTCCTGGATGTTGTTGAGCCACTGGTTGTAGGTGGTGCTCCAGTTTTCCGGGACGAACTTGATCTCGCCGGAGGCGACTTTTTCCAGCGCCACTTCGGCAATCGACTTGCCGGGGAAGAAAGTGCCTTCCGGCGCCGGCTTGCTCATCGCCACGAACCACTGGTCGGTCAGCATCGGCTCGATGACCACGCCGGTACGGTCGCCGCGCGGCACCATCAGCTTGTGCGGCTTGACTTCCACCAGCAGGCCCTGGGCTTCGAGGTCGGCCACCATCTGCTTGCGCGCAGCAAAACGGTCCATGCCCCGATAGGCGGCCGGCATGGTGTCGGCGATTTTCGCGTCGAGCGTGAGCACTTCGATCATCGGCAGCTTGTTGCGCTGGCCGACTGCATAGTCGTTGAAGTCGTGGGCCGGGGTGATCTTGACGCAGCCGGTGCCGAAGGCCTTGTCGGCGTATTCATCAGCAATCAGGGGTATCTCGCGCTCGGTCAGCGGCAGCTTGAGCATCTTCCCCACGTGGGCCTGGTAGCGCTCGTCGGTCGGATCGACCGCCACGGCCACGTCGCCCAGCAAGGTCTCAGGACGGGTGGTGGCTACCACGATCGAACCGCTGCCGTCGGCAAAAGGGTAACGGATGTGCCACATGGAACCGTCTTCTTCTTCCGATGCCACTTCCAGGTCGGACACGGCGGTGCCCAGCTTCGGATCCCAGTTCACCAGGCGCTTGCCGCGATAGATCAGGCCCTGTTCGAACAGGCGCACGAACACGTCCGTGACCGCTTTCGAGCGCGGCTCGTCCATGGTGAAGTATTCACGCGACCAGTCCGGCGAGGTGCCCATGCGGCGCATCTGGCCAGTGATGATGTTGCCCGATTTTTCCTTCCATTCCCACACTTTGGCGACGAATTGTTCCCGTCCCAGGTCATGGCGCGAGATCTTTTGCGCGTCGAGCTGGCGCTCCACCACGATCTGGGTGGCGATGCCGGCGTGGTCGGTGCCTGGCACCCATGCAGTATTGTGCCCGCGCATGCGGTAGTAGCGGGTCAGGCCATCCATGATGGTCTGGTTGAAGGCATGGCCCATGTGCAGGGTGCCCGTCACGTTCGGGGGCGGCAGCTGGATGCAGAAGGAAGGCTTGCCGGCGTCGGTGGTGGCGGTGAAGTAGCCGCGCTGCTCCCACTCGGTACGCCAGAATTGTTCAATGTCGGCTGGCTCGAAAGACTTGGCTAATTCCATGGTTTTATCAGGTAAATTTTTGCGAAAGGAACCATTATAGTAGGAGAGCCGCGGGCGCAGGCTGTGGCGGTGAAAAAAGACCGCAGCGCGCTGCGGACGAAAAAAAAGGACGCCGAAGCGTCCTTTTCAGTGTGACCCGGAGGACTTAAGCGCCGCAACCCAGAGCAGTGATGCGATCTTTCATCGCCTTGGCCTGAACCAGACCGAAGCCGAACTTGGTATCGCGACCGGCTGGGCCCAGGTCCATTGCCGACTTGGTCATCGAAGCGCGAATCTGCGCGCCGGTGCAAGTTGGGAAGTAGGACCATACCAGCGCTGCAACAGCCGACACGTGCGGGGTGGCCATCGAAGTGCCGTCGAAGTAAGCGTAGCTGTTGGTCTTGACGCCAACGGTTGCGCTCTGGCCGATCTGGCCCTTCATTGCTGCGCCTTCGACATCAGTCGCGGTGACCGATGGAATGGTCGACACGGTGGTGCCCATGGTGCCGCCGAAGCCGCCTGCCACGTTGTTGTAGATGACTGCGCCAACGCCGCCGCTGTTCTGGCAAGCCGTCACTTTGGCCGCGAAGTCGATCACACCGCGCGAAATCAGGCACACCTTGCCGGCTGCGCCAGCGTTAGGAGCGTCGCCGTTGCCGAAGTCGAACAGAGGAGCGGTAGCCACTTTGACTGGCGAACCTTCCATCGAACCTGGAGCGTAGGTAGTTGCGCCGACCACCAGGGTTGGGGCGGTGCCGCTGTTGGTTGGAACGGTCGACAGTACCGACACGCCTGGACCGGAGATTTCGACTTTGGCGTTGTACTGCGAGAAGTCAGCCCAGGCCTTGTTCTCGTCGAGTGCGCCTACCATCATGACGCTCGAGTAGCCAGCTGGGTAGGAAATCACGGTGTTGCCGTCATTGCCGGCAGCGGCGATGCTCAGGATGCCTTTGCTTTGCAGGGTGTCGAAAGCGCGCTGTTCGGTCTTGCTCGAACGGCCGCCGCCGAGGGACATGCTGATCACGTTGGCGCCAGCGGTGCCGCACTGATTGGCAGCCGAAGTCAGCGACGAGGAGTAAGCCCAGCCAGCCGCGCCGAATACCTTGACGATGTGCAGTTTGAGCTTGGCGCCGGCATTGACGCCGACCACGCCCACACCTGCGCTGTTGACGGCGGCAATGGTGCCGGCCACGTGGGTGCCATGGCTGTTTTCGTCGGTGAACCAGTCCTTGGTGCCTGCATCGTACTGGCCGCTCATGTTGGCGGTCGAGCCGGCGAAGTCTTCATGGGCGCGGTCGATACCGGAGTCGATGATGCAGACCTTGCGATTGCCGGTCAGGCTGTCCGAGACCAGGTCGGCCTGGACCAGCTTGATGCCGTAAGGCACTGCCTGGCCGGTAGCGTAAGGAGTACCGGTCGATGGGGTCGAGGTGGCGAATGCCTTGCGAACCAGATCTTCTTCGACGTATTCAACGTTGGGATTGTTCTGCAAGCCTTTGAGCGCGACCGTCGGGATTTCGATGGCCATGGCACTCATGCCAAAGATCTCATGCTTGACATTGCCGCGAGCAGCAGCGACGGCCGACTTGACGTTAGCGGCCGCACCAGGCTTGAATGCGACGATGACGCGGGTGGTGTCTGCTGCGGCAACTGCACTGCCGGCGATACCAAAAGCTACCGTTGCTGCCAGGACTTTCACTGCGAAAGCGATCGAGGACATGCCAGTGTTACTTTGCATCATGGAGTTTCTCCGAAAAAGATAGTTATTTAGTTCGCCGCGGACTCTTCTGGTCAACGTGCGTTCAGGTAATGAACCTTTGCAGCTCTTGTGGACCCGCAATGAACCCAATGTACAGTTAATTTATTAGAATGATCAATCGAGATTTCTAAGCGGACTCAACAAGTGTTGTTTTGTATGGAAAGTGTAGAAAAATTGTAATTGTGCCACTTGTGCTCGTGATTTTTGGTGATATTATTCTGCGCCTGACTAGACAGGTTGGTTAATAAATTAACATTTCATTCCTTGCAGCAATTTATATGCACAAGTCAGCCGAAAAAAAAGGACGCCGAAGCGTCCTTTTTCATTTTTGCGAGCCAGCTTATGCGCCGCAGCCGTAAGTGCGGATGCGGTCGTGGGCCGCTTTGGCCTGCACCAGGCCGAAGCCGAACTTGGTATCGCGGCCGACCGGGCCCAGATCCTGTGCGCTCTTGGTAAGCGAAGCGCGGATCTGGCTGCCGGTGCAGGTCGGGAAGTAGCTCCACACCAGAGCTGCCACGGCCGACACGTGCGGCGTGGCCATTGAAGTACCATCGAGGTAAGCGTAGTTGGTGCGCTTGACGGCCACCGTCGCGCTCTGGCCAAGCTGGTTGCGCATGGCTGCGCCTTCGGTGTCGGATGCGGTCACTGCTGGAATCGTGGCCACCGTGGTGCCCATGGTGCCGCCGAACGTCCCCGCCACGTTGTTATAGATGACCGCGCCCACGCCGCCGCTCTTCTGGCAGTTGCTGACCTTGGTGGCAAAATCGACCGTGCCACGCGCGATCAGGCATACCTTGCCGGAGACGGCGGTGTTGACCACGTCGCCCAGGCCGAAGCTGGCCAGCGCCGCCGTTGCCGCCTTGACCGGCGAGCCGGTGATGGCGCCCGGCGCGTACACGCTGGTGCCCACTTTCAGGTCTTGGCCGGTGCCCATGCCGGTTGGTACCGTCGACAGCACGGCAACCCCCGGTGCGGCGATTTCCATTTTGCTGTTGTACTGCGAGAAGCTGGCCCATGCCTTGTTCTCGTCAACCGCGCCCACCATCATCACGCTGCTGTAACCTGCAGGGTAGGAAATGACGGTATTGCCATCGTTGCCCGCTGCGGCGATATTGAGCACGCCCTTGCTTTGCAAGGCGGCAAAGGCGTTCGATTCGGTGGTGTTGGATCCGCCGCCGCCCAGCGACATGCTGATCACGTTCGCGCCCGCTGCGCCGCACTTGTTGGCCGCGCTTGCAAGGGTCGAGGAGTAGGCCCAGCCGTTGGCTCCGAACACCTTGACGATGTGCAGCCTGATCTTCTTGTTCGCATTCACGCCGACCACGCCGACGCCACTGTTGTTGATGGCGGCGATGGTGCCTGCCACGTGGGTGCCGTGCTTGTTCTCGTCGGTGTACCACCAGCCGGTGCCGGCATCGTATTCGCCGGTGTGCACGTTCAGGCTCAGGTCTTCATGCGCGCGGTCGTAACCGGAATCGATGATGCACACCTTGCGGTTGGTCGCATTGGTGTCAGGCAGCAGATCGGCCTGCACCATCTTGATGCCGTAAGGGACGGTCTGGCCGAGCAGGTAAGGGCTGCCGGTAGAGGGCGAGGTCAGGGCGAAGGGCACGCGCACCAGGTCTTGCTCGACGTACGCCACATTGGGGTTGTTCTGCAAGCCCTTGAGAGCGGCGACTGGTACTTCAATGGCCATGGCGTTCATACCGAAGATTTCATGCTTGATGTCGCCGCGCGCGGCCGCGACGGCCGACTTGACGCTGGCCGCGCTGCCAGGCTTGAACGCCACAATGACCCGGGTCACATCGGCCGCAGCCGAGGCCGTGCTGACCACACCACCAACTGCGATTGTTGCCACCAACAACTTGACCGCCGCAGCGATCAGGGACTTGCCAGTATTACCTTGCGTCATGGAGATTCTCCGATTGATAGTTTATTAGACGCCGCCGGCTCTGTAGGCCAGCGTGCTCTGAAGCGTTTTTTTTCCGCTTTGCCGACCGGATAGATCGGCAAGGAAATGAGTGTATTGGCAAACTTTCAGCTTCCGCAATGAGATTATTGGTGAGTATTCGACAAGTGTTGGGTTTTTTGTAAACTGTTGAAATTGTTGTCTAGACAGGTATATGTATTTAACAAATGGTGCTACCATGCGCGCGATTTTTTAGTCGGCGCCCAGTGAAAAAAGGACGCCGAAGCGTCCTTGTTTGCTGCCCAATAGCTGCTTAGTTACCGCATCCGACCGAGCGGATCCGGTCGTAAGCAGCCTTCGCCTGCACCAGGCCATAGCCGTACTTGGTATCGCGGCCCGCGGTACCGAGGTCCTGGGCGCTGCGTCCCAGTGAAGCGCGAATCTGGTTGCCGGTACAGGTAGGGAAGTAGCTCCACACCAGCGCCGCTACGCCCGCCACATGCGGCGTCGCCATCGATGTGCCGTCGAAGTAGGAATAGCCGCCACTGCCGCTGCGGCGCATCGCCACCGTTGCGCTCTGGCCGAGCATCGTGCGCAGCGCTGCCCCTTCGGTATCGGAAGCGGTCACCGCCGGGATAGTCACCACCGTCGTGCCCAGAGTGCCGCTGAAGGCGCCGGCCACATTGTTGTAGATGACCGCGCCCACGCCGCCGCTCCGCTGGCAGTTGCTGACTTTGGTGGCGAAGTCGACCGTGCCGCGTGCTATCAGGCACACCTTGCCCGAGACTGCCGTGTTGACCACGCTGCCATTGCCAAAGCCGGCAAGCGGCGCTGTCGCCGTTTTGACTGGCGCCCCGGTCAGTGTACCGGGTGCAAATACCCGGGCGCCTACCTGCAGGAAGGGCATGACGGCGCCACTGGCAGCGCCTGGCACGGTCGAGAGCACGCCCACACCCGGGGCCGCGATTTCGACTTTGCTGTTGTATTGCGAGAACGAGGCCCATTGCTTGGCTTCGTTGACTGCGCCGACCATCATCACGCTGCTGTAGCCGGCCGGGTACATCACGGTGGTGTTGCCCGAATTGCCTGCCGCTGCGATGTTGAGCACGCCCTTGCTGGCCAGCGCCGCAAACGCATTTTGCTCGGTGGCGTTGGCCGCGCCGCCGCCCAGCGACATGCTGATCACGTTGGCGCCAGCGGCGCCGCACTTGTTGGCAGCGCTGGCCAGCGAGGAGGAATAGGCCCAGCCGCTGCGTCCGAACACCTTGACGATGTGCAGTTTCAGGGTGCGGTTGGGGTTCACGCCCACCACGCCGGTGCCGCTGTTGTTGATGGCCGCGATGGTGCCCGCCACATGGGTGCCATGGCTGTTTTCGTCGGTGTACCACCAGCCGGTGCCACTGTCGTATTCGCCGGTGACGGCGTTGGCCGAGAGGTCTTCGTGCGAGCGGTCGTAACCGGAGTCGATGATGCACACCTTGCGGTTGCCGGCATTGGCGTCGCGCAGCAGGTCGGCCTGCACCATCTTGATGCCGTAAGGGACGCTCTGGCCCAGCACATAGGGCGTGCCGGTCGACGGCGAAGTGAGCGCGAACGGCTCGCGCAACTGGTCCTGTTCGACGTAGGCGATATTGGGATTGGCTTGCAGGGCCTTGAGGGCAAGTCGCGGCACTTCAATCGCGATGGCGTCCATGCCAAAAATTTCTTCCTTGACGTCGCCGCGTGCTGCCGCCACCGCTGCCCGGGCCTGGGCGGCTGCGCCGGGCTTGAAGGAAACGATGACCCGCGTCATGTCCACCGTTGCGGCCGATGCCGCGCCGATCACGCTACCGGCGCCCAGCGCGGCGACCAGCAATTTGACCGCGCTGGCGATCGAGGAACTACCTGTGTTGATGTGTGCCATGGATACTCCGAATGATGTTTTTGCAATCGTCGCCGACGCGTGTGGCCGGCATGGAAGCGAATGATTTTTCCGCCTTTGCAGGTCAGATAGATCTGCAAGGAAAAGCAGTGTATTTGTAAAATATTCGCTGATGCAATTGACTTTCTGACGGAGTTTTTACACTGTTGGTTTTCGAGAAGATTAGACGATTTCTTGTCTAGACACGAACCGTGCATTTAACAATCAATGCTAAGATACACTGCGGCCCAGTATGGATCGCTTTCAAATCCGGTCTGATTGGCGGGATTAATATCGAACAGAAATTTAACAATTTGCGCACTCATCTGGCGCCCATTGCTGGTGTCAGATCAGAAGTTGCGTCAGTGGGCCTAGCCGCCAAGAGCGTTACGTTTGCATTGCCAAGGCGTGGGTCCACAGCACCGATTTTCAGTGGTGATATGGGCCTGGCCTTCGCGATGGAGGCGTCGCTTCAGCTGCGTTGCGGCTGGCGCGATTTCTGAGCGACGCCCGGCGCTCTCAATTCCCGCAACCCTTGCTGGCGATCCGGTCATGCGCCGCCTTGGCCTGGACCAGTCCGTAACCGAACTTGTCGTCGCGTCCGGGCGCACCCAGGTCAAGCGCACTCTTGGTCAGCGATGCGCGGATCTGGTTGCCGCTGCAGCTAGGGAAGTAGCTCCACACCAGCGCCGCCACCGCCGACACATGCGGGGTCGACATCGAGGTGCCGTCAAAGTAGCTGTAGTTGGTTGGCTTGACCGTCACGAGCGCGCTTTGCCCCAGCTGGCGCAACAGCTCTGCGCCTTCGCTATCGGACGCCGTGACCGAGGGAATGCGGGTCGCAGTCTCGCCCAGAGTCCCGCCGAACCCGCCTGCTACGTTGTTGTAGACCACCGCGCCCACGCCGCCGCTGTTCTGGCAGTTGAGGACCTTGGTCGCGAAGTCGACTGTGCCGCGCGCAATCAGGCACACCTTGCCTGCCATGGCCGGATTGGGCGCGTCGCCAATGCCGAAGTTGGCCAGCGGCGCGCTGGCGCTGGCCTTGGGCGAGCCGCTCATGCTGCCCGGCGCATAGCTGCGCGCCGCCACTGTCAGTTCGCTCGCCAGTCCGGTCTGCATGGGCACGGTCGAGAGCACCGCAACACCCGGACCGCTCAGTTCGACCTTGCTGTTGTACTGGGAGAAGGGCGCCCAGGCCTTGTGCTCGTCGAGCGCTCCGACCATGAGCACGCTGCTGTAACCGGCCGGATAGGAAATAGCCGTATTGCCGTCGTTGCCGGCTGCAGCAATCGACAGCACGCCCTGGCGCGCCAGCGCGTCGAAAGCGCGGATTTCAGTGGCGCTCGGGCGCCCCCCGCCCAGCGACATGCTGATGACATTGGCGCCGTGGTCGGCGCACTGGTTGGCCGCCTTGGCCAGGGACGAGGAATAAGCCCAGCCGTCGGCCCCGAACACCTTCACGATGTGCAGCTTGAGGCGGCTGTTGGCGGTCACCCCGACCACCCCGGTCCCGTTGTTGTCGATCGCCGCGATGGTGCCGGCCACGTGGGTGCCATGCTGGTTCTCGTCGGTGTACCACCAGCCAGTGCCACGGTCGTACAGGCCGTCAGCCGGGTTGCCGGCGAGGTCTTCGTGGGCGCGCTCGTAGCCCGAATCGATGATGCATACCTTGCGGTTGGCGGCGTTGGTGTCGGGCAGCTGGTCGGCCTGCACCAGCGCGATTCCGTAAGGTACCTGCTGGCCTGCCAGATAAGGCTTTTTGGACGGCGCGCTCAGGCTGAACGGGTAGCGCTTGACGTCTTCTTCGACATAGCTGAACAGGGGATTTCTGCGCAGCGCGGGCAGGGCCGCCGTGGGGACTTCGACGGCGATGGCGTCGAGCCGCCCCAGATCAAGCTTGACGGCGGCGCGCGCGGCCGCCAGCGCCGCTTTGGCGCTGGCGGCGCTGCCCGGCTTGAACGATACAATCACGCGCGCAGTATCGGCGGCAGTGGCGTTGCCGAGCACGGCAAAGGTGGCGCACGCCAGGCACAGCCGGGCCGCAGCCGGCATGGGGTGCATGCCAGTGGTAAGTTGAGTCATTATGTGAGTCTCCATGAAGGTCGGCGCGGCGGGCGGGTGGCGGTTCGCGCGGTGCGGAAGGTGATGGAAGTCGCTGAAGGTCGACCTGGATATCCTACGCCCGGCGCCGGTGCGCACAGTTGGGATTTGTCGTCCGTGGCGAAAAAAACACGGTGCGGCGCGCCAGTGTGATAAGCCGGAAATAAAAAAGGACGCCGTAGCGTCCTTGCTCATGCAGGCAGTTCGGCCTCAGTTGCCGCAGCCGCGCACGGCAATGCGGTCGTAGGCGGCGCGCGCCTGGACCAGGCCATAACCGAACTTGTTGTCGCGCCCGAGCGGGCCCAGGTCGAGCGCGCTCTTGATGAGCGTGGTGCGAATCTGCTTGGCGCTGCAGCTTGGGTAGTAGCTCCACACCAGCGCCGCGACGGCGGCCACGTGCGGGGTGGCCATCGAGGTGCCATCCTTGTAATCGTAGCTGGTGGGCGTCACCGCCGCGCTGGCCGGCTGTCCAAGCTGCGCCAGCAAGGCCGCGCCGTCCGCCCCCGCCACCGACAGGGCCGGCAGCGCCGTGACAGTACCATTGAGGGTGCCTGCAAAGGTTTCTGGTGCGTTATTGAACACCACTGCGCCCACGCCACCGCTGCTCTCGCATTTGCTGACCTTGTCGGCAAAAGTGTTGTCGCCACGCTTGATCAGGCAAACCTTGCCGGCCATGGCGGGGTTGACTTCGTTACCGAGGCCGAAATCGGCGAGCGGCGCAGTCACGCTGGCGCGGGGCGAACCGACCAGGATGCCAACCGTATAATTGTTCGCACCCACCTTCAGGGTGGCCGTGGTGCCGCTGTCGGTCGGCACGGTCGAGAGCACGCCGGCGCCGGGGGCCGACAGTTCAACCTTGCTGTTGTATTGCGAGAAGCTGGCCCAGTTGCGGTTGCTGTCAACCGCGCCCACCATCATCACGCTGGCATAGCCTGCCGGATAATTGATCAAGCCGTTGCCGTCGTTGCCGGAAGCTGCCACGAGCAGGATACCGCGGCGCTGCAGCGCATCGAATGCATCGGCCTCGGTGCGCGAAAAGGCGGAGCCGCCCAGCGACATATTGACCACATGCGCCCCTGCCTTGGCGCACTGGTTGGCGGCCGAGGCCACGGTCGAGGAATAGGTGTACTTGTTGTCGACCCCGAAGATCTTGACGATGTGTAGCTTTACCTGGCGATTGGCCAGCACGCCGACCACCCCGCGTCCATTGTTGTTGACCGCCGCGATGGTGCCGGCCACGTGGGTGCCGTGCCCGCCCTGGTCCTGGTACCAGTTGCCGCTGCCGGAGTCGCTGTCGCCGGTGACCTGGTTGGCCAGCAGATCCTCGTGCTTGCGGTCAAAACCGGAATCGATGATGCAGATCTTGCGGTTCGCCGTCGGCGTATCGGGCAATTTATCGGCCTGGACCATGCCGATACCGTAGGGCGTCAGCTGGCCGCTCTGGTAGGGCGCCGCGCTGGCGCTGGCCAGCGCCATCGGGTAGCGCCGCAAGTCCGGTTCGATGTACTTGACCGCGCCGTGCCTGGCCATGCGCGCAATACCGGCCGTGCTCATCTCCACGGCCATGGCATTGGCGCCGAACACCTGGTGGCGCACGGTCCCGCGCGCAGCGTGCACGGCGGCCTTGACCTGCTCGGCGCCGCCTTCCTGGTAGGACACGATCACGCGGCTGTTGCGCGCGGCCATTGCGCTGTCCATACAGGCCAGCGCGACCACGCCAATTGACAGGTTCAGCAGGGTAGGGCGGGTGGCCAGGCGGCTTTTGACGCAATTCATGTTGCTACTCCGTATACATAATGATGGGCGGCCTTGCACACTGCTGAGCCCGGTCCGGGGATGGTGCAGGCGATCGTTCTCGAAATCAAGCGAATTCACGTGCTCTGTGGCATTTTTCGCCTAACAAAAAGACATGTTGGCAGCCAATCAAGCCGACTAAGGCGGCAGGCAAATATGCACGATCAGACACCACACCGTATAATCTTTTCTAACAATGTGTACTTAAAGAAAATGGTCGACCATGAGCCCAGCACCTGCCAAACGCCGCATTCTGATTGTCGATGACGACCCCATGCTGCTGACCTACCTAACCGAGGTCATCAGCCACGCAGGCTACGCCACCCAGACCGCCAGTTCCGGGGAAGAGGCTCTGGTGTTGATTTCCAGGAGCGAACCGGATATGGCGCTGCTCGACATCACCATGCCGGGCATGAGCGGGCTCGAGCTGGCCGGCCGCCTGAAGGAAAGCACCGCGGTGCCGTTCATGTTCCTGTCGGCCGTCGACGATAGCGAATCGGCCAAGCAGGCCGCCGCGCACGGCGCGGTGGGCTACGTGGTCAAGCCGGTTGACGCTGCCCGCCTGATGCCCGCCTTCGAAGCCGGGCTGGCGCGTGCCGACGACATCCGCGAGCTGCGCCGCACGGAAAGCAATCTGAATGCGGCGCTGGCCTCCGGGCGCGAAACCAGCCTGGCAGTCGGTCTGCTGATGGGGAAATTCCAGACCGACCGCAACACCGCCTTTGAAGTGTTGCGCGACCATGCCCGCTCAAACCGGCGCAAGATCAATGAAGTCGCGGACCAGTTGCTGAGCGCGGAAGAAACGCTCAACAGCATGCACGGCGCCTTTCAGGCCAGATTCGTCAAACCCAAATGAGCGGCGCGGCGGCGACCGGTGAGGCCGCTGCCATTTATATTTCGCTGCCCGCTATCGAATTGGCCCAAAACTGCGGTAACATTCCTTTGAATTAGCAAGTTAGTAAATCGCCCCGGAAACCAAAAACACTGTGTTCCGGACGCGCTCATCACGGCGCCGCCTGTTCCCTGCGGCCACCGATTACCTTCGGCCTAGCTCCGCCGATCAGCCCCGATATCATGTTTGCCTGTGTCAGCCCCTGTGGCTGCGCGCTCTCACGCATGCGGGATTTATCGTTTCGGTCCTGGAAGGAGGTAGCATGAAAACGGCCAATATCAACAGATGTCTGCACGGCGCTGCAAGCTACGGCGCCATCGCCATACGCAGCGAGCCGCGCGCGCATTCCCCCGCGCGTCGTCCAGCGCTGGCAAGCGATGCCATCAGCAAAATTTCCGCTGCGCCGCGCCTGACCTCGCCGCTGGAGGGCCAGGCATCCCGGCTCAGTGGAATACCACGCGTGTTGCACATCGACGCAGACCCATCCACCGCGCTGGTGGTGAGCACCTTGCTCGCGCCCGAGGCCCACGTGACCTGCGCGCATACGATGGCGCAGGCGCACGCGTTGTTGAGCAGCGAACAGTTTGCGCTGGTGGTGCTTGATCCCAGCCTGCCGGACGGCGACGCCGCCAGCCTGCTGCCTTTGCTTGGTTCGGCCCGCCTGCTGGTCTACTCGGCCGTCGCGCCTGCCTGGCATGCAGCGCCCGCCGCCTACCTGGCCAAACCATGGACATCGGCGCGCCAGCTATGGATGGCTGTCGCCGGCCTGCTCGGCATCTCCTATCAAATCAAGACAGGCGCGTGACCATGGGCCAGAAACTGCAGTCCATCCTGTATGTCGAAGATGACATGCATGTGCGCACCACGGCCAAGCTGGTACTCGAAGTGCTCGGCAAGTTCGAGGTGCGCGATTGCGCCTCGGGCCGCGAAGCTATGTACACGGCCCAGGATTTTCATCCCGACCTGATCCTGCTCGACGTGATGATGCCGGAACTGGACGGCATGCATACCCTGGCCATGTTGCGCCGCCTGCCGCACCTGGCCGACACGCCAGTCATGTTCGTCACCGCTTTGACGAGCGCAGAAGACATCGCGCGCTACGTGCAGGTAGGTGCGATCGGCTTGATTCCCAAGCCGGTGGTGCCGCTGCGCCTGACCGAGCAGGTGCAAAGCCTGTGGGACCAGCGCTGACGCGTCAGTGCAGACGCGAGCCGTGCGGGTGTGCTGCAAGCTTGCTATCATGGCAGTCTCGCGCGCCGGGGGGCGCGCTCCGTCATTACAGGCACAGGATCAACATGAAAACCAAGGCAGCCATTGCATGGAAAGCGGGTCAGCCGCTCACGATTGAAGAGGTCGACCTGGCCGGTCCGCGCGAAGGCGAAGTACTGGTCGAGATCAAGGCCACCGGCATCTGTCACACCGACTACTACACCTTGTCCGGTGCCGACCCGGAAGGCATCTTCCCCGCCATCCTGGGCCACGAAGGCGCCGGCGTGGTGGTCGATGTGGGCCCCGGGGTCAAGAGCATCCGCAAGGACGATCACGTCATCCCGCTCTACACGCCCGAGTGCCGCCAGTGCAAATTCTGCCTGTCGCAAAAGACCAATCTGTGCCAGTCGATCCGCTCGACCCAGGGCCGCGGCCTGATGCCCGATGCGACCAGCCGCTTCTCTATCGACGGCAAGCCCATCTTTCACTACATGGGCACCTCGACCTTTTCCAATTACGTTGTCGTGCCCGAGATCGCGCTGGCCAAGGTGCGCTCGGACGCCCCGTTCGACAAGATCTGCTACATCGGCTGCGGCGTGACCACCGGCGTGGGCGCGGTGCTGTTTACCGCCAAGGTCGAGGCGGGCGCCAACGTGGTCGTGTTCGGTTTGGGCGGCATCGGCCTGAACGTGATTCAGGCAGCGCGCATGGTGGGCGCCGACAAGATCATCGGGGTTGACATCAATCCCGCTCGCCAGGAAATGGCGCGCAAGTTCGGCATGACCCATTTCATTAATCCGAAGGAAGTCGAGAACGTGGTCGACGCGATCGTGCAGCTCACCGATGGCGGCGCCGATTACAGTTTCGAATGCATCGGCAACGTCACCACCATGCGCCAGTCGCTCGAGTGCTGCCACAAGGGCTGGGGCCAGTCGATCATCATCGGCGTGGCCGCGGCCGGCCAGGAAATCTCGACCCGGCCCTTCCAGCTGGTCACCGGTCGCGTATGGAAGGGATCGGCATTCGGCGGCGCGCGCGGGCGTACCGATGTGCCCAAGATCGTCGACTGGTACATGGAAGGCAAGATCAACATCGACGACCTGATCACCCACCGCCTGCCCCTCGAACGCATCAACGAAGGCTTCGATCTCATGAAGAGTGGCGAGTCGATTCGCTCGGTGGTGCTGTACTAGCGCGGCGAGTCCAGAAGTTCCATAGCCAGTCGGGCGATAATCGCCCCCCATATGGTTCAAACGGCGCGCAAGGTGAATTCCTTGCTGTGCTTGCTTGCCTGTCTTTGGGCGCTTCGTAGTGCCTAATTCGACGACATTGCCCAGCAGAGCCTTCGTGTACAATCGGCAATCGTCAGTAAATACGACACCTGAGTCATAGAAAGGACAGGGATATGAGCCAGTTCGATATGGAGCAAGAGGATGATTTGGGCAATCCGTGGCTAGCGATAGTAATAGGCATCGCTTGTCTTGCAGTGGCTTGGTATATCTATGCCAAAGTCGGGACGAATCCGCAAATGATTGGCAAGGCGGCGATCGCAAACTCAAGCCCGGGAAGGTGGCTGTTTATCGGCCTCAGTATGCTTGTTGGAATCTTCTTCATCGGAAGAGGAATCGGGAAATTAAAATCCAACGACTGAACGTTGGCGCTGATGCCGAATTGACCCAGGCAGCCGAGGAAAATTTATTCGCTCTCGGCGGTATCGCACTCGCGGCCATCCAGCTCCTGGTGAAGATGTCCGCGAGCAGGTCCTGGTGGTGATCGGGGCGCTGGTGCTCGATCTGTCGATCAATATCAGCTTCAATCCAACCGCTGTTTTTGCCCGACGCAGCTATGTGGCGACCGGCGGCGGATGCGCGCTCCACCTCACTCCATTCCCCGCTTTCTACCGTCTGTCGCAGACCCTGAGTGGTGGGCCGGAGCCTTCTCTAGAATGATCTTATCGGCGCGCACGCATGCCGCCACGAAGTAGAAAAATAGTTCTAGACAATTTGATCTAGATCTTTTATTCTACATTCAACGATCAGGAGAACCCGATGACCCCATTTGCCCGGCACGCTCAAGGAGCTACGCGTTGAACGCGCTGCTTTCTGCCTTTGTGCCGCACCTGGCCTGGGCATTGCTCGACTTTGTGTGGCAGGGTTTGCTGATCGGCTGGTTCGCGGCGCTTGGCTTCGCCTTGCTACGCAAGGCCCGCCCCCAAACCCGCTATGCTTTCGGCTGCGCCGCCTTGCTGCTGTGCCTGGCGTTGCCACTAGCCGGCACCGTCCAGCGCGTGCTCGACGCACGCAGTGCCACCAGCAGCCTCCTGCCCCCCGGCGGCGCAGCGTCCCCGCGCATGATCGAACTCGGACAGGCCACGCCCTTGCTGCCCGTGGCCGATCGTCTTGCCACAGTCGAACAATCCCTGCAGGCGCGCCTGCCCCTGGTCATCTTATTCTGGAGCTGCGGCGCCGGTTTCCTCGCCCTGCGCATGGTGCTCGGTCTGGCCTGGGTGCGGCGTCGCAGTCAGCCTGCTTACTCGCGTCCCGACCCGGTCTGGCAGGCCCGGCTCGACCGCATCGCCGCGCAGTTGGGCGTTACCCGCACCATCGTGCTGGGACTGGTTGACGACTTGTCCAGCCCCGTGACGGCCGGCTGGCTGCGACCTGTGGTGCTGCTGCCAACATCGCTGGCCAGCGGCATGCCACTCGAGCTGCTCGAAGCGCTGCTGGCGCACGAAGTGGCGCACATCAAACGCTATGACTACCTGGTCAACCTGATTCAAAGCGCCATCGAAATCGTGCTGTTCTACCATCCCACCGTGTGGTGGCTGTCGAACCGGATCCGGGTCGAGCGCGAACAGATTGCAGATGATTTAGCAGCAAGCATGCTCGGCGAACCGCGGCGCCTGGCACTTGCATTATCCGAACTGGACCAGTTCCAGTTCTCCCCCCCCCAACTCGCCCACGGGGCACACGGAGGAAATCTCATGTCACGCATCAAACGCCTGGTACGCCCGGATACCGAACCACTGAACTGGAAAATGGCCATGCCCATCCTGGGTCTAGCCGCTGCCTGCGCCGCCTTCTACGCCAATGCGCAGACTGCGCCGGCGCCACAGCGGGCACCTGCGCCGGCGCCACAGCGGGCACCTTCGCCCGCTCCGACTGCAGCGCCAGCACCGGCGCCGGCGCCCGCGCCTGTCATCAGGGCCCGCGTAGCGCCAGCCCCTGCGCCAGTCCCGAAGGTGGCCCGAATCAATGTCAGCAACGACAAACGGCGCGGCGACACCGCCTATGCCCTGGTGCGCGGCGATCGCAACCGCACCATGATGAGCGGCAGCAGCGACGACTGGCGCGAAGTCGACCAGGCCAAGCGCTCGGTCAGCGGCGATTTCCTGTGGTACCGCAAGGATGGCAAGGCCTACTTCATCCAGGATCCGGCCGTGATGGCGCGCGTCGACCAGGCGCACGCCAGGCTCAACGAACTGGGCGCCGAGATGGAAGTCCATGGCAAGGTGATGGAAGGCCACGGCAAGGTCATGGAAAAGCTGGGCGCCGAGATGGAGCGGGCGGCCCGCAACGGCGAGTTCGGCGGCAATATGAAGGCTGAAGAACGCAAGCTGGCGGCCCTGTCGCGCATGCAGGACAAGCTGGGCCGCGAGATGGACCAGCTGGGCCGGCGCATGGACAAGGCCAACCGCAGCGAGCAGCGCGAACTGGAACGCGACATGGCGAAAGTCTCGGAAAAGATGGAAGAGCTGTCGCGCCAGATGGAAAAAGAAGGCGAGAGCATGAGCCGGGCCGGTGAGCAGATGGCACGCGCGCATGCGCCGATGGAGGCCATCGGCAAGCAGATGGAAGAAGCGGGCAAGCCGATGGAATCGCTGGGCAAGAAGATGGAAGCGCTCGGCAAGATCATGGAAGTGGAGGGCGATGTTGCCGACAAGGCGGTGCGCGCGGCGATCGAAGAAGCGCATGCGAAAGGCCTGGGCCAGCCACTGGCGCGCTGATTGAACGCAGCGCTGCAGCGCGTCGAAGCGCGCAGCGCTGCAGTTGAACTGCACAGCAGAATGGATCAGCGCGCGGCTTGCCATTCTGCCAGCGAGGACTGTATGTCCACCCAGTAGTCCCCACACCCCGGTATAATCACCGGATGCAAAATCTCCTCCACAACCTCAATCCCGAACAGCTGGCTGCTGTGACCTTGCCCGCCCAGAGCGCGCTGATCCTGGCTGGGGCCGGTTCCGGCAAGACGCGCGTGCTGACCACCCGCATCGCCTGGCTAATCCAGACCGGACAGGTGTCGCCGTCCGGGATCATGGCGGTGACCTTTACCAACAAGGCTGCCAAGGAGATGCTCACGCGCCTGTCGGCCATGCTTCCGGTCAGCACGCGCGGCATGTGGATCGGTACCTTTCACGGCCTGTGCAACCGCTTCCTGCGCACCCACTACCGTGACGCGGCCTTGCCGCAGACCTTCCAGATCCTCGATTCTCAAGACCAGCTCTCGATGATCAAGCGCTTGCTCAAGGCGAACAATATTGACGATGAAAAGTACCCGGCCAAGACATTGATGTACTTCATCAACAACGCCAAGGACCAGGGCCTGCGCGCCAACCGCGTCGAGGCGCACGACCCAATCGAGCGCAAGCTGGTCGAACTCTACGAAATTTACGACATGCAGTGCCAGCGCGAAGGCGTGGTCGATTTCGCCGAACTGCTGCTGCGCGCCTTCGAGCTGCTGCAGCGTAACCAGCCGCTGCGCGAGCATTACCAGGCGCGCTTCAAGCACATCCTGGTCGACGAGTTCCAGGACACCAACGACCTGCAGTACAACCTGCTCAAGCTGCTGGCCGGGCAGGGCGAACAGATCGGTGGCGCGCTGTTCGCGGTGGGTGACGACGACCAGAGCATCTACGCCTTCCGCGGCGCCAACGTAGGCAATATGAGCGCCTTCGAACGCGAATTCCGGGTTGAGAACCTGATCAAGCTTGAGCAGAATTACCGCTCGCATGGCCACATCCTCGACAGCGCCAATCAGCTGATCGCCAATAACAGCAAGCGCTTGGGCAAGAACCTGCGCACCGATGCCGGCCATGGCGAGCCGGTGCGCATCTATGAAGCCTCGTCCGATCTCGAAGAAGCGCAGTGGATCATTGAAGAAGCCAAGAGCCTGATGGCAGACGGCGCCCTGCGCAGCGAGATCGCAATTCTGTATCGCTCCAACGCTCAGTCGCGCGTGATCGAGCACGCGCTGTTTGCGGCCGGCCTGCCGTACACGGTGTACGGCGGACAGCGTTATTTTCAGCGCGCCGAGGTCAAGCACGCCATCGCCTACCTGCAGCTGATGGACAATCCGCACAACGACTCGGCCTTCCTGCGAGTGGTCAATTTCCCCACCCGCGGCATCGGCATGCGCTCGATCGAGGCCTTGCAGGCGGCCGCCGAACAGCATCGCATTTCGCTGTATGCTGCCGTGCCCTACGTGATGGGCAAAGCCGGTTCCTCGCTGGGCGGCTTCGTGCGCCTGATCGAAGGTGCGCGCTTCGAGACCCAGCAACTGTCGCTGCCCGAAATGGTGCGCGTGGTGCTGGAGGCCAGCGGCCTGCTGACCCACTACGCCAACGAAAAGGAAGGCGCCGACCGCATCGAAAACCTGGAGCAGATGGTCAACGCCGCCACCCAGTTCGTGCAGGAAGAAGGCTTCGGCCAGGGCGCGCCGGCCCACATGGGGCCTAAAGCCGAGGCGCAGGCCGGCATGCCGATTCTGAACGAAGACGGCATAGAAATTCTCGACGCCGACGCGCCGTTGCCGGCGGTGATGTCGCCGCTGTCGGCCTTCCTGTCGCATGCCTCGCTCGAGGCGGGCGACGCCCAGGCGCAGGCCGGGCAGGATGCCATGCAGCTCATGACGGTGCATTCGGCAAAGGGACTGGAGTTCGATGCAGTGTTCATCACCGGCCTTGAGGAAGGCCTGTTCCCGCACGAGAGCAGCTCGCGCGAACTCGATGGAGTCGACGAGGAGCGGCGCTTGATGTATGTGGCGATCACGCGCGCCAAAAAGCGGCTGTACATGAGTTTTACGCAAACGCGCATGTTGCACGGCCAGACCCGCTACAACATGAAGTCGCGTTTTTTCGACGAGCTACCCGAGCCCGCGCTCAAGTGGATTTCACCGCGGGTGCAGTCGCACTGGTTCGGTAATAAAAAATCGGCCTGGGACGAAACCCCGTTCACGGGCGGCTCGGATAACAAGATTGCGCAGCAGCTCACGCAAAAGTCGAACAGCGGCCCGGGTTGGCGGATCGGCGAGTCGGTCTCGCATGGAAAATTCGGTGAGGGTGTGATCGTGAATATTGAAGGCGGCGGCAGCAACGCGCGCGCGCAAATCAATTTTGGCAGGGCGGGGATGAAAGTGCTGGACTTGTCCGTGGCGAAGCTGGAACGCTTGAGCCGCTAAACGCAAACAACACTGTCGTTCGCTTTCGCGGGGACGACAGCGTTGCGATAAAACTTGAATTACATCTTCGGCATGATCACGGTATCAATAACGTGAATCACGCCATTGTCAGCAACGATATCGGTTGCGGTGACCTTGGCTTTGTCGACCATCACGCCTGGCTTGGTCTTGACCATGAGCGAGCTGCCTTCCACGGTCTTGACTTTGCCTTGCTTGACGTCAGCTGCCATGACCTTGCCTGGCACAACGTGATAGGTCAGTACCTTGGTCAGCTTGGCCTTGTCCATCAGCAGGGCGTCGAGGTCAGCCTTCGGAATTTTTGCAAACGCAGCATCGGTTGGTGCGAACACGGTGAATGGGCCAGGGCCCTTCAGGGTGTCGACCAGGCCTGCAGCTTGCAGTGCAGTTGCCAGCGTTTTGAAATTGCCGGCATCAACGGCGGTGTCGACGATGTCTTTTGCCTGGGCCGAAAAGGTCGCGGCAACAGTCAATACGGAGGCGAGAATAAATTTTTTCATGTGTGGCTCCTAGCAGAATACGATTGTTGCGCCGGCCACCTTAGCCAGCGTTGAGATGATTCTAACCATGAAAAAACTTTCGCGCTTATCAAGCAAATATCGCATACCGCCTATAGGTACGGGCTCTATGCAATTTTTGCCGGTGTGGTCTATACCACTTCAACGTCACGGCAGCGGGACAAAACCGGGTCAGTCAATACGGGCCAACATCCAGTTTTAGCCACCCTGAAACGCGAAAAAAAACCGACTGCGCGAGTCGGTTTGTTGTGGGGAAGTGGCAGCTCAGCCCTCGACTGCCTTGTCCAGGCTGACTGGAAGCGCGTCCGGATCCCCGAAAATCTGGCGGTAGGCTACATAGATAGCGCACTGCAATACCAGCACGAAAATCATCACCAGCCAGCCCATCACCATGCGCGCCAGATTGACGCTGCCCATCGACAGCAGCGACACCAGCAACAAGGTGCCCATGAAGACGCCGAACCAGGCCAGCAGCATGACCAGGAAGGGGCGAATCGCCCCCAGCACTGCAAAGACGCTGTAGAACACTGACTTCATCAAGGGCATTTTCTGCCAGTAGGTGAGCGGCGCCGAAAAACACAGTGCCAGCAATGCCAGTCCCTGCAGCAAGAACACAAAGAACATCGCCATCACGTCGCCACTGGCAACTTTAGGCGGGGCCTTGGGATCGATCGGGCCGGCTACCGTTTTCAGAAAAGCCGGATCGATCATGGCCGACATGAGCACGCTGAGCACCATCAGGATGGCCAGGTAGACCAGACCGAGCTTGCACAGGGCCTTGAAGGGAGGGTTGCGAAAGCCTGTCAGCAGGACCCCGGGCGCGATCCGCGTACCCTGGGTGAGCAGGTGGCAAGCCATCATCACTGCCATCGTAAAAGCGGGTAAAAGAATGGCGGCCAGCAGCGGTCCTACCAGCGGCACCACGCTGAGCATCAGGCTGGCCAGCAGGTTGGCCACGAGCAGCATGGTCAGAATGCCAGGCTGCTGGCGAAACAGGCCGAAACCCTGCTTGAGCCAGAGCCAGCCAGTGTGGGCGGGAAGTTTGCTCATGGGACCAGCCTCGGCGCGGCAGTGCTGATCCGTTCGCGCAGTATGCGTTCGAAATGGGTAGGATCGTGCGGGGTCAGCATTTCAGCTTCGCGCGGACGGTGCAGGTCGAACAGGCGCGAGAGCCAGAAGCGCAGGGCGGCCGCGCGCAGCATGGGCTGCCAGCTGGCTTGCTCGTCGGCGCTGAACGGACGCACAGCGTGGTAAGCGTCAAGCAGGGCGCGCACGCGCGCCGTGTCGAGCACGCCAGTTGCCAAGTCGATGCACCAGTCGTTCACCGTCACGGCCACGTCGAACAACCAGGCATCGCAACCGGCGAAATAGAAATCGAAGAAGCCGGTAAGGCGTTCGCCCACAAACATTACATTGTTGCGAAACAGGTCGGCATGCACCGGTCCGCGCGTGAGCGACTTGTAGTGCGCGCTGGCGGCGAACGCGTCCTGAAAATGCATTTCCGCGCGCAGCAGGTGAGCGTTGCTGTCATCCAGGAAGGGCAGCACCTGCGGCGTGGTCTCGTTCCACCAGTCAAGGCCGCGCAAGTTGGGCTGCTGCAGGGGAAAATCGACGGCGGCCAGGTGCATCCTGGCCAGCATGGCACCCACTGCGGCGCAGTGCACCGGTTGCGGATCCATTTGCGAGCTGCCCTCAAGCTTGCTGACGACAGCTGCCGGCTTGCCATGCAGTGGCACCACCAGTTCGCTGCTAGCGGTGGCCACCGGCGCCGGCACCAGCACATCGCGTTCGGCCAGGTGCTTCATCAGGTTCAGGTAGAACGGCAGCTGTTCAAAGCTCAGCACTTCAAAAATCGTGAGCACGTACTCACCGCGCTCGGTCGTGATGAAGAAATTACTGTTTTCGATGCCGGAGGCGATGCCCCTGATGGCCAAGGCTTTGCCCAAGGGAAACTGATTGAGCCAGGGTGAGACGTCGTCCAGACTGACCGCGGTAAAAACTGCCATGAGAAAGCGTGTAGAGAAAGGTGGGCTGCAAAGGCGCCGGCCTGGGGCCGGCGTGCGGGACTTACTTGGCTTTGGGTGGCGGTGGAGCTGGCAGCAGTGCCGGGTCCGCTGGCGCCTCGCTCTCGGCCTTTTTCTTCTTGTTCAGGTCGAATTCGAGAACGGTCCACTGCGGTCCGCGCAGCGCATTGCTCTGGCCGTCGCCGGGTTGGGCGTTGCCTGCCGGGGTGTTCGGTTTGAGCGTATAAGCACTTTTTCCGGTCTGGACTTTCACTTCGGTCACCACGCCACCGACTTTTTTCTCGGTGATCTTGGGGCCGCTTTGGCGGCGCGGCACGATCGGTCCGCTGCCTTCTTCCACCACTTCCATCTTGGGCGGCGCGTCGCTGGGACGGTTGGGCGTGGCAGCGGGAGTCTGCTGGGCCAGCGCAAGGCCGGCGTGCGCCAGCAGGCTGAGGGCCAGAATATGAGAGAGCATTGGTGAGCGCAGCATGATAGGTCCGCCTTTAGAGGTATGGGTTCATTGTAACAAACACCCGACTTTCCTGTAAAAAGTGCATTACTTACCGGAAGGCATTGTTGCCGCCAACCATGCCGTTCACAGCGAGCCGGTATCCTGTTTCTGCGATAATGACAGCGCTTCGCCGCGGGCGCTGTTCGCGGCTTCACTTACTCGCCCACCATGCAAAATACCCTGCTGTTAGTTGACGGATCCAGTTACCTGTACCGCGCCTTCCACGCGCTGCCCGACCTGCGCAGCCCGGACGGCCATCCCACCGGCGCCATGCATGGCATGGTCAATATGCTGCGCCGCCTGCGCCAGGATTACCCGGCCGCCTACATTGCCTGCGTGTTCGATGCCAAGGGCAAGACCTTCCGCGACGACATGTATCCGGAATACAAGGCCACGCGCGCGCCCATGCCCGACGACCTGCGCCTGCAGATCGAGCCGATCCACGAAGTTGTCAGGCACATGGGCTGGCCCATCCTGATGGTCGACGGGGTCGAAGCCGATGACGTGATCGGCACCCTGTCGGTGGAAGCGAGCAAGCTGGGCATGAAAACGGTGGTCTCGACCGGCGACAAGGATCTGGCGCAGCTGGTCAACGACAAGGTCATGCTGATCAATACGATGAGCAACGAAAAGCTTGACGAAGCCGGCGTGCTGGCCAAGTTCGGCGTGGCCCCGAACCGCATCATCGACTACCTCTCGCTGATCGGCGACACGGTCGACAATATCCCGGGCGTGGCCAAATGCGGTCCCAAGACCGCGCTCAAATGGCTCGCCGCGCATGACAGCCTGGAAAACCTGATGGCCAACGCGCACACCATCACCGGTGCCGTGGGCGAGAACCTGCGCCAGGCGCTTGAGTGGCTGCCCAAGGGGCGCGAACTGATTACCGTGAAGTGCGACTGCGACCTGTCAGCGCACATGGTGTCGATTTCAGAATCGCTGGTGGCGCTGCCCGAAGACAAGGACGGCCTGAAGAATTTCTTCGAACGTTTCGGCTTCAAGACGCTGCTGCGCGAAGTCACCCAGCGCGACGATGAGGGCGCGCCGCGCGCGCTGCTCAATTCCCCCGAGGGCGATCTGTTCCCGGGCGCGATCATCCCGGTCATCAAGGGCGAATACGAAACCGTCGTCACCGAAGCCGATCTCGATCGCTGGCTGGCGCTGGTCAACCAGGCGGCCCTCACCTCGGTCGATACCGAGACCACCTCGCTCGATCCGATGACGGCGCAAATGGTCGGCATCTCGCTCTCCGTCGAAGCTGGCAAGGGCGCGTACATTCCGGTGGCGCACCGCTATGCTGGCGTGCCGGAGCAGCTGGCGCGCGAACTGGTGCTGGAGAAAATGAAGGCCTGGCTGGAAGACCCGACCAAGCCCAAGGTCGGCCAGAACCTCAAGTACGACAGCCATATTTTTGCCAACCACGGCGTGACGCTGCGCGGCATCGTGCACGACACGCTGCTGCAGTCCTACGTGTTCGAATCGCACAAGCCGCACGACATGGACAGCATGGCCTTGCGCCACCTGGGTTACACCACCATTCCATTCACGGACGTGTGCGGCAAGGGGGCGGGCCAGATCTGCTTCGACCAGGTCGAGCTGGCGCGCGCCACCGAATACGCGGCCGAGGATTCCGACATCACCTTGCGTTTGCATGCGTCGATGATCGGCCACGTTGAAAAAGACGAGCGCCTGAACTTCATCTACCGCCAGATCGAACTGCCAACCTCGGTCGTGCTGCACAAGATCGAGCGCAACGGCGTGTTGATCGATGGCGCTTTGCTCGACGTGCAGTCGGGCGAGCTTGGGGCACGCATCATGGAGCTCGAACAAAAAGCCTACGAGCTGGCCGGCGGTCCGTTCAACCTCGGCTCGCCCAAGCAGATCGGCGAAATCTTTTTTGGCAAACTCGGTCTGCCGGTGGTGAAAAAGACGCCTTCGGGCGCGCCGTCGACCGACGAGGAAGTGCTGCAAAAGCTGGCCGAAGACTTCCCGCTGCCGAAAATTCTGCTCGAGTACCGCAGCATGTCCAAGCTCAAGTCGACCTACACGGACAAGCTGCCCAAGATGGTCAATCGCGACACCGGTCGGGTGCACACCAATTACGCGCAGGCTGTAGCCGTGACGGGCCGTCTGGCCTCGAACGATCCCAATTTGCAGAACATCCCGATCCGCACCAAGGAAGGCCGCCGCATCCGCGAAGCCTTTATCGCCGGCCCGGGCAATGTGATCGTCTCGGCCGACTATTCACAAATCGAGCTGCGCATCATGGCGCACATCTCCGAAGACGCGGCCATGCTGCGCGCCTTTGCCGATGGCGTCGATATTCACCGCGCCACCGCCGCCGAAATTTTTGCAGTGGGGCCCGACCAGGTCGACAGCGAGCAGCGCCGCTACGCCAAGGTCATCAATTTTGGCCTGATCTACGGTATGAGCGCCTTTGGCCTGGCCGCCAACCTGGGCGTGGAACGCGGCGCCGCGCAAAGCTACATCGACAAGTATTTTGCGCGCTTTTCGGGCGTGAAGCAGTACATGGAAGACACGCGCATGCAGGCCAAGGCGCGCGGCTATGTTGAAACGGTGTTCGGACGCCGACTGTGGCTGCCCGAGATTAACTCACCCAACGGGCCACGCCGCCAGGGTGCCGAACGCGCGGCGATCAATGCGCCCATGCAGGGCACGGCGGCCGACCTGATCAAGCTGGCCATGATCGCGGTGCAGGGCTGGCTCGAAGAGAGCAAGCTGGGCACGCGCATGGTGATGCAGGTGCACGACGAACTGGTGCTGGAAGTCCCGGAAGCCGAACTCGATCTGGTGAAAGTGAAATCGCCCGAGCTGATGGCGGGCGTAGCCGCTTTGAAGGTGCCGCTGCTGGCCGAGGTAGGCATCGGCAAGAATTGGGATGAAGCGCACTAATGTTTGCTTGGAGGACAGCGTCGTTATCATGCTTGCCACTATCTGTGACGCTGTCGCCTCAGTTTTAATTGCAGATCTGTATGACTTGTAAGCAAATGTTTTAATGTGCGTTGGCGCACCCTTTAGTTTCCCTTGAGAACTTATAGTCGATATGACAGCAGAGTACGCTGACACTCGTATCGACTGACTAATCACAAGAGGTAGACAACAATGAAGACTAAAACGACTCGCCTGGGCCTGGCCACCACCACCGTCATCGCAGCTGCTGCGCTGGTAGCTTGTGGCGGCGGAGGCGGCAGCGCCGGCAACCCCGCGCCAGCCCCCATCCCCAGCATGGGCACGCTTCAGGCGGCCATCACCGATGCCCCTGCATGCGGTTTCGATCAGGTCAATGTCACTGTCAGCAAAGTGCGCGTGCACCAGAGCGCTGGCGCCGGCGACACCGAGGGCGGCTGGACCGACATCACGCTCAGCCCGGCCAAAAAAATCAATCTGCTCAATCTGACCAACGGCGTGCTCGAGTCGCTGGGCCAGACTGCGCTGCCCGCGGGCCGCTACCAGCAAGTGCGTCTGGTCCTCGATGCGAATGGCGGCAGCGGGATGGCCAACTCGGTTGTGCCAACCGGTACCACGACCGAAGTAACGCTCGAGACCCCATCGGCGATCAACAGCGGCATCAAGCTCAATGCCGACATCGAGGTTCTGGCCGGCCAGCAGGCCAGCCTGGTCATGGACTTCGACGCCTGCAAATCGGTTGTCACACGCGGCAATGGCAAGTTCTCGCTCAAACCCGTGGTCAAGGTCATCCCGTCTGTGCTCAACGGCATAGCCGGCTTTGTCGATCCGTCGATTTTGTCGAGCAGGGTCATGGTCACGGCCCAGCAAAATGGTGTCATCGTCAGTTCCACCGTGCCAGCGGCCAATGGCTCCTTCCTGCTGTCGCGCCTCCCGGTCGGTAACTACGATGTCGTGGTCACGGGCGAAGGCCGCAACGCCAGCGTGATCGGCGCCGTGCCAGTTGCCTCGACCACCAGCACCACCAACCTGAGCACCGCCACCGCCCCGATCGTGCTGTTGACGACTGCCGTCAACAGCATCTCCGGCAAGGTGACGATGACGCCGGTGAGCGCGAGCGAAGCTGCCTACGTGGCGGCCAAGCAGAGTTTCGCGGCCGGTCCGACCGTGACGATCCGCTACGCCGCCGCCGATCTGGCTTCTGGCGCCTATACGATCGCCAACCTGCCGGTCACGGCCCCGAGCTACGCCGCCTACAGCGCCACGCTGCCGCTGGTGTTTGCGCCGGCTACCACCACCACGCCCGGCACCGCCAAGTACCGGGTGGATGCGTCGGCCACCGGCTATGCCAGCAAGACCTACGCCACACCGGTCGACATCCTGGCCGGCCCGGCCACTGCGATCGACTTCGCGCTGGTGCCGTAATACCGGACCTGCGCCCGCCTGCCTGTCGTCCCCGGAAATGGGGCGCCGTGGCAGGCGGTTTGCTACGATTTTGAGCCTGAATTAGCGCGCCAGCCGCGTTGATTGGTACAATGCCCGGCTTGCGTCATTTGCAAGTGCGTTCACGAGGCGTCAAAATCGATCCCACCCTGATTTCAATTCTGCTGGCGACTACCATCGCAGGCGTCATCAGCATCACTGCTGCTGCGGTGTTTTCGTTCGCCTTCTTGTCCAAGATGGTCGAGCGGATGGTCAGTCTGTCGGTGGGCATCATGCTGTCAACGTCGCTGCTGCACGCGCTGCCCGAGGCGTTCGAATCGCAGGCCGATCCGCGCAGCCTGTTCGCCACCTTGCTGTGCGGCCTGCTGGCCTTCTTCATGCTGGAAAAATTCGCCATTTTGCGCCACTCGCATCACCATGAAGGCGACGGCCACCACCATGCGCATGGCCACGACAAGCGCGAGGCGGGCAAATCCGGCTGGATGATCCTGATTGGCGACGGCATGCACAATTTCACCGACGGCATTCTGATTGCAGCGGCCTTCATGGCCAATCCCGAACTTGGTATTGTCGCCAGCCTGGCCATCATCGCCCATGAAATCCCGCAGGAGATCGGCGACTTCATCGTGCTGCTCAACGCCGGCTTCTCGCGCCTGCGCGCCTACGTGTTCAACCTTTTGTGCAGTTTGCTGGCGGTGGCCGGTGGCCTGCTTGGCTATTTCACGCTCGACAAGGCCAGCGGCCTGATTCCGTATGTGCTGGTCTTCGCTTCGTCGGGCTTTATTTACATCGCCGTCAGTGACCTGATGCCGCAGATGCAGCGCCGCGCCACGGTAAAGGAATCGGTGCCGCAGGTGCTGCTGATCGGCCTGGGCGTGCTGATCGTGCTGTTCCTGACACACGGGGATTGAGCTGTCATCAAGCTGTCATATTTGCGCCTTATTCTGGCATTACAAAAACAGAAAAAGGAGAGAAAAATGATCAGCCAATTAATGCAGCATATCGACGCCTGGCGCGCCAGGCGGCTCATCCGGACCTCGCGCCACCGGCGCGCGCTGGAGCGGATTCCGGCAGGCTTGTATGAGTACTGGAAGAACACCGCACATCGAGAATTCAAAGGCATCCCACGGGATGCCTTTTTTTTCGCCCGCGCGGCCGAAGGGCTGCTCGATTTCTTCGACTGCAAGCGTTTCGACATGCGCAACTGCGGCCTGCCCTCGAAAGCGGCCGACTCGGTCTGGCATGCGTGGATGCGCTATTCGCCCGCTTCACTCGATGCGCTGTGCATACTGCATGTGGGACGCACCCTCGTGCATATCGATCAGGAGGCGATGGGGCAGGATGCCGACGCCGCCATGGCGCGCACGCTGGTGTTCGCGCGCGGCCTGGATTCCTTGCCGCGCGCCGGACCGGCCTTGCCGAGCCTGTTCCGGCTCGACCGCGCACTGCGCATGCCGCTTGGCTTCGCCTACCGCATTGCCAGCGGCGAGGTAGCGTGGCAGGTCCAGGATCGTCGCGGCAGGCCGGAGGGCACCTTCATCTACCCGGACGCCTTGACGCCGCCAGCGCTGCTTGCAAGCGGGCTCATTTCGCAGACTGAATACCTGGACTACCAGCAGCGCTCGCGCGCTTCCGGCTCGGGCGACGCCAGTTTCTCATTTAGCGGCGGCGACTGCGACGCCGGCGGTTCCTGCGGGGGCGGGTGCGGCGGCGGGGACTAGGCTTCGGGACCGGTAGCGACGGGGCGCGCAGGGTCGGCGCACCATTCGCTCCAGGATCCCGGATACAGCGCGGCCCCGGGCAGACCGGCCACTTCGAGAGCGAGCAGATTGTGACAGGCCGTCACGCCCGAACCGCACTGCATGATGGCCCTGGACGGATCGGTCACCAAGGGCGCGAAATCCTCCCTAAGCTGGGCGGCGTCCTTGAAGCGGCCGTCGGCCGCCAGGTTATCCTTGAAGAAGCGGTTCTTCGCACCAGGAATGTGGCCACCGACCGGATCGAGTGTCTCATTTTCTCCGCGATAGCGGTCGGCGGCGCGCGCGTCGACCACGGTCTTGTACCCGGCGCCGATATTACTGAGCACATCGGTAGCCGATACCGTCGCCATCAGCGGCGGGCGTTCCTGCAGCGTGCCGCGCGCGGGAGCTGGAACCTCGGTCGACAGCGGCAGACCCTGCGCCTGCCACGCGGCCATGCCGCCATCGAGTACCGCGGCCGATCCATGTCCCATCCAGCGCAGCAGCCACCACAGGCGCGCCGCGAACATGCCGCCATGGGCGTCGTAGGCGATTACTTGCGAATCGGGATGGATGCCCCAGCTGCGCAGCGTCTCGGCCAGGTCGGCCCGCTCGGGCAGCGGATGGCGGCCGCGGAAAGCGCCGTCGGCAGCGCGCTTGGTGCCCGACAAGTCGCGTTCGAGGTCTGCAAACAGCGCGCCTTGAATATGGCCGGCCACGTAGCCTTCGCGGCCTGCAGCCAGGTTGGCGAGATCGTGCCTGCAGTCGACGATGACCCAGCGTGGGTCGGTGAGATGCGTATTCAGGTCGGCGGCGTTAATCAGCGTGGTGTACATGATAGCTCCTCAAATTTCGCTTGCGATCGGATCGGTCTTGCTCACTGCAGGGCCTTGCGGCGTTGGCCGAGTATTGTAAAACGAGGCGGCAACGCCCGACGCCAGGATCACCCCCATGCCCAGCCAGACGTACCAGTTGAACTGATCGCCCCACAGGATCATGCCCCAGATACTGGAGAAAATGATGCCGGTGTACTGCAGGTTGGCCACGACCAGCACCTTGCCAACGCGGTAGGCGCGCGTCATGGCGATCTGTGCGAACAGGGCGCTCACACCGATTGCCAGCAGCAGGGCGCCGCTGTACAGGCTGTGCGCCGAGAGCTGGGGCAGCCCCGGCGCTCGCCTTTCCAGCAAGGCGCCGAACAGGCCGGCCACCGCGGTCATCAGGGAGAAATAAAACACGACACGGTATTCCGGCTCGCCCATCTGGCCCAGCCTGCGCACCTGCAGATAGGCTAGTGCCGACATGATCGACGACAGTACGCCGATCAGGCCCGCCAGCCACTGGTTCGATTCAATGGCAGGTTGCAGCACCAGCGTCACGCCGGCAAAGGACAGCGCGATGGCGCCGATCAGCGGCCATTCGACATGATTTTTGGAATACCACCAGCCGGTACAGAGCAAAAAGAAGGCCATCCAGATCGGGGCCATGTAGTTGAGCGTGACGGCGGTGGCCAGCGGCAGCTTGCCGATCGCGTAGAACCACAGCCACAGCGAAACCACGCCAACGAACGCGCGCCACAGGTGGGCGCCGGCGAAAGTGGTGCGCAGGGTGAGGCTGTCGCGTTTCTGGATGACGAGCGCCAGCAGCAGGACCGTGCCGACCAGGCCACGGTACATCACGATCTCGGAAGTGGAATAGAACTCCGAGGCCAGCTTGACGGCAGCCCCCATTGCGGAAAAAGCAAAGCTTGCAAACAGCATCCACAAGGAGGCGGCCATCGGTCCCTTTTTAAATTGCCAAGTTACTGCGGTACCACTCGTGAAAATGCTGCATGCCGTCTTCCATGGGCGACTGATACGGGCCCACTTCGTTGACGCCGCGCGCCATCAGGATGCGGCGCCCGGCGTCCATGCGCTGGGCAATCTCGTCGTCTTCGATGCAGGTCTCGAAATAGGCGGCGCGTTCGGCCTCGATGAATTCGCGCTCGAACAGCACGATCTCTTCGGGGTAGTAGAACTCGATCACGTTCTTGGTGCGCTGCGGACCATCCGGATGCAGGGTCGAGACGATCAGCACGTGCGGATACCACTCGACCATGATGTTCGGGTACAGCGTGAACCAGATCGCGCCTTTATCGGGCGGCACGCCGCCACGGAACTTGAGCACCTGTTCCTGCCAGCGCTGATAGATGGGCGAGCCAGCCTTGCCCAGGCCGCGGTTGACGCCGACCGTTTGCACGCTGTAATCGCGCCCGAACTCCCAGCGCAGATCGTCGCAGCTGACGAAGCCGCCCAGGCCCGCGTGAAAAGGCTCGACGTGGTAGTCCTCGAGGTAGACCTCGATGAAGGTCTTCCAGTTGTAATTACAGGTCTGCACTTCGACATGGTCGAACATGTAGCCGGAAAAATCGAAGTCCTTGGCCACGGACAGCTTCGACAGCTTGTCCATGACGTTGTAGCCGTTTTGCTCGAACAGCAGGCCATGCCAGTTTTGCAGCGGCGTTTTGGACAAGTTGAGGCAGGGCGTCTCCGGAAAATGCGGCGCGCCGATCAGTTCACCCTTGAGATCATAGGTCCAGCGGTGCAGCGGGCAGACGATGTTGTTGGCATTGCCGCGGCCATTGAACATCAGCGCCTGGCGGTGACGGCAGACGTTCGACAGCACTTCGATACCGTTTGCGTTGCGTACCAGCATGCGGCCTTCGTTTTCGGCCGCCAGGGTCGCGAAATCGCCAGTGTCAGGCACCATCAGCTCGTGCCCGACATAGCGCGGGCCGTTCTGAAATAGCACCTGCATCTCGCGTTGCAACAGCGCCGCGTCAAAATAGACATCTACCGGAAGCTGCGCGCAGGAGCGAGCCAGCTTGGCGTGGGTAGCCAGATCGGACATCCCAACCCCCCTTTTATGTGTTTCGAAACAAAGAAGAGAAAGAATCCAAAGACCAGTATTTTCGACAGCGGAATACGGTATTTCGGACAGAACCGGCGATTATACCGCCTAACGAGCTCGACGGCCGAGGGTGGCGCCGCGAATATGTAACGATTTCCCCGAAAGGTTGTTGAACAAGTAACGCTTTCATGGATCCACCCCCAATTGCGATAGAATGGGGGATCGCCACCCGATAGGATGGATTGTTCTAAAATTAGGCGTTAGACTGCGCCGTTTCCCGCAAGTTGCGGGTGCAGTCACTTTCAAAGCACTTATGTCAAAGAAATTAAACGCGGAGCCGGTAGCGCCGCCCGAATCGTTCGAACAGGCCATGGCCGAACTGGCCCAGCTGGTCGCGCAGATGGAGTCCGGCCAGTTGCCGCTGGAAGCCTCGGTGGTGGCCTATGCGCGTGGCTCCGAACTGGTCAAGTACTGCGCCGCCCAGCTTGAAAAAGTCGAATCCCAGGTCAAGGTGCTTGAAGGGGACATGCTCAAACCCTTCGCCAGCGATGGCGAGGCGCTGCAATGAACCCGTCCACCCAGTTCGCCGACTGGACCCGCTCAGTGCAGGCCCACGTCGAGGAGGCGCTCGGCGCCTTTTTGCCCGCCGCCGGCGTGGTGCCGCACAAGCTGCACGAGGCCATGCGCTACACCACTCTTGGCGGCGGCAAGCGCGTGCGCCCGCTGCTGGTGTTTGCCGCCGGCGCCTTGTCGGGCGCCGACACGCGCGCGCTGGAACGGGCTGCCGCCGCGGTTGAAATGATCCACGCCTATTCGTTGGTGCACGACGATATGCCCTGCATGGACGACGACGCGCTGCGGCGCGGCAAACCGACCGTGCACGTGGCCTACGACGAGGCAACCGCGCTGCTGGTGGGCGACGCGCTGCAGGCGCAAGCCTTCCAGGTGCTGGCCGAAGCCGACAGCGTACCGCCGGCGCGCCTGGTTGGCATGCTGCGCCTGCTGGCGCACGCTGCCGGCTCGTCGGGCATGTGCGGCGGCCAGGCGATTGATCTTGACAGCGTGGGCCTGGCGCTCACGCTCGATCAGCTCGAGCAGATGCACCAGCTGAAAACCGGCGCCTTGCTGCGCGCTTCGGTGGTGCTGGGCGCACTGGCGGGCGGTGAATTAAGCGCGCAGGAACTGGCGGCGCTTGATGCTTACTCGAATGCTATCGGCCTGGCGTTCCAGGTGGTGGACGACGTGCTCGATGCGACCGCCGATTCGGCCACGCTGGGCAAAACCGCGGGCAAGGACGCCGCGGCCAACAAGCCGACCTACGTGTCGATTTTGGGCCTGGAGCCATCGCGCGTCCTGGCAGAGAAACTGCGGTGCGATGCGCACGATGCGCTGGCGCCGTTTGGAGATAAAGCGGGCCGCCTGCGAGAGCTGGCGGACCTGATCGTGCAGCGGAAAGCGTAAATGAACTTGCTAGAGAATATCGACGAACCAGCGGACCTGCGCAAGCTCTCGCGCCCCCAACTGACTCCGCTGGCGCACGAACTGCGCCATTTTCTGCTCGACTCGGTGTCCAAGACCGGCGGCCATCTGTCGTCCAATCTTGGCACGGTCGAATTGACCATCGCGCTGCACTACGTGTTCAACACACCCTACGACCGCATCGTGTGGGACGTGGGCCACCAAACCTATTCGCACAAGATCCTCACGGGCCGCCGCAAGCAGATGCACACACTGCGCCAGTTCGATGGGGTGTCGGGCTTTCCGCGCCGCGTCGAGAGCGAGTACGACACCTTTGGCACCGCGCACTCGTCGACCTCGATCTCGGCAGCACTGGGCATGGCGCAGGCGGCCAAGATCAAGGGCGAGCAGCGCCACGCCATCGCTGTCATCGGCGACGGCTCCATGACCGCCGGCATGGCGTTTGAAGCGCTCAACAACGCCGGGGTGCAGGACGATATCAACCTGCTGGTCATCCTCAACGACAATGACATGTCGATTTCGCCGCCGGTGGGTGCGCTCAACCGCTACCTGGCGCGCCTGATGTCGGGCCAGTTTTACGCGGCCGCGCGCAATGTCGGCAAGACCGTGCTGCCCGGTCCCGTGATGGAACTGGCCAAGCGCCTGGAAGAACACGCCAAGGGCATGGTGGTCCCGGCCACCATGTTCGAGGAATTCGGATTCAACTACATCGGCCCGATCGATGGCCATGATCTCGAATCGCTGGTGCCGACGCTGGAAAACATCAAGAAGCTCAAGGGTCCGCAGTTCCTGCACGTGGTAACAAAAAAGGGCCAGGGCTACAAGCTGGCCGAGGCCGAGCCTATCCTGTACCACGGCACCGGCAAATTCAATCCGAGCGAAGGCATCAAGCCTGGCGCAGCGGGCAAGACCACCTACACCGAAGTATTCGGCAGCTGGCTGTGCGACATGGCCGGCGCCGACAAGCGCCTGGTCGGCATCACTCCGGCCATGCGCGAAGGCTCGGGCATGGTCAAGTTCGAAGAGATGTTCCCCGATCGCTATTTCGATGTGGGCATCGCCGAGCAGCACTCCGTGACCTTTGCCGGCGGCCTGGCCACCGAAGGCATGAAGCCGGTGGTGGCGATCTATTCGACTTTCCTGCAGCGTGCCTACGACCAGCTGATCCACGACGTGGCGCTGCAAAATCTGGACGTGACTTTCGCGCTCGATCGCGCAGGGCTGGTGGGCGCGGACGGCGCCACCCACGCGGGCAATTACGATATCGCTTACCTGCGCTGCATTCCCAACATGGTGGTGATGGCGGCGTCTGATGAAAACGAATGCCGCCAGATGCTCACCACCGGCTACCACTACCCCGGGCCTGCCGCGATCCGCTATCCGCGCGGCGCCGGCATCGGCGCGGTCATCGAAAAAGGATTGAGTTCGCTGGCAGTCGGCAAGGGCGAGATCAAAGTGCAGGGCAAGAGCGTGGCGATCCTGGCATTCGGGTCGATGGTGGCGCCTTCCGTGGCGGCTGGCGCTGAATTGAAAGCGACGGTAGCCAATATGCGTTTCATCAAGCCGCTGGACCTGGACCTGGTGCGCAAGCTGGCGCAGGACCACGATTATCTGGTGACGGTGGAAGAGGGCTGCATCATGGGTGGCGCCGGTGCCGCAGTGGCCGAGGCGCTGGCGGCCGAAGGCATCGTCAAGCCGCTGCTGATGCTCGGCTTGCCCGACAAGTTCATCGACCATGGCGACCCGGGCGCGCTGCTGGCCGGCGTTGGTTTGGATGCCAAGGGAATTGCGGCGTCGATTCGTCAGCGTTTCAGTTCGGTGGAGCCGCGGCTGGTGGTGAACAACAGCTAACCGTTCCCCTTCGTACCGGCAGGCGCACGGTCGTCCGGGATAAGTGCTCGACACTGAGTTGCACGAAAAACCGTCTCCCCCGCGAAGGCGGGGGCCTATAGCGCGCCAACATGGAGTTGTGCGCTATAGGCCCCCGCCTTCGCGGGGGAAACGTCGTTTTGCGTATGCGACTAGCCCAAGCTTCGACCTCTGCGGCGTCGCTTGTTCAAGGAGTGCCCAATGCAGACAATCCTACTTCTGCGCGCGATACTTCTTCAACTCCGTCCCCAGCCATGTCGCGCTGTTGACCGGCGCCCCATCCGCGCACTTCATTTGATACGGCTTGCCGCTACTGCTGCTGGTCGCGCCGCCCAATTCGATATACTTCTCGGCCGTTGTCGCCAGGCCTTTTTTCTCGATGTAATCGAATTTTTTCGCCAGGTGCTGACGCGCCTTCTTGGCGTCGTGCCAGCTCCCGTTGCGATTGAACTTGCACTGCGACTGCTCGACTGCGGTCAGCAAATGTGCCACTTCGGCTTTCGCCGTCTCTGCCGTGGCCGCAGCGGCCATGTTGGCGGCGAGCAAGGAGCCCGCCAGGATCACCATCTTCATGATTTACCCCCGTTTACGTTCGTGCTGCCATAGTACATCGCTGCCGCCGGCATGCCTGTTCAGTACGCGTGACAATACGAACATCAAGTCCGACAAACGATTCACGTACTGACGCGGATGCTCGTTGATCTTTTCGTCTTTGCCCAGGCTCACAATGCTGCGCTCGGCGCGGCGGCACACCGTGCGGCACACGTGCGCAATCGAGGCCGCGCGCGAGCCGGCCGGCAGAATAAAATCCTTCAGCGCCGGCAGGGTGGAATTGTATTTTTCGAGCAGGTCGTCCAGACGCGCCACGTGGTCGTCGGTGATGAGCTGATAACCCGGAATGCACAGCTCGCCGCCGAGGTCGAACAGGTCGTGCTGGATGGAGACCAGTTCTTCACGCAGATCGGGCGGCATGTCTTCGCACAGCAGCAGCCCGACAAAGGAATTGAGTTCGTCGACTTCGCCGAGGGTGTGAATGCGGGCGCTGTCTTTTTCGGTGCGGCTGCCGTCGCCCAGACCGGTAGTGCCGTTGTCGCCCGTGCGTGTGGCGATTTTCGAAAGTCGATTACCCATGATTGTGCCCTCATTGCTAAAAAGAATAGGGCGAGCATACGACAAATCCCGTGAATCTGCTTACAATCGGAGGATGACCGCGTCCCTCCCCATTGATCACCAACGCCAGCAGGCAGTAGCTGCCGCGCTGCGTGCGGCGTTGCCCGAGGGCGTCGTTTTGTCGGCGGCCGAAGACACGCGTCCCTACGAATGCGACGGGCTTGCCGCGTACCGCCAGCTGCCCATGATCGTCACCTTGCCGCAAGATGAGGCGCAGGTGCTGGCGATCCTCGCCATCTGCCGTTCCATGCAGGTGCCCATCGTGCCGCGCGGTGCCGGCACCGGGTTGTCGGGCGGCGCCATGCCGCTGGCCGATGGCGTCGTGATATCGACCGCGCGCCTGAACCGCATCGTGCGCATGGAGCCGTACGCGCGCCTGGCAGTGGTGCAGCCGGGCGTGCGCAATCTGGCCATTTCCGAAGCGGCCGCGCCGCACGGCCTGTATTACGCGCCCGATCCATCGTCACAGATCGCCTGTACCATCGGCGGTAACGTGGCCGAGAATTCCGGCGGCGTGCATTGCCTCAAATACGGGCTGACGATTCATAACGTGATGCGCGTGCGCGTGGCCACCATCGACGGCGAGATCATCGAACTGGGCGGCGAAGCGCTCGATGCGCCGGGTCTGGACCTGCTGGCAGTGTTCATCGGCAGCGAAGGCATGCTCGGCATCGTGACGGAAGTGACGGTCAAGCTGGTGCCCAAGCCGGCTGCCGCGCGCGTGATCATGGCGTCCTTTGACGACGTGGTCACCGGCGGCAATGCCGTGGCCAGCGTGATCGCCGCCGGTATCATCCCGGCGGGTCTGGAAATGATGGACCGCACCTCATCGCGCATGGTCGAACCCTTCGTCAAGGCCGGCTACGACCTCGATGCCGCGGCCATCCTGCTGTGCGAAGCCGACGGCACGGCGGCTGAAGTGGAGGAGGAAATCGAACGCATGTCGGCGGTGCTGGCAGGAGCGGGCGCCAGCGCCATCGCGGTGTCGCAGAATGAGGCCGAGCGTTTGCGCTTCTGGTCGGGCCGCAAGAACGCCTTTCCTGCGGCGGGCCGCATCTCGCCCGATTACTACTGCATGGACGGTACCATCCCGCGCAAGAATTTGGCGCAGGTGCTGACGCGCATCGAACAGATGGAAACTACATACGGCCTGCGCTGCGCCAACGTGTTCCATGCGGGCGACGGCAACCTGCATCCCTTGATTCTGTTCGATGCCAACAAGCCGGGCGAATTCGCGCGCGCCGAAGCGTTTGGCGCCGATATCCTGGCCTTGTGCGTGGAGGTCGGCGGCACCATCACTGGTGAACACGGCGTGGGGATCGAGAAAATCAATTCAATGTGTCTGCAGTTTTCACGTGCTGAACTCGACATGTTTTTTGCGGTCAAGCGCGCCTTCGATCCTGATTTTCTGCTCAATCCCGACAAGGCCATCCCCACCCTGAATCGCTGCGCCGAATTCGGCAAAATGCGCGTCAGTGGCGGGGTGCTGCCCTTTGCCGGCCTGCCGCGCTTCTGACATGAACTTTATTTCACCTTTGCGCGACCAGGTGCTCGCCGCCGCAGCCGATGGGCGCACACTGCGACTTCGCGGCGGGGGCACCAAGGATTTTTACGGCCAGCAGCTGGCCGGCGACATCCTCGACACGGGCGTCTGCTGCGGCATTGTCGACTACGAACCCACGGAACTGGTCATCACTGCGCGCTGCGGCACGCCACTGGCCGAAATCGAAGCGGTACTGGCCGAACGCGGCCAGATGCTGGCATTCGAGCCGCCCCATTTCGGCGACGGCGCCACCCTTGGCGGCGTAATCGCAAGCGGCCTGTCGGGCCCGCGCCGCGCGGCCAGCGGCGCGCTGCGCGACTTTATCCTCGGTACCGTGGTCATGGACGGCAAAGGCGAGGTGCTGACGTTCGGCGGACAGGTAATGAAGAACGTTGCCGGCTACGACGTATCGCGCCTGCATGCCGGTGCGCTGGGCACCCTTGGGCTGATGCTGCAGCACTCGGTCAAGGTGCTGCCGCGCCCGGTGCGCGAGACCAGCCTGCGCTTCGAGATGGACGAGATTACCGCCTTGCGGCGCCTGAACGAGTGGGGCGGCCAGCCGCTGCCGCTGTCGGCCAGCTGCTGGCATGCGGGCGTGCTGACGCTGCGCCTGTCCGGCGCGGGGGCGGCGGTTGATGCTGCCGAGCGCATGCTGGGCGGCGCCAAGCTGGAGGACGACGCCAGGTTCTGGCGCAGTCTGCGCGAACAGCGTCACCCTTTTTTCGCGGGCACTGGCGATCTGTGGCGGTTGTCGCTGCCCTCGGCCGCGCATGCACTCGTCACGCGCGGCGAGCAGTTGATCGAGTGGGGCGGCGCGCAGCGCTGGCTGCGGCTCGATGCCGATGCAAAGATGGCGGACAGCATCCGCCGCAGCGCCGGTGCCGCAGGCGGCCATGCTACGCTGTTCCGCGGTGGCGACAAGAGCGTCGGTGTTTTCCATCCGCTGGCGCCGGCGGTGGCACGCATTCACCAGCGCATGAAAATGGCCTTCGATCCTTCGAACGTGTTCAACCCCGGACGGATGTATTAGTGCAAACGAACCTGGCAGACTTCATCAAGGGTACCGCTGACGGCGACGAAGCCGAAGCGATCCTGCGCGCCTGCGTGCATTGCGGCTTTTGTACCGCGACCTGTCCCACCTATCAAATTTTGGGCGACGAACTCGATGGTCCGCGCGGGCGCATCTACCTGATCAAGCAGGTGCTCGAAGGCGCGCCCGTTACCCAAAAAACCCAGTTGCACCTGGACCGCTGCCTGACCTGCCGCGCCTGCGAAACCACCTGCCCGTCGGGCGTCAAGTACGGACGGCTGGCCGATATCGGCCGCAAGCTGGTCGAGCAGCGCGTGCAGAGGCCGCTGGGCGAGCGCATCAAGCGCACCATGCTCAGGGAGCTGCTGCCCAACACCTGGCTGTTCAAGCCCGCCTACAGGCTTGGGCAGATGTTCAAGCCGGTCCTGTCGCCGGCGCTGCAGGACAAGCTGGCGCGCACGCCGCGCGCTGGCAGGTGGCCGCAGCGCGAGCACGCGCGCAAGATGCTGGTGCTGGCTGGCTGCGTACAGCCGGCTATGGGGCCCAATATCAACGCCGCCGCCGCGCGCGTGCTCGACGCCTGCGGCGTACAGTTAATGGTCGCGCCCAAGGCCGGCTGCTGCGGGGCTGTGCGCTTTCACCTCAATGCGCAGCAAGCCGGGCTTGACGACATGCGCCGCAACATCGATGCGTGGTGGCCCTTTGTCGACCAGGTCGAGGCGATCGTGATGACGGCCTCCGGCTGCGGGGTCACGGTGAAGGATTATGGTCACCTGCTGCAGCACGATCCAGCCTATGCCGAAAAGGCGGCGCGCGTTGCGGCACTCACGCGCGACCTGTCCGAGATCATGCCCGAGTTCGAGCAGCAGCTCGGCGCACGCCTGCGCGGCAAGCTGGCAAAGCGCGTGGCCTACCATCCGCCATGCACGCTGCAGCACGGCCAGCAGATTCGGGGCCTGGCCGAAGGCGTGCTGCGCGCCGCCGGCGTGGACGTGATGCTGTGCGCCGACAGCCATCTGTGCTGCGGTTCGGCCGGCACTTATTCGGTGCTGCAGCCGGAACTGTCCAAGGCCCTGCGCGACCGCAAGCTCGAAGCGCTGCAGGCCACCGGCGCCGAGCTGATCGTGGCGTCGAATATCGGCTGCCAGTCGCACCTGCAGTCGGGGACTGACACCCCGGTCACGCACTGGATCGAACTGCTCGACCAGGCGCTCTCCAGCACCTGATACGGTGTTTTTGCGCGTTGGAATTGCCGTGCCAGTGCATGCTAGACTGGTGGATTGGGCTGCGCGCCCATCGGATGAATCAACACCAATGCATATACATATATCGGAGAAGTTCATAGTGAAACGTACCTTGTTGAGTGCAGTAGCACTGACCCTGATCGCGGGCCTGGCCCATGCGGCCGCACCCAAGCCCGCTGCGAAGCCGGGCGCCGCTTCCGGCGTCGCAGTCGAATATTTCGAGCCGTCGATCCGTGTGCAGGACGACTTCTTTGCGCACATGAACGGCAAATGGCTGGCCACGGCCGAGATCCCGGCAGACAAATCGTCATGGGGCGCTTTCCACAAGCTGCACGACGACACCCAGCCGCAACTGCGCGCCATCATCGAAGGCGCCGCCAGTAACCCGGACAAGGCGGTCGGTTCCGGTCCCCAGCAAATCGGCGATTTCTACGCCAGCTTCATGAACGAGCAAAAGCTTGAAGAGCTCAATATCAGGCCACTGAGCGCCACGCTCGACAAAATCGCCGCAGTCAAGGACAAGGCCGAACTGCCTGCGCTGATGGCGCACCTGGGCACGCTGGGCATTACGCTGCCTTACGATTTCAGCATCCACCAGGACGCCAAGGATTCGACCAAGTACGTGGCCGACATCGTCCAGGGTGGACTTGGCCTGCCCGACCGTGATTACTATCTCAAGAAGGATGACAAGAAGCTCGCGGATGCGCTGGCCGGCTACGAAGCCCACGTGGCCAAAACCCTGGCGCTGGCCGGTTTTACCGAAGCTGCCGCCAAGGCCAAAACCATCGTCGCGCTCGAGACCTCCATTGCCCAGGTCCAGTGGAGCAATGTGGAGAACCGTGATCCGGTCAAGACCTACAACAAGGTTGACATCGCCAAGCTCGCCGAGCTGGCGCCTGGCCATGACATCAAGGCCTTCCTCGACAAGGCCGGCGTGAGCGCCAAGGTCAATTACGTTATTGTCAGCCAGCCGAGCTACCTGAGCGGCTTTGCAAAATTGAGCGCCCAGACCCCGCTCGATACGCTCAAGGCGCACCTGCAGTATCACACCGTGATCGCTTACGCTCCCTTCCTGTCGAAGGCGCTGGTCGAAGAACAGTTCAACTTCTATGGCTCCACGCTGACCGGCGCCAAAGAGCAGCAGCCGCGCTGGAAGCGCGGCGTCACCGCGGTCGAAGCCGCGCTGGGCGAATCGATCGGCAAGCAGTACGTGCAAGCGCATTTCCCTGCCGAGCGCAAGGCGCGCATGGAAAAGCTGGTCGCCAACCTGCTGCTGGCCTACAAGCAGAGCATCAACAAGCTTGACTGGATGAGCCCTGCAACCAAGAGGGAAGCGCAGGCAAAACTGGCCAAGTTCACGCCCAAGATCGGCTATCCGAATCAGTGGAAGGACTACTCCAAGCTGACCGTGGCCGCCGACGATTTGGTCGGTAACGTGATGCGTTCGCGCGCGCTGGAAGCAGAGCGCGGCGTCGCCAAACTGGGCAAGAAGATCGACCGCGACGAATGGTTCATGACCCCGCAAACCATCAATGCCTACTACAACCCTGAGATGAACGAGATCGTGTTCCCGGCAGCGATTTTGCAGCCGCCATTCTTCGACGCCAACGCTGACGATGCAGTGAACTACGGCGCGATCGGGGCCGTCATCGGCCACGAGATCAGTCACGGTTTCGACGACCAGGGCGCCCAGTACGACGGCGACGGCAACCTGCGCGACTGGTGGAGTGCTGCGGACCACAAGAACTTCAAGGTCAAGACCAGCGCCCTGGTCAAGCAGTATGGCGCCTACAGCCCGCTGCCTGGCTACCAGGTCAACGGTGAGCTCACGCTTGGCGAAAACATCGCAGACAACTCCGGCGTGGCGATCGCATACAAGGCGTACAAGCTCTCTCTCAAGGGCAAAAAGGCGCCGGTGATTGACGGCCTGACCGGCGATCAGCGCTTCTTCATGGGTTTTGGCCAGGTATGGCGCGAGAAAAAGCGCGAGGCTGCGCAAATCGTGCAGGTCAAGACCGATCCGCACTCGCCGGGCATGTTCCGCGCTAACGGCACCATGAAGAACCAGCCGGCGTTCTACGATGCGTTCGGTGTCAAGCCGGGTGACAAGATGTACATCGCGCCGAAAGAACGCGTCACCATCTGGTAAGACCCACAGGGCCGCTGCGAGCAACGCTCGGGCGGCCTTGGATGCGGGCGAGGGGAGTTACAGCGCTGTGTCGGGCAATCCGGCTTGCGAACCGACAGGTGGGGCCTTACGGTACTTCTGTACTGCTAGTGCATTTACTGCCCGGGTCGACCTGCACCCGTTGACGCATTACGAACCAGCGCGGGCTTTTTCAGCTTCGGTCATGCGCTTGCCGGTCACGACGACGGTAGCGATCTGGCCGTCGGTGGCAACTGCTGCCTGGCTTGTGTCGGTGCTGCTGAAGTCAGTTGCAAATGCGGTCGCTGCTACCAGCGCGATTGCGGCAATGAAGACCGCTTCCATGTTCTTGACGATTTTCATATCGTTCCCTTTCAGTGATTTGATAGCTCACATTATGGGGAAATCGAACATATAACGCCAATTTCAATTTCAGATACTAAACATTCACAAATTCAATATCTTGACGGAATTGTTGCAATAATATTATTCGTTTCGTGAATAAGCAGTATATCGACGGCATCAACGTCAAGCCAGCCAGCCAGCGCCAATCAGCAGGGCCACGCCCAGCAAGCCGGCCCAGCCCAGATGTTTGCCCTTGGTGCCCACAAAGACGAGCAGGGCGCTCGCGGTGATGCTGGCGCCGATGGCCACTGACAGCGATGAGCGTAGCAGCGCGAAATTCTCCGGCATGGCCAGCCAGACCAGTCCGAATGCAAGCCCCGCCCCCAGGATCGTAACAAGGTGCCAGCTGACCCACAGAATGCGCACATGAGGTTCGCGCAGCACGCTGCCGCCATTAGTAGGAATGCCCGCGCCACTGCGCATGCGCCGGAAGATCAGGCGCTCGCCGAACACGGAGTGCACGGCGCCCACCAGCGTGAGTAGCACTGCAGCGGCCACAAAATAGAGGTTCATGCGCTAGCGTCCAAAAAAAATGGAAGACCGTCCATTGCAGGACAGGCTTCCACGGTTGCCGCCGTTGACGACTTACTCGGCCAGCAGTTTTTCGATGTCCTGCACCAGTTCTTCCGGCTTGGTCGAGGGTGCATAGCGCTTGTAGACGCTGCCGTCCTTCTTGACCAGGAATTTGGTGAAGTTCCATTTGATCGCTTCGGTGCCCAGCAGGCCCGGCGCCGATTTTTTCAGGTGCTGAAACAGCGGGTGCGCGTCGTTGCCGTTGACGTCCACTTTCGAGAACAGGGGAAAAGTCACGCCGAAGTTTTTCTCGCAAAACGCGCCGATTTCCGCTTCGGCCTTGGGCTCCTGGCCGCCGAACTGATTGCACGGAAAGCCCAGGACCACCGCGCCCTTGTCCTTGAACTGATCGTAGACCTGCTCGAGGCCCTTGTACTGCGGCGTGAAACCGCAGTCGCTGGCGGTGTTCACGATCAGCAGGACCTTGCCCTTGTACTGCGCCAGATCGATCTCCTTGCCGGAGATGTCCTCTGCCTTGAAGTCATAGGTGCCCATTACACAATCCCCAGGTGCTCCGTGCCGGCCGAGAGGTCACGGTTTTTCGCGTCCTTGCCTTTGAGTTTGATGGCAAGGCGCAGGTCGTTGACCGAGTCGGCGTTTCGCAACGCGTCCTCGTACGAGATCAAGTCGTTTTCGTAGAGGTCGAACAGGGCCTGGTCGAAGGTCTGCATGCCGAGCTCACGCGATTTCTTCATGATTTCCTTGATCTCGTGCACCTGGCCTTTGAAGATCAGGTCCGAGATCAGAGGCGAATTTAGCATGATTTCAATCGCCACGCAGCGGCCCTTGGATTCCTTCATCGGAATCAGGCGCTGTGAGATGAGCCCCTTGAGGTTGAGCGAGAGGTCCATCAGCAGCTGCTGGCGGCGCTCCTCCGGGAAGAAGTTGATGATGCGGTCGAGCGCCTGGTTGGCGCTGTTGGCGTGCAGCGTGGCCAGGCACAGGTGACCCGTTTCGGCGAACGCAATCGCATGCTCCATGGTTTCGCGCTCGCGGATCTCGCCGATCTGGATCACGTCGGGCGCCTGGCGCAGTGTGTTCTTGAGCGCGATCTCGAACGTCTCGGTGTCCACCCCCACTTCGCGCTGCGTGATCACGCAGTTTTTATGCGGGTGGACGTATTCGACCGGGTCTTCAATCGTGATGATGTGGCCGTAGCTGTTCTCGTTGCGATAGCCAACCATGGCCGCCAGCGTGGTCGATTTACCCGAACCGGTGGCGCCCACCATGATGACCAGGCCACGCTTGGTCATCACGATATCCTTGAGAACGTCGGGCAGGCCCAGGTTTTCAAGGCGCGGGATGGTGGTGGTAATGGTACGCAGCACCATACCCACGCTGCTCATCTGAACGAAGGCCGACACCCGGAAGCGCCCCAGGTCGCCCGGGCTGATCGCGAAGTTCTGCTCCTTGGTCAGCTCGAAGCCGGCGGTCTGCTTGTCGTTCATGATTGAACGGGCCAGGTCCGAGGTGTGCTGGGGCGACAGCGCCTGGCTCGATACCGGCGTCATTTTGCCGTCGATCTTGATGGCGGGCGGGAAGCCGGCGGTGATGAACAGGTCGGAGCCGCCCTTGCTGGTCATCAGGCGCAGCAGGTCGAACATGAATTTTGATGCCTGGTCGCGTTCCATATGCGTCGATCCTCGCTTAGCCTGGGAAGTTGTCTGGGATCTTCGCGGCCGAACGCGCTGCGGCAGCCGAGATGACATTGCGACGGACCAGGTCGGTCAGGTTCTGGTCGAGCGTCTGCATGCCGACGTTGCTGCCGGTCTGGATCGCCGAGTACATCTGGGCGATCTTCGCTTCGCGAATCAGGTTGCGAATCGCCGGCGTGCCGATCATGATCTCGTGCGCCGCGACGCGGCCCGAGCCGTCCTTGGTCTTGAGCAGGGTCTGCGAGACCACCGCCTGCAGCGACTCGGACAGCATGGCCCGTACCATTTCCTTCTCGTCGGCCGGGAACACGTCAACGATACGGTCGATGGTCTTGGCGGCTGAGGAGGTGTGCAGCGTGCCGAACACCAGGTGACCGGTTTCCGCCGCCGACAGCGCGAGGCGAATCGTTTCCAGGTCGCGCAACTCGCCGACGAGAATACAGTCCGGGTCTTCACGCAGCGCCGAGCGCAGCGCATTGTTGAACGACAGCGTGTGCGGTCCGACCTCGCGCTGGTTGATCAGGCACTTCTTCGATTCGTGCACGAACTCGATCGGATCTTCAATCGTCAGAATGTGGCCGTATTCGTTTTCGTTGAGGTGATTGACCATTGCGGCCAGCGTCGTCGATTTGCCCGAACCGGTAGGTCCCGTGACGAGCACCAGGCCGCGCGGGCGCATCGCCAGTTCACCGAAAATTTTCGGCGCATTGAGGTCTTCGAGCGAGAGGATCTTGGACGGAATGGTTCGCAGAACGGCGGCCGCGCCGCGCTCCTGATTGAAGGCGTTGACGCGGAAGCGTGCCAGGCCGGGAATGGCGAAGGAGAAGTCGCACTCGAGCACTTCCTCGTACGCTTTGCGCTGGCCGTCATTCATGATGTCATAAATCATGCCGTGCACGTCTTTGTGCTCGAGCGGCGGCAGATTAATACGCCGCACGTCGCCATGGACCCGAATCATCGGTGGCAGGCCGGCCGAGAGATGCAGGTCGGAAGCCTTGTTCTTGACGGAGAATGCGAGTAATTCGGAAATGTCCATTTATAATCCCTGAGCCGTGAATGGGCGCATGCAATAGTGTGCGCGTGATAGCAACGTTTCGACCTGCATTGAATTGCCCGCTGACAATGATTATGTCCACAATCGCCCAGAACATGCAAGCAGTAGAAGCGAGTATTGTTGCCGCAGCCGATGCTGCTGGACGAGATCGCGCCGATGTGCTTTTACTGGCTGTATCGAAGACCTTTCCCCCGGAGGCCGTGCTGGAGGCGGTCGCCGCCGGCCAGTGTGCTTTTGGCGAAAATTACTTGCAAGAAGCGCTAGACAAAATGGAAGCGGTCGCCGCTGCACTGCCGGGGCGCGCGCTCGAATGGCACTTCATCGGCCCGATTCAAAGCAATAAAACACGCCCGATTGCCGCCAGTTTCGACTGGGTGCACACGGTCGAGCGCCTCAAGATTGCCCAGCGCCTGGCCGAGCAGCGTCCGCCCGAGCGCGGTCCGCTCAATATCTGCCTGCAGGTTAATATCAGTGGCGAGGCCAGCAAAAGCGGCGCCCGTCCCGAGGAGGTGCCGGAACTGGCGCGCCAGGTGCTGCTGCTGCCGCAACTGCGCCTGCGCGGACTGATGGCCATCCCCGAGGCGCACAGCGACTACACGCGCCAGCGCGCCGCCTTCGCCAGCTTGCGGATGCTGGCCGACAGCTTGCGCAATCAGGGCATTGCGCTTGACACCCTGTCGATGGGCATGTCGGCCGACCTGGCCGCGGCGGTGGCCGAAGGCTCGACCATGGTGCGGGTGGGCAGCGCCATCTTCGGCGCCCGCAAATACGAATAAATGTCAACGATCAGGCAAAACACTAGGAGCAGCATGGACATCACCTTTATCGGCGGCGGCAATATGGCCTCGGCATTGATCGCCGGGCTGGCCGGCAAACTGACCGCGGGCGAACATATCCACGTGGTCGATCCCAACGCCGACGCCCTCCAGCGCTTGCGCGCGCAGTACGGCGTGAGCACGGCGTCCGGCATTGACGGCGCCGTTGCTCGCAGCGATGTGGTGGTCCTGGCGGTCAAGCCGCAGCAGATGCGCGACGTGGCGGCGGCGCTGCTGCCGCACCTGGGCGCCAAGCCCCTGATTCTCTCGATTGCGGCCGGGATCCGGGCCCAGGACCTGGCGCGCTGGCTGGGCGGCTACGCTGCGATTGTGCGCACCATGCCAAACACCCCGGCGCTGATCGGCATGGGGGTGACCGGCATGGTGGCCACGGCAGGCGTGAACGCTGCACAGCACGCGGTCGCGGGGCAGATCATGGCGGCGGTCGGGCAGACCGTATGGCTCGATGACGAATCCCTGATCGACCCGGTGACGGCGGTGTCCGGTAGCGGCCCTGCCTACGTGTTTTATTTTATCGAGGCGATGCAGCAGGCGGCCGAGGAGATGGGGCTGTCGGCGCAGCAGGGCAGGGAGCTGGCGCTGGCCACCTTTGCCGGCGCGGCGCAGTTGGCGCTCCAGTCAAGCGATCCGGTGCCGCTGCTGCGCGAGAAGGTGACATCCAAGGGTGGCACCACTTATGCGGCGCTGACCAGCATGGAGCAAAGCGGTGTGAAGGAAAAGATCATCGTGGCGATGAAAGCCGCTGCCGCGCGGGGGCGCGAGCTGGGCGAAGAAATGGGCAGGGACTGATACGCCCCTGCCAGCTGGCTTAATACTGTTCGCGCGAGGGCCGCTGCAGCATTTCCAGCACCGGCTGCGCCAGCTTCCAGAGCGACACGCCGGTCGTGATCAGCGAGACCATGCGCGCCGGTCGTGCGGCGACGAGGCCTACCGCAATCCCGGCAACGGCCAGGGGCACCAGAAAGCCGCGCCCTTTGAGCGACTGCAGGACGCGTCCGAGCGAACCGCCGCTCAGCATCCCGAGCAGGCCGCCACCGCCGCGCAGCGTGGGGGCGAACAGCATCGAGCGTTCCTGCGACGCTTCGGCGCGCTGGACAGCACACTGCGCCACCAGGGCTTCGCGGCGCTGCGCCAGGGTCAGCTTATTGTCCGTCATGGTCAACGCCCCTTATATGGTGAACATCCTTGTTGAGTTCGGCGATGGTGGCGCCCAGCAGGCGCGGCTTGGCTGCGATGCTGCTCTTGACGCTGACCAGGCAATACGCGCCGGCCATGGCAAACAGTACGGCCATGCCGATCACGGCCGGAATGCGGTAACTGTCCCAGAAAATCAGGATCACCAGCAGCGCCACCATCAGCATGGCAATCCCGAACAGCAGGAGTGACAGCAGGCCGAGCAGGAGATAGCCCAAAACTCGGCGCCACTCCTCCTCGAGTTCAACGGCGGCCAGTTCAAGCCGCGTCTCTGTCATGGCCAGGAAGCTCGCTCCCAGCCGTCCCACGGATTCGAAGATCGCCATTGGGATCAACGACGCGAAATGATCACGCCGAGCAGCAGGCCGGCAGTTGCGCCGATGGCGACAGCGCGCCACGGATTCTCATGCACGTACTCGTCGGTGGCCTTGGCCGCTTCCTTGGTTTTTTCGACGACCTGCTCTTCGAGGCGGATCAGATCGGCCTTGGCGCTCGAGATGGTGCGCTCGAATTTGGCCTTGGCGGCCTGCAGCTCTTCTCCGGTCAGGGTGCCGCCGTTGCGCAGCCAGGATTCGGCGTCCTGGATGACCGACTTCAAATCGCTCATCAACTGGTCACGTGCGCCTGGTTTGGTAGGGATAGATTGGATCATTTTTTCACCTGTCAGTTTGAGTGTTATAAGGACAACATTATTGAAAAGCGTAGTCTAACGCGACACCAGCAAAAAGGGCCGCACCCAACCAATTGTTGTGGCGAAATGCAGCAAAACAACGCATGCGATCGCGCGAACGTATCAAAGTGTAATGATAAATTGCAATCAACGCCGCCACGGTGACACCAAGCGCAAACCAGGTGCGCAAGCCGGCCGCCCAGCCGCAAACCAGCACCAGGGCCAGCGCCGCGCCGTAGCACAGCATGACAGCGGCAATATCGAAGCGCCCGAAGGTGATGGCAGAGGTGCGGATGCCGATTTTCAGGTCATCGTCGCGGTCAACCATGGCGTACTCAGTGTCATATGCCACTGCCCAGAAAACATTGGCAAGCAGCAATAACCAGGCAATTATCGGCACTTGATTCTGTACGGCGGCAAAGCCCATGGGAATGCCAAAGCCGAAAGCAATCCCCAGGTAGGCTTGTGGAATGGCGAAAAAGCGCTTGAAATAGGGGTAGGTGCCGGCGATCACGACGGCCGCCACCGACAGTTGCTTGGTCAGCGTATTGAGCGGCCAGATCAGCAGAAAGGCGGCCACGGCCAACACGCCAGCCACCGCCAGCGCTTCCCAGCTCTGGATCTGACCGCTGGTCAATGGCCGCTCGGCGGTGCGTTTGACGTGCTTGTCGATATCCCGGTCGGCATAATCATTGATGGCGCAGCCGGCTGAGCGCATCAAGGCGGTACCGAGAGTAAAGATCAGCAGGATGCGCCAGTCGGGGATTCCGCCCGAGGCAATCCACAGCGCGATCAGCGTCGGCCACAGCAGCAGCAGGATGCCGATCGGCTTGTCGAGGCGGATCAGGCGCAGGTACAGGGCCAGCCTGTTCATTGGGCCATCAGGCGGCTTCTTCCAGCGCGAGCATATCCACACCGGGAAGTTCGCAGGCGGCCACGGCGGCGCAGATGGCCTCGATGGCGGCGCGCCGCGTAAAACTCTTGCGCCAGACCAGCACCACGCGGCGGGTGGGAACGGGCGCCTCGAAAGGCACGAAGCTGAGCATGCCGTCCTTGGGGTGCATGTCGGGCACCGAGGCGCGCGGCAGCACCGTCAGTCCGATGCCGCTGGCGACCATGTGCCGAATCGTCTCGAGGGACGAGCCTTCAAAGGTGCGCTGCATGCCATTGCCAGGCGTGGAAAAGCGCGCCATCTCGGGACACACTTCGAGCACCTGGTCGCGGAAGCAGTGGCCGTTACCCAGCAGGAGCATGGTTTCCGATTTGAGATCCTGGGCCGACACGGTCTTGCGCTTGGCCCACGGATGCTGCTGTGGCGTGGCCACCACAAACGGCTCGTCGTACAGGGCGTGCATCGACATGCCATGTTCCGGCAGTGGCAGGGCCATGATGGCCGCGTCCAGTTCGCCCTGGCGCAGCAATTCGAGCAAGCGCACGGTGAAATTTTCTTGCAAGATCAGCGGCATCTGCGGCACCTGCTCGATCAGATGCTTGACCAGCGGCGGCAGCAGGTAGGGGCCGATGGTGTAGATCACGCCCAGGCGCAAGGGCCCGGCCAGCGGATCCTTGTTTTGCTTGGCCAGTTCCTTGATGGCGGCGGTCTGTTCCAGCACCCGCTCGGCCTGGGCAATGATCTGGGCGCCCAACGGCGTGACCGAAATCTCGGCGCCGCCCCGTTCGAACAGCACTACCCCGAGTTCGTCTTCGAGTTTTTTGATCGCCACCGACAAGGTAGGCTGGGCGACATAACACGCTTCGGCGGCATGCCCGAAATGTTTCGCACGCGCGACGGCAACGATATATTTCAGTTCAGTCAGAGTCATTTCGCTTGGCACCAGGTGAGAGCGTTTGCATCCTGACATACTGTTGTAAATCAGTCAGCAAAGAAATTATATTCTACCGGAACGCAGTCGATATAATTGGCACGAAGCCCTATTTTGCCCAGCTAACTCCCCGAAAGGCGCACATGTCCACGACCTTTGGCCCAGCCGAAGCCCAAGCCTATATCCACAAGCTGTTGACCGTAATGCATCACCAGGGCGGCTCCGACTTGTTCATCTCTGCCGACTTCCCGCCGAGCATGAAGCATCAGGGCTCGATGAAACCGATGAGCCAGCAAAAGCTGACCGGCGACGTGACCCGCGCGCTGGCCATGTCGCTCATGAATGACAAGCAGCGCAATGAATTCGAGATCGAGATGGAATGCAATTTCGCCATCTCGCTGCCGAATGTTTGCCGCTTCCGCGTCAACGTCTATGTGCAGCAGCAGTGCGTGGCCATGGTGGTGCGTACCATCGCTTCCGAAATTCCGAATTTCGAAAAACTCGACCTGCCCGAAGTGCTCAAGGACGTCATCATGACCAAGCGCGGCCTGGTGCTGGTGGTGGGCGGCACCGGTTCAGGCAAGTCGACCACGCTGGCGGCGATGATCGACTACCGCAACGCCAATTCGGCCGGTCATATCATCACAGTGGAAGACCCGGTGGAGTACGTTCACAAGAACAAGGGCTGCCTGATCACGCACCGCGAAGTCGGGGTCGATACGCTGTCCTGGCACAACGCGCTCAAGAACACGCTGCGCCAGGCGCCGGACGTAATCCTGATCGGCGAGATCCGCGATACCGAAACCATGGAACACGCGATCGCCTTTGCCGAGACCGGTCACCTGTGCCTGGGCACGTTGCACGCCAATAACTCCAACCAGACCATGGACCGCATCATCAACTTCTTCCCGGAAGAGCGGCGCAACCAGTTGCTGATGGACCTGTCATCGAATCTGCGCGCCATCGTGTCGCAGCGCCTGGTCAAAACCGAGGACGGCAAGGGCCGCAAGGCGGCCATCGAAATTCTGCTCAACACCGCCACCATTGCCGAGATGATCTTGAAAGGTAACTTCCAGGCCATCAAGGAAATCATGCACAAATCGCGCGAGCTGGGCATGTGCACGTTTGACCAGGCCCTGTACGAACTGTATAACAAAGGACATATCGGCTACGACGAAGCAATCCGCAACGCCGACTCGGCCAACGGCCTGCGCCTGCAGATCAAGCTGCGCGGCGACCGCAAGGAACCGGGCGCCCAGGCCCAGTCGGGTCCTGCCGACCTGTCGATGGCGATCGAGGAAGAGCCGGAGGAAGAAGACGGCAAGTAAAGGAGGGCAGATGGACCTGAGCGTGCAGGAGTTGGAAGCGGCGATTAACTACTGGCGCGAGCAGCGTCCGATCGGTCCCAGCGGCTTCGAGCTCGCGCCCGAGGTCAACGCCCTCGCTGTCGTGTATGCCCTCATGATTTACCGCCGCGCCAGCCACGTGAACATCGATGCGCTGGACGCGGGCGCACGCGCGCCGCTCGAGCGCTGGCGTGCCAACCAAACTATATAAGCGACCCCATGCCAGATTTTGAAAACAAGGTTTGCACGCGCAGCGAACTGCAACAACGCGTCGCCGCTTTGCCCAAGCCGGTGGTGCTGACCAACGGCGTGTTTGATATTTTGCACCGTGGCCACGTGACCTACCTGGCGCAGGCGCGCGCGCTGGGTGCTTCCCTGGTAGTGGCGGCCAATACCGACGCCTCGGTCAAGCGGCTGGGCAAGGGCGACGATCGGCCGCTGAACAATTGTGCCGACCGCATGGCCGTGCTGGCAGCGCTTGAAGCGGTGAGTCTGGTCGTGGACTTCGACGAGGACACGGCGCTCGAAGTGGTGCTCGAAGCGCGGCCCGACATTTACGCCAAGGGCGGCGATTACAAGATGAGCGCAATTCCGGAAGGCCAGGCCGTGCTCGGGTACGGCGGCCAGGCGATCGCCATCGATTTCGAACACGATCGCTCGACGACCAAGCTGCTGTCGAAAATTCGCACCTAGTCGCTCATGCTTGCCGCCACGCGGCAAAGGCATCGACCAGTCCCGCTCCGGTCGCGTTATCGAGCCCCGGACCTGCTGCCAGTCCGAGCCCTTGCGGATCGCTCGCCGGACTGGCTGTGCCTTCCTTCACATCGACCGCCGTGCGCATCAGGATGGCCTTGATCTCGGCGGGGGTGAGCATAGGGTTCTTTTGCAGTAGCAGCGCGCACACAGCAGCAACTTGCGGCGCCGCCGCCGAGGTCCCGCTAAATACCGCCCAGCCGTCACCGGGCTTGGTTCCATCATGGGCCGAGCCGGCAGTATCGATGTCGCCCCCGGGCGGCACCGGTAGCATGATGTAGTCGCCGTAGGGCAGCATGCCCACCAGGCCGCACACGTCGGGCACATGGCGCCCCGAATAGATGGTGCTGGTGAAGGCGGATGAATAATTGGAGGCCTTGATTTTGCCATCCTGTGCCACGAAAGCGCCGCCCGCGCTCAGTACCTCGGGCATGGACGCGGGAAAGGCGTAGTGCCCGTTCCCCGCGGAGAACACCACCACAATGCCCGCTGCAATGGCGGCCTGGATTTCAGCTTCCAGCGGCTTGAGACCGTTGGGCAGGCGCCGCAATTCGCCGCGCCCTTCCACATCGCGCAGGTCGTAGCACATGCTGACCGTGATCACGTGCGGCTTGTGCTTGAGCGCCTCCTGGAAGCCTTCCAGAATGCTCGCGCCGCCGGCCGGGTTGGCATCGTCGCCCAGCTTGACGCCGATGAAGGTGACCTTGGGCGCGATCGCAAACACATTGGCCGATTCGCCGGTGCCGTGGCTGGCCGGATCGGTGGCGCGGCTGGTGGCCGACGGCGCCAGCACTACCGACGATGCGAAGCCATTACGCACGAAGAAGGGATGCGAATGATCAAAGCCAGTGTCGATCATCGCGACCCGAATTCCCTCGCCCTGAAAGCGCTCGCGGTGGATCGGCACCACATTGAGCTTGGCCGGCACGTCGTTGAGCACATCGAGGTGGTAGTAGTCCACGACCGGCGGGCGCGAGTTGGCGGCCGGGTCGGACAGGTAGATATGCGGCCACTGGATGTAGGCGTCGTCGATCAGTTCAGACAGCGCTGGATCGGGATTCCACGGCGCGTCGTCGGGCGGGTAGTACACGCACGGAGCCGAGTAGCATAGCGCGTTGTCGAGGGCGAACGTGGTGAGCTCGGTGCCGAACACGCGTTCGAACAGGGCAGCCGTCCCGCGTACCGAAATGGTCATGCGTCCACGCCCGGTGACCACGAAGCCATGCTGGCGCAGCGCTTCGATGGCGATTTCCATTTCGCCCGCGCGCGGCTCGAAGCTTTCGATGCTGCGCGAGGACAGGCGCGCAGGGACCTTGGTCGGACCCACGCCGGTGGGGCCGCGAAAGGTGACGGCGATGCGCAGCATGGCGTCGGCAGGAGCTGGCGTGTGCATGTGAGGATGGCGGTGGCTGATTTTAAATGGCTGCATTGGGTATCTTTCCTGATGGAGCAGTCTGCACGTGCTGCGGCGCGACGGTGATGAGTGTGACAAAACCTTTTAACGATGCTGGTATCGGCAGCTCAGGTGTGTCTTCGGCGCGCACGGCCGGGGCAGGGTGCACATGGAACAGTTTCTCGTAATTGCCTTGGCTTATCTCGGCTGATGCGCTCGCCCGGCCGTGGATCGTCACGTGGATGCCAAGTTGTTCCAGTGCTGCACACAGGTCCGGATGCAGATCCGGTCCGGTGACGGGGTGGCGCAGCAGTAGCTGTATTTTGATCATGTTCAAATGATACGGTGTCGCTGAGCGCTGCAGCGCCGCGCTGCGCTTAGTTGCTGCCTAGGCGCCGCCAGCATAGCCATGCTGCCGCCACGCCTCGTACACCACCACCGCCACCGTATTCGATAAATTCAGACTGCGGTTATCCGGTCGCATCGGCAAGCGGATACGCTGGGCCGGCGGGAAACTCTCGCGTAGCTCGGGCGCCAGGCCGCGCGTTTCCGCGCCGAAAACGAACACATCGCCAGCTTCAAACTTCGCATCCGCAAACGGCGACGAGCCATGCGTGGTCAGCGCGAACATGCGCTCCGGGTCCGGCTTGCAATCAGCGAGGAATGCATCCCAGTTCCTGTGCACCTTCATGGTCGCGTAATCGTGATAGTCCAGCCCCGCGCGCTTCATCTTGGCGTCGTCGAGCGGAAAGCCAAGCGGCTCGATCAAGTGTAGTTGCGCGCCCGTGTTGGCGCACAGGCGGATGATGTTGCCGGTGTTCGGCGGGATCTCGGGTTCAACCAGTACTACATGGAACAATCTGTTCTCCTGTTTTAGTGAGGCGGCGTGCGGGCGAACACCAGGTTGCTCACGCGCGCCGCGCCGAAGCGTTTGAAGGTGGCAGCAAGTTCGTCGAGGGTATGGCCACTCGTCATGACGTCATCCACAATGCCGATGTGCTGGCCGCGCACCAGGTTCAACGCATCGGGCGCAACGATAAAAGCGTTGCGGATATTGGCCTTGCGCTCGCCCGGCGCCACCCCCGACTGGGCGCGCGTTTCAAGCGCGCGAATGGCCAGGGCCGCGCGCAGCGGTATGCCCAATGCGCGCGACAGTGGGCGCGCGATCTCGAGCGCCTGGTTGAACCCGCGCTCGCGCAAGCGCTGCGCGCCTAGCGGTACCGGGCACATTATATTCGGCAGCGCGAAGCCGGGCTGCGCCAGAACCGCCTTGCGCAGCGCATCCGCGCACCAGGGCGCCAGCGCCAGGACCGCGCCGAACTTCAGTTGCAGCACCAGCTGGTCGAGCGGGGCGGCGTAGTCGGCCGCAACTAGCGTGGCATCGTAGGCAGGCTTTTGCGCCTGGCAAGTGCCGCACGGCCAGCGCGCGGCCGCCGCTTCCATGGGATTGGCGCAGCGCCGGCAGCGCGCCCGCGTCAATGCGCAAAATTGCTGTTCGCACGGGGCGCACAGCGCACCCTGGGAGCGGCCGCAGCACAGCGCGCATGCCGAGGGCAGCAGGGCGCGCGCCAGCGCCAGTGGCCAGCGGCGCGACCACGGTGCCAGGCGGTGGGTCATCAGCTCGAATTCCGGCAAACGGTTACACTGCTGCCATTATCGCATTTTCAGTCGCCCGACCCTTCCGCTTCCATGTCTCCTGCCCCGTCCCCGTCGAAAATGAGCGCGCCCATTGACCTGGCGCGGGTCCGTACTTTGTTTTCCGATCCCCGGCGGGTTGCCGGCGCCGAGTTCCTGCGGCGCGAAATCGCTGCCCGCATGCACGAGCGCCTGGCGCTGGTCAAGATCGTGCCGGCGCGCGTGCTCGATGCCGGATGCGGCGCGGGTGGTGATCTTGCATTGTTGCAAAAAAGCTATCCGGGCAGCCAGCTGATCGGTGTCGATGCTGCCCCGGCCATGATGGCAGCGGCCAAAACGCCGGCCGGCGCCATTAGCGCGCTCAATCAGCTGATCGGGCGCCTGCTGCCGTCCAGGGCCGGGGTCGACTTGCTGTGTGCCGATTTCGGTGAATTACCGCTCGGCCCGAACTCGGTCGATCTGGTGTGGTCGAACTTGGCCTTGCACTGGCATCCGCAGCCGGACCGGGTATTTACGGAATGGCGGCGCGTGCTGCGGGTCGAGGGATTGCTGATGTTTTCCAATTTCGGCCCGGATACCTTGCGCGAACTGCGCACCGCCTTTGCCGAGCTGGACGAGTCGCCGCATGCCTTGCCGTTTGTCGACATGCACGATTTCGGCGACCAGCTGGTGGAAGCTGGCTTTTCCACCCCGGTCATGGACATGGAAACCATCACGGTCACCTACGATACTGCAGATGCCTTGCTGCGCGATGTGCGCTCGCTGGGCGGCAATCCGCTTGCCACCCGCAGGCGCGGGCTGGTCGGGCGCGCCGCGTGGCAGCGCATGCTCGCGGCCCTCGAGCGCCAGCGCCGGCCTGACGGCAAGCTTGGCCTGACGTTCGAGGTCATTTATGGCCACGCGTTCCGGCCGGCGCCCAAGGTCACGGCGGCAGGGGAGGCAATTATCCGTTTTGCCCCGCGCAAGGGCGGCTAGGCAGGGCGGATATTACGGTTCAAGTGGCCCCAATGACACGGTTTGCGCCTCTGGCAAGCCGCATTTGTCCTTGATGAAGATGGGGTTCCTTGAGTATAATCAACGACTAATTTTGTCGACTGTGCCCTTAACTGCCTAAAAAGCAGGCGAGCATGTACCTTGGGGCGGGTCGAAAGCAACAGCAGCAGCGTTCACAGTGTGCCTTTGTCACCTATGGTCGATGTCATGGTTCCAGTCGGATTGGCCGCGCAGTGCGCGCCGGCACGGCATGGGGCCTTTTTGTGCGATGGTTTAGGAGCGCAAGGATTTGCAGGCTGAATCCGGTGTTTAAAAATATTATTATTTTTGGGTGGTTGGGGAAAACATGACATATGCAAAGCGACTTCACGC
>JAZKGU010000025.1:0-36057 GCA_040385745.1 Pseudomonadota bacterium
AGGACCTGACCCCGGGGTATGGCGGATGCTGGTGGCTTGAAATGCGCGCCGGTTTGCGCTAGTCGGTGTCGAAGCGGGGCTGGGCGCGGGCACACTGTCCGGATGAGTAATTACCGCTCCAACCGGGTCGCGGGGCAGGCTTTTTTCTTCACGGTCTGCCTGGCCGACCGCCATAGCTGCCTGTTGACCGAGCATATCTCGGCCTTTGGCGAAGCCATCCGTCAGGCACGCAGCAGGCGCCAGTTTCATGTCGACGCCTGGGTGGTACTGCCCAGCCATGCCCACGCGATCTGGACCCTGCCGCCCGGCGACGACGACTGCGCAAGCCGCTGGCGCGCCGTCAAAATTGCCTTCTCCAAGGCCGTGCGTAAAAGCTGCTCTGCCCGCAGCGCCATCTGGGAACGCCACTACCGCCAGCAGCGCATCGGCGACGACGAGCATTACCGGCAGCTGGTCGATTATGTACACCACAACCCCGTGGCGCATGGCCTGTGCAGCCACGCGGGCGATTGGCCCTGGTCGTCGCTGCACCGCTTCGTGACACAGGGCTTCATTCTCCCCGCGTCGCGGTCCGATGTGCTACCGTTTGCACCTACGCTATCACCGCACGAGTCCACCCAATGGTCCTGAAGTCACTACTAGTATGTACATTGCTGGCAGCCGCGTCGCACAGCGCCGCCGCCCCCGATCCGCTCGCGCGCCTTGCGTGGATGCAGGGCTGCTGGGGCGCCTCCGGCGGCGCCGATCCCGGTTCGGGTGAGCAATGGACTTCCACCGCGGGCGGCGCCATGCTGGGCATGGGCCGCACGGTTCGCAGCGGCAAAATGCTCGACTTCGAATTTTTCCAGATCCGCGAGACCGCGCCCGGCAAGCTTGCCTACATCGCCCAGCCCGGCGGCGCACCGCCCACCACCTTCCTGCTGGTACGCGAGGATGATGTGGAGTTCGTGTTCGAAAATGCGGCCCACGACTTCCCGCAGCGGATCATTTATCGGCGCGCGGGCGATACTGCAATGAATGCGCGCATCGAGGGCATGGTCAAGGGCAAGCCCAAGGGCATCGACTTTCCCATGAAGCGTATCAGCTGTACGGGCGCCGAATAGCAAGGGCCACGCCCACAGCTTGGACTTAGCTGATGTTGCGGAAAGTTAGGTTGACACGCGGTCCACACGGTCGCGTCAGCTTATTGATGCCATGCTGCCAGTGGCGCTGGGTCTGGCCGCTCATCAACAACAAGCTTCCGGAGTGTAGATCCAGCTTCAACACTGCTTTGCTGCGCTTGTGCTTGAGCACAAATGTTCGCGTTGCGCCAAAACTGACCGAGGCAATCACTGGCTCGGGACCAAGCTCCGGCTCATCATCGCTATGCATGCCCATGCTGTCGCGCCCGTCGCGGTAATAGTTCAGCAGCACGCTATTGAAAGCATGTCCGCACACCGCCTCGACGGCTGCCTTGATCTCCAGTACCAGCGCGCTGAATGGCATAGGCTCCAGCGTCAGGCCCGAATAGCGGTAGCGCGCAGTACCCTGCCATGCGCTCAGGCGCGGCTGCAGGAAAGACTTGCCCCACAAGTTAATGTGTTCGGCCCGCCAATCGGTCTCGGCAATCAAACGGCTGAGAACACGGTCATTGTCGTTTCCGAGTGGAAGCTGGGCCAGCATGTCGAGCTTGCCATCAGCTAGCGGAATGGAAGCCAGAGTAGTGGTCGGGGGAAAAAGTTCCATAGTGCAATGCAAGCGGCTATGATGGCGCATCACTTGAAATAGGTATTGTCCCATGAATAAACGCCATTTCCTGGGCGCGGCCGCCTTGGGCGCAACATCCCTGGCCAGCAGCGCGACCCCATCCCAGCGCGGCGGCGCCGTCGGGCCGGCCTTGCTCACTGTCACGGGCGCCATTGCCAAGACCAATCGCGGCGCCTTCGACCCCACCCAGGACATCCTCATGGGCAAGCACAAGCTGCAGTTCCAGCGCGCCTGGACCTTCGATTTCGCCAATCTGGCGGCAATGCCCGCGCTGACCATCCGCCCCAGCCTGGAGTACGATGGCAAGGCGCACAGCCTCAAGGGGCCGCTGCTCAGCGAGGTGCTGGCAAGAGCGGGGGCGGTAGGCGCCGACGGCACCAAGATCGTGCTGCGCGCCATCGATGGCTATGCCGCCATCGTCACCATGGGCCAGCTGCGCAAGGAAAAGATGATTATTGCCACGCATCTCGATGGCGCGCCGATGGCGCTGGGCGCCCTGGGTCCCCTGTGGGCGGTGCTTGATGCCGACCGCATTCCCGAGCGCGCCGCCATGCCGCTGGCAAGCCGCTTCGGCGGCTGTCCATGGGCCCTGTATCACATCGACGTGATCGCCTAGCAGCCAGGGCGCAGCCAGGCCATGATGGTGTCGGTCTCGGCCTGGCCTTGGGCGTTTTTCACGCGCGCCTGCAAGCGCCCTTCTTCCACGAAGCCTAACGACAGATACAGCGCGCGCGCGCGCTTGTTACTGCTTCGGCAAAACAATTCCACGCGCGTTATGTACGGCAAGCTAATGCTGACCTCGTCCAGCAGCGCTTGAAACAGGCGTCGACCCACGCCTTGACCCTGGCAGTCCGGCGCTACGGCAATGGTCAACTCGGTCAGCAGGTGGTCCAGACTGGCAATGCCAACCCGCGATGCGTGGATCTCGCCGCGGATGCGCCCGTCCTGCTCGAATACGAACTCCAGCCCGTCATCAGCCGCCTTGCGCATGAAGCCGCCAACGTAGTGGTCACTCACTTCGTCCGGAGTGCGCGCCAATGCGTCAGGTATGGCGGCCACCTCGCGATAGAGTTCGATGAGCTGCGGCTGGTCTGACGGGATTGCTTTGCGAATCATGAGGCTCTTTCTCAGGGCTTTGGATGGCTGAAGTGTGCAAGTACATTCTAACCACAAGTAAGCAACATTCGATTGCTAACAATATTGCTCTACGGCATACTCGGATATTGTTTGTGTATTATCTTTCCGTCCTGGAATGCCATGCGCCTGTTCTCAGCGAATTACCGCCTGCTGGGCCTGATCTCCCTGATCCTGGTGGGTGGTTTTCTGACGACCACGCTGGCCGCCTTCATTTCCTCGCGCGACGCCATCGAGCACAGCATTTCGGAGCAGGCGCTCCCGCTCACCGGCGACAATATCTATTCGGGACTGCAAAAAGACATCCTGTATCCGGTGCTGATCTCATCCATGATGGCCCAGGACACGGCTGTTCGCAACTTCTTGAAAAGCGACGAGCGCAACGCCCAGTGGATGCTCGACTACCTGGCCGGCGTCAAGAGCAAGTACAACACCATCTCCAGCTTCCTCGGATCGGACAAGTCGCGCAAGCTGTATCACACCTATGGCCCGCCCGATCCGATCGATCAGGGACGCGAGGTCGACGCCTGGTTTTTCCGCATGAAGGCAATGACCAATGCCCAGTACGAGACCAATGTCGACATCGAGACTCTGTACACCGGCCAGCCCACCCTGTTCATCAACCACCGCATCATCGACGACCAGGGCGCCTTCCTCGGCGTGACCGGGGTGGCCATTACGCTCGACGCGATGAACCAGGTGCTGGCGCGCTACCAGGAACGCTTCGGGCGCAATATCTACTTTGTCAACGCGGACGGCCGCGTGGTGCTCTCGGGCGGCGCGCTGCGCGAAGAAGACCGCTTGCTGGCCAGCCGCGCCGGCATGAAGGATATAGCTCCGGCCATCCTCAACCGCAGCAAGGTGCCCACCAGCTTGAGCTACAGCGCCGGCAAATCCGATGTGCTGGTCAATTCGCGCTTCATCCCCGAACTGGACTGGTACCTGGTGGTCGAGCAGAATGTGAGCGGCAATATCCGTCCCCTCACCCGCATCTTCGCGATCAACTTCGGCATCAGCCTGGGAGTGACGCTGCTGATGCTGGTGGTAACGCTGCTCACCGTGCACCGGTACAACCGGCGCTTGCAGAAAATGGCCACCACCGACGCCCTCACCGGCCTGCTGAACCGGCAGGCGCTGGCCGTGCTGTTTCGCCAGACCATCCTGGTCAGCAAGCGCACCAAGCGGCCGCTGTCGGCGATCCTGTTCGATATCGACCACTTCAAGAGCGTCAACGACAAATACGGCCACATGGCCGGCGATTCGGTCATTCGCGAGGTCGCCGCGATCGCCCAGGACGTGGTGCGCGAGAGCGACCTGGTGACCCGCTGGGGCGGCGAGGAATACCTCATGCTGCTCAACGACTGCAGTCTGTCGCAAGCCATGGCGGTGGCCGAAAACCTGCGCCAGCGGGTCCAGGACCACGACTTCCATCTGCCCGATCCGGCCGCCCGGGTGACCATCAGTCTGGGCGTGGCCCAATACCACCTGACCGAGAGCGAGAACGGCTTTTTTTCGCGTGCCGACGCGGCGCTGTACCAGGCCAAGAACGGTGGGCGCAACGTCACCGTGCCTTCACGCCACAGCAATCCGGCCGATCAGGACTTGTGATGGGGCGCCCGCCGCGCGAGCGGCAGGGTGGCTTCGGCCAGTGCCTGGTACAGGGCGCCGGTGGGCGCGTCCCAGGCCGCGAGCGCGGCTTGCTGTCGTGCGACGGTGTCCATGTCGCCACGTGCGATGGGACCAGTGAGCGCCGCCGCCGGACCAAGGCGCAGTACATTGGCCAGCGTCTCGGTGGCCAGCGGCGCGGCCATCTCGCGCGCGACGTCTTCAGCGATGCCTGCAGCCTGATAAGCGCGCAGCGCGGCGTCGAGTAGCGTGACGAGGTAGTTGGAGGCAAACACGGACGCCGCGTGATACACCGTCTTGGCGCCAGCATCGAGCGCCACCGAGCGCGCGCCGATGGACGACAGCGCCGGGCCGAGCACGGCCAGCGCCCGGGCATCGCCTTCGATGCCGCAGAAGGTGCCTTCGAAATGCGCCGCCACCTGCGCCGGGTCTGCGAAGCTGCGGATCGGATGCACACTGGCGGTAAAGGCCCCACCGGCAGCGGCAGCCTGCAGTTCCGTTGCCGCCCTGGCCCCGCTGCAGTGGAACATGACGCTGCCCTTCAGCGCCACCGACTGCGCCAGCTGCGCGCACACAGCTCCGATCTGATCGTCGCCCACCGCCAGCACCCACAGGTCGGCCGGACGCAGCGCCGCGATCTCGCACAAGGCGCGGCCGGCGCCAATGAACAGGCAGGCCTCGTCCGCGCTGGCCTGGGAGCGCGCCAGCACGTCCTGCACCGCGAATCGGCCGCTAGCGCCAAGCAGACGCCCGAATACGCGCCCTACCTTGCCCGCGCCGACGATATTGACCGTTGCCGTCATCAGAACCCGGAACCCGGCTGGGCCAGATAGGCGCTTTCCTCGGCAGTGGATGCACGCCCCAAAATGGCATTGCGGTGCGGGAAGCGGCCAAAGCGCGCAATCACGCCGCGATGACGGTGGGCGTAATCGAGCACGCCCTCATACCCGGGCTGGGTTTCGGCAAGCGCCGTAAACAGGCTCACCGAACGCTCCTGCATGCGCGCATCCTCGGCATGCTCGAAGGGCATGTAGGCGAACCAGCGCTGCACGGGCAGCATGTCGGCATCGGCCCCGCTGTTGACCAGGCGCTCGGCCGCCGCCAGCGCCAGCGAGTCACCAGCAAACGAAGCGACGCTGCCGCGATGAGCATTGCGGGTGAACTGGTCGAGCACCAGGATGCGCGCCAGGATGCCCGTGGGCCCCTGCTCGTCCCAATCACGCAGACCGCCGGCGACTGCCTGGTCGATCAGCGTACCGAAACGCGTGCGGATCGCCGCGTCAAAGGCATCGTCCTTGCGGAACCATTCGGCGCGCTGTTGTCCATAGCCTTCGCTGGCGTGCGGAAGGAACCAAAAATCGAGTACGTCTTGCGGGTTCACGGGCTGCCCCTTTTAGTTACGTGCGTGGGAAATCTGAAAACTGTCGATGCCGTCGTAGGCGGCCAGTTCGCTGGCCAGTTCGGACAGCGGCGCGCCGCTTTTTTTCGACAGCGCCAGCGCCACGAAACGCCACTCCTGCATGCCGTGGGTGCTGCCGATGGTAAGCGAGCCGCCGGCGATGGTGTAGCCGCGCTCGAGCGCCATGCGCCGCAGCGCTTCCTCGCGCGGCACGTAATCGCGCTTGAAGCGCATGGTAATGGCTACCGCGTGGCGCGACGGCAAAAATTTTTCGACCTTGGACAGATAGATCATGATCATGGCCGACAAAAACGCCAGTCCCATAGCTGCCAGATAAAATCCCACCCCCACCAGCACCCCGATCACCGACGAAGCCCAGATCGACGCGGCCGTGGTCAGGCCGCTGATGTTGAAGCCTTCGCGCATGATCACGCCCGCGCCCAGGAAGCCAATGCCGGTCACGATGCCCTGGATGATGCGGGTGGGGTCGGCCGCCGACAACATGGCGCCGCCATGGCCGCCGTACCAGAAATCGGGGTAGCCGCCCACGATGGTCAGCGCGGCCGAGGCCATGCACACCAGGCCGTAAGTGCGCATGCCGGCCGCGCGGCCATGATACGAGCGCTCGTATCCGACCAGCAGGCCAAGCAGCAGCGCACCGAGCAGATTCAGGAGAATCACGACATTGGTCGCAACCTCGGGCTTGGACCAGTAGGCCCCTAGCAGGTCATAATTAAACACGCTTCCTCCGCCTGGTGGCCTTGTCAGGTCTTGCCGGGGTCTTTTTTGACCAGCTGTTTTTCGAAGGCCACATCGAGCTTGCTGACGCGGCGCGCAACTTGCGGTCCCAACTTGTTGACGAAGGCGACGAATTCATCGAGTTCGAGCGGAGCGCACAGCGGCGGGTCGCCGGGGCGCTCGGACAGGAAGAACAGGCCCTCGCCGGTACGCGCCATGGAGTAGCCCGGATTGCCGCTGCGTAGCTTGAGACGGTCGACAGCTGCGCTGGCGCGGGTGGATCGTGCGGTTGACATCAGATTCCCCTTGTTCGAATTGCGAGCCAGGTGGCCGCGGCCCCGCTGACGTGCGGGCCCAGGCGCGCGGCGACCTGCGCATGATAATCGTTGAGCCAGGCGATTTCGTCGGGACGCAGCAACGCCAGATCGAGGCAGCGGGTATCGATCGGGCACAGGGTCAGCGTTTCAAAGCGCAGGTACTGGCCAAATTCAGTGCTGCCGGCGTCCTGGTTCAACACCAGGTTTTCAATCCGGATGCCCCAGCGGCCGGGCCGGTAGATGCCTGGTTCGATCGAGGTGATCATGCCAGGCTCCATGGCAGTATGCGGCTCGGGCATGGCGGTGGCCGAAATCGATTGCGGGCCTTCGTGCACGTTCAGGAAGTAGCCGACGCCATGACCGGTGCCGTGCGCATAGTCGATGCCGGCGGCCCAGATGGGCGCGCGCGCCAGCGCGTCGAGCATGGGCGAACGGGTGCCGTGCGGGAAACGCGCCGACGACAGGGCGATGACGCCCTTGAGCACCAGTGTGAAGTCGCGCCGCTGCGCCTCGCTGATGGCGCCAACCGGTACCACGCGCGTGATGTCGGTGGTACCGCCGGTGTACTGGCCGCCCGAGTCGATCAGCAGCAGTCCGTCGCCTTCAATGACGGCGTGCGCTTGCGGCGTGGCGCGGTAATGCATGATGGCGCCATTGGCATTGAAGCCGGCAATGGTGCCGAAACTGGGGCTGACAAAACCCGGCCGGCGCGCGCGCGCCGCCGTGATCTGGGTGTCGATGGCCAGTTCGGTCAACGGGGCGCGATCAGCGTTGGCAAGTTCGGCCTCGAGCCAGGCGAAGAACTCGCACAGGGCAGCGCCGTCCTGCTCCATGGTGACGCGCACATGCGCGGCCTCCGCCTCGCCCTTGCGCGACTTGGCCAGGGTGCTCGGGTTGAGCGCCTCGCGCACCTGCACGCCCGCGGCGACCTGGTCGCGCATGCCGGCGGTGATGCGGCGCGGATCGAGCAGCAACACCGTCCCGCTTTGCAGCGCGCCCAGCGCCGCTGCGGCTTCGTTGTAATCGGCCACCTCGACGCCGTCGGCCAGCAGGCGCAGGCGCAACTCGGGCCCGATCTTGTCCGCGCCGGTGAACAAGGTGGCGCCTTGCGGTCCGATTAGTGCGTGCGCCAGAAACACCGGGTTGTAGCTGACGTCGGCGCCGCGCAGATTGAACAGCCACGCGATATCGTCGAGCGTGGAAACGAAATGATGGCTGGCACCGGCCGCCGCCATGGCGCTGCGCGTAGCCTGCAGTTTGTCGGCACGGGTGGTCACCGCGAACGGGGCGCCATGTTCGTAGATGGCTTGTGGCGGCAAGGCCGGCCGCTCGGGCCACACCTGCTCGAGCAGATCGAGATCGGTACGCAGCCCGATGCCGCGCGCGCTTAATGCTTCAGCCAGCAGGCGCGCCGTGGACAGGCCGAGCACGCGCGCATCGACCGCTACCGTGGAGCCCTGGGGCAGGTTGGCCGCCAGCCAGTCAATGAACAGCAGGCTGGCGCCGGACGGGATTTTCATCAGCGCCGTGGCGGTGCCGGCCAGCTCGGTCTCGGCTTGGGTCCAGTAACGCGCATCGGTCCAGACCCCGGCAAAATCGGCGGTGGCGACGTAGGTGCCGACCGAACCGGTAAAACCGGACAGCCACTCGCGGCCCTTCCAGCGCTCCGGCAGGTATTCGGACAGGTGCGGATCGGACGACGGCACCAGCACGGCGTCGATGCGCTGCTCCTGCATGGCGGCGCGCAGCTGTTGCAGGCGGGCTGCGCGTGCACTCGGTGTAGCGGGTGTAGACATAAGTGGTGGTCAGGATGAGCAGGTTTTATGATACCCCCAAACCTGCATTTCCGGCCGCCTGCACGCGGCGATTGCCTCGCGCTTGATAAACGGTTGATAATGCCGCACCCAGTTGTTCCACATTCGCTTCGCCTGCCGCAAGGACCACATGGATTTCGAAAAAGCCAAAATGCTATGCCGCTCCTTCCCGGGCGTGACCGAAGACACCAAGTGGGGCGCCGATATCGTGTTTTCGATTGGCGCCAAAATGTTCGCCGTCACCGACGACCAGTCGCCACCGCAGGGCATGAGTTTCAAGGTCGACGACGAGCGCTTCCTCGAGCTGACCGACCGTCCGGGCATCATCCCGGCGCCTTATCTCGCGCGCGCCAAGTGGGTCTTCGTCGAAAACAAATCAGCGCTCAGCGACGCCGAGGCTGCACAGCTGCTGCGCCGATCCTATGAGCTGGTGTTCGCCCGGCTGACAAAAAAACTGCAGCGCGAGATCGAAGCGGGTAAGCCGGACGCGTGACTATGTGAAGTGGCGCACGCCCGTGTAGCAAAAAACCGACGAACGCCCGTTTGTGCAGTGCGATATGCTGGATAATTGCTGAGTGTCCTTTTTGAGTAGAACATCATGCAAGACTTCCATGTGGACCGCGCCCGCACGCTGTTGAAAAATGCGGAAGAAATCGTCAGCGCCGCTGACGTGCAAAAGGCAGTGCGCCATGTCGCCGATTCGCTCAATGAGCGCTTCGACCGCAAGGGCGACGAAACCTTCCCGCTGGTGCTGGGCGTCATGGGCGGAGCCGTCGTATTCGTCGGCCAGTTGCTGCCGCAGTTGCGCTTCCCGCTCGAATTCGACTATATCCACGTAAGCCGCTACGGCGACGATGACCAGGGCGGCAGCGTGGTGTGGAAGGTGATCCCGCGGCCCAATGTTGCGGGGCGCACCATCATCGTCCTCGACGACATTCTGGACGCCGGCGAAACGCTGGCGCAGGTCAAGCAGCGCCTGCTCGACATGGGCGCGGCCGAAGTGCTGATCGCCGTCTTCGCCGACAAGGCCATCAAGCGCAGCAAGCCGGTCAAGGCCGACATCGTGGGCCTGTCGATACCCGACCAGTTCGTGGTCGGTTTCGGCATGGACGTCTACGGCTACTGGCGCAACCTGCCCGGCCTGTGGGCGGTCAGGCAGGAGGACCTGAAACCGAAAGAGCCGACCCGCCGCCTGCGCGGCGGCGACGGCTTCTAAAACTACAACGCCAGCCGCGCGCGCGCTGCGTCGTACTCCCGACGCAGCCGGGCCACCATCTCGGCCACGGTTGGCACATCATCCATCAGGCCCACGCCCTGGCCGGCGCCCCAGATATCGCGCCAGGCCTTGGCGCTGCTTTCGCCGAAACTCATCTTGGTCTTGTCCGATTCGGGCAGCGCATCCGGATCCATGCCGGCATTGACGATCGACTTGCGCAGGTAGTTCCCGTGCACGCCGGTAAACAGGTTGGAATAGACGATGTCGGCAGCCGCCGATTCAACAATCGCCTGGCGGTACTCGTCGCTGACATTCGACTCACGCGTGGCCAGCCAGCGCGAGCCGATGTAGGCCAGATCGGCTCCCATTGCCTGCGCCGCGAGCACGGCGTCGCCGGTGGCGATCGCGCCCGACAGGGCCACGGGCCCTTTGAAGAACTTGCGCACTTCGCCCACCAGCGCGAAGGGCGACAGCGATCCGGCATGACCGCCGGCGCCGGCCGCCACCAGGATCAGGCCATCAACCCCCGCCTCAAGCGATTTTTCGGCATGCCGGATCGAGATCACGTCGTGCAGCACGATGCCGCCGTAGCTGTGAATCGCGTCGAGCATGGCTTTGGGCGGCGCGCGCAGCGAGGAAATGATGATCGGTACCTGGTGCCGCACGCACATTTCGACATCATGCTCGAGCCGTTCGTTGGACTGGTGGACGATCTGGTTGACAGCGATGGGTCCGACCCGGGCGTTCGGGTTGGCGGCCTGGTAATCGGCCAGCTCCTGTTTCAGATCAGTGAGCCAGGTGTCGAGCAGCGCCGCCGGGCGCGCATTCAGGGCGGGGAAGGAACCCACAATGCCGGCCTTGCACTGGGCCGCCACCAGGGCCGGTCCGCTTGCGATGAACAGCGGCGAGCCGATGACGGGGATGGACAGGTTTTGCAGCGCAACAGGCAGGGCCATGACAGTCTCGCAATCGAAAAGTTGGAATCGGGAAGATCCGGCCCATTATAGTTCGAAAAAAGAACGATCGTGCTTGAAATTTTAAGCGCAGGGTCTAGCTCACAGATCGGTGTTGGTCAGCATGCCCTCATGGCGCCGTGCCGCGCCCGCCCGTACCAGCGCCTGCACCGCCCATGCCGCCAGTTCAGCCGCCGATTGGTGCAGGAATAGCGTGCCGGCGCGCGCGATCACCGGATTGGCAGCGAACATGGCTGGCAGGTCGGCCAGCGCGAACTGCTGGCGTTCGAGCAGCAGGAATTTGAGCATGACCTTGACCGCATATTCGGCATTGCGTCTTGGGTCGGCCTGCAGATAGTCGACCCGCTTGAGCGCCCGTTCGAGCGCGGGCCGGACGTCGCTAAAAGGCGCGCCATGGCCCGGGATCACCAGCCGCACATCGAGGCCGCCAATGAGTTCGAGCGTGGCGCGCGCCTCCTCGAAACCAGGCTCCCCCTCCAGCTCCGGAAAAATCACGCCGAAGCCGTTATGCCACAGCGCGTCGGCCGAAATCAGGATGCCCTCTTGCGGGCAGTGGAACACCAGCGAATGCGGATCGTGCCCCGGCGCGCCAAGCGCCTGCCATGTCAGTCCGCCCAGTTCGAGCGTATCCCCGGGAGCGAGCGTGGCGTCGAAACCGAAACGCGCGCACTGCTGACCGGTGGCCCTGTAGCTCAAGGCGTCTTCGTCCCAGGCCAGCACCTTGGCAGCTTCGGCGGCGGGAATCGCGGTGTGGCAACCATAGCGCGCCTGCAGCGCGGCGTTGCCACCGCAGTGATCGGAATGCAGATGGGTGTTGACCAGGCGATCAAGCCGGCGCCCGCCCAGTGCATGCTCGACCAGCGCCAGGGTCTGATCGGCATGGGTCAGGTAGCCGCTGTCCACCAGCGCCGTCTCGCCGGGCCCCGTGAACAGGATATTGTTTGACGACAGCCAGCCGCGCTCGAACACCTGCATGGTGGGCGGCAGGCGCAGGCTCATCGTTTCATCTGGTAGGCCAGCGAGATGTGCGCGAACTCGATCAGCACCTCGCGCGAGCCGCCGTTGAAGGTGGTGAAGGCGTTCCCGGTGCGCACCACAAGGCGCGGCGGGAACAACCACGACAGATAAGGTATGCCGATCATCTTGGCGCCGCGCACCTCGCTCCAGCGCACCTGTTTGTCGTACACCCAGGTCTGGCGGATTCCACCTTCGTCAATCGTGGTCGAGGCGCGCAGGAACCAGTAATAACTCACGCCCAGCATGGCCACCGCGCCAAGCAGCAGGGCCTTGACCCCGATTCCAAAGCTCGGCAAAGGAAAACGCCAGGCGATGCTGGCGGCGTATAGCAGCAGCATCACTGTCAGCAGCGTGGCAAGCAGCTTGAAGCCCTTGCTGTAGGACGGCCCGGTGACCGCCTTGACTGGCTGGTAGGGCTTCATCCGAATTGTATGTTCGCTTCACGGCGCCGGATCTCGGCCCACACGGCGCGCTTGTAGTCGTCGCCCGCGCCGCCCCAGGCCACGATTTCATCGATGGTGCGCAGGCAGCCGCGGCACAAGCCGGTGTCGGGCGCCATTTCGCACAGGCTGATGCAGGGCGACGGTACCGGCGTTTGCAATTCCGGATTCATGGCGCCGCCTTTTTGAGCGCGACTTTGGCGCTGAACCTGGCCGGGTCGATCACAACGCGTTCATGCGTGCCTTCGCAGATGCGCTCGACGTCGTCCCACGCCTCGACCCGGAAGCACACGCGGCGACCATCGACTTCGGTCACCTCGCCGCGCACGCGCAGCGTCATGCCCGGTGGCGTGGGGGCGAAGTGGCGAAAGTTCACCATGGTGCCCAGGCTCTGTTCGCGCGGCCAGTCCATGAAGGGCATCATGCCGTGCACGCAGGCCAGTTCCATCATGCCCACCATGTAGCCCGTGGCCAGCACATCGGGCATGTCCAGGCAAAAGGCGGTGTCGTGGTACAGGCCCGGCACCGTGGCGCGCGGCGGCACCAGGTAGCTCCATTCGAAGCGCAGGCCCGCTTTCAGCTCAGGACTCATGCTGCGATCAGTTCGATGCGGTTGCCGAACGGATCGGCGATATTGGCGCGCAGTCGCCCGCCCACGGTTTCCTCGGGCGTGACCTTGACCCCGCGCTCTTCCAGCATGGCGATAAAGCTCTCGAAACCCTGGACCACCAGCGCGGGGTGGGCCTTGCGCGCGGCCTGGAACTCGGCATCGGCTCCCAGGTGCAGCTGCAAGGCGCCGCACTGGAACCAGGCGCCGCCGCGCACCGCCAGCACGGATGGCTTGGCAATTTCTGGCAGGCCAAGCACATCGGCATAGAACTCGCGTGCAAATTGCTCCGCGCCCTGCGGCATGGCCAGCTGAACGTGGTCGACTCCGGTGATATGGCCCATCAAAATGCTCCGCTGTGACTCGAAAGCCACATTATCGCATCGTCGCCAATCGTGCTTGACCATAAGCGATAAAACGGTACACTACCATCCATACAGATGGCGATTGGATGCCACAAGGATGTTATTTGGAGATATATGAATACGCGCGACCTGAAACCGAAGTTGGCCGAATCTGAAAAAATCACAATAAACCTGGGTCTGATCGACCTGGGCCAGATCGACCTGCTGGTCAACGAAGGCTTTTATTCGAATCGCACCGACCTGATCAGAACGGCGATTCGAAACCAGCTGGGCACCCATGCCGAGGTGGTCAGGCAGACGGTTGCGCGCAAGAGCCTGGTGTTGGGTATGCACCATTATTCGCGGGCTGATCTCGAGGCCGCCTTGAAAGCGGGCGAGCGCCTGCAGATCCAGGTATTAGGCATGGCCAGCATTGCCAGCGACGTGAGCGCCGAACTGGCGCTGGCCACCATTGACTCCATATTTGTGCTTGGCGCGCTGCATGCCAGCAGCGCGCTCAAGGACGCACTTGCGGGCCGCATCCAATGATGCGCCTGCTTAAGGACAGAGCATGAAATTGAATGACAAACTGCTGGCGCAAATGCGCGCGGCAACCCGCACCCTCTCCGGCAAAGGCCCCCAGGCCGCCACCGCCGCCATTCACGATGCGCTCAAGATTCTGAGTCCGGGCGGCGGCGCGGCCAGGTCCCCTGCCCCCCAGCAGCAACCGCTTATGCGCGATATCAACCCTGCGCCTGGCGCCGCGTCGGCGGGCAGCGTTCCACCACCTACCGAGACGCCTGCCGAAGCGGCGCGCTCGCCGATGCAGGACATGAACGACACCCTGAACGCTATGCTGGGCAAATTACAGAATGGCAAAGGCCTGGGCGACGCGTTTGCCGGCATGAAAATGCCTGACTTCGACCTGCCCGGCAAACGCAAGGCGGCCAGCAACTTGCCAGGCAAATTCATCGACGCCAGTTTCACCAACGGCGCCGGCACGCGCAGCTATAAACTGTACATCCCCAGCACCCACACGGGCCAGCCCGCGCCGCTGGTGGTGATGCTGCACGGCTGCACCCAGGACCCGGACGACTTTGCCACCGGCACCCAGATGAACGAGCTGGCCGAAGAAATGGGCTGCCTGGTGGTGTATCCGGCCCAGTCCCAACAGGCCAATTCTTCGCGCTGCTGGAACTGGTTCAGCGCGGTCGACCAGAAGCGCGGCCAGGGCGAACCGTCCATCATCGCCGGCATTACCGAGGCAGTAATGCATGAGCATGCGGTGCAGCGCAGTGAAGTGTATGTGGCCGGCCTGTCGGCGGGCGGCGCCATGGCGACCATCATGGGTACCCTGTACCCGGACCTGTACGCCGCCGTCGGCGTGCATTCCGGCCTGCCCTTCGCGGCGGCCCACGATTTGCCCTCGGCCCTGGCGGCGATGAAAGGCAATTTTGGCCGCAGCACGCCCTCGGCCAAAGCCATCCCCATCATCGTTTTCCATGGCGACAAGGACACTACCGTGCACCCGGCCAATGGGGCCGAGCTGATCAAGCAAGGGGTGCATCAGGTGGGCAAGGATATTAAAGTCGAACCGGGCCGGGTACCCGACGGGCACGCCTATACCCGCACCGTGCATCACCGGGCCGACGGCGCGCCGCATGCCGAGCACTGGAATATCCACGGGGCGGGCCACGCCTGGTCGGGCGGCAGCGCCAACGGCAGTTACACCGATGGCAAAGGCCCCGACGCCAGCCGCGAGATGATGCGTTTTTTCCAGACCAAGCGCTAGGCTTCGGCTGGGGGTGGCGCCGCCTGGCTTGCCGACAGTTCGATATGCGCTTTCAGGCAGGCCGGGCACCAGCAGCTGGCGGCGGCATCGGCGGCCGGCACCGCCACAACGGGCGGCATCGACAGGCACCAGCATGGCGCCTCGAGACCGTCGGCCATGGCGCAGCCGAACTGGGCGCCGCAGCGTGCGCAAAGACTCATGGCGGCGGCTCATCCGGCGGGGGTGCGCAGCGCATGGCCTGGCGCAGCATGCCCATCTGCGCGTCAAAGCGGGTGCAGGCTACGCACACCATCAGGTGCACGCGCACGCGGCCGCGCTCGATCATGCTCAGCTCGCGGTCCATCCCCTCGGACACGAGACGGTGCACTTCGCGGCAGGTAGGTTTGATCCCATTCATGCGAGCCTTTTACGCCAGTTTGCCGAACCAGTTCAGGTCCAGGCATTCGCGCAGGCGCATGCGCGCCCGATACAGCAGTACCCAGGCATTAGACGTGGTGATGGCCAGTTCCTTACAAATTTCTTCGGTATCGAGTTCAAGCCACTCGCGCATCATGAAAATGCGGGCGCTGTTGGCTGGCAGCTTGTCCAGGCAGACCTCCAGCACGCGGAAGAAATCCTTCTGGCACAGGGTCTGATCCGGGTCGCCCCAGGCCAGCGGCGCCTCGCGGGTATGCCCGTCGGCCAGGAACAGGGCGTCGATGGCCTCGTCTTCCGACTGTCCATCGACCGGCTCGATCTGGCGCTCGCGGCTGGTGCGGCGCAGCTGATCGATGATTTTGAACTTGAGGATGCCGGTAACATAGGTACGCAGCGAGGACTGCCCGGCGAAGCGCCCGGGCTGTTCCAGCACCGCCATCAGCGCGTCCTGGACGGCGTCTTCGGCCATGGCGGCGTTGCGCAACTGCAGCTGGGCGAAGCGCACCAGTTGCGGCCGCATGGCCTCCAGCTGGCGCGGAATTGAGGCGGCATCGAAGTTGGCGTTTGTCATTTAAAACATAGCCTATCGGATCGGGAATTAAAATACAACAAGATGGCCCTATAATGACCCCAGACATGGCACTGTTGCCTGTAAAATCTCGCCAAATTAATTTCCGGACCCGACATGACCGCACCGATGCCCAAGCTGACCGACCAGAATGACGACCTCGCCTCTGTCTCCCCGCAGATCAAGGCGCAGATCCTGGCAGAGGCGCTGCCCTACATCCGCAACTTCCACGGAAAAACCATTGTCATCAAGTACGGCGGCAATGCCATGACCGACGAGCGCCTCAAGCATGGCTTCGCGCGCGATGTCATTCTGCTCAAGCTGGTGGGCATGAACCCGGTAGTGGTGCACGGCGGCGGTCCGCAAATCGACAATGCATTGAAAAAAATCGGCAAGCAAGGTAGCTTCGTGCAAGGCATGCGCATCACCGACGAAGAAACCATGGAAGTGGTGGAGTGGGTGCTGGGCGGCGAAGTGCAGCAGGACATCGTGATGCTGATTAATCACTACGGCGGCCAGGCGGTGGGCCTGACCGGCAAGGACGGCGGCCTGATCCGCGCGCGCAAGATGGCGATGCCGGACAAGGAAAACCCGGGCGAATTCCTCGACATCGGTTTCGTCGGCGAGATCGACGCCATCAACCCGGCAGTGGTCAAGGCGCTGCAGGACGACGCCTTCATTCCGATCATTTCGCCGATCGGCTTCGGCCAGGATGGCCAGGCCTACAACATCAACGCCGACGTCGTCGCCGGCAAGATCGCCGAAATCCTGAAGGCCGAAAAGCTGATCATGATGACCAACATCGCCGGCGTGCAGGACAAGAAGGGCAACCTCGTGACGGACCTGTCGGCGCGCGAAATCGATGAGATGTTCGCCGACGGCACCATCTCCGGCGGCATGCTGCCGAAGATTTCATCGGCGCTGGACGCGGCCAAGTCGGGCGTCAACACGGTGCACATCATCGACGGCCGCATCGAGCATTCTTTGCTGCTCGAAGTCTTGACCGAACAGGCATTTGGCACTATGATCCGGTCGCACTGAAGTTTTTGGCGGGGCTTCCCCGCCAATGCAGTCGCCCTTTTAGCTCAGTGGTAGAGCACTCCCTTGGTAAGGGAGAGGCCACGTGTTCAATCCACGTAAAGGGCACCAGTTTTACTTCCCCCTCAGTAAATCCGCTCCACGCTCGCACCGCGCGCGCTCAATAACGCCGGTACGCTGTTGCCGCCGACCAAGTGCAATACGCCGATGGCTGCCACGGTATTGACTTCCTTCTCGAGCAGCCGCGCCAGCTTGTCGGCCAGGCCAACATTACGTTCATCGAGCAAGACATTCTTGACGAAGCGGCCCGCCACCGTGGTGTCTTTGGCAGCGCGCTCGGCGATCTGCTCGAACATGGCGCGGTCGGCGCTGCCCCAGGCGGCGACGATCTGGCGCACTTCCTCGCTTTGCTTGCCGTTCTCGATCAGGGTCAGGCTCTCCTCCAGGAAACTTAGCTGATCAGCATCGGACAGCCGGCTGAACAAGCCCATCTGCAGCTGCGGGGTTTCCAGAGAGATCACCGGGACCTTGTTGCTGCGTGCAAGCTGCGCCAGGTGCATATCGACCGACAGGTCGGCGCGATAGCCTTGCGCGCCGTACTCGCCCATGGCCAGGATGGTGGCGACCAGCCAGGGCTTGAAGCGCGACACGGCGACCGCATCGATGCCGGCCTTGGCCAGCACGCGCCGCAGGCGCTCGCGCAGCGGCGCCGGCATGGCAGCTTGGGCATTGGCGCTAGTGGCCATGCCATGCGCCTGCAGCGCCGCCTGCAAGGCGGCCGGATCGCCCAGTGGATCGATCTCCAGCGCCAGCGTCGACGCCTTCGCCAGCGCGCCGGTGATGGTGTCTTCAAGCGGATAAAAGCCGGGCTGGCCCACGTGCATCGTGCCGAAAAGATACATCGTGTGGCCCTTGGCGGTCACCTTGAACAGCGCACCGCGGTCGGCGCCCCAGGCCGAAGGCAGGGCCAGAAATACCAGGCTCAGGAACAACACTATAATCTGACGGTGCATTCAATTTCCTCAAAGTTTCATTAAGCTACTAGTGCCAAATATTACCGCGTCCTCCCCCTTGTGGCTGTTTGATCTGGACAATACGCTCCACGATGCCTCGCATGCGATTTTTCCGCTCATTAGCGCGAACATGAATGTCTACATCGCGCGGGCGCTGGGCGACGGCGTGACGCCGGCCAGCCAGCAGGCGGTCGACGCTGCCCGCATCGGCTACTGGAAAAAATATGGCGCGACTCTGCTTGGCATGATCAAGCATCATCAGGTCAGCCCGGCCGACTTCCTGCACCAGACGCACAACCTGGACGAGCTGCGTTCGCTGATGCGCTTCGAGCGCGGCCTGGGCCGCATGCTGCGGCGCCTCCCGGGCCGCAAGATCCTGCTCACCAACGCGCCAGCCATCTACTCGGGCAAGGTGCTGCGCCACCTTGGCGTGCAGCGCCATTTCAGCCACCACATCGCCATCGAAGACATGCGTGTGCATGGCCAGCTGCGGCCCAAGCCATCGAAGCTGATGCTGCGCCGCCTGCTGCGCAAGCACGGGGTGCATCCGCGCCGCTGCATTCTGGTGGAAGACACGCTGGACAATCTGCGCAGCGCCAAGCAGCTGGGACTGCGCACGGTATGGGTCACGCAGTACCTGCGCCGGGTCGAGACCAGCGGCAGCGCGGCGCTGCCCAGAATGCTAAATCACCCCGCTTGCGTCGATGTCAAAGTAAAATCGTTACGGCAGCTCCCCGGCCGCATGCACCGCCTGCGCTGACCGTCCTTCACCCACTATCGATCGAGAGCACATGGCAAGCACCAAGCCGGGTCAGCGCAAACTAGAAATCCTCCAGGCCCTGGCCAGCATGCTGGAGCAGCCCAAGGGCGAAAAAATCACCACCGCCGCGCTGGCGGCGCGCCTGGCCGTGTCCGAGGCCGCGCTGTATCGCCACTTTGCCAGCAAGGCCCAGATGTTCGAAGGCCTGATCGAATTCATCGAGTCGAGCGTGTTCGGCCTGATCAACCAGATCTCGGAACGCGAGAGCGGCGGCGTCGAACAGGCCCACGCCATCATGCAGATGCTGCTCGGTTTTGCTGCCAACAACCCGGGCATGAGCCGCGTGCTGATTGGCGACGCGCTGGTCAATGAAGACGAGCGCCTGCAGCTGCGCATGAACCAGTTCTATGACAAGGTCGAACTGGCGTTCAAGCAGTCGCTACGCCTGGCGGTGACCCAGGGCCACGGCCAGGAAGGCGAGGTCGCTGCGCGCGCCGGACTGCTGGTGAGCTACGCGGTTGGACGCTGGCACCGCTACGCCAAGAGCGGCTTCAAGCAAAATCCGGCCGAAGGCACCGCTCTGCAACTGGCCCTCATGCTGGCTCCCTGACAGTTTTTAGCATGAGCGTCGACTGCTTTGCCCTGCTAGACGATGCCAGCGCCGCCGACCCGCGGCAAGCGCGTTCGCGCCTGTACAGCGGGCACGCCGGCACGCTCGCCTGTACCAATGTCGCAGCCTGGCCCGCACTGCTGGAACAGATGCAGGCAGCGCTGGCGCGCGGCTTGTACGCGGTCCCGGTATTGAGCTACGAACTGGGAGCCCATCTGCTCGGGGTGTCCGCCCACGCGTCACCCGCGCCGCTGGCGCAGATCCTGCTGTTCGACTCCTGCACCCACCTGTCGCCCGATGAAGTGGCAGCGTGGCTGGCCGAGCGCGGCGACCCGGACGCCGCGGGCATCGCCGGCATAGAAGCCAATGTCGACCAGGACGAATTCACGCGCGCGCTGGGCGCCATCCACGACTACATCGAAGCAGGCCACACCTACCAGGTGAACTACACCTACCGCCTGCGTTTTGACGCGTTCGGTTCGCTCTACACGCTCTATGCACGCCTGCGCGCGCGCCAGCCGGTGCCCTACGGCGCGCTGATTGCGCTGCCCGACGGCGGCGCCCTGCTCTCGCTCTCGCCCGAGCTGTTCGTGCGCCACGCCGGCGCTGAACTGGTGACCCGCCCCATGAAGGGCACGGCACCGGCCTGCGAGGACGAGACCGAGAACGCGCGGCGCGCTGTGGCACTGTCGCGCGACTCCAAGAACCGCGCTGAAAACCTGATGATCGTGGACCTGCTGCGCAACGACCTCGGTCGCATTGCCGTCACCGGCACCGTGGCGGTGCCAGCCCTGTTCGAAGTCACGCGCTACAGCAGCGTGCTGCAAATGACATCGACGGTGCGCGCCGAACTGCGTCCCGACGCCAGCCTGCCTGAGGTATTCGCCGCGCTCTACCCTTGCGGCTCGATCACCGGCGCGCCCAAGCGCCGCACCATGGAAATCATCCGCGAACTCGAGCCGGCCGCGCGTGGCGTCTACACCGGCGCCATCGGCTGGTTCGATCCGCCTGCTGCCGGCGCGGCGATCGGCGACTTCTGCATGTCGGTGCCGATCCGCACGCTGTCGCTGCAAGCTCCCCAGGGCGGTACGCGGCGCGGTGAAATGGGCGTGGGCGCCGGCATCGTGTTCGACAGCGACGCGGCCGACGAATTTGCTGAATGCCAGCTCAAGGCGCGCTTTCTGACGGGCCTGCCCAACCAGTTCGAGCTGTTCGAAACGCTGCAGGCCACGCGCGCGGACGGCTGCCGCCAGCGCGAACAGCATCTCGCGCGTCTGCAGGCGTCGGCCCACTATTTTGGCTTCAAATTTGAAGCCAATGCTGCGCGCAGCGCACTCGCCCAGGCCTGCGCACAGCTGGGCGACGGCGCGTGGCGTGTGCGCCTGGCGCTGACGCAGGCAGGCGCCCTGTCAGTGCAGGTCGGTGCACTGGCGCCGCTGACCGAACCGGTGCAGCTGCTGATATCAAGCGAGCGCACTGACAGCGACGAGCTGTTCTTGCGCCATAAATCAAGCGTGCGGAAGCGCTACGACGCGGCCTGGCGAGCTGCCGAGAGCCAGGGCGCATTCGACACCCTGTTCTTCAACCAGCGCGGCGAATTGACCGAAGGTGGGCGCAGCAATGTGTTCGTCAAGCTCGACGGCCGCTGGTGCACGCCGCCACTGGCATGCGGGGTCCTGCCCGGCATCATGCGCGCGTTGATCCTGGCCGATCCGGCCTGGAACGCCTGCGAGCGCGTCATCACGCGCCCGCAGCTGGACCAGGCACACGAGATCATGGTGTGCAACGCACTGCGTGGCACGCTGCGCGCTGTCCTTTCAGCGCGCCACGGCTGAAAACTGGCGCCGATAAGCCCCTGGCGTAGTGGCGGCAAGGCGCCTGAAATGGTGGCGCAGCGATTCCTCCGAGCCGAAGCCGGCCCGCTCGGCCACCAGCGCCAGCGGCAGTTCCGCCGTCTCCAGCAAGTCCTTGACGATGGCCACCCGTTCGCGAATCAGCCATTCCACCGGTCCGCAGCCGGTCGCTTCCTGAAATTGGCGCTGCAAGGTACGCGGGCTCATGGCAGATTGCCGGGCCATGCTCGCAATTGAATGCGGCTGATCTGCATTGGCGCGCAGCCAGTCCATCAGCTTGCTCAGGCGGCCCTTGTCGTCGTGTGCCATGGGCCGTGGCAGGAACTGCGCCTGGCCGCCCTCGCGGTGCGGCGACACGACCAGCCGCTGCGCGACGAGGTTGCCGACGCGGGCCCCGTAATCGCGCCGCACCAGATGCAGCAGCATGTCCAGGCCGGCGGCCGAGCCGGCCGAGGTGATGATGTCGCCGTCGTCGACGTACAGATCGTCGGGCAACACCTGGATGGCCGGGTGGCGGCGCGCCAGCTTGTCTGTGTAGCGCCAGTGGGTGGTAGCGCGCCTGCCGTCGAGCAGGCCGGCGGCGGCCAGCACAAACACGCCGGAACAGATGGAGCACAGGCGCGCGCCCCTGGCGTGCGCGCTGCGCAGCAGCTCGAGCAAGGCCGCAGGCGGCGCCTCGTCGGGATCGCGCCAGCCAGGAATGACGATGGTGTCGGCGCGCGCCAGCAGTTCCGGTGCATAGGGCGCATCGATGCTGATGCCGCCCATGGCGCGGATCGGCCCCGGCTCCACCGCGCACACTGCAAACTGATACCAGTTGACCTCAAGTTCTGGCCGCTCGAGCGCGAACAGTTCGACCGTACAGCCAAACTCGAACGTACAAAGGCGATCGTAAGCGAGCGCCACTACCAGATGTGGTTTCATGGCGCAATCTTACCGCATAATGTCTATCGCGCCACTATTGTCAGGGATGCAGACACCGGATAATCAAACCAGTCCACTCACAGGAGAACTGCATGTCCATCGTTACCGACGTAGCGCCCGCCGCGGCCGCACAGGTGCTCGCGCATTTTGAGGCCTCGCTGGCATTTGAAACCGATTGCTGGGATGTGCATCACGCGCTGAGCACCGGCGCCCACGATTTCGTGCTGCTCGACGTGCGCGGCAGTGAAAAATTCGCCAGGGGGCATGTGCCCGGCGCGCTCGATCTGGCGCACGCCAAGATCATCGCGTCGAAGCTGGCGGAATTTCCGGAGACTACAGTGTTTGTGACGTATTGCGCCGGCCCCCACTGCAACGGGGCTGCGCGTGCGGCCATACGGCTGGCGCGCCTGGGCCGGCCAGTAAAAATCATGGCCGGCGGCTACATCGGTTGGATGGATGAAGGTTTTCCGCTGGAGCGCGGATAAGCCTTAGCTGCCCAGCGCCTGTTCGATCTTGCCGACCAATTCCTTGTCTTCCGGCGTGACCTTGCTTGGGTAGTGTTCGATGACCTTGCCGTTACGGTCGATCAGGTATTTGGTGAAGTTCCATTTCGGCTCCTTGCCGGTAGCCTTGGTCAGCTGGGCGTGCAAGGGGTTGGCGGTGGGGCCGGTAACCGAAGTCTTGGCGAACATGGGGAACTTGACGCCGTAGGTGTTATAGCAAAAATCAGCGATTTCCTTTTCGGTACCCGGCTCCTGCTTGCCGAAGTCGTTTGAAGGAAAGCCCAGCACTACGAGGCCCTTGCTGCCGTATTTGGCGTACAGCTTTTCCAGTCCCTCGTACTGCTTGGTAAAGCCGCAGTAGCTGGCCGTATTCACCACCAGGACCACCTTGCCGGCGTACTGGCACAGGTCCTGCGGCGCGTCGTCCTGCAGGCGCTTGAAGTTTTGCTTGAGCAGGGCCGGGCAGCTCGCGCCAGCCGGCGTAGCGGCGGGTGCCTGGGCCAGGGCCACTGCGGGCGCGCCGCCCAGGGATACGGCGGCCAGGGCCGTGAAAATCAGTGCTGGAGTCTTGAACATCGTCGTATCCGCTCGGTATGGGTGGGTACTCATTTTATGCCAATTCGGCATGCTGCGCGCCGAGCGCAACGGGTCAGGCGGCCCTTGTCCCGTTTATGTTGTAGCAAGGCGTAAGCACAGCAGTTCACTCGATGCGCAGCCTGGACAGGCGCGCCGACGGCTTGGGGAACGCCAGCTCAAGGTCCGCCAGGATCTCCAGCAGCAGGGTCGACACCAGCAGATTGCGGTGGGTCTTGGAGTCAGCCGGGATGATGTACCAGGGAGCCTGCACGCTATTGGTGGCGGCAATGGCGCGTTCATAGGCCTGGTGGTAGGCGTCCCAGTGCGCCCGCTGCAGCAGATCGTTGTCGTCGAACTTCCACTGCTTGTCCGGATCGTCCAGGCGCGCCTGCAGGCGCTTGCGCTGTTCATCCTTGGAGATATGCAGGAACAGCTTGACGATCACCGTGCCACTGTCGGCCAGCATCTGCTCGAAAGCGGCGATGTGCTCCAGCCGGCGCTTGCATTCCTTGTCGTCGATGAGCTGCTGCACGACCGGCACCAGCACATCTTCGTAATGGCTGCGATTGAAGATCGCGATCTCGCCCCAGACCGGCACCTGCTGATGCACGCGCCACAAGAAGTCGTGCGCCGCCTCGGCCGCGCTGGGGGCCTTGAAGGATACCGCGCGCAGGCCCATCGGATTGACGCCGGCAAACAGCGAGCGCACGGTGCCATCCTTGCCGGAGGTATCCATGCCTTGCAGGATAATGAGCAGCTTGTGCTTGCGCCCGGCGTACAGCATTTCCTGGAGGCGCGCGATCTGCCGGGTAAGGTCCGCCGTCGCCTCGCGCTCGCTGTGCTTGATAGCGTCTTTCGACAGCTTGTCCTGGCCCGGCTCGCCCCGCAGCGGGGTAGCGCCGGCATCGGCGTCGCTCAGCACCAGCGATCTAGCGGCGCGGAACTTGCTGCGCGCCTTCAAGCAGCGCCCATCGCCGCGTGTTCGACCTTCATGCACTGGTCCATGATCACGTCCAGTCCGGCCGCGCTGGCCAGATCGGCCGCAGCCTGGTTGCCGACCCCGATCTGCATCCACAGGCAGCCTGCGCGCACGGCGATGGCCTCGCGCGCCAGCGCCGGCATTTCTGCGGCCTTGCGGAAGCAGTCAACCACGTCAATGCGCTGGCCGGGCGCGAGCGACTGCGCCGCATCGTGCAGATTCGACCACACTTTTTCGCCCAGAATGTCCTGGCCCGCATAGGTGGGATTGACCGGAAGGATGCGGTAGCCGTGCTGCTGCAGGTACTGGGCTACATGGTGGCTGGCCCGGTCCGGTTTGTTCGACAGGCCAACCACCGCGATGTTGTGGCTGTGTTGGAGGATTTCTCGAGATGATTTCATGGCGCGTCCGTTGTTTTATTGTCGCCTGACGATAGCAGACTTCAGCCCTCGAACGGCGCATCCTTGCACGGAGGGCCCACATATTCGGTGGTGCAGCAGAGATATCGAACAATCAGGGTGAAACAAGCGCGTCAGCTTCCTGAAACCACTGTTCGCAATCGCCCGACAGGAATATTTTTGATTGGATATTATTGACGACAAGATTGTTTAATCGCTGTTGAAAGGAAGTCACCATGTTTTCTGCCGTACGCCCGCTGCTTGCCGCTGCCACACTGCTGTGGGCCGCCGCATCCCAGGCGCAAAACATGCCTTCCAACGCGCGCGCCTATCTCAACGCGGAAAACGGCAGCACCATCGGCTACGAACTGGACGCGCCGGTGACCTGGGAACATGGCCTCGACGGTGGAGCGTTCACCAGCATTACGCCGCAAGGCCAGGCTGGCGACGGCGTGACGGTGGTGTACCAGGATGAAGGCCTGAAATGGGCCTTCCAGTTCTCGGCCAACAAGGGCGGTACGGGCGAAGCGCTCAGCGTAGGCATGTATGACAAGGCCGGCATGGCAGGCAGCACCGCACCCGGCCAGGCCGGGCTGCTGATCTCCAGCCCTTTCGGCATGATGGCGCAGGCCTCGGGCTGGTTCAACGTGCTCGAGATCGGGTATGGCGACGATGGCAGCCTGGAACGCTTTGCGGTGGACTTCCGCCAGTTCGAAAATGCCCAGATGAAGGGACCGAGCGTGATCGGCTCGCTGCGTTACAACTCCAGCCTGGCGCTGCAAAGCACGGTGGGAGCAGTCCGGGCCGCCGCCAACGTGCCGGAACCTGCCACGCTGGCAATGATGCTGGCGGCGCTGTTTCTGATGGTTTCGGTCGGACGGCGCAAAACGCCGCTCAAGGCCTAACGGTCGGCGAACACGTCGTTCCAGCTGACCTTTTCAGGCGCCTTGTTGATGAACTGGGCGTTCACCCTTTCGATCTCGTTGATTTCGGCCATGACGGCGGCGGGAAAGCCGACCCGCTTGACTGAGCGATTCTGCATCGACAAGGTAGCAATGTAGTCAGCCAGGTGGGATGGATCGTTGCAGAACAGGCAAATGCGCTCCCACACGTGAGGGTAGCCATTCTTGGTGTAGTTCATGGGGGCAAGCGCTTCGACCGCCTCCACCGTCAACGACGTAATGCGCGGCATGACGACCTCTTCGACCGATACGAAAGTCGAGTTGGGGTGCGGCGAATCGGCATCACTTTCAGCGGAACCACTGCTGCGCGGCGCGACCGGCATCACGAAGGGCGCAAACATGTTCATCATCTGCTCGCTCGTCGGCAACTTGAGCTTGTCCCAGCAAAAGTGGCGAATACTGGCGCTGCGCAGCAGTTCGGCGTTCGATCCTGGGGTGCTATCGATCAGGCCACCAGTTTTCAATTCGATCACGCATAGCAGGCTCAGGCGCGCGTCAAATACCGCGTAGTCGACCTTGCGGCCACTCAGGTATTCCTTCTCGGCGCGGCGCTGTCTCGGGTCGGTGCTCACCGGTGTCATCAAGGCGCGTAATTCCACGTCCGGAAACACGTAGCACTTGGGCAAGGTCCTGCGCAAGCGCGCATAGAAGGCTTTTTCTTCGCTGCGGAAAAACGGCTTCTTGGTGAAAGCCGGAACCGATTCAGTATTTTTCTTGAGCAAACGGGAAAGCATGGCGGCCGTGTTGACAGGGGGATAGAGCGGTTAGTGTCTGATTTATTTGCAAATAGCACAAGAAAAATAACGCGTAAGCCACTGTTGTCGCCATATAGCCACTAATGTCGGGCCGCTTAGCGGACTCGGCCGCGCTCAGAAAGGGCAAATCAGGGCCTGGCGGCCAGTGGCTTGCCCATCGCCACTGCGGCAGCCTTGAAGGCAATCACGTGGGCCGGCGTGACGCCAGCGTCTGCATTGCTCAGCACAGCAACGAACACCTTGTGCTCGGGCAGGCGCAAAACATAGGCAAAGAAACCGTCGATCCCGCCACCGTGCGAGATCGCCGGCGTGCCCTGGAACGGCGTCACTATCCAGCCGTAGCCGTAGCCGGTCGGGCTGCCGTCGGCCAGTCGGGCCGAGCTCATCGCCAGACGCCAGCTACTTGGCTTGAGCACGGCGCCGGCGGCGATGGCGGCATCCCAGCGCGCCAGGTCATCCACGCTTGATCGGATCGCACCTGCTGCATAGGCCTGCGACATGCTCACCTGGGGCGCCGGCACGAACTCGCCTTCGCGCAAGGTGTAGCCCAGCGCTGCCGGCACCGAGCCATGCTCCTGGCCTTCGTAAGCGCTCGCCTGCATCCCCAAGGGGCTGAACAGGTGGCGGGCGACGAAGCTGGCGTAAGGCTGACCCGAGACTTTCTCGATGATGGCGCCAAGGAGGAAATAGCCGGAATTACTGTAGGCGAAACGGGTTCCCGGCTCGAACTCGAGCGCGGCGTCCTTGAATCGATCGATCATCTGGCCTACGCTCTGCTCACGGTAGCTGTTGGCGCCATAGCCGGGCTGGTTCGAATAATTCGGAATGCCCGAGGTATGCGTGAGCAGGTGTTCGATCGTGATGCGCGTGCCGCTAGCGGCCGGGTAATCAGGCAAAAAGCGGCTCACACTGTCAGTTAGCGCTAACTTACCGTTCTCGGCCAGGAGCAGGACCGCCGCTGCGGTGAACTGCTTGGTCAGCGAGCCCAGGCGCATGCTGTACTCTGGGCGCAGCTTGCGTGCGCGGCGCAGGTCGGCCATGCCGTAGGCCTTGCGGAAAACCGTCACGCCATCCTTGACCACAATCACGGTGGCGCCGGGATCGCGCGGCTTGTAATGATCGGCCAGCGCCTGGTCGATGCTGGCGCCCAAGTCCTGGGCCGCGCAGCGGGCGGCCAGCAGCAGGCTGGCCAGTGCCAGAGCGCCGTCCGCCTTCCCCACGATCAGGCTCCGCCGTAAGGAATGTACTCGACACCGTAGCCGATCAGCTGGGCCAGATTGGCCTGGTTTTCGGCGCTTTCGCTCATCTGCGTGAGCACCGTGGCAAGCGACGCGAGCTTGTCGTCGAGTACCTTGACCCAGAATGCCTTGCCGACCGGATCCGGTTCACGCTCGAACAGGTTCTGGTAGAGGCGCGTGACCAGTTCCGCATTGCTGGCATTGGCGTACAGGGCGGCAAATTCAGGGGAGAGGACAAAGGCCTGGCTCACCTCGGCCATGCCGAGCGCGCCGCGGTCGACCATCGCCATCCAGAAGCCCAGGCCGACCTTGTCGGGCGCGCGATTGAAGGCCGCCTCATACAGGCGATAGACCTGGCCGCCCACACCGTCGATATCGAAGGCCCAGGACTCGCTGCCGAATTTGGCGCGTTCGACACTGACCACGGTGTCTTGCTGATACAGGGGGGTGCTGACAATGCCGGTGTTATTGATCACCAAATTGCCGCCCACACGAGAGAAATCGTAGAAAGAGCGCACCTGCTCGAACACTGCAGTATCGAGACCGGACCCGCCGTTGAGCAGGTTCTTTCCAAAGCCGCCATTGAGCACGTCGTTGCCATCGCCGCCATTGAGGGTATCGTTACCGCGATTGCCGGTCAGAATGTCGGCGCCGGCGCCACCGTCCAGCGTGTCGTTGAAGATGCCGCCGCTTAGGCTGTCGGCGCCGCTACTGCCGCTGATGCGTAGATCGCCCGAGCTACCATCGGGCGCAATCCCACCGGAGAAATTGGCACTGGTAAGGCTGGCGGCGGTCACGCCCTTCAAGGTCACCAGCTCGGTGAAAGTGCCGGGCGAACCAAGGAAGGCAGCGTACTGCAGCACCAGGTCGGCGCCCTGCTGGACCAGGCGCATATTGGCCACCGAAGGATCGAATGGATTGAGGTTGGGGCCAAAGCGCGGAATGAATTGAAGCAGGTCGAGCATGTCGCCGCCCGCACCGGCCTTGAAATCGGTGATCACGTATTTGCCTGGTCCGGCCATGCCATGCAGTTCGAAGGTATCGACGCCGGCGCCGCCAGTGGCGCGCACGGTGGTATCCGAGCCGTAAAAACGCGTGCGCACGATATCGTTGCCCTCGCCTGCTTCAAGCACTACCAGGTGCGCGAAGTCAAGGGTCGGCAAGGGATAGGGATAGAGGCCATTGTTCATTTCAAGCACGTCGTCGCCGCCGCCGCCAAGCAAGGTCTCATTGCCGAAGCGCGTAAGCAAAAAGTCGTGGCCTTCGCCGCCATCGAGCAGATTGCGGCCCTGGCCGGAAGACTCGAGGTTGTCGTTGCCGGCGCCGCCCAGCAGCGTGTTGTCGCCGGCGCTCTCGTGCAGGCGGTCGTTGCCGTCGCCGCCGTCGAGGCGGTCGTTGCCATACTCGCCATCGAGCATGTCGTCATCAGCGCCGCCGAACAGACTATCGTCGTGTGACCCGCCGAACAGCCTGTCGCCGCCAAGCCCGCCTTCGAGCTTGTCCTGGCCGGTATACCCATACAAGGTATCGTTGCCAGCGTGGCCGATCAGCGTATCGTCCAGCGTGCTCCCGTCGAGTATGTCGTCGGCCACGCTCCCCTCGGCGGTGACACCGGTGGCATCGCCCGACAATCTGAATACGCCGGCGAAATTGAGGTCCGTGAGACTGTTCATTGCGACCCCTTGCAGCGTCAGCACGGTGGCAAAGCCGTACGCGCTGCCAGCGGCGCCATCGCGGTCGAACTGGAGCACTGTGGAGCCGCCCTGGGCTTGCAGGCGCAGGTAGCCCTGGCCGCCGAACGGGTTGTAGCCGGCGTCGGTGAACTGGCCCAGCAGCCGGCCCAGGTCCAGCACGTCGCCCAGATCGCCTGCGCTGAAATCGGTAATGGTCAGCGCGCCAACCGTGGCCGGGCTGTAGGTGTCAAGGCCTGCGCCGCCGCTCAGGGTGACCACCACCTCGGGATCGTAGATCGAGATATACATGGTATCGTCACCGTCGCCACCGAGGGCCGTAACGCTGCCGGCCGTTTCGCCGTAGCGCGACAGGGACAGGATATCGTTGCCGTCGCCGCCGATCAGGGTATCGGTACCGCGTCCGCCGCTGATGGCGTCGTCGCCGGCGCCGCCGTCGAGCCGGTTGTTACCGGTAGACCAGCTGTACAGCGCGTCATTACCGGCGCCGCCGAGCAGGACGTTATTGCCCTCGTCGTCACGCAGATAGTCGCTGCCGGCCCCGCCGTCGAGCAAGTCATTGCCGCCGAGGCCGTACAGGGTGTCGCCCCCGTCGGCGCCCGACAGGCTGTCGTCGAATTCGCTGCCGCGCAGCGTATCGGCCTCGGCAGTGCCGACCAGGTTCAGCGCTACCGGGCTCGAGACGGTGGTGAAGCCCAGTTCGAGCTGATCGGAAAATGCAACACCATTTTCTCCTTTGACGATGCCGGGTGACAAATGCAGTGTGTACGAAGTGATGTAATCGAGGTCCTGCGGCAAGTCGATGGTCAGTGTCGTACCCACGATACTGAGGCGATCGCTGACGCCGATGGCGCCACTAAATACGGTGATGCCAAACTCGCTCAGGATGGTAATGCTGCCCAGACCAGGAAAGATGGGGCGGTCGAACACCAGCACGATATTGCTCGACAGGGCCGCCTGCTCGCGCGGCGTCATGCTCAGCAGTACAGGGGCGTCCGGGCTGATGCTGATGGCTGAAATGGGAAAAGGAAAAGCAATAACGTCTGTCATGTGATGTTGGTAGTCTCGTTTATGTACTGACACTATCCACGAACAAAGTTGTCTAGTAAAGAATAATGTTTATTGTTTAACTGGTCGATTGGCGCCTGTCGCCTCGCTCCAAGGCGACAGGCAGGCGTGTCAGGGCAAGCGCAGCGCCCGTTGGTCGCGGCCGTTCTGGGTCAGCACCAGCTGGTCTTTGCCATCTGCCGACTTTCCGAACTGGAGTTTGCCATCGATCGGCTTGGCCCAGTACAGGCTTGGCGACAAGGGATGGATTTCGATCTTGCCCTGGCCGGTGGCCTGGACAAAGAAGTGCTCGCCGTCGCGGCTGACTTCCAGAATGAACTGCGGCGCCAGGGCGTAGCGACCGGCCAGCTTGTCGAAGTCGGCATGACTCACCTGCACCACCACCGGATCGGGCGGTACCGGGCCCGTGCGCGCATTCTCGATGGTGGGACCATCCGGATTGAAGATGGTGACACGGTTCACTTCGCCGCCGGCGCTGCGCGAAAACTCCATGCGTGCCAGCGTTTTGTCGAGCATGAAGCCGTTGGCGGAATACGGGATCAAGGCCACCGGGGGGCGGCCGGTACGCGCCATGATCAGCTGGTCCTGGGCGCGCCGGATGATGCGCTCGCTCTTGTCGTCGATTTTGTAGCTGCCAGTGTAGGCATCGAGTTGCTCGGTCGTGAGTTTAATTGGCGCCAGGTCCGGGTAAGGCTGACCCATTGCGGCGGCGGCGGCCTTGGCGGCGATCAGTTCGGGCGGAAACACGCCGCTGTCGCTATTACTCAGCACCACTACATAGAGCTGTTGCTCGGGCAAGCGCATGGCGGCGCTGACAAAGCCGCTGACGCGGCCATCGTGGCTAATCTGGGGCTGGCCCTTGAAGCTGGCCATGTTCCAGCCGTAGCCGTAGCCGGTGGCGCTGCCATCGGCCAGCTTGTAGGAAGTGAACGCCTGTTTCCAGCTGGCCGGCTTGAGCAGCTTGCCCGCAGTGATCGCTGCATCCCAGCGCGCCATGTCGTCCACGGTCGACACCAGCGCACCGCCGGCGTACGGCACCGACATCGACAGGCGGCGCGCCGCTGTATATCCCTTGTTGCCAGCGCTATGGCCGGCCGCACGCGGGGCCTGGCTGCGCTCGTGACCTTCATAAGCGCTGTCGTTCATGCCCAGCGGGATAAAAATGCGCTGTTCAAGGAATTTGGCGTACGACATGCCGGAGATTTTTTCGATGACCGCACCGAGCAGGAAGTAGCCCGAGTTGTTGTACTTGAAGCGGGTGCCCGGCTCGAACTCCAGGGGATCGTTCTTGAATGTGTCGATCATCTGACTGACGCCGATATCGTTGCCGAGCCCTGCCCCGAAGCCCGGCTTGCTGGTGTAGCTGACGATGCCGGAGGTGTGCGTGAGCAGGTGTTCAATGCTGATTTTCTTGCCCTTGGTGGGGTAATCGGGAAAGACCCTGGTAATGTCGTCGTTCAGGGCCAGCTTGCCGTCTTCGACCAGCATCAGGATCGCCACCGCGGTGAACTGCTTGGTGATGGAACCCAGGCGCAACACGTGATCCGGGCTCATCGGAATGCCCTTGGCCACGTCGGCCATGCCGTAGGCCTTGCGCAGCAGCGGTTTGCCGGCGCGCGTAACAAGCACCGCCGCGCCCGGCTCATCCTGCTTGAAGTGGCGGGCCAGGCTGGCGTCGATGCTGGAAGCGAGCGCAGCATCGGACATGGTGGTGGCCGGACGGGTCTGCGCCACGCCGAACGGAGCGTGCAAGACCAGCAAGGTGGCAAGGCAGATCGTACTGAGCTTGAACATCAACTTCTCCTGTCGTGGATCGAAAGCGCGGCGCCGTGTGTGCCGAGTCAGGAAAAGATTGTAGTGTTACCCGGCACTGCTTGCAGGGCATTAATTGACGATAGGTAGTTTTTACCGGACGGGTGGGCGCTGGATGCGATGGGACGGAGCGCCGCTGCCGTGCGCGGCGATGGTCTGGCGGCCCGCTTCATCTAGTTTTCCCGAGGAACAAAAAAAAAGACAGCCGAAGCTGTCTTTTTTGCGCACCACGAGCCGGGCTTACTTACGGCCGCGGAACTTCTGGATTGCCTGCAACTGGGCGATTGCGACTGCCATCTCGGCTTGCGCGCGAGCGTAGTCGATCTTCGACTCCTTGTTGCCCATCATCTCTTCGGCCAACTTCTTGGCTTCGGTTGCCTTCGCTTCGTCCAGATCGCCACCGCGAATTGCGGTGTCGGCCAGCACGGTCACGCCATTGGGCTGTACTTCCAGGATGCCGCCGGCGACGAAGACGAACTCTTCTTCTTCGCGGCCAACTACCTTGATCCGTACGGCACCCGGCCTGATGCGGGTAATCAAAGGGGTGTGCTTGGGATAGATACCCAGCTCACCCGCTTCACCCGGCAACGCGACGAATTCGGCTTCGCCCGAAAAGATGCTCTCTTCGGCCGATACCACGTCAACGTGAATTGTGTTTGCCATAAGTGTCCTATCGGCTCTTACTTAGTTGAGCTTCTTGGCTTTTTCGATTGCTTCTTCGATCGTGCCAACCATGTAGAACGCTTGCTCCGGCAGGTGGTCCAGTTCGCCCGACGCGATCATCTTGAAGCCCTTGATCGTGTCTTTCAGCGAAACGTACTTGCCTGGGGAACCGGTGAACACCTCAGCGACGTGGAACGGCTGCGACAGGAAACGCTGCATCTTACGAGCGCGTGCCACCAGCAGCTTGTCTTCCGGCGCCAGTTCGTCCATGCCCAGAATCGCGATAATGTCACGCAGTTCCTTGTAGCGCTGCAGGGTGCCCTGAACAGCGCGCGCGGTGTCATAGTGCTCCTGACCGACGACGAGCGGGTCCAGCTGGCGCGAGGTCGAATCGAGTGGATCGACCGCAGGGTAGATACCCAGCGAAGCGATGTCACGCGACAGCACCACGGTCGAATCGAGGTGACCGAAGGTCGTCGCAGGCGACGGGTCGGTCAAGTCGTCCGCAGGGACGTACACGGCCTGGATCGAGGTGATCGAACCGACCTTGGTCGAAGTGATGCGCTCTTGCAGACGGCCCATCTCTTCGGCCAGGGTAGGCTGGTAACCCACTGCCGACGGCATACGGCCCAGCAGTGCCGATACTTCGGTACCGGCCAGGGTGAAGCGGTAGATGTTGTCCACGAAGAACAGAACGTCTTTGCCTTCGTCACGGAACGATTCAGCGATCGTCAGGCCGGTCAGCGCAACGCGCAGACGGTTACCTGGCGGCTCGTTCATCTGGCCGTAGACCATCGCCACTTTGGAGTTCTCTGGGTTTTCCAGGTCAACCACTTTGGCGTCAGCCATCTCGTGGTAGAAGTCGTTACCTTCACGGGTACGCTCACCCACGCCGGCAAACACGGACAGACCCGAGTGTGCTTTTGCGATGTTGTTGATCAGTTCCATCATGTTCACGGTCTTGCCCACACCTGCACCGCCGAACAGACCGACTTTACCGCCTTTTGCGAACGGGCAAACCAGGTCAATCACCTTGATGCCGGTTTCCAGCAGGTCTTGCGATGGCGACAGTTCGTCGTACGCAGGAGCGACGCGGTGGATCGATGCGGTCTGCTCGTGCGAGACAGGACCGCACTCGTCGATCGGGTTGCCCAGCACGTCCATAATGCGACCCAGGGTTGCCTTACCAACTGGCACCATGATTGGAGCACCGGTGTTCTGGATGGTCATGCCGCGACGCAGACCGTCCGACGAGCCCAGCGCAATGGTACGGACGATGCCGTCGCCAAGCTGCTGTTGTACTTCCAGGGTCAGCTCGGAGCCTGCCATTTTCAGTGCGTCGAAAACCTTCGGCATTGCATTGCGTGGGAACTCAACGTCCACCACAGCGCCGATACACTGAACGATTTTGCCATCAGCCATGTTCGTTCCTTCTATATATATTTAAAAACGGGTTAGACCGCTGCCGCACCGGCGACGATCTCGGAGAGTTCTTTGGTAATCGCAGCCTGGCGGGTCTTGTTATAGACCAGCTTGAGTTCACCGATGACACTACCTGCGTTGTCGCTTGCCGACTTCATTGCGACCATGCGCGCCGACTGCTCTGACGCGATATTCTCGGCGACTGCCGTGTACACCAGCGCCTCCACGTACCGCACCAGCAGTTCGTCGATGACGGTTTGCGCTTCCGGCTCATACAGGTAATCCCACGAGTGGTTACCCTTGTCGGCTTCAAACTTGTCGGAAGACAGCGGCAGCAATTGCTGCACAACCGGTTCCTGCTTCATCGTGTTCACAAACTTGGTGTAGCAGATGTAGACTGCGTCGAGTTTGCCTTCCTGGTACTGGTCGAGCATGACTTTCACAGGCCCGATCAGTTTGTCCAGGTGCGGGGTATCGCCGATCTGGACCGCGTGCGACACCACGCGGATACCCACCCGATTCATAAAACCCAAACCCTTGTTGCCAATGGCAACCGCTTCAATCTTGTTGCCAGCTGCTTCCAGCTCGCGCGTCTTTTGCGTCCAGAGCCGCAGGATGTTGGTGTTCATGCCGCCGCACAGACCCTTGTCGGTCGTGACGACGATGAAGCCAACTGCCTTCGCTTGCACGCTCTTGGCCTGCGCCATGAACGGGTGCGTGTATTCCGGATTTGCGGTAGCCAGATTGGAGGCGATATTGCGAATCTTGTCACTGTAGGGACGGGCGGAGCGCATGCGATCCTGCGCTTTGCGCATTTTCGATGCAGCGACCATCTCCATCGCCTTGGTGATCTTCTTCGTATTCTCTACGCTCTTGATCTTGCCACGTATCTCTTTGCTTGATGCCATGAGTCCTTACTCCTTATGCGCTAATCGAGCGCCGCCTGCCTGTTACCGCTGCGGCGCCGACAGTCAATTAATATGCGCCGGATTTCTTGAAGTCAGCAATCGCTGCGGCCATGGCAGTTTCGCCATCCTTGTCCAGCGCTTTGGTATCTTCAATCTTGGACAGCAGGGCAGCTTGCTTGGTCTTCATGTAACCGTGCAGGCCAGCTTCGAACGCCAGTACCTTCTTGATTTCGATGTCGTCGAAGTAGCCCTTGTTCACTGCGAACAGCGACACGGCCATCATCGAGATCGACAGCGGCGAGTACTGAGCCTGCTTGAGCAGTTCGGTCACGCGGGCACCGCGGTCGAGCTGCTTGCGGGTCGATTCGTCCAGGTCGGAAGCGAACTGCGCGAACGCAGCCAGTTCACGGTACTGCGCCAGGTCGGTACGGATACCGCCGGACAGGTTCTTGATGACCTTGGTCTGGGCCGCACCACCGACGCGCGATACCGAGATACCTGCGTTAATCGCAGGACGGATACCAGCGTTGAACAGCGAGGTGTCCAGGAAGATCTGGCCGTCAGTAATCGAAATCACGTTGGTAGGAACGAATGCCGACACGTCGCCTGCCTGGGTTTCAATAATTGGCAGTGCAGTCAGGGAACCGGTCTTGCCTTTGACTTCGCCGTTGGTGAACTTTTCGACGTAGTCAGGGTTCACGCGTGCTGCGCGCTCGAGCAGGCGGCTGTGCAGGT
>JAZKGU010000026.1:0-43533 GCA_040385745.1 Pseudomonadota bacterium
TGAAAAAACCCCATAAGTCAGATTGATGTCTAACTTTATGGGGTCACTTCACTTCGCGGGGGAGACGGTGTTTCTTCCTCACTTACCCAGGATCGACACCACATTATCCGCACCTGGCGCGCCAAATGCCTGGGTCTTAAGCACGTGCAGCTGATCGCGCACCTGCGCCGCTTTCTCGAACTCGAGATTGCGCGCATGATCGAGCATGAGCTTTTCCAGACGCTTGATCTCCTTGCCGATCTGCTTCTCGCTCATCGACTCGATCTTCGCGGTTTCCTTCTCCGCCTGCACATGATCGCGCGCCTGCTGCGGGCTGTACACGCCGTCGATCAGGTCCTTGATCTGCTTCTTGATACCCACCGCAGTAATGCCATGCTCGATGTTGTAAGCCAGCTGCTTGGCGCGCCGCCGCTCGGTCTCCCCAATGGCCGCTTTCATCGAATCGGTCATCTGGTCGGCATACAGTATCGCCACGCCATTCAGATTGCGCGCCGCCCGGCCGATCGTCTGAATCAGACTGCGCTCGGAACGCAGGAAGCCTTCCTTGTCGGCGTCCAGAATAGCCACCAGCGACACCTCGGGCAGATCCAGGCCCTCGCGCAGCAGGTTGATGCCCACCAAAACGTCGAACGTGCCCAGACGTAGATCGCGCAGGATCTCGACCCGTTCCACCGTTTCGATATCGCTGTGCAGGTAGCGCACCTTGATGCCATGGTCGCCCAGATATTCAGTGAGCTGCTCGGACATGCGCTTGGTCAGCGTAGTCACCAGCACCCGCTCGTCCTTGGCCACACGGTCTTTAATCTCGGACATGAGATCGTCGACCTGGGTGCGCGCCGGCTTGACGATCACCAGCGGGTCGACCAGGCCGGTAGGGCGCACCACCTGTTCGACCACATTGTCCGAATGGGTCTTTTCGTACTCTGCCGGGGTGGCCGATACAAAGATGGTCTGGCGCAGCTTGCCCTCGAATTCTTCGAACTTCAAAGGACGATTGTCCAGCGCCGACGGCAGGCGGAAACCGTAATCGACCAGATTGGTCTTGCGCGAGCGGTCGCCGTTGTACATGGCGTTGAGCTGGCCGACCAGCACGTGCGACTCGTCGAGGAACATGAGCGCATCTTTGGGCAAGTAGTCCACCAGCGTGGGCGGCGGCGAACCGGGCATCGCGCCGGTGAGGTGGCGTGAATAGTTCTCGATGCCCTTGGTGAAACCGATCTCGGCCATCATTTCAAGGTCGAAACGGGTGCGCTGTTCCAGGCGCTGCTCTTCGATGAGCTTGTTCTCCTTGCGGAAAAACTCAAGCCGGTCACGTAGTTCAAGCTTGATCGATTCGACTGCGCGCAGCACCGTTGAGCGCGGCGTAACGTAATGCGAGCCTGGATAGACAGTAAAGCGCGGGATCTTTTGGCGCACGCGCCCGGTCAGTGGATCGAACAGCTGCAGCGATTCGATCTCGTCGTCGAACATCTCGACCCGAATGGCCAGCTCTGCGTGTTCGGCCGGGAAGATGTCGATGGTGTCGCCGCGCACGCGGAAGGTGCCGCGTCCGAAGTCGACTTCGTTGCGGGTGTACTGCATCTGGATCAGGCGCGCGATGACGTCGCGCTGCGCGACCTTGTCCTTGGCGCGCAGCGTCAGGATCATCTGATGGTATTCGTTGGGGTTGCCGATACCGTAAATGGCCGACACGGTGGCCACGATGACCACATCGCGCCGCTCCATCAGCGACTTGGTGCACGACAGGCGCATCTGCTCGATATGCTCGTTGATCGACGAGTCCTTTTCGATAAACAGGTCGCGCTGCGGCACATAGGCTTCGGGCTGGTAGTAGTCGTAGTAGCTCACGAAGTACTCGACCGCGTTCTGCGGAAAGAACTCGCGAAACTCGGCATACAACTGCGCGGCCAGGGTTTTATTGGGCGCGAAAATGATCGCGGGACGACCGGCCCTGGCGATCACATTGGCCATGGTGTAGGTCTTGCCCGAGCCGGTCACGCCCAGCAGTGTCTGGAACGACAAGCCGTCGTTGATGCCCTCGATCAGACCCTCGATGGCAGTGGGCTGGTCGCCCGCGGGAGGGAAGGGCTGGTGCAGCTTGAAAGGCGAATCGGGGAAGGTGACGACGGTCGGTGCCGGGTCGTTTGCAACGGATAGTTCAGCCATACTTACAGACCTTTGTTAAAATGATGGTCCTGCTCGCGAGCCCAATGAGTATATGGGTCGCTGTCTATACAACTTCAGTCCACCAACCAGTTTATCACGATGACTTCCTCTGCTTCCGCCAGCATTTTCAGTGCCATCGACATGGCCCCGCGCGACCCAATTCTGGGCATCACCGAGGCGTTCAACGCCGACACCAATCCTGCCAAAATCAACCTGGGCGTGGGTGTCTATTATGACGACAATGGCAAAGTGCCGCTGCTCGGCTGCGTGCGCAAAGCTGAAGAAATTCTGATGGAGCAGCAGGCGCCGCGAACCTACCTGCCGATCGAGGGCCTGGCCGCTTACGACAAGGCGGTTCAAGAGCTTGTATTTGGGGTCGACAGCGCGATTATTCAAGACAAGCGTGCGGTGACCGTGCAGGCCATCGGCGGAACCGGCGCGCTCAAAATCGGCGCCGACTTCCTGCAGCGTTTCTCGCCCGGTTCGCAGGTCTACATCAGCGATCCAAGCTGGGAAAACCACCGCGCCCTGTTCGAGAGCGCGGGCTTCGTCGTCAACACCTACCGCTACTACGACGCGAGCACGCGCGGCGTTGATTTTGCCGGGATGCTGGCCGACCTCAAGGCCATGCCGCGCGGCGCCATCGTGCTGCTGCACGCCTGCTGCCACAACCCCACCGGCGCGGACCTGAGCGCGGCGCAGTGGGATGAAGTCATCGCTGCCGTTAGCGAAGGCGGCCTGACACCGTTCCTGGACATGGCTTACCAGGGTTTCGGCTCGGGCATCGCCGAAGATGGCGCAGTGGTGGCCAAATTTGCCGCCGCCGGCGGGCCGCTGCTGATTTCGAATTCATTTTCCAAATCGTTCTCGCTGTACGGCGAGCGCGTTGGGGCGCTGAGCGTGGTGGGTGCCTCGGCTGAAGAAGCGGGGCGCGTGCTCTCGCAGCTCAAGCGCGTGGTGCGCACCAACTATTCCAACCCGCCCGTACACGGCGGCAAGGTCGTTGCGACCGCGCTGACCACGCCCGAACTGCGCCAGATGTGGGAAGACGAGCTGGCCGGCATGCGCGTACGGATCAAGGAAATGCGCAATTCCTTCGTTGTAAAACTCAAGGAAAAAGCGCCTGCGCACGATTTCGAATTCGTGCGTGAGCAGGTTGGCATGTTCTCGTATTCCGGCTTGACCAAGCAGCAAGTCGAGCGTTTGCGCACCGAGCACTCGATCTATGCGGTCGACACCGGACGCATCTGCGTGGCGGCGCTGAACTCGAAAAATATCGATCGCGTCATTGACGCAATCGCGAAAGTCCTCTAAACTCTTGCTTCTTCGGATTGCGCGACAGCACAATCCGGTAGGCAGCAGGAAGTATCGAACTAGCGGGTGTAGCAATTGTCGGAACCTTGACAGCACCAGGCGGGACGTAGATAATGTTGCCTCTTTTCCCTGATAGCTCAGTTGGTAGAGCGACGGACTGTTAATCCGCAGGTCCCTGGTTCGAGTCCAGGTCGGGGAGCCAGAATACGAAAAGCCACGTTGAAAAACGTGGCTTTTTTCGTGGTGCGTCCAAATTTGCTTTTCCTGCATTGATGCAAAAAATCCGCGTGCGGCCCTCGCCATTTTTGCGGTGGGCAGATATAATGCGGCCTCTTTTCCCTGATAGCTCAGTTGGTAGAGCGACGGACTGTTAATCCGCAGGTCCCTGGTTCGAGTCCAGGTCGGGGAGCCAGAATACAGCAGCAAGCCAAAGCCCAATCCTTCATCGGTTGGGCTTTTTGCTTTTCAGGTCCGCCCCCGGCTAGAGTCCCCTGACGCGGCAAGCTACGAGCAGCAGGCCGAAGCCGATGATCCAGGACCAGGTCGCGATCGGATCGCCGATCCTGATCAGACCGAACTGAGCGACGAGGGCGATGATGAACAGGACCAGGGAGATGATCCACACGATCATTGTTGGCGCTTTTCCAGAGTTACGCATGACGAATCCTTTGAGGTTGATGAGCGGAGTATTTCTGCCCGCCAATTATTCAGCATAGCCACGCGACGGTTCCTGGTCTGTGGGGTGGCGCACACGGGACGTTGGGACTCAGGTGACCTACCGATGCGCGCTCGCCTGACCTATCGCAGGGCGGTGTCTGTCTGCTGCGCTAGCCTCGACCAGAGGAGGCCACCATGAAACTCATCACCTGGAATATCCAGCGCGGACGCGGTCCGGGCAATACGTGCAATATTGATCGGGTCGTCACCGATCTGACACGCATGGGCCTGCCCGACGTGCTGTGTCTGCAAGAGGTGTCGGCCGGTTATGACGACCTGCCGGGACTGGACGCGGGCAACCAGTTCATTGCCCTGACGCGCTTGTTGCCTGGCTACACTCCGATTGCCGGCATCACCACCGATACGATGGGCCCGGCGGGTATGCGCCGCATCTTCGGCAGCATGATTTTTTCGCGCTGTCCGGTGCTGCAGGTCATTCGGCATGCACTGCCATGGCCAGCCGACCCGGAAGTGATGAGCATGCAACGCGGCATGCTGGAGGCGACTCTGGACACGCCGCTCGGGCTGATACGAGTGGCCACGACCCATCTCGAGTATTTTTCCTTGAACCAACGCATGGCCCAGGTCCAGCGCTTGCGCGAGCTGCAGCGCGATGCTGCCCGCCACGCGCGAAAGCAAGGGCCGGGCACCGAAGCGCACGGCCCCTTTGCCGCCGTGGCGCGGGGCGGCCCGGCACTGTTGGTTGGCGACTTCAATTTCCTGCCCGGATCACTTGAACACGAACGCCTGCAGGCGCCGTTCGCCGATGCTACGCCGGCTTGGCGTGATGCGTGGAATCTGGTGCATGGCAAGGTCGCCAATGCCCCCACGGTTGGCCTGCGCGACCCCGACGGGATTCCATTCACCTTCGATTTTGTGTTTGCTTGCCAGCGGATGGCCGAGCGGGTCAGCGATTTGCAGGTGGCGAGCGAGGTGGAGGGCGGCGATCACCAGCCGCTTCTTCTGACTTTGCATTGATTCTGACGCAAAAAAGAGGAAGCAATCGCCTCCTCTTTTTTGTTAAAAGTCACAGCCCATACACGGACTGCGCTTGAGGCTAATTACTTACGTCCACCTGGATTGGACCCGCCGGCATTCTGTGCCGACTGCTGGCTATCGGAGCGCTGTTGCTGCTCATCCTGGCGCCCGGCCTGGTTCTGCTGCTCGCGCTCGCCTTGCTTGGAGCCGGACTGGCTGCCCGACTGCTGGCTGTCCTCGCGGCTTTGCTGCTGATCCTGGCGGTCTGCCTGATTTTGCTGCTGGCGCTCGCCTTGCTGCGAGCCCGACTTGTTACCGGATTGCTGGCTGTCCTGGCGATCCTGCTGCTGATCCTGGCGCCCGGCCTGGTTTTGCTGCTGGCCGCTCTGGCCCTGCTGCGAACCGGACTGATTGCCCGACTGTTGGTTCTGCTTTTGCGAATCGCTGTTGGAACCCGACTGGCCGCCGCCTTGTGGAGTATTGTGGGAGCCAGCTTGATTACGGTTCATGGTATTCATTGTTATCTCCTGTTGTTGTGATGAAATTCTCGACTGGCCGGATGAGCTCGGGCAGGACGGGATGAGCCATCTTAACGTTCTGTTTATGCTGTCTGCCTCAGCGCATTGGCCATTGGAATGTGAGAATCGGGAGTGCGACAATGTAGGAAAACATAACAGAAATTTAGCCACCAAGAATCGACCTGTGCCTATGAAAAATGTTTTTTTATGGAGTCATACAGGGAGCAGGAAGGGCGCGCACGGTTGAGTGTTTAGGCAACTGTTGTCCCGGCACCATCAGGTAAAATACATCAACATTTCCTCTATTCAAATTTGTAATGGTTGAAGACGATTCCTATTCCTGCTCCGTCCTGCTGATCGACGACGAGCCATTTGCGCAAGATTTCATAGCCCATTGCCTGGTCGGTTGCGATGGCGTGAGTACGCGTTATGACTCGCGTCCCGAGTGTGCGGTCGAGCTTGCCATTGAAATCCGCGCTACCGTGGTTCTGGTCGATTTGCGCATGCCGGGCATGGACGGATTCGATGTGGTGCGCATGCTGCGCAGCCATCCTGAAACCGAACATTTGCCGGTTATCCTCTTGTCATCCGAAGAGGATCCCGAAATCAAGGCCAAAGCCTTTGCTGCCGGCGCCAACGATTACCTCGTCAAATGGCCGGACGGGCGCGAGCTGGCTGCACGGGTCCGTTATCACAGCTCGGCCTACGTAGCGCGGCGCCAGCGCGATGAAGCCTTCGTATCGCTGCGGCGTAGTCAGGAAGAACTGGCAGCGAGCCAGTCGGCCTTGCACCAGGCCCAGAAAATGGAAGCGATCGGCCAGTTGACCGGCGGCGTAGCCCATGATTTCAACAACGTCCTTCAGATCATCGGAGGCAATCTTCAACTTATTAAGTTGCTTGGTGGCATCAGCGAAAATGCCAGCAAGCGGATCGACATCGCGCTCGCCGGCGTCGAGCGCGGCGCCAAATTGTCGTCGCATTTGCTGGCATTTGCCCGCCGCCAACCGTTGCAGGCGGCAATCGTCAACCCGGCCCAGGTCCTGCTCGATATGGATGAGATGATGCGGCGCGTGCTGGGGCCGCGTGCGACCATCGTGGCCGATATCGAAGATGGCTTGTGGAGCACCAAGGTCGATCCGAGTCAGCTCAACAACGTGATCCTGAATCTGGCCATCAATGCGCGCGACGCCATGGCCGACGGCGGCACACTGACCATACGCGCTGCCAATGTGCCCAAGGGCTCACCGCGTCTGTCCGAGCTGGCCTGCAGCGACTACGTCATGATCGAAATCGCGGACACCGGTTGCGGCATGCCCGATTCAGTGCGTCAGCGTGCTTTCGAACCCTTTTTCACCACCAAGCCGACCGGTCAGGGCACCGGCCTGGGCCTGTCGATGGCCTACGGTTTCATCAAACAGTCCGGCGGCGAGATCGTTATCGAGAGCGCGCCAGGCAAAGGCACCAGCGTCAAGATCTTCCTGGAACGTACGCTGGGCGAGGCGGAAATCAAAGACGAACATCCGGCCGCGCCCTTGTTTGGCGGACTCGAGTCGATCCTGGTGGTGGAAGATGAAGCCGACGTGCGCAGCAGCACTGTCGAGTTGCTCTCGGCTCTGGGCTATCAGGTCTACGAAGCTGAGGATGCAACAAGTGCGGTGGCACTGATTGAAGCGGGAACCCGGATCGACCTGGTGTTTTCCGATGTGATCATGCCTGGCGCGCTGAGCAGCCTGGAACTGAGCAAGGTAGTGCGCGCCAAGTTACCGAGCGCGCAAATCTTATTTACATCAGGCTATGCCGAGGGTGTGCTGGCGCATGACGGACGGCTTGACGCAGGCGTCAACCTGCTGCAAAAACCCTACAATGCCGATGTGCTCAGCGCCCGCATCCGCCACCTGCTGCGCCGTCGCAAACCGGCGCCCGTCACCTCGCATTAACCCTGCGGCTTGACGTAGCGATAGGAACCTGGCGGCGGTTCGTTCAGCACCGCCCAGAAAATGCCGAGGTCGGCAATGGCGCGCACGAATTCTTCAAAGTCGACCGGCTTGACCACGTAGGCATTGACGCCCAGCTCGTAGCTGCGCAATAAATCCTGCTCTTCCTTCGACGAGGTCAGCATTACCACCGGAATGCTCTTGAGCGCCGGGGTGTTGCGAATTTCCTTCAATACTTCCAGACCATCGACTTTCGGCAACTTCAAGTCCAGCAGCACCACGGTTGGATTGCCAGCCTGGCGCTCGGCGAACTCGCCCTTGCACAGCAAATAGTCAAGCGCCTCGGCGCCGTCGCGGCTGATGATGACATCGTTGGCGAGCTGGCTTTTTTCCAGTGCGATCAGGGTCAGTTCCAGGTCGTGAGGATTATCTTCGACCAACAAAATGGGCTTTAACATGTCTTGCCTTAACTTTCTAATTCTTTAGGAATACTAAACGAAAATGTAGCGCCTTCGCCAGGCACCGAGTTGGCCCAAACACGGCCGCCATGCCGTTCGATGATCCGGCGCACATTGGCCAGACCGATGCCCGTACCCTGGAAGTCTTCCATGCGGTGCAGGCGCTGGAATACGCCGAACAGCTTGTGCACGTAGTCCATATTGAATCCGGCGCCGTTGTCGGCCACCGAAATGATGGTTTCACTGGCGTTCGCGGTGGCGCTGATGGCTATCACGGCCTTGTCCTTCTGGCCGGTGAACTTGACCGCGTTCGACATCAGGTTGTAGAGCGCTAGTTGCAGGAAAGTCGGGTCGGCGTGCAGCGTTGGCAGCACGCCGATCTGCCACTCGATGTCACGTCCGCGTGTGTCGATACCGAGCTTTTCGATGCAGGTCGCCACCAGGTGGTTGAGCTGAATGTTGGTGGGGCGCAGAGCTGCGCGGCCCATCTGTGAAAAACTCAGCAGGTCATCCACCAGCTTGCCGGCCAGGCGCGCCGAATCCTTGATGTTGCGCAGGAAGCGCTCGCGCTTTTCCAGACTGTCGTTGCCGGCCGCTTCGAGCAGCAGATCGGAAAAGCCCACGATATGGCGCAGCGGCGCGCGCAGGTCGTGCGAGACCGAATACGAAAACGCTTCCAGTTCCTTGTTGGCGCGGCCCAGCTCTTCGGCCAGTTCGGCCATCTGTTCGGCGCGCTCGAGCGCAATGCCAAGCAGGGCCGATCGAAATTCAACGGCCAGTTCGATTTCACCGGGGTGCCAGGGCGCGCTGGTGCCATGGATGGTCTCGCGCCAGGTATCGAAGCTGGTGCGCGGGGTCAGCTGCGCCTGCGCAGTGGCGCCTTCCTTGAGCGGGCGGCCGGCCCAGTCGATGGTATGCACGATCTCGGGTCGGAACCAGAGCAGGTAATGCTTGTGGATACGCGAGATCGGCATCGCCATCAGCCCGCTTGCGGTGGCCGTCATGGCCGCGCCGGCGGGGTAGTGCTGGCTCAGTTTATCGGTGTAAAACACGTCCTGGTGCGAATGCATGTCGAGCCAGCCGACCAGGTCGCGGATCTGTTCTTCCGACGGCGTGGCGCCGAAGGTGAGCAGGCGGTCGTCATACAGGATGGCGGCGCCGTCGGCGCGCGCGAACTGCAGCAGCGCCGGGAACACGCTGCTCATATTGTCGATGAAGTCGCTGCCCTGGGTCAGTCCGGCCAGCATCGACACCATCACGCGCCGTACTTCGAGGCGGAACTGCAGTTCGCTGGCGTCTTCGCGCGACTGAATGCACATGGCCAGGATTTGGCCCAGCTGCTCGCAGGCGCTGCGCTTGTCGAAGGCCACCGGGCAGGCGGTGGCGTGGTGGCAGGAGATCAGTCCCCACAGTTTGCCCTTGACCATGAGCGAGACCGACATCGAGGCCAGCGTACCCATATTGCGCATGTACTGCAGGTGAATCGGCGACACGCTGCGCAGGGACGCAAACGAGAGGTCGTTGACCGCGCCGGTCACTGGATTAAGCGGCGGCGTCAGGCGCGCCGGTGTGTAGTTGGCGTCCTGGATCAGACGTATCGGATTGAGTGAATACAGTTCGCGCGCCTGGCGCGGAATGTCGGTCGCCGGAAAACGCTGGCCGAGATAGGACGGGTAGCCTGGTTCGCGCGCTTCGGCCAGCACATGGCCGTGGCCGTCCTGGTCGAACTGGTAGACCATCACGCGCCCGTAGCCGGTGACCGCGCGAATGTCCTCGCAGGCGATCATGCTCATCGCTTCGAGCGTGGTGGCGTCGTCGAGCTTGAGCAGAAAGCTGCCCACCTGGCGGTAAAGCTGGCGCAGGTCGGCGGCCGCGCCGCCGCCGTGGCGCTCGAACTCCAGTATCAGCACGCTGTCGTACTGGTGGGCCAACACGTCGAAGGAAGTCCCCGCATCCAGAGACACCGGGCACAGGAAGGTAGGGCGCTGGCCGACATCGCTGGCGTTCAGCTGCGCGGCAATGATGGCGACCGCCTCCGCGCCTACCAGGTCGGCCAAGGGCTTGCCGAGCATGTCGGCAGCCGGTCTTCCCAGCATCTGTTGCAGGTTTTCGCTTGCCTGCAGCAAATGCAAATCGGGGGTCAGGGTCAGCATGAAGCCGTGCGGCTGAATACTGCCGGGCGTGCGGATTGGTTCTCTGTCGCAACTTGACAGATCCAGGTCGGAAATTTCGGGGTTGGCCTGCGTCATAGGGGGCTAACTGCGCGGGGGCTAGGCGCAAATTTCGAAAATGGAATTTTACTGTAAACAGCTGTTGTTTATGCGCACGTTCCGGTATTGAACACGTGTAACTCTTAGTTATTTTTTCAATCAAATACTATGTGCTAGCCAGCAACAACGCAACGCGCCAATGCGCCTGGGCATGCGACAATCACGGGATGAAACCTGTCCCCGACTTCCAGCAACTGTTCCGTCTGTCCCCTTATCCTTATCTGGTCGTCGACGCGGCGCTTAATATCGTCGATGCCAACGAGGCCTACCTGCGCACAGTCGGGCGCAGCGTCGGCGATCTGGTGGGACGCTATGTGTTCGAGGCGTTTCCGGAAAATCCTGACGATCCCGGGTCGACCAACCTTGCCACGGTCCGCGCCTCCATGCTGCGCGCCATCGCCAGCGGCGAAGCCCACACCATCCCCTTCCTGCGCTACTCGGTCAGCCGGGCGACGCCGGAGGGGCCGGTATTCGAAGAGCGTTACTGGAGCACGGTGCATACTCCGCTGACGGACGCCGACGGCAAGGTAGCCTTCGTCATGCAGAATTCCACCGACGTGACTTCGCTCTACCGCTTCGATCCGAGCTCGCAGCAGGCATCGGTTGAGGCCACGTCGCCCGCGCCCGAGCCTGAACAGACCCACAATCAGGCCCAGATGCATCAGGCCATGACGCGCATTCTCAATGACGAGCGCAGCCACCTGCGCGGCGTATTCAACCAGGCGCCCGGCTTTATTGCGGTGCTCAGCGGCCCGAATCACGTGTTCGAAATGGTCAACGAAGCGTACTACCAGCTGGTGGGACATCGCGAGTTGATCGGCAAACCGGTCTGGCAAGCGCTGCCCGAAATCAAAGGGCAGGGCTACGAAGACCTGCTCGACAATGTTTTTCACAAGCGCGAGCCCTTTGTCGGTCGCAGCATGAAGGTGCAAGTGCAGCCCGTCGCCAACGGCCCGGTCACTGAACGCTTTGTTGACCTGCTGTACCAGCCGCTGGTGGACGAGACGGGCCAGACTACCGGCATCTTCGTGCAGGGCCACGACGTGAGTGATGTGCACGCGGCCCAGCTGGCGGAGGCGGAAAGCGCCGAACGCCTGTCCGAAGGCATGAACGCCGCGCGCATGATGGTCTGGGACTGGGAGATCGCATCGCGCCGCATGGTGTTCTCGGATAACGCCGCGCTGGTCCTGGGGCGCAACGAAAACAATATCGACCTGATTTCACAGTCGATTCCGACGGAGGACCTGGAACGGCTCAACAAGGAACGCGAGCGCGCCATCGCCGAAAAAAGCGGTTATCAGCAAATCGTGCGCTTCCGTCGCCCCGATGACGGGCGCATGCTGTGGCTCGATATTCGCGGCAAGGTCCGCTGTGACGCCGATGGCGAACCGTTTGCCGTGCGCGGTGTGACGCTCGATGTGACCGAGCGCGTGCAGGCCGAGGAAGACCTGCGCGACGCCCATCGCCGCAAGGACGAATTTCTGGCCATGCTGGCCCATGAGCTGCGCAATCCGCTCGCGCCGATCAGCTCGGCGGCCCAGCTGCTGCGCCACGCCAGACTGGACGAAGCGCGCCTGGAATCGATCACCAGCATCATCATTCGCCAGGTAGGGCATATCACCGGCATGGTCGACGACCTGCTGGACGTGTCGCGCGTGACGCGCGGGCTGGTCTCGACCGACATGCATCCGCACGCCATGCAGAGCATCGTAGCCGAAGCCGTCGAACAGGTACGTCCGCTGGTCGATGCACGCGGTCACAACTTGTCGGTGCAACTACCCGACGCGCCGGCGCACATCATGGGCGACCACAAGCGCCTGGTGCAGATCCTGACCAACCTGCTCAGTAACGCGGCAAAGTACACCCATGACGGCGGCAGCATCGAACTGAGCATGACGGCCGACAGCGGCAACCTCGAATTGCAGGTGCGCGACAATGGCATCGGCATCGCGCCCGAACTGCTGCCGCGCGTGTTCGATCTTTTCACCCAGGGCGAACGCAGCGCCGATCGCGCCCAGGGCGGCCTGGGTGTGGGCCTGGCCGTGGTCAAGAGCCTGGCCGACCTGCACGGCGGACGCATTCAGGCCACCAGCGCCGGTTTGGGCAAGGGCAGTGTGTTCTGCCTTAGCCTGCCGCTGCTCGAGTACCACGCCGAGCAAAGCCAGAGCCAGGATGCGGCGCCCGAGCGGACCGCGCCTGCCGCCATGCGCATCATGGTGGTGGACGATAATCCCGATGCTGCGGCCATGATGTCGATGCTGCTCGAAGCCACCGGCTACGAGGTCATGACCGAGAACAGTTCCGAGGCAGGCCTGGCGCGCGCAGCCGAAAGCGCACCGGCCGTGTGCCTGCTCGACATCGGCCTGCCCGGCATGGATGGCTACGAGCTGGCGCGCCGCCTGCGCCAGCTGCCCCACATGCAGCATGCGATCCTGATCGCGATCACCGGCTACGGACAGGAAGAGGACCGCCGCCTGGCGCTGGAGGCCGGTTTCAATCACCACCTGGTCAAGCCGGTCGATCCGGACTTGCTGGCAACCTTGTTGCTCAGTCATGCAAATGTCGCGCCCGATGGCAAAATCATAGCCAAAAATGCAGCTGGGTAACGCGCTGGTGGTAGACTTCTCGTATTGAAATGAGCTGGAAGAGAACATGGGATCGAGGCCGTCTGCGCTGCGTCACAAGGAACTGTTAGCGTGAAGGCGCGTATCTGGGGATCGCGCGGCTCGCTGCCGGTGGCGCTGACCGAGCGCCAGATTCGCTCCAAGGTCATTCAGGCGCTCGAACGCGCCCAGGGCCGCACGCTGCCCGACCGCACCGCGATCGAAGAATTCATCGACAATGAATTGGGCTTCGAGATCTGCGGCACCTTCGGTGGCCACTCCAGCTGTGTCGAAGTGATAGCATGGGACAGCGATCGATTGCGCGAGCATGTCATCCTCGACATGGGCACCGGCGTGCGTCCGCTGGCCGGGGCCAAGCTGGCGCGTTACGGCGCCGGGCTACCACAGACCTACCACGTATTCATGTCGCACCTGCACTGGGACCACATCATGGGGTTCCCGTTTTTTACGCCCGCCTACCTGCCTGGCAACCGCATCGTTTTTTACGGCTGCCACGAAGACCTGGAGCGCGCGTTCCGGCGCCAGCAGGAGCCGATCAGTTTCCCGGTAAGCTTCGACCAGCTCGCCGCCGACATCAGTTTCGTGAAGATGACACCTGGCGTGGCGCTCGACATCAACGGCATGAGCGTGACGGCCAAGCTGCAGGTGCATGCCGGTGATTCTTATGGCTACCGCATCGAGTACGAAGGGCGCAGCATGGTCTACAGCACCGATGCCGAGCACAAGCCCGAGGATATGGAAGGGCGGGCCGGCTTCGTCGATTTTTTCCGCAACGCCGATCTGGTCATTTTCGATGCCATGTATTCGCTGGCCGAATCGATTTCGGTCAAGGCCGACTGGGGCCACTCGAGCAATGTGATGGGCGTCGAATTGTGCCAGCAGGCCAAGGCGCACAAGCTGTGCCTGTTCCACCATGAACCCATTCACGACGATGCAAAAATCGCGCGCATTTTGCGCGAAACCCGGCGCTACGCCGAACTGACGGGCGAGGAGCCGCTGCATATCCTGTCGGCTTACGACGGGATGCAGATCGAGGTGTGACAGGGCAGCTCGGAGGGGCGGAAAATGCTAAACTTCCCGCTCCCCATAGCGAGCGCACCCTCATGGCCCTGCTGTATTTATCCCGGAGCGCGCAATGAGCACCGTGCGCCTGATCCTCGGCGATCAGCTCAACCCCATGCACAGCTGGTTTCAGCAGGTGTCGGGCGACGTGATCTACGTCCTCATGGAAGTGCGCCAGGAAACCGATTACGTCCACCACCACGCCCAGAAGATCATCGCGATTTTCGCTGGCATGCGGGCCCTGGCTGACAGCCTTGGGCGCCGCGGTCACCGTGTGCACTACGTGCGCATCGACGACCCTGAGAATCTGCAGTCCATGCCGGCCAATCTGGACCGCCTGTTCGCACACTACCAGGCCACGCGCTTCGAATTCCAGGAACCCGACGAATACCGTCTCGACCAGCTGCTTTCCGATTACGCGGCCCGCCTGACGATCCCGTCAGCCGTGGTTGGCAGCGAACATTTTCTTACCGAGCGCGATACCGCCAGCGACATGTTCGCCAAGCGCAACGGGTGGCTGATGGAGTTTTTCTATCGCCGCATGCGGGTGCTGCACAAGGTGCTCATCGAGCCGGGCGACAAGCCCGCTGGTGGCCAGTGGAACTTCGACCACGACAACCGCAAGAGCTGGCGCGGCGAGCCGCCGGAGCCGTTCGATACGCGCGCCCAGCACGATCACGCAGCACTGTGGGACAGCATCGTGGCGGCGGGGGTCGACAGCTTTGGCCGGCCGGACGCCGCGCGCATCGTATGGCCGCTGGACCGCGCCGAGGCACTCCAGCATCTCGACGCGTTCATCCAGCACGCCTTGCCCCATTTTGGCGACTATCAGGATGCGATGAGCAGCACCGCCACGCGCATGTTTCACTCGCTGCTCTCGTTTGCCCTCAATACCAAGATGCTGCACCCACGCGAGGTGATTGCCGAAGCGGAGGACGCGTGGCGCAGCGGCCATGCGCCGTTGCATTCGGTGGAGGGGTTCGTGCGCCAGATCCTTGGCTGGCGCGAGTATGTGCGCGGGGTCTACTGGGCCAATATGCCGGGCTATGAGACCAGCAATGTGTTCGGCCACACGCTGCCGCTGCCATCCTGGTTTTGGGACGGCAAAACCAGGATGCGCTGTCTGCAGCATGCGATTGGCCAGTCGCTCGACGACGCCCACGCCCATCATATTCAGCGCCTCATGGTGATCGGGAATTTTTCCCTGCTGGCGGGGCTTGATCCCAATCTGGTGCACCAGTGGTACCTGGGCGTTTATGTCGACGCCTTCGAGTGGGTGGAGATGCCCAACACCGTGGGCATGAGCCAGTTCGCCGACGGGGGACTGATGGCGACCAAGCCGTATGTATCGAGCGCGGCCTACATCGACCGCATGAGCGACTACTGCAAGGGCTGCCACTACGATAAAAAAGGTCGCATTGGCGACAAGGCCTGCCCCTACAATTCACTGTACTGGGATTTTTTCGAACGCCACGGCGCGCGGCTGCGCGGTAATCAGCGCCTGGGCATGGTCTATAAAAACCTCGACCGCATGGCTGACGAGGATCGCGCCGCGCTGCAATTGCAGGCTGCCGAGCTGCGTTCCCGGCTTGATCAACTTTGATTTTATTTACACGACATGACACTACACATCGCCACTCCATTGATCGAATCGGGCGCACTGGCCGGCAGCGACGGGCAGCAAGTATGGCTCAAGATGGAAGCCCTGCAGCCGCCGGGCTCATTCAAAATTCGCGGTATCGGCCATGCGTGCCAGGAGTACGTCAGGCGCGGGGCGCGCCGCTTCGTGTCCTCATCCGGCGGTAACGCTGGCATCGCCGCTGCCTATGCGGGTCGCAAACTTGGGGTGCCGGTGCTGGTGGTGGTTCCCGAGACGACGACCGAGCGCGCCCGCGAATTGATTCGGCGTGAGCGCGCCGAGATCGTGGTGCACGGCGCCTCGTTCCAGGAAGCCAATGCGCACGCCATGTCTTTGCTCGGACCGGACGACGCCTTCATCCATCCGTTTAACGACCCGCTGCTGTGGCAGGGGCATGCGAGCATGATCGACGAGGTTGCAGCCTCGGGTCTCACGCCCGACGCGGTGGTGCTGTCGGTCGGCGGGGGCGGCCTGCTGTGCGGCGTGCTGGAAGGGCTGCGCCGCAATGGCATGGAGTCGGTGCCGGTATTCGCCGTTGAAACGCAAGGCGCCGATTCGCTGTCGCAGGCGCTGGCAGCTGGCGCGCCGGTCGAGTTGCCGCGCATTGCCAGTATCGCGACCTCGCTCGGGGCGCGCCAGGTGGCGCAGCAGGCTTTCGAGCTGGCCGCAAGCTGGCCGGTGACCAGCCTGGTGGTGTCGGACCAGGCGGCGGTGAACGCCTGCCTGCAATTCATGGACGACCAGCGGGTGGCGGTGGAGCCAGCCTGTGGCGCTTCGCTCGCGCCGGTGTACGCGCGCGCGCCGCAACTGCAGCGATTCCAGCGTATCCTGGTCATTGTTTGCGGCGGCGTGACGGCGACGGTGGCGCAGCTCAACCAGTGGCACCGAGACTTCTGACAGCCCCCTGCGGGCCGATCACAGCGCGTAGATGATTGCGCTGATGGCGTCGTAAATGGGGTAGGCTTTTGGTCCGGAGCGCGGCCAGCCCAGCACATCGAAATGGTCGTAGCTGTGGTAGTTCTGCAGATAATTCCAGGTTCCTTTTACTGATCGCCCATCGTAGTCGCGCACCGGCTGGCCGAACGGTGCGCGCATGCTGCGCGTGTTGACCACGCCGTCGTTGACGAACCAGCTGCGGTCAACCGGAATGCGTCCTGGCTTTGACTGCGTGTATGAGCCCATGCCGCGTCTTCCCATCGACGGCACGATCCATTCGCCTGCGTACGGCTTGGTCAGCGGCGCCATGTCCTGGCGTGGATACTGGTAAGCGCGCCGCTGCACGGGCGCGATCGTGCGGTCGGTGCGGTTGCAGCACACGGCGCCGGCTTCGGTGGCGCTGTTGCTGATCGAATAGTAGTAGACGTTGGGCGAGGTCTTGACCCAGGCGTTGAACTCCTGGGCGCCGTCCGGTCCCATTTCCCACTGCGCCGAATCGTAATTGTCCGAATTCCAGAATGTCGAGGCGCGGACCCGCTCCAGGTACTCGGCGGCGCTTTCCCACTGACCGCGCTGCAGGCCGAATTGTTCGAGTCCCAGATCAAGCGGCGTGGCACTGGCGCCGCCGCCGTCGGCCATGAGCGCGATCTTGGTCGCCATGTCGGCCATCCGGGGTGCGAAATCACCGATGGCGTCGCGCAAGCTGGTGCCGTCGTGCGGCGCAGCGATCGAAGTGGCGCTGAGCACCCAGCCAATCTTGCCGCCTTGGTACAGGGCGCCGCCACCCTCGTCCCCGTGGGGCGAGCCGTTTTCGAGCAGCTCGATCAGGGCGCGTATGGTTTGTCCGCCCTGGCTGTGACCGATCAGATGGATAGGGTGGGCAGCGTCCCAGGCTGGATAGAGCGCGGGCGGGTAAGCGTTGGGATTGTCATTCGGATCGGCAGCCCAGCATTTGTGCACCGGCTTGGTGCGCGCATGGGCGTGGCGCGCCGCGTGGCGGCTGCCGTAATCGACGCAGCCACCCTTGATCTGGTAATACAGTTCGGCGGCGCGGTCCCAGCTCGAACTGATCGAACCCAGCGTGGCCACATGCACTGCATGCTCGCCATGATGCTGGCGCATGTGGCCGGCAATGTCGTCGAAGCCGCCCCAGTACTTGAAGCCGGTGCGCTGGAACTGCTCTGGACCGAAGCCAAGAAAACCGTGAACCAGCACCACCGGGTGGTTATTGGCTGCCGCCGCCGGGTTCAGCGTGAACAGCAAGGCGAGGGCGAGGGCGGATGTGAGGCGAAAAAACATGACGGTTCCCGATGTGGCAGGTCGCCACAATTGTAGGGAATTGCGTCAGCCCGGCATTAAGCCGGGCCAAATCCGCGTCGATTAGCGGTTTCCGCCTGGACCGCCACCACCGACCGCGCCACTGCCAGGGGCGTTGCTTTTGGCGGCCATGCTGGCGGCGATGCCCGTGTTGCCGGGGTCGGTCTTGTCTTTCCAGACCACGTAATCGTCGACCGAATAAAGCTGGCAGGGCTGGTTGCTTTTCTGTTGGCAGGTTGCCAGGGCGCGGTCGCCTGGCTCTTCGCCTTCCTCGGCCCAGCACCAGGCTCCGCTAGGCGACACTGCAAACGCACGTGGGCTCGATTTTTCCAGATACTCGCGGTAGGCCGCGCGCCCGTGCTCTCCCAGGAAGGGGACGGCGGCGATGTCATCGACACGTGCAAAATCGGTCTTGGGCAGGCTCGGCGCGGGGTTGACCTTGAAAATTTCCTTGGTTGGCATACCAACCCGGTCCAGGAAACGTTCGGTTTCCTTCCACCAGATCTTTTCGCCATCGCGGCTGGCAATGACGCCATGTGAATCGCGTTTGAATGCGCCGAACTGGTACAGGCGCGCCTCGCCTCCTGCGCTGGTAAATGCGCCGTGCATACGGGCCACGAGTTCGGGCGCAAACAGGGAATCGTTAATGCCGTACAACCATAAGCTGGCGACCTTGTTGCGCGCGCCGTATTCGCCGAATGCGCGCACGAGTTCGCCGCGCCAGTCGCAATAGTTGCCGTCGTCGCGCAGGCCACCCGCGAAATTGATCAGGCCGCGCACGCCGGGCAGGTCCTGGGTGCCAAGTGCGATGGTGGCCAGGCCACCGTAGGATTGACCGGCCACCACGATGCGGCTGTCGTCGATCCATTTCTGTTCCCGGGCAAAAGCGATGGTATCGCGCACGTCGTCGGCCTGGGCGTAGCCGTTGGCAGTCATATTGCAGCCATGGTCGGCGTAGCGGCCGGTCGATTCGGCGAAACCTTGCCGCATCGGCACCATAACGGCGTAGCCGCGTCGTACGAAGGCGTTGGCCATGAAAATGAAACGGTCGCGTGGCTGCAAGCGCGGGTCGCCCGGTTCCTTGCCGTGATTGATAACCAGCAAAGGAAACGGCCCCGGTCCGTTGGGACGGAACACGGTTGTTTGCAGGGTCGACAGCCGGCCTGGGCCGGCAGGCACTGCGAAAATTTGCTCATTGAGGCGGAAATCGATGTCGAGCTCTTGTTCAACTGCCAACGAAGGCAGCAGGGTAAAGCACACCACGGTAGTGGAAATCAATTTCCGCGCAGTGGCGCGAGCATGGTGCAGAAGATTAAAAATGATGAGCCCCCGATGGCGCAGATTGCCGAAAGGAATGCTCTGATTTTATGCATGAGGTTTTCAGGGGGCAATACACGATTGCTAATTTCAGGCATGTGCAGCGCAAAAAAACCGACTATTTTGCACAGCCTTGGCAAGCTGATATGTTCATCGTGCAAGAACGTACACATGCAGCATGTCATCGTCATATTTGATGAATGGACAGGTATCTGTCCATAATGTCGCTTGAAATATCCACGCCTGAGTAAAGAATGAACGTTCAACAACGCCTGCGCTGCGACCAATGCAAGCGGCCTGCCGCGGCCTGTGTATGCCGCTGGGTCAGGCCGATCGACAGCAGCGTCGCGCTGCTGATACTGCAACATCCAATGGAGTTCACCAATGCCAAGGGCAGTGCACGCCTGCTCCATTTGAGCGTGGGCGGCAGCGTGATGCTTGGTGGAGAGCAGTTTGCGCCAGACCAGCTGAAGACGCTGCTCTATGCGGACGGACGCAGACCTGTGCTGTTATACCCGCAGCTTGCTGCTATGGAGCCTTCACGCGCAATCGAGCCGATTTTGCTGACCGCGCCCGAGGCCTTGCGGCTGGTTGTGCTCGATGGCACATGGCGCAAAAGCCGCAAGATGCTCTACCTCAATCCGCTGCTACAGGAACTGCCGCGCCTTGCATTGAGCGGGATGCCGCCCTCGAAGTACCGGATTCGAAAAGCACATGCTCCCGACCAGTTGTCTACTCTGGAGGCTGGCTGCCACGCGCTCGGGCAGCTAGAGGGCAGGCACGAGCGCTATGCCGGTCTGCTACAAGCCTTCGACGATTTTACCGCCCACTTCCAGGCCACCGATGGGCGCGTCGGCGAGTGCGCACGCTTGAACGATGGACTTGAAAATCGGGGTCCTTCGACGTAGAATACTGTATGTTTATACAGTATTGAGGTTGTCGTGACCGATCCCGATTTCGAAGAGCACGTCATGTTGCCACCCAAGCCACTGGTCGCCAAAAAGGGCCGCGGAGCGGTGTCCAATATGCAGGGCCGCTACGAGGTGAACGGCCGCGAGGATTTCGACGATGGTTGGGTGCGTAACGACGAGGACGAGCCATCCCCGTTCAAAACCCAGGTCACTGACGAATTCGCCAAAACTATCCTGAGCCGCAACAGTTCGCCCGATATCCCGTTCAACGTCTCGCTCAATCCCTACCGCGGCTGCGAACACGGCTGTATCTATTGCTTCGCCCGGCCTAGCCATAGTTATCTGGGACTGTCGCCGGGTCTGGACTTCGAAAGCCGCCTGTTCGCCAAGGTCAATGCCCCCGAGCTGTTGCGGCGCGAACTGGCCAAGGCCTCCTATGTGCCCGAACCTATAGCCATTGGCGTCAACACCGACGCTTACCAGCCCTGCGAGCGCGAACTTGGCATCACGCGGCGCGTTATCGAAGTGCTGAGCGAGTGCCAGCACCCCATGGCGCTCATTTCCAAGTCGTCACTCATCGAACGCGACATCGACCTGATTGCACCGATGGCAGCAAAGGGCCAGGCGATTGCCGCAATGACGCTCACCACGCTCGACCCTGCCATCTCGCGCACGCTCGAGCCGCGCGCGGCGGCGCCTGCGCGGCGTTTGCGCACCATCGAACGCATGGCGCGCGCCGGCATCCCCATGCGGGTGAGTGTGGCCCCAGTCATTCCCTTCGTCACCGAACCCGAACTCGAAAAAGTGCTGGAAGCTGCGTACAACGCAGGGGCAGTCAGCGCGCACTATGTGGTGCTGCGTTTGCCATGGGAAGTAAGCCCGCTGTTTCAGCAATGGCTCGAGGCGCACTTTCCCGACCGGGCGGCGCGGGTCATGAACCGGGTGCGTGATATGCGCGGCGGCAAAGATTACGACAGTGATTTCAGCAAGCGCATGCAGGGGGAGGGGGTATGGGCCGACCTGATACGACAGCGTTTCGAAAAGACCGTTGAGAGGCTGGGCATGAACATGTCCAAAACCCGGTTTGGCGAGCTCGATACATCGCAGTTCAAGCGGCCGCTGGTGGTGCCGGTGCCGCTCGACAAGCAGTGCGGCAACGCTACGGGGCAGCTTGATTTGTTTTCCTAATGTTCGCCGCTGAGAAAGGGGCTGGACGCGCTGGATGCCTGCAGGTCGAAAGCAAAACGGCGAGGGCTAGGCGTCTCTGTGCTGCGTGCCTGCGCCACGGGTGACGTGCAACATGCGGCTGGGCTCCCTGACTTTTGCAGTGTGCCACAGCCCGCTCGGTACGACTGCCGCGCCACTCCCGCTCAGTGAGATCGTGCTGACCTGGCCATCTTTTTCGATCAAGAGGTCGAGCGCGCCCGCGAGCAGATAAACGAATTCATCGCCTTCCGGATGCATTTCCCAATTCGGCCAATCCTGCGTAAAGGCATACTCGCTGATCAGCCACCCGCCGTCGTAGGCGCCGCTAGCTGCCAGCGTGCTCCAGAAATCTTCTGCAGGTAGTTCGGTCGCAGCGCCAGTCTCGGCGAGATGGACATAGGTATGTTGAGGCTGCAGTGGCACGAGTGCTCCGCAATAAGATGGGAGCAAAGATGTTATCACACGGGCTGTGGGACGCTGTCGGCGTCACCAACACTGACAGTAATGAACTATTATCACGTTTCCCGTCCCTCACACCCTCACTGGAGTACTCCATGTTCGGCAAAGTCTTCGTCACGTTTCTGATATTAACGCTGTCCGCCGCTCATGCGAAAGAGCAGATTGCTTCGGCCGGTAGCAAGAACAATCCCCTGGTGGGTAGTTGGCGTTTGGTGAGCTATACCGACACGCCCAAGGGCGGCAAGGCCCTGAAAGCTTTCGGCGAGTCGCCCATCGGGCAGTTCGTTTTTACTGACGACGGACATATCTCCGTGCACCTCATGCATAATCCGCCCGCACCCAAGAACGCGGACGTCGATCCTGATCCGGATGCCTGTGTCCCGGCCTGGTACTGCGCATACTTCGGAACCTACGCCTACAACGCTGGCGACAGCACCTGGACCACGCGTGTGGTCGGAGGCAATATCGTGACCTATATCGGCACTGACCAAAAGCGCAAATTTACCATCAAGGACGGTAGGTTGATCATCAGTGAAACTTATACAGTTGATGGCGTTTCATACTTCGGCGAACGGATTCTCGTGCGAAGTACCCGAGTCGAAAAATAGTCAGGCCTGCAGTCTTGGCAGTCAATGCTACTCAATCGTAGTCAGATGTTGTTCGATCGCGAACACGTGCGCATCGTCCTTGCCCAATTCTCGTAGGGACTGGGCCAGCGCAAGCAGATAGTCGCGATTGCGCCCGCTCGGGCCGCTGGCGCTGGCAATCTGCAGCGCGATCTCCAGTTCGCTCGCCGCGCCCAGGAATGCTGCATTGTCTTCCGTGGCGATGTAGACCAGGCCTTCCGCGCTGGCGCCATCGTCAAAGTGGATGTCAATCGCCAGCCGCAGGTAGCCGTTTTTTTCCCGATGGTCGAGATGGGCGAACACTTGGGGTGTGATCAGGTAAGCCATGCCCGCGCAGTGCGCGCCCGGGTCCGGCACCAGGGTAACCACGCGGCCAGGCGCCGTTTCCGTGCCCCGGTGATCGTGCGAGCCCTGCCAAAAGCGCCGCGACCAGTTGGCGATACTGGCCGGTCGCCGTTCCAGAAAGGGGAAATCCGGCTTGAAAATCAGTGAGCCATAGCCGAACAGCCACACGCTGTGGTGTCCGTCGAATTTGTCCATGCGCTGGTTGATGGCGATGGTGTTATGTGACATGGTGATTGGGCGGCGTTGGTTGCGGGGGCGAGCGCCATTATAAATGCGCTGGCCGGTCAGTATCGACAGGCGGGATATTCCAGTCATGCTGTTCGACATAGCTGAACAGGTAGGCGATGAAGCTTTCGGCCGCGGGCGAGAGCGAGCGGTTCTGGCGCGTGTAGACAAAAAACCTGCGTGTCAATTCCGGCTCATGGAGCTGGCGCATGTGCAGGCGGTACAAGTTCACCAGCGGTTCGGCGTAGGGCAGGCAGACGGTGACGCGCAGGCCCGTGCTCACCATCGCCAGCGCGGTGGTCATGAAGGTCACCTCATTGGCCGGCTTAAGCGGCACCTCGCGCAGCGAACTGTGCATGTCGGCCAGCAGGCGCTCGGTGAACTGTCCCTGCAGTGCAATGAAAGGATAGTCCGACAAGTCCGACCAGGTGACCCGCTCGCGCGCTTCGAGTGGGTGGCCTTGAGGGAAAACCATCACGAAGGGCATTTCGAACAGCACTTCCGCCTCGATCTGGCCGCTGGGTTCACGCTCCGGGCCAAGGGCGAAGTCGACTTCGCCACTCGATACCCGGGTCGTCACGCTCTCGACCGCGCAATCCACCAGATGCACTTTGATGTCCGGGTGCGCCGCGCCGTATCCCGCGATGATCTCCGGCAGTAGCGTGCAAGACATGAGCTGCGGCGCAGCAATGCGTACCACCCCTTTCTTGAGCTGGGTATGGTTGGCGATGTCGAGCAGGGCGCCGTCGAGGTCGTCGATCATCTTGGAAAACAGCGGGTAGAGCTCCTTGCCCACTTCAGTAAGAGCGATCTTGCGGGTGCTGCGGTCGACGACGCGGATGCCCAGTGTCTGCTCGAGTTCCTTGATCAGTCCCGACAAGGCGGCTTGGGTCACATGCAGGTATTGCGCTGCGAGGGTGAAACTGCCAGTCTTGGCGAGCGCGATGAACGCGCGCATCTGGCGCAAAGTTGGATTCATAGGTTTAGCTAATATATCAACAGTAAAACATTGTTTGTATGATAGTTCCTTTTGGGGTCTAATAGCCGATCTGATTGGGAGACAGCATGAAAATCAAACGAATTCATCACGTAGCCTACCGCTGCAAGGATGCAAAGCAGACTGTCGATTGGTACGTCAAGTACCTGAACATGGACTTCGTGCTCGCGATCGCCGAAGACACCGTGCCTTCCACAGGCGCCTACGATCCCTATATGCACGTGTTCCTCGACGCCGGCAACGGCAACGTGCTGGCGTTTTTCGAGCTGCCGCTGCAGCCTTCGATGGGGCGCGACGAGAATACCCCGATGTGGGTCCAGCACCTGGCGCTGGAAATCGAATCGATGGATGAACTGGTGGCGGCCAAGGCGCGCCTGGAAGCCGATGGCATCGAGGTCATCGGCCCGACCGACCACACCATCTTCAAGTCGATCTACTTTTTCGATCCGAACGGGCACCGGCTCGAACTGTCGGTCAACACCGCGACCGAAGAGATGAAGCAAAAGCTCGACGCGGTTAAATGGGACATGCTCAACGAGTGGTCCGAAACGCGCAAGGCGCCCAAGCACGCGGCATGGATGCATCAGAAGGCCGAAGGATAAAAAATGAAGCTTGCCACACTCAAAAACGGTAGCCGCGACGGCGCCCTGGTTGTTGTTAGCCGCGACCTGACGCGGTATCAGAAAGTCCCCAAGATCGCAGCGACGCTGCAATTCGCGCTTGATCACTGGGACATGGTTGCCGAGCGCCTGCAGGGTGTCTACGTCGCCCTGAACGACAACGCGACCTGGGACGCCCAGCCTTTTGACCAATCGCTGTGCCACTCGCCGCTGCCGCGCGCCTACCAATGGGCTGATGGTTCGGCCTATATCAACCACGTTGAACTGGTGCGCAAGGCGCGCAATGTGGATGTGCCGGCGTCGTTCTATACCGACCCTTTGATGTACCAGGGCGGCTCCGATTCCTTCGTGGGCCCGCACGATCCGATTTTTGCCCTTTCCGAAGACTGGGGCATCGACCTGGAAGCGGAGGTGGCTGTCATCACCGCTGATGTGCCGATGGGCGCGAGCGTGGTGCAGGCAGCCGATGCAATCCGGCTGGTCATGCTGGTCAACGACGTCTCGCTGCGCAATCTGATTCCGGGCGAATTGAACAAGGGCTTCGGCTTTTTTCAATCCAAACCGGCCAGCGCCTTTTCGCCCGTGTGCGTGACGCCCGACGAACTTGGTGCTGCCTGGGTCGACAGCAAGGTGTGCCTGCCGATCAGCGTCCAGATCAACCAGCGCCCCTTCGGCAAGCCCAATGCGGGCGACGACATGACCTTCAATTTTGCGCAGCTGGTGGCGCATGCCGCGAAAACGCGCGAGCTGGCGGCGGGCAGCATCATCGGCTCGGGTACGGTGTCGAACAAACAGGGCGACCTGCACGGTTCGAGCATCGAAAATGGCGGTGTTGGCTACTGCTGCCTGGCCGAGGTGCGCATGTACGAAACCATTGAGCAAGGCGCGCCCGTCACCTCGTTCCTGCATTTCGGCGACAGCGTACGTATCGAGATGCTGGACCAGGACGGCAGCAGTATTTTTGGCGCCATCGACCAGCGGGTGGCAAAGTACGAAGGACGCCAGGCATGAAGCTGTACACCTACTTCCGTAGTTCGGCCGCCTATCGCGTGCGGATCGGCCTGAACCTCAAAGGGCTGGGGTATGAGGCGGTGCCGGTTCACCTGATCAAGGATGGCGGCCAGCAGCTGGGGGCCGAGTACCGCGCCGTCAATCCGAGCGGCCTGGTTCCGGCACTGCAGGACGAGGGTGCGACCATTACCCAGTCGCTGGCGATTCTGGAGTATCTCGACGAGACCTATCCTGCCGTGCCCCTGCTGCCGTCAACGCCGCTGGGGCGTGCACGTGTGCGCTCGCTGGCCCTGCAGATCGCGTGCGATATTCATCCGTTGAACAACCTGCGCGTGCTCAGGTACCTGGTCAAGCAGGCCGGGGTGACCGAGGACGCAAAGAACGCGTGGTATGTGCACTGGGTGGAGCAGGGTTTTGCCGCGCTCGAACTGCAGCTTGCCGGTTCGCCCGATACCGGCAGCTGCTGCCATGGCGATACGCCGACGCTGGCCGACTGCCTGCTGGTGCCGCAGGTGTTCAATGCTGTGCGCTTCAATATCGACATGGGACCCTGGCCGACCATTGCGCGCATCGCGGCGCACTGCGACACGCTGCCGGCGTTTGCGGATGCCCATCCAAACTGCCAGCCAGATGCAGAGTAAATCCCGGCGCTACCGGCACTAGCAAAGCAAAAACGCCGCTCCGGTTTCCCGAAGCGGCGTTTTCGATTAGGACGCTTGCTTAGTTCGCAGTGGACGAACGGTCTGGCTCGGACGGCGACGAGATTTCTTCCAGTGCCTGCTCGATACCGGCCGACTGCTTGGTGGCCATGTCGCCCAGCGACACGATGCCTACCAGCGTGTGCGACTGCTGATCGACGACTGGTACACGGCGAATCTGCACGTCACCCATCTGGCCCAGCACTTCATCGACCGACTGGCCGGCGTAGCAGGTGCGCACGTCGGTGCTCATGACGTCGCCCACGCGGGTGCTCTCGGGAGCCTGGCCGGCAGCGGTGGAGCGCACGGTGATATCGCGGTCGGTAATCATGCCGACCAGCTTGTCGCCGTCGCATACAGGAATCGATCCGATATTGAATTCGTCCATCAGCTGGGCCGCGCGGCGGACCGACTCTTCGGGCGAGATACTTTGTACGTTGCGGGTCATTACGTCTTGGATCGTTTGCATCAGAATCTCCAGTAAAATTTAAAAAATCACACTTGGAATCGCCCCCCCCAGGGTTTTGCCAATCATGTACTCATTAAACCGAGTATGACGCGGGGTTGAATTGGCATCGGTGCGGCAACGCACGCCCCCGCGCTACGCTACAATTCGGCCTTTGCTCTCCACCATCCAATGATTTCGCTGCCTTCCCGCATTCTCGACGCTCTGGCGCTGGCCGATCCGTCATGGCAACCCATCTTGGTGCGTGGACTCGAGGCCGTTGCGCTGGCCCAGCCTGCCTACCTGCCCACCCTGTCCGAAGACAGCTACCTGCCCACTGATAAGCGCTTGTTCGCCGCCTTCGCACTGCCGCTTGAGCGTGTGCGCTATGTATTGGTGGGGGAGGGGCCGTACCCTCGCGCCGAAAGCGCGACCGGCTACTGCTTCATGGATGGCGCCGTCGGGACGCTGTGGGGGCCAGGCGGCCTGGCCAAGCCGGTCAACAAGGCCACCTCGCTGCGCAATTTCATGAAAATGCTGCTCGTTGCCGACGGCCAGCTGCAGGTGTCCGACACAGGCGCCACGGCGCTCGCCCCAATTGCCGCTGCCGCCTCCAGCAACGGCGCCGTCCAGACTCTGGCGCAGCTGCAGGCAAACATGAGCGCGCAAGGTTTTTTGCTCTTGAATGCCTCGCTGGTGTTCCGGCCGCATGTGCCCCCGGTCCAGGACGCGAAGGCCTGGCTGCCGTTTTTGCAAACTGTCCTGAGCGCATTGCTCGCGCTACATCCAGCGCCGACCTTGGTTTTGTGGGGGAAAATTGCCGAACAGTTAAGAAAGCTGCCCGAGACTGCAAGCTTTCCGCAGCTGATCTCCGAGCACCCCTACAACTTGAGTTTTATCGAGCATGCTGGCATGCAGGCGCTGTTCGGCCCGATGCAGCTGCTGCGTGCACGCGACTAAAAACCACGGTCGTTGGAAGGGGGAAGCAGGGCTGGCCGAAATAGGGGCCTCCAAGACAAGAGCGCCCGATTTTGCTATACTTGACTAAATCGTTCAACTAATACGCTCCAAGAGTTTTTCATCCCAGGACTTGTTAGCTTGAGCAATGGCAATATTTTACCATGGGGTAGCGCATGCGTCTGACCACGAAGGGCCGTTTCGCCGTAACAGCAATGATCGATCTTGCCCTGCGCCAGGGCAAGGGACCGGTCACGCTGTCGGGCATCAGCCAGCGTCAGGCCATTTCCCTGTCCTATCTGGAGCAGTTGTTTGGCAAACTGCGCCGCCACGAGATTGTCGAATCGATTCGTGGCCCTGGCGGCGGCTACAGCCTGGCGCGCAATGCCGACAAGGTCACCGTGGCCGACATCATCATCGCGGTCGACGAGCCGCTCGACGCCACCCAGTGCGGCGGCAAGGAAAATTGCCACGGCGCCGACTCGGCCAGCGGCGCGCGCTGCATGACCCACGAGCTGTGGGCCACGCTGAACGAAAAGATGGTCGACTATCTCGATTCGGTGTCCCTCCAGGACCTGGTCGACCAGCAGCAGCAAAAGAATTCAGAACAGAACGTCGTGGTCATGCACCGCCACGCCGCAGCCGGACAAAATTGAGCATATTGGAGTGAATGAATGAACGCGCCTTTGGACAAAAACGTCGAGCAGAAGCTGGTTACTGCACCGCATTTCCCGATCTACATGGATTACTCGGCCACTACGCCGATCGATCCCCGGGTCGCCGACAAAATGATTCCCTATCTGCGCGAGCAGTTCGGCAATCCTGCTTCGCGCAGCCATATGTACGGCTGGACCGCCGAGGCGGCAGTCGAAGAAGCGCGCGCCCACGTGGCAGCGCTGGTGGGCGCCGATCCGCGCGAGATCATCTGGACCTCTGGCGCAACTGAAAGCAACAACCTGGCCATCAAGGGCGCCGCGCAGTTCTACAAGACCAAGGGCAAGCACATCATCACCGTCAAGACCGAGCACAAGGCGGTGCTCGACACCGTGCGTGAACTCGAGCGCGTCGGCTTTGAAGCTACCTATCTGGAGCCGCAGGACAACGGTCTGGTCACCATCGCCCAGCTCGAAGCTGCCATCCGTCCCGATACCATTCTGGTCTCGGTCATGCTGGTCAATAACGAGATTGGCGTCATCCAGCCCATCGACGAAATCGGCGCGCTGTGCCGTTCCAAGGGCATCATTTTCCATTGCGACGCTGCGCAGGCGACGGGCAAGGTCAAGATCGACCTCGAAAACACCAAGTGCGATCTGATGACCTTCACGGCCCACAAGACCTATGGCCCCAAGGGCATCGGCGCCCTGTACGTGCGCCGCAAGCCGCGCGTGCGCCTGGAAGCGCAAATGCACGGTGGCGGTCATGAGCGCGGTCTGCGTTCGGGCACGCTGCCAACGCACCAGATCGTCGGCATGGGCGAAGCCTTCCGCATCGCCAAGGAAGAAATGGACAGCGAGATCGCCCACGTGACGGCGCTGCGCGACCGTCTGGCGCGCGGCCTGCAGGAGATCGAGGAAGTCTATGTCAATGGCGACATGGAGCATCGCGTGCCGCACAATCTGAACGTGAGCTTCAACTACGTCGAAGGCGAGTCCCTGATCATGGCGATCAAGGACATCGCCGTGTCGTCCGGTTCGGCTTGTACTTCGGCCAGCCTGGAACCATCTTATGTCCTGCGCGCCCTCGGCCGCAGCGATGAACTGGCGCACAGTTCGATCCGTTTTACCATCGGCCGCTTCTCGACCGAAGCCGACATCGACTTTGCAGTGAACCTGCTCAAGTCGAAGGTGCATAAACTGCGCGAGCTGTCGCCGCTGTGGGATATGTTCAAAGAAGGGATCGACATCAATTCGATCCAATGGGCAGCCCACTAACCGTATTGAATTATCAGGAGTACTAAAAATGGCATATTCGGAAAAAGTGTTGGACCACTACGAAAATCCACGTAACGTCGGCGCCTTCGACAAGGGCGACGAGACGATCGGCACCGGCATGGTCGGCGCGCCGGCCTGCGGCGACGTCATGAAACTGCAGATCAAGGTTGGCGCCGATGGCCTGATCGAAGATGCCAAGTTCAAGACCTACGGCTGCGGCTCGGCGATTGCATCGTCGTCGCTGGTGACCGAATGGGTCAAGGGCAAAACGCTCGACCAGGCGCTGTCGATCAAGAACACGGAAATTGCCGAAGAGCTGGCTCTTCCGCCGGTCAAGATCCACTGCTCGATTCTGGCCGAAGACGCCATCAAGGCTGCTGTGCTGGACTACAAGACCAAGCACCCGGCCGCTGTATAAGCGAGAGAACTTATGGCAATCACACTGACCGAAAAAGCAGCAAAGCACATCACCCGCTACATTGAGCGTCGCGGCAAGGGTGTGGGACTGCGTTTTGGCGTGCGTACCACGGGCTGTTCGGGTCTGGCCTACAAGCTTGAATACGTTGACGAGGCGGCCGACGAAGACAGTGTTTTCGAGTCGCACGGCGTAAAGGTGTTCGTCGACCCGAAAAGCCTGCCTTACATCGACGGCACCGAGCTCGACTTCACCCGCGAAGGCCTGAACGAAGGCTTCAAGTTCAACAACCCGCAGGTCAAGGATGAATGCGGGTGCGGCGAGAGCTTCCGTATTTAAGGTCAGATGCAGAATCACTTCGACCTGTTCCAGCTGCCGGCTAGCTTTGCAATCGATGCCGGCGCCCTCGACGCGGCGTATCGCGACGTGCAGGGGCAGGTGCATCCGGACCGCTTCGTCAACGCGACCGACGCTGAAAAGCGCGTCGCCATGCAGTGGGCTACGCGCGCCAACGAGGCATACCAGACGCTCAGAAATCCGCAAAAGCGCGCGCAGTACCTGTGCGAGCTCAATGGTGTGGACCTTAAAACGGAGTCCAACACGGCCATGCCGATGGACTTCCTGATGCAGCAGATGGAATGGCGCGAGGCGCTGGGCGAGGCGAGGGCGGACAAGGACCTGGCAGCGCTGGAGTCGCTCGAGGCCGAAGTGGGCGCCGAGCGCGAGGCGCGCCTTGGCGCCGTCGGTCAGCAGCTTGACGCCGGCGACTACGAGCACGCGGCGCAAGGCGTGCGCGCGCTCATGTTCCTTGAGAAGTTTGGGGAAGAGCTGAATTACGCGCTGGACGCGCTGGATAGTTAGAATCTAAGCCATTTATTGGCTGGCCCGATAAGAGTTAACCTGTCGTCCCCGCGCAGGCGGGGATCCATAGCGCCTCTGCAATACCGTGCTATGGACCCCCGCCTCCGCGGGGAGACGGGAATCATAATAAGTAGATCAAACAATGGCACTTCTCCAAATCTCCGAACCCGGCATGTCGACCGCACCCCACCAGCATCGTCTGGCTGTGGGCATTGACCTGGGTACCACCAACTCGCTGGTGGCCACTGTCCGCAGCGGCATCCCTGAAGTGCTCAGCGACGAAGAAGGCCGCCCCTTGCTGCCGTCCATCGTGCGCTACCTGCCCAACGGCCACGCCAACATCGGCTACAAGGCGCAGGCCCACCAGACCACCGACCCAAAAAACACCATCGTCTCGGTCAAGCGATTCATGGGCCGCGGCCTCGCCGATATCGCCTACGCCGAGAACATGCCCTACGCCTTCCAGGACGCTCCCGGCATGGTGCAGATCAAAACCGTCGCCGGTATCAAGAGCCCAGTTGAAATCTCCGCCCAGATTCTGGCCACGCTGCGCCAGCGCGCCGAAGATTCACTAGGTGACGACCTGGTCGGCGCGGTCATTACCGTGCCCGCCTACTTTGACGACGCCCAGCGCCAGGCCACCAAGGATGCCGCCCAGCTGGCCGGTCTGAACGTGCTGCGCCTGCTGTCCGAACCGACCGCTGCGGCAATCGCTTATGGCCTCGATCATGGCTCCGAAGGCGTGTACGCGGTCTATGACCTGGGTGGCGGCACCTTCGACATTTCGATCCTCAAGCTGTCGAAGGGCGTGTTCGAGGTGCTGTCGACGGGCGGCGACTCCGCGCTCGGCGGCGACGATTTCGACCATCGCCTGTTCTGCTGGATCTGCGAGCAGGCCAAGCTTGCCCCGCTGTCCGACGAAGACACGGCAACCCTCATGGTCAAGGCGCGCCAGGCCAAGGAGCTGCTGTCGACCAATGCCGATACCACCATCGACGCCTTGCTCAATTCCGGCGAAATGGTGCACGTGAAGATATCGGCAGAGACCTTCGCCGATATCACCAAACACCTGGTCGGCAAGACCATGAACGCCATCAAGAAAGCCATGCGCGACGCCTCTGTCTCGGTCGACGACGTGGACGGCGTGGTGATGGTGGGCGGCGCCACGCGTATGCCGCACGTGCGGCGTGCGGTCACCGAGTTTTTCAAGACCATCCCGCACGCGAACATCGACCCGGACAAGGTCGTCGCGCTCGGCGCCGCAATCCAGGCCAACCTCCTGGCCGGTAACCGTGCCGCAGGCGACGACTGGCTGCTGCTCGACGTGATTCCGCTTTCGCTGGGCATCGAGACGATGGGCGGCCTGGTTGAAAAAATCATCCCGCGCAATTCGACCATTCCATGCGCTCGCGCCCAGGAATTCACCACCTTCAAGGACGGGCAGACCGCGCTGGCCGTGCACGTGCTGCAGGGCGAGCGCGAACTGGTGTCGGATTGCCGTTCGCTGGCGCGCTTCGAGCTGCGCGGCATTCCGCCCATGGTGGCGGGCGCCGCACGCATCCGCATCACCTATCAGGTCGACGCTGACGGCCTGCTGTCAGTGTCGGCGCGCGAAACTCGCTCCGGCGTGGAAGCGTCGATCACTGTGAAGCCGTCCTATGGCCTGGCCGATGACGACGTTGCACGCATGCTGCAGGAGTCCTTTACTTCTGCCAAGGGCGACATGCTGCAGCGCGCCCTGCGCGAAGAACAGGTCGAGGCCGAGCGCATTCTGCTTGCCACCCAGGCCGCGCTCGACGTCGACGGCGCCTTGCTCTCGCCGGAAGAACGCGCGGCAGTCGATACCTCCATGCTGGCGCTGCGCGCGTCCATGGACACACCTGACGCCGGCACGCTGCATGCGGCCGTCGAGGCGCTTGCCGCCGCCACCGAAGAATTCGCGTCGCGCCGCATGGACCAGAGCGTGCGTAGCGCGCTGGCCGGCAAATCGCTCGACGAAGTCTGATCAATATAAAAGGGACTCACCGTGCCACAAATCGTCATCCTTCCCCATCCAGAATTTTGTCCTGAGGGCGCAGTGCTCGAGGCGCCCGCCGGCAAGACCGTGGCCGATACCCTGCTCGAAAACGATATCGAGATCGAGCATGCCTGCGGCCTGGTCTGCGCCTGCACTACCTGCCACGTGCTGGTGCGCGAAGGCCTTGCCAGCCTCAATGAGCCAAGCGAGGACGAGGAAGACATGCTGGACCGCGCCTGGGGCCTGGAACCGGTCTCACGCCTGTCGTGCCAGGCCGTCATTGGCGACAAGGACCTGGTCGTCGAGATCCCCAAGTACACCATCAACCACGCGGCTGAAAAGAGTCATTGAACATGAAGTGGGCTGACATTACCGCAATCGCCGAGGCGCTGTGCGATACCCATCCCGAGATCGACCCGGCTGCAGTGCGTTTTGTCGACCTGCATAACTGGGTGGTCAGCCTCGACGGCTTTGACGACGACCGCACCCGCGGCGGCGAGAAAGTACTCGAAGCTATACAACAGGCGTGGATCGATGAAGCGCGCTGACCAGGGCAAGAGCGCGTCCGAGCTGGCGCCTGAAATTCGTCCTGGCCAGTCGATTGAACTGCTGCATGAACTGCACATCCTCACGCGCGACGGCAAGCTCAATCAGGACAGCCGGCGCAAGCTCAAGCAGGTCTACCACCTGTACCAGTTCATCGAGCCGCTGCTCAAGGAACTGCAGCAGGATCACCCGGCCATTTCGCTGGTGGACCATGGCGCCGGCAAGTCCTACCTCGGCTTCATTTTGTACGACCTGTTCTTCAAGGGCCATGACGATGGCTCGCGCATCTACGGCATCGAAACGCGTGAAGAACTGGTGCAAAAGTCGACAGCGCTGGCGCAAAAACTCGGCTTTCCCGGCATGTCCTTCCTGAACCTGTCGGTGGCCGAGTCGACCACGTCGAGCAAGCTGCCGGACCAGATCGATATTGTCACCGCCCTCCATGCCTGCAACACCGCCACCGACGATGCCATCGACTTCGCCCTGAAAAAGCGCGCGAAGTACATGGTGCTGGTGCCGTGCTGCCAGGCCGAAGTGGCCACGGTGCTCAAGAAGAACAAGGGCCGCGACCTTGGCAAGAGCGCGCTGACCGAGATTTGGCGCCACCCTATCCACACACGCGAATTTGGCAGCCAGATCACCAACGTGCTGCGCTGCCTGCAGCTCGAGGCCCACGGCTACCATGTCAACGTGACCGAACTGGTGGGCTGGGAGCACTCGATGAAAAATGAGCTGATCATCGCCACTTACAAGAACCTGCCGCGCAAGCGCCCCAGCGAGCGCCTGCAGGAAGTTTTAACCACGCTCGGCCTGGAAGAGATGGGCGAGCGTTTTTACACCCAACATCTGAACCAGGCAGAAACAAGCACATGAGCGACACTACCCAACACTGGATCGACCTGCGCAGCGACACCGTGACCCAGCCATCGGAAGCGATGCGGGCCGTGATGGCCGCCGCGCCGGTAGGCGACGACGTCTATGGCGACGACCCCACCGTGAACCGTCTGCAGGACGTCACCGCAGAACTGTTCGGCTACGAGGCTGCACTGTTTGCGCCTTCGGGCACCCAAAGCAACCTGATTGCGCTGCTGCTGCATTGCGCGCGCGGCGACGAATACCTGGTCGGACAGGACGCGCATACCTACAAATACGAAGGTGGCGGCGCAGCGGTGTTGGGCAGCATCCAGCCGCAGCCAATCGCCAATCAGCCCGACGGCTCGATCGCGCTCAAGGACATTACAGCGTACATCAAACCGGATGACATGCATTTCGCCCGCACCCGCTTGCTGGCGCTGGAGAACACTATCGGCGGCAAGGTGCTGGGCGCCGAGTACATGGCAGCTGCCACCGCGCTGGCCCATGAACGTGGCCTGGCAACTCACCTCGACGGCGCGCGCATCTGCAACGCCGCCGTCAAGCAGGGCTTGAGCCTGCGCGACGCGGTCAAGGGTTTCGACAGTGTATCGGTGTGCCTGTCTAAGGGCTTGGGCGCGCCGGTGGGCTCGGTGCTGTGCGGTCCGAAAGCGTTCATCGAGCAGGGCAAACGCTGGCGCAAGATGCTTGGCGGCGGCATGCGCCAGGCTGGCATTCTGGCAGCAGCGGGCCTGTACGCGCTGGAGCACAATGTGGCGCGCCTGGCGGACGATCACGCCAACGCCGCGCGCCTGTCGCAGGGCCTGTCGCAAATTGCGCAGCTCACGGTGGCCACCCCGCAAACCAATATCTTCTACGTTGAAGTGCCGCCGGCTGCGGTCGATGCCTTGCGAGCGACCCTGCTGCGCGAGCATATCCGCGCCACGGTGGGCCAGCACACCCGCCTGGTGACGCATCTGAACATCTCGGCCGCCGACATCGAGCGCGTCATCGCCGTATTCACCGCATTCTTCCAGGACTGGCGCGAAAGCCGATGAGCGACGAATCCAATATCCGCCTGGCCAAGCGCGTGGCCGAAATGATCCCGTGTTCCCGCAACGAGGCCGAGCAGTACATCAGCGGCGGCTGGATCAGCGTGGATGGCGCCATCGTCGAAGAGCCGGGCGCGCGTGTGGAGGACGATCAGGAAGTGACGATTCACCCGGACGCCACCCTGGCCGAAGTGCTGCCGGTGACGATCTTGTTGCACAAGCCGGCGGGCTACAACGCCGGCATGGGCACGGATGGCAAGCTGGCGCTCGAACTGCTCTCGGCTGACACGCTCCAGGTGGCCGAGCATGGCGCCCAGCGCTTCCTCAAGCGCCACCTGTCCAAGCTCACCTTGTGCATGCCGCTCGAGACCAATGCCGCCGGCCTGGTGGTGTATACCCAGGACTTCCGCATCGCGCGCAAGCTGGTGGATGAAGCCAATCGCGTTGAGCAGGAGCTGATCGTGGAAGTGTCCGGCGCCATTGCCGATAATGGGCTTGCGCTGCTCAATCATGGATTGCCCTTCAATGGCAAGGAAATCCCGCCCATGAAGGTAAGCTGGCAGAACGAAACGCGGCTGCGCTTCGCGCTCAAGGGTCCCAAGCCGGGCCAGATCGTCCACATGTGCAAAATGGTTGGCCTGACGGTGGTATCGATCAAGCGCATTCGCATCGGACGCGTGCCCATGGCGAGTTTGCCGGCAGGGCAGTGGCGTTATCTGCACGACTACGAGCGCTTTTAACGCGCAAGCTGCGCGGGGCGCAACTAGCGACCGCGCTTGCGATTGGTGCTGACCGTCTTTGAAAAATATCCGGGGTCCTTCTTCGCCACCCATGCAATGAACGTCCGGATCTCTTCGTGCGCCCGCAAAGCCTCCCAGGTGTTATAAACCTGCAAAAGCTCGCGCTCGGTGAACGCTGAATGAATTTTTCGGTGGCAAATCTTATGGATGGGAAATTGCTCTTTCCCTTTGAAGGTTTTGGGGATCAGATGATGACGGTCGATATTGATCGCACCTAGTTCCCTGCCACATAGTGGACACTGATCCGCAATCACCTCTGCCTCGCCTCACTTTTTATTCGACTTAAGGATAACCCATGAAATTAAAGTATGTTTGCACGCTCCTCCTGGCTGCCATGGCCGCGCCCGCCATTGCCGATGACTTCGACAAGCTGAGCCTGTTGTCCCAGTCCGAGTTCAGCAAGCTGTCGAAAGACTTCATCTCGGCAGGCAGCTACAAGGCCGTGTCGCCCGCCGAACCGCTGGGCATCATCGGCTTCGATGTCGGCGTGGAACTGACTTCAACCAAGCTGGAGCACTCGGACATCTGGCGCAAGGCCGGCGCGGACGACTCCACGCTCTACCTGCCGAAGGTGCACGTCCACAAGGGCTTGCCGTTCAAAATCGATGTGGGCGCCAGCCTGAGCATGGTTCCGGGTTCGGATATCAAGCTGATCGGCGCGGAAATCAAGTACGCCATCCTGGAAGGCGGCGTGGCCTCGCCGGCGCTGTCAGTCCGGGCGGCCGCGACCCGGCTGTTTGGCGTGGATGAACTCGACATGGACACCCGCAGCCTGGAGTTGACGGTATCGAAGGGTTTCTTGAACGTTACGCCTTATGCAGGTGTCGGCAAGGTCTGGGGCACGGTCACGCCGAACGTCTTCAACCTGAAGAAGGAGACGCCGACCGGCAACAAGGTGTTTGCAGGCGTGAATTTCAACCTGGGCATCGCCAACCTGGCGGCCGAAGTCGATAGCACCGGCGGCAACAAGTCGGCCAGCGTCAAGCTGGGTTTCCGCCTGTAGAGACTGCCGCAAAAAGCCAAATACGATATGCTCCAACTCCCCGTCTTCCCCGCGAAGGCGGGGATCCATAGCACATCATTTGTGCTGACGAGCCATTTGTATTTAAACACTTACCAACGATGCTATGGATCCCCGCCTCTGCGGGGAAGACGGAGTGAGGGCTGACAGCCTCTGCAAGCGGATCAGGCGCCGGGCTTTACCGGTTTTGGCAAGGAAATCAGGCGCGTCCCGGCGATCTTGTCATGCAGGAACTGGCGGTCCTTGTCCAGGAAGGCCGTCAGCGCCCACAGCACGATGTTGACGGCCAGCGCTGCGCCGATCATGGGGCGGCTCAGGTTCAGAAAGTAGCCCGCTGCAAAAGCCGGCAATACCCATCCCCATGCCAATACATAGCGCACCATGGCAGCAACAAGCGGCACTTTAGCGTAGCCTACCTTGACCAGCTTGATGCGCCAGGTTTTCATGGCCAGCGTGAATCCGGTTCCCGCCCATGAGTGAATCAGGTACCAGCCCACAAAAACGAACAGAGCGACGGGACGTAGCAAGTCCCGGACCGATTCTTTTACAAGTTGTGTGGCCACCAGGAAAATGAGAATCCCCAGCGCCGCCACGGCGATGACCAGGAACGCTTCATAAATCAGGCAGATCAGACGGCGTTTGAGGGAAGGTGTTTCGACAGGCGACGTGCTATTTGACATTGGGAACAGGAGCGGCCGGCGTTACCGGCGGAGTTGAGGCGGGTGCTGGCTTTGCCGGGGCCGGCTTGGTCGGGGCAATGGCCTTGGGCTGCGTTTTCGGGGGCAGGTTGGTGACCTGCTTTTTGCTGGCAGCATCGGCCGCGAGCTTCTTCTTTTCTTCCTCGGGCAGGGCTTGATACTGCTCCCACTGGACCGACTTTTGATTCTTTCCCAGCTTCTTGCTCAACGTGTAATTTTCGCGCGCAACGCGGCGTTCCTCGGGCGTCAGCTTGAGCCAATCGCGCATACGCTCGTGCATGCGCTGCTGCTCGTCCGGTTTCATGGAGGAATAACGGTTGGCGATTTCCAGCCATTTCTGCTTGCGCGCCGCGTCCATCTTGTCCCATTCGGCCAGCAAGGGCTCAAGCGCCACCTGCTGTGGGCGCGACAGCTGATTCCACAACAGCGGTTTGGCTGGCGTCTGGACGGGCGGCGTCTGGGCCGATACCGTTGCGCACGCGCCCAGCAGGGCAATGACCAGCATCGCCGAACGGGTAAATTGGCTGAAGTGGATGACGGCCATCCTTATTGCGCTTGCTTGGCGAGGTAGGCGTTGAAACCCTGGTCCAGGTAGGCAGTCAGCGGCAATTCGTCCGACAGCACAGCCGCGTCGAGCTCGGCGATTTCAGCGATGCGCTGCTCTTCTTCATACTCGTAGATTCCGGCCAGGCCGATGACCAGCGCCATGATGGGGACGGCGACGGCCACGCGGCCGGCCAGTTCGAAGTTGAACAGTTTGCCGAAGCCTCCAGCCAGGCGGCGCTGGGCGATGTGCACGCCGCTATCGGATTTTTTACGGGAGAGGGCGCTCTTGCGCGCAGCGGCCAGGCGCTCGGTTGTCGATGCAGGGAGATGATCGAGCTGTTCGTTCAAGGCGTGGCGCACCTTGTACGCAAAATTGAGATCGTCGGCGTTCATAATTTTATTCCCTTGGCTTTCAGCGATTCGGCGAGAGCATGAGTGGCGCGTGAGCAGTGTGTCTTGACGCTGCCTTCGGAGCACCCCATGGCTTCGGCCGTTTCAGCCACGTCCATATCTTGCCAGTAACGCATGAGGAAAGCTTCTCGTTGACGCGTCGGCAGCTTTTGTACTTCCGCGTCAATCAATTCAATGGTTTGCCTGCGCTCGAACAGGTCGGCACTCGACTCGGCGGCGGCGCTTCCATGTTCTGCCTCATGGGAATCCAGTATATCAAATTCCTCGTTGTCACTATCGCGTTTTCCCATGCTGGAAAACAAGCTTACCCAGGTATTGCGCACCTTTTCGCGCCTGAAATAGTCGAGGATGGTATTTTGCAAGATGCGCTGGAACAGCATCGGCAGCTCGGCCGCGGGCTTGTCTCCATACTTTTCGGCGAGCTTGATCATCGCATCCTGGACAATGTCCAGGGCGGATTCGTCCTTGCGCACGGCGTAGACGGCCTGTTTGAAAGCACGCCGTTCGACATTCTCAAGAAAATCGGATAACTCTTTGTCTGTGGCCATGCCTGCGCTGTGGGATGTGCTTCTCGGAAAACTGACGAATCCTAGCAAAGAATGGCTCTATTTGCATGGTAAACAGTCGAATTGGCTGGAATCTCTCTTCTATTCGCGCGTTTTCGGCCTTTTTTAACTTGACCAAAATGGTGCAGCGCGGTAAGGTATGGAACGCTTTGCAACACAAGGCTCTATGGTCACGCTGGGACCGGCTCACAACGCCATCTCCGGCATGACGCGCTTTCATATGTAGGCAGTTTGCTCCAACCCGTGCCACAAGCGCGAGAGGTTCGCAGTAATCGCTACAGAAACTCATGCCAAACGAGTTGCGTTTAGCGCCGGTTCGTAATCTCCCTACGGCGAGATGAAAGATCGACGTGACCGCAGAAAGAAGGGAAGCCTGAGAGCTGTTGCGACACGCGTACTTCGCTAGGAAAGAGCATCCGATCACCTCCCAATGGGTCTTGAAAGGAATGTATCATGAACAACGAAGCATCAGTCCCCATCACGGGCGCTGAGATTGTAGTGCGTTGTCTGGCGGAAGAAGGCGTAAAACACGTCTTTGGCTATCCAGGCGGAGCGGTCCTCTACATCTACGACGCCATCTTTAATCAAGACAAATTCCAGCACGTCCTGGTACGCCACGAGCAGGCAGCAGTGCATGCAGCCGACGCGTATTCGCGCAGCTCCAATACGGTGGGCGTCGCCCTCGTGACCTCCGGTCCGGGCGTCACCAATGCCGTTACCGGCCTGTCCACGGCCTACATGGATTCGATTCCCATGGTCGTCATTTCAGGCCAGGTACCTAGCCACGCCATCGGCCAGGATGCATTCCAGGAATGCGACACTGTCGGCATCACCCGCCCTTGCGTCAAGCATAACTTTCTCGTCAAGGACGTGAAAGACCTTGCCTCGACGATCAAGAAAGCATTTTTTATCGCCAGGACTGGCCGCCCCGGCCCGGTACTGGTCGATATTCCAAAGGACATCACGATGCACAAGTGCGTCTACGATTATCCGAAGGATATCGAGATGCGCTCGTACAAGCCGATCGACAAGGGCCACTCGGGCCAGATCCGCAAGGCCGTCCAGCTGCTGCTGCAGGCCGAGCGTCCCATGATCTATACCGGCGGCGGCGTGATCCTGGCCAATGCCTCGCCCGAGCTGAACAAGCTGGTCGACAAGCTGGGCTTCCCGGTCACCAACACGCTGATGGGCCTGGGCGCCTACAAGGCGTCGAGCGAGAACTTCGTCGGCATGCCCGGCATGCACGGCACCTATGAAGCGAACATGGCGATGCAGCACTGCGACGTCCTGATCGCCATCGGCGCCCGCTTCGACGACCGCGTGATCGGCAACCCGAAACACTTCGCCTCCAACCCGCGCAAGATCATCCACGTGGACATCGATCCATCGTCGATCTCCAAGCGCGTCAAGGTCGATATTCCGATCGTGGGCAACGTCAAGGACGTGCTGATCGAATTCCTGGCCCAGCTCGACGCGGCGGAAGCCAAGCCCAATCCAGCCAGCCTCAAGGACTGGTGGAAGCAGATCGGTGAATGGCGCGGGCGCGATTGCCTCAAGTACGCCGATTCCGATCTGGTCATCAAGCCGCAGTCGGTGGTAGAAAAGGTCTGGGACATCACCGGAGGCGACGCCTTCATTACGTCCGACGTGGGCCAGCACCAGATGTGGGCGGCGCAGTACTACAAGTTCGACAAGCCGCGCCGCTGGATCAATTCCGGTGGTCTGGGCACCATGGGCGTGGGCCTGCCGTACGCCATGGGCGTGCAGATGGCCAACCCGGGCTCGACGGTGGCGTGCATCACGGGCGAAGGTTCGATCCAGATGTGCATCCAGGAACTGGCTACCTGCAAGCAATATCACCTGACGCCGAAGATCATTCTGCTCAACAACCGCTTCCTCGGCATGGTACGCCAGTGGCAACAGATCGATTACGGTTCGCGCTATTCCGAATCGTATATGGATTCGCTGCCGGACTTTTCGATGCTGGCCGAGTCCTTCGGCCACGTGGGCATGAAGATCGAAAAGCCGGGCGACGTCGACGGCGCCCTGAAAGAGGCGTTCGGCATGAAGGACCGCCTGGTGTTCATGAATTTCATTACTGACCAGTCGGAAAACGTCTGGCCGATGGTGAAAGCTGGCAAGGGCCTGTCGGAAATGCTGCTCGGTTCGGAGGACTTGTAATGCGCCATATTATTTCTGTCCTGCTCGAAAACGAAGCCGGCGCGCTCTCGCGCGTGGTGGGCCTGTTCTCTGCCCGCGGCTACAACATTGAAACGCTGACCGTGGCCCCGACCGAAGACGCCACCTTGTCGCGCATGACCATCGTCACCAGCGGCTCGGACGACATCATCGAGCAGATCACCAAGCACCTGAACCGCCTGATCGAGGTGGTGAAAGTGGTCGACCTGACCGAAGGCGCCCACATCGAGCGCGAACTCATGCTGATCAAGGTACGCGCCGTCGGCAAGGAACGTGAAGAGATGAAGCGCACAGCCGACATTTTCCGCGGCCGCATCATCGACGTCACGGAAAAAACCTACACGGTTGAACTGACTGGCAACAAGGGCAAGCTCGATGCGTTCATCGATTCGATCGACCGCGCGTCGATCCTCGAAACTGTACGCACTGGCGGTTCCGGTATCGGCCGCGGCGAACGTATCCTCAAAGTGTAATGTGCCCGAAGGCACGAAACTCAAACTAAAAATTATAGGACTATCATGAACGTTTTTTACGACAAAGACTGCGACCTCTCCCTCGTTAAAGGCAAGAACGTTGCCATCATCGGCTACGGATCCCAGGGCCACGCCCACGCGCAAAACCTGAACGATTCGGGCGTCAACGTCACCGTTGGCCTGCGCAAGGGCGGCGCTTCCTGGAACAAGGTCGAGCAGGCCGGTCTCAAGGTTGCAGAAGTCGACGACGCCATCAAAGCCGCCGACATCATCATGATCCTGCTGCCGGACGAGAACATTGCCCAGGTCTACAACGAGAACGTCGCTCCGCACGCCAAGCAGGGCGCGGTACTGGCCTTTGCCCACGGCTTCAACGTGCACTACGGCCAGGTTGTGCCACGCGCCGACCTCGATGTCATCATGATCGCGCCGAAAGCGCCGGGCCACACCGTGCGCGGCACTTACGCAGCAGGCGGTGGCGTACCACACCTGATCGCCGTGTACCAGGACAAGTCCGGCAGCGCGCGCGATATCGCCTTGTCGTACGCCATGGCCAACGGCGGTGGCCGTGCCGGCATCATCGAAACTAACTTCCGCGAAGAAACCGAGACCGACCTGTTCGGCGAGCAGGCAGTGCTGTGCGGTGGCGCGGTCGAGCTGATCAAAGCTGGTTTCGAGACCCTGACGGAAGCTGGCTATGCGCCGGAAATGGCCTACTTCGAGTGCCTGCACGAATTGAAGCTGATCGTCGACCTGATTTATGAAGGCGGCATCGCCAATATGAACTACTCGATCTCGAACAATGCCGAGTATGGCGAGTATGTGACCGGTCCGAAGGTCGTGACCTCGGCCACCAAGGATGCCATGCGCCAGTGCCTGAAGGACATCCAGACCGGCGAATACGCCAAGAGCTTCATCCTGGAAAACAAGGCCGGCGCCCCGACGCTGATCTCGCGCCGTCGTCTGACTGCCGAGCACCCGATCGAAGAAGTCGGCGCCAAGCTGCGCGCAATGATGCCGTGGATCGCGAAGAACAAGCTGGTGGATCAGTCGAAGAACTAAGCCGAGAAACAGTCGGAAAAAGCCGTCGCCCCCGCGAAGGCCTGAGCTTTACCCGCAAGTATCACGATAGCTCGTCGCCCCCGCGTAGGCGGGGGTCCATAGCGCCTAAAAACAGTGTTGGCTTGACCTTGCCAGTAACGGTCGCTAGTTCGCCACCAGCCAGGATGGTCAACTCTGTTCTAGAGCGCTATGGACCCCCGCCTTCGCGGGGGCGACGGGTTTGCTGTATTTGTGGGTAAACCTTAGCGCGAAGGCGGGGGCCATAGCGCACCAACTCCGTGTTAGCGCGCTATAGGCCCCCGCCTTCTGAAGTGACCACGGAAAGTTGGACGG